>NZ_JBVISJ010000011.1:0-298331 GCF_055575575.1 Streptomyces sp. NPDC034049
CGCTGTTGAGTTCTCAAGGAACGGACGCTTCCTTTGTACTCACCCAAGCTACTCTCGGGCTTTCCTCCGGGCAGTTTCCCTTCGGTCTTGCGTTTTCGACTCTATCAGATCCTTTTCCGATCCGATTTCCTCGGTGCTTTCCAGGTTTCCGCTTCCGCGTTTCCCTTTCCGGCGGTTCCGACTTTATCAGAGGTTCTGAGTCGGAATTTCCACCCGGTCCGGAGTGGCTCCTGGCGCATCAGTTGCGCCGGGTTCCCCCCTGGGCGGAGCCGTAAACGTACTGGAGCGGGGCGCCCCGATGCAAATCGAGGAGCCCCGCCCCGGAGCAGGCGCTGACGGTCGGTCAGACCTCAACCACCACAGGCAGGATCATCGGCCTGCGGCGGTAGGTGTCGGAGACCCACTTGCCGAGGGTGCGGCGGATGAGTTGCTGCAGCTGGTGGGGCTCGACGACCCCGTCCTGTGCCGACCGCTCCAGGACCTCGGCGATCTTCGGCGCGACCGCGCTGAACGCGGAGTCGTCGATGCCTGAGCCACGGGCCTGGATGTGCGGACCACCGGTGATCTTGCCTGTGGAGGAGTCCACGACGACGAAGACGGAGATGATGCCCTCGTCTCCCAGGATCTTGCGGTCCTTGAGCGCCGGCTCGCCCACGTCACCGACGGAGAGGCCGTCGACGTACACATATCCGGCCTGGACCTTGCCCGAGATCTTGGCCTTGCCCTCGATGAGGTCGACGACCACGCCGTCCTCGGCGATGACGATGCGGTCGTGCGGGACGCCGGTCAGAGCGCCCAGTTCCGCGTTGGCGCGCAGATGGCGCCATTCGCCGTGCACCGGCATCAGGTTCTTCGGGCGGCAGATGTTGTAGAAGTACAGCAGTTCGCCGGCCGAGGCGTGTCCGGAGACGTGGACCTTGGCGTTGCCCTTGTGGACGACGTTGGCGCCCCAGCGGGTCAGGCCGTTGATGACGCGGTAGACCGCGTTCTCGTTGCCGGGGATCAGCGACGAGGCCAGGATCACCGTGTCGCCCTGGACGATGCGGATCTGGTGGTCCCGGTTGGCCATGCGGGACAGGGCCGCCATCGGCTCACCCTGTGATCCCGTGCAGACGAGGACGATCTCGTGGTCCGGGAGGTCGTCGAGCGTCTTGACGTCCACGACCAGGCCCGGCGGGACCTTCAGATAGCCCAGGTCTCTCGCGATGCCCATGTTCCGGACCATCGAGCGGCCGACGAAGGCGACCCGGCGGCCGTACTCGTGGGCGGCGTCGAGGATCTGCTGGATGCGGTGGATGTGGCTGGCGAAGCTGGCCACGATGATCCGCTTCCGGGCGCCGCCGAACACCTGCCGCAGGACGTTGGAGATGTCGCGCTCGGGAGGAACGAACCCCGGCACCTCCGCGTTCGTGGAGTCGGAGAGAAGGAGGTCGATGCCCTCTTCGCTCAGCCGTGCGAACGCGTGGAGATCGGTGAGGCGGTTGTCCAGCGGGAGCTGGTCCATCTTGAAGTCGCCCGTGTGGACCACCATGCCCGCGGGGGTGCGGATGGCCACGGCGAGGGCGTCCGGGATGGAGTGGTTGACCGCGACGAACTCGCAGTCGAAGGGGCCGATGCGCTCGCGGTTCCCCTCGGCCACCTCCAGGGTGTACGGGCGGATGCGGTGCTCCTGGAGCTTCGCCTCGATCAGGGCGAGGGTCAGCTTGGAGCCGATCAGCGGGATGTCGGGCTTCTCGCGCAGCAGATACGGGACAGCGCCGATGTGGTCCTCGTGGCCGTGCGTGAGGACGATGCCCTCGATGTCGTCGAGGCGGTCCCTGACGGACGAGAAGTCCGGCAGGATCAGGTCGATTCCGGGCTGCTCCTCCTCGGGGAAGAGCACCCCGCAGTCGACGATCAGCAGCCGGCCGCCGTATTCGAAGACGGTCATGTTCCGGCCGATCTCGCCCAGGCCCCCCAGGGGGGTGACCCGGAGGCCACCTTCCGGGAGCGGCGGCGGCGGGCCGAGTTCAGGATGCGGATGACTCAAAAGACTCTCCTCACCACGCACGCCACGTACCTCTGTGGCACGTGGCGCGCATGACGTTCGTGCAAAAGCAGTTGTGGATGTGGATGCAGGAGCTTTCGTCCTGCCTATTCAGTTGTGAAGTCTGGTTGTCGCGCGTGGCGAAGTCCGGTGTTAGAGCTGTACCCCGCCGGCACCAAGATCGATCTTGAGCTGGGCCGTCTCCTCGGGCGAAAGTTCCACCATGGGGGCGCGCAGCGGTCCGGCGGGCAGGCCCTGGAGGGTGAGCGCTGCCTTGGTGGTCATCACGCCCTGGGTGCGGAACATGCCGGTGAAGACCGGGAGCAGCTTCTGGTGGATCTCGGTGGCCTTCTGGACGTCACCGGAGGCGTACGCCTCGACGAGGGCGCGCAGCTCGGGGGTGACGACGTGGCCGACGACGGAGACGAAGCCGACCGCGCCGACCGAGAGCAGCGGGAGGTTCAGCATGTCGTCGCCGGAGTACCAGGCGAGGCCGGAGCGGGCGATGGCCCAGCTGGCCCGGCCGAGGTCGCCCTTGGCGTCCTTGTTGGCGACGACGCGCGGGTGCTCGGCGAGCCGGACGATCGTCTCCGTGTCGATCGGGACACCGCTGCGGCCCGGGATGTCGTAGAGCATGACCGGGAGGTTGGCGGCGTCGGCGATCGCCTTGAAGTGGCGGTACAGGCCCTCCTGCGGGGGCTTGTTGTAGTACGGCGTGACGACGAGGAGGCCGTGGGCGCCGACCTTCTCTGCGGCGCGGGCCAGCCCCATGCTGTGGTGGGTGTCGTTGGTGCCGACGCCGGCGATGATGTGGGCGCGGTCGCCGACGGCTTCGAGGACGGCTCGTACCAGGTCCGATTTCTCCGCGTCACTGGTGGTGGGGGACTCGCCGGTGGTGCCGTTGACCACCAGGCCGTCGTTGCCTGCGTCCACCAGATGGGTGGCGAGCCGCTGCGCGCCGTCGAGGTCGAGTGCGCCGTCCGCCGTGAAGGGCGTGACCATGGCGGTGAGGACCCGCCCGAAGGGGGTCTGCGGAGTCGAGGTCGGAGCCATGGGTAACACGCTACTCGCTGCTCAGGACGCGGTCTGCCCTCGGGGGGCAGGAAAAGTCCGGACAAATGCGGAGCCCGGCACTGCCTGCTCGGGGGTTCAAGCAGTGCCGGGTCCGTTTGATCAGGCTAGATGAACTTCTCGAAATGCCGCAATACGGACACTTCGCTCGGCTGACCCGCACATCTGTGCCTGGCCGAAAGTCGACGGTTCGCTACGGCGCGACCCTGCCGTTCGCGTTGAACGCCGCGTGGGTGAGCGGCATGAGCCTCGCCCACTCGGTCTCCATCCGCTCCCCCACCATCTCGATCTCGCGCTGCGGGAAGGACGGGACCCTGGCGAGCTCGTGCTGGGTGCGCAGGCCGAGGAAGTGCATCAGCGAGCGGGCGTTGCAGGTGGCGTACATCGAGGAGAAGAGCCCGACCGGGAGGACCGAGCGGGCCACCTCGCGGGCGACCCCGGCGGCCAGCATCTCCTGGTACGCCTCGTACGCGTAGACGTACGAGTCCTCCATGACCCGCCCGACCAGCTCCTGCTGGGCCTGGGTGCCCTCCACGAAGACGTACTTGCCGGGACGGCCCTCCTGGACGAGCTTGCGGGCCTCGTCCGGGACGTAGAAGACGGGCTGGAGCTCCCGGTACCTCCCGGACTCCTCGTTGTACGACCAGCCCACCCGGTGGCGCATGAACTCGCGGAAGACGAAGATCGGGGCGCTGATGAAGAAGGTCATCGAGTTGTGCTCGAAGGGGCTGCCGTGCCGGTCCCGCATGAGGTAGTTGATGAGGCCCTTGGAGCGCTCGGGGTCCTTCTGCAGCTCCTCCAGGGACTGCTCGCCGGCGGTGGAGACGCGGGCGGCCCAGAGCACGTCCGAGTCGGCGGCGCTGTGCTTCACCAACTCGACGGTGACATCGCTGCGGAAGCTGGGCTTGAGATCGTCGACGGGGGTGTCGGTCACGGCTCGGAGGGTCCTTCCCATGGCTGCTCTCGGGCGGCGCCCACTCTACGGGCCGACACCGACAAGGGGCCCGGATGCCCCGGGTTGCACCCTCTTGTGCCCCCGTTGGACCCCCGCGAGTGGTGGGGCGGGGTCCGGCTCGGTAGCCTCACCCGGCGATAGCTGTGCGTGGATCGAGTGAGGATCAGCCGTGCCCCTGCCCTTCCTGACCGCCGACCGCGCCTTCGACCAGGTGGTGGACGAGGCGCTGCCGTTCGAGGACCGCGACCGCTGGCGGCGTCCCTACCGGCCCGGCCCGTGGCGGGTCGGCGCGGCCGCGCTGCTGCTGCTGCTCGCCTCGTACGTGCTGGTCGCCGCGGTCATCATCGCGGCGGCCGAGACACCGCAGACGGGCGCGATCTGCTTCGGCGGGGCACTGTTCATCATCGGCTGCGCCCTGCGGCTGCTGCGGGTCGGCATCTGGGTGAGCGCACGCGGCGTACGGCAGGTGGGCTTCTTCCGGACCCGTACGGCGTCCTGGGAGGCGAGCGTCTCGGTGCGCACCGTGCAGCAGCCGGTGCGCTGGCTCGGGCTGCCGCGCTCCGTGCAGGGGCAGGCGCTGCTCCTCGTCCGCAGGGACCGTGTGCAGGAGTACGTGACGCCGCTGATGACCACGCACAACGCCGACTTCCTGGCGCGTACGGAGGCCTTCGAGCGGGCGGCCGACATCATCGAGGCGTGGGCTGCGGAGTACGGGCCCGCCGCGTAGTCGCACGCCGAGGTCACCGAAGGGTCGACGACGGCCGTGAGGGGCCGGTCCGCGGGTGCGGACCGGCCCCTCACCGCTGTGCGGAGGTGCGCCGGGTCAGGCGGTCGGCGCCGGTCTGCCGTCGTGGAGGGCGATGGCGCGCTGCATGGCCTTGCGGGCCCGGGGTGTGTCGCGGGCGTCGTGGTAGGCGACGGCGAGCCGGAACCAGGTGCGCCAGTCGTCGGGCGCGTCCTCGGTCTCCGCCTTGCGCTGCGCGAAGACCTCGTCGGCCGAGTCACGGTCGATGCGGCCGCTCGGGGTGCGCTTCAACTCGTCGACGGGGAGGCCCCCTTCGGCGTCGAGTTCGGCGGCGAGCTGGTTGGCCCTGCGGACGAACTGGGTGTTCTTCCAGAGGAACCAGAGACCGATGGCCGGCAGGACGAGCACGGCCACGCCGAAGGCGATCGTGACCGGTGTGCCGGTCTCTATGAGCAGGATCCCGCGGCTGCCGACCAGGACGAAGTAGACGACCAGGACGGCTGCCGTGACGGCGTAGGTGATCTTCGCGCGCATGACGTTCCTTGGTCCTGTCAGCCCAGGTCGAGGAAGTGTTCGAGGCCGAAGGTGAGCCCCGGGGTGGTCACCACGCGGCGGGCGCCGAGCAGGATGCCCGGCATGAAGCTGCTGTGGTGCAGGGAGTCATGACGGACCGTCAGGGTCTCGCCCTCGCCGCCGAGCAGGACCTCCTGGTGGGCGAGGAGGCCCCGGAGACGGACGGCGTGGACGGGGACACCGTCGACGTCGGCGCCCCGCGCGCCCTCCAGGGCCGTGGCCGTGGCGTCCGGCGCCGGGGCGGTGCCGGCCGCGCGGCGGGCCTCGGCGATGAGCTGGGCGGTGCGGGTGGCGGTGCCGCTGGGGGCGTCGACCTTGTTCGGGTGGTGCAGTTCGACGACCTCGACGGACTCGAAGTACGGGGCGGCGATCTGCGCGAACTTCATGGTCAGGACGGCGCCGATGGAGAAGTTGGGCGCGATGAGCACACCGGTCTCCGGAGAGCCGGCCAACCAGCCGTTCAGCTGCGCGAGGCGCTCGTCGGTCCAGCCCGTCGTACCGACGACCGCGTGGATGCCGTGGCGCACGCAGTAGTCGAGGTTGTCCATGACCGAGTCGGGCGTGGTCAGTTCGACGACCACCTGGGCGCCGGTCTCCGCCAGCGTCTCCAGCTTGTCGCCCCGGCTCAGGGCGGCGACCAGCTCCATGTCCTCGGCGGCCTCGACGGCCCGTACGGCCTCGGAGCCGATACGGCCCCGGGCACCGAGGACCGCCACGCGCAGCTTGCTCATTGCTTGGTTCCTTAACTGGGGTTAGGCGACGGCTTCGTGCAGACGGGACGCCTGTTTGTCCTTGAGCGGGCCGATCACCGACAGGGAGGGGCGCCGGCCCAGGATCTCGCGGGCCACGGCACGGATCTCGTCCGGGGTCACCATGGCGATCCGGGTCAGCATCTCGTCGACGGACATCTGCTCGCCCCAGCACAGCTCGCTCTTGCCGATGCGGTTCATGATCGCGCCGGTGTCCTCCAGGCCGAGGACCGTGGAGCCGCGGAGCTGTCCGATGGCGCGCTCGATCTCCTCGTCGGGCAGCCCGTGCTCGGCGACCTGGTCGAGTTCGTCGCGGCAGATCTTGAGCACGTCGTGGACCTGGGACGGGCGGCAGCCGGCGTACACCCCGAAGAGGCCGCAGTCGGCGAAGCCTGACGTGTACGAGTACACGCTGTAGGCGAGGCCGCGCTTCTCCCGGACCTCCTGGAAGAGGCGGGAGGACATGCCGCCGCCCAGTGCGGTGTTGAGGACGCCGAGGGCCCAGCGGCGCTCGTCGGTGCGGGAGAGGCCGGGCATGCCGAGGACGACGTGCGCCTGCTCGGTCTTGCGGCCGATCAGCTCGACACGGCCCGCCGTACGGAGGCTGCGGCTGCCGTGGCGCGGGGCGATCGGGGTGGCGTCGGCGCGGGTGAGGGCGCCGGCGCTCTCGAAGGCGGCACGGACCTGGCGTACGACCTTGTTGTGGTCGATGTTGCCGGCGCAGGCGACCACCAGGTGGGTGGGGTCGTAGTGCTTCTTGTAGAACCGGCGGATGCGGTCGGCGCTGAGGGCGTTGACCGTGTCGACGGTGCCGAGGACCGGGCGGCCGAGCGGGGTGTCGCCGAACATGGTGTGCGCGAACAGGTCGTGCACACAGTCGCCCGGGTCGTCCTCGGTCATCGCGATCTCCTCGAGGATGGCGCCGCGTTCGACGTCGACGTCCTCCTCACGGATGAGCGAGCCGGTGAGCATGTCGCAGACCGTGTCGATGGCCAGCGGCAGGTCGGTGTCGAGCACGCGCGCGTAGTAGCACGTGTACTCCTTTGCCGTGAACGCGTTCATCTCGCCGCCGACCGCGTCGATCGCGGACGATATGTCGAGCGCGCTGCGGCGGGCGGTGCCCTTGAAGAGCAGGTGCTCCAGATAGTGCGTGGCGCCGTTCAGCGCGGGTGTCTCGTCGCGGGAGCCGACGTGCGCCCAGATGCCGAAGGTGGCGGAGCGCACGGACGGCAGGGTCTCGGTGACGATGCGCAGGCCGCCCGGGAGGGTGGTCTTGCGGACCGTGCCGATGCCGTCTCTGCCCTTGATCAGGGTTTGGGTACGGGCGACGGCCCGCGCCTCCGTGGAGGTGCGGGCCGTCGCCTTGGAGCTACGGGACGTCACTTGTCGCCGTCGTCCTTCTTGTCCTCAGAACCGTCCTCGCCCTCGATCACGGGGATCAGGGAGAGCTTGCCGCGGGAGTCGATCTCGGCGATCTCGACCTGGACCTTCGCGCCCACGCCGAGGACGTCCTCGACGTTCTCCACGCGCTTGCCGCCGGCGAGCTTACGGATCTGCGAGATGTGCAGCAGACCGTCCTTGCCCGGGAGTAGCGACACGAACGCACCGAAGGTGGTCGTCTTCACGACCGTGCCCAGGTAGCGCTCGCCGACCTCCGGCATGGTCGGGTTGGCGATGCCGTTGATCGTGGCGCGGGCGGCCTCGGCGGACGGTCCGTCGACCGCGCCGATGTAGATCGTGCCGTCGTCCTCGATCGTGATGTCGGCGCCGGTGTCCTCCTGGATCTGGTTGATCATCTTGCCCTTGGGGCCGATGACCTCGCCGATCTTGTCCACGGGGATCTTGACGGTGATGATCCGCGGGGCGTTCGGGGACATCTCGTCCGGCGTGTCGATCGCTTCCATCATCACGTCGAGGATGTGGAGGCGGGCGTCACGGGCCTGCTTGAGGGCGGCGGCCAGGACGGAGGCCGGGATGCCGTCCAGCTTGGTGTCGAGCTGGAGGGCGGTGACGAACTCCTTGGTGCCGGCGACCTTGAAGTCCATGTCGCCGAAGGCGTCCTCCGCACCGAGGATGTCGGTGAGGGTGACGTAGTGCGTCTCGCCCTCGATCTCCTGGGAGATCAGGCCCATGGCGATACCGGCGACGGGGGCCTTCAGCGGCACACCGGCGTTCAGCAGCGACATGGTGGAGGCGCAGACCGAGCCCATGGAGGTCGAGCCGTTGGAGCTGAGCGCCTCGGACACCTGGCGGATCGCGTAGGGGAACTCCTCGCGCGTCGGCAGGACCGGGACGAGGGCGCGCTCGGCGAGGGCGCCGTGGCCGATCTCGCGGCGCTTCGGGGAGCCGACGCGGCCGGTCTCGCCGGTGGAGTACGGCGGGAAGTTGTAGTTGTGCATGTAGCGCTTGCGGGTCACCGGGGAGAGGGTGTCCAGCTGCTGCTCCATGCGGAGCATGTTGAGGGTGGTGACGCCCAGGATCTGGGTCTCGCCACGCTCGAACACGGCGGAGCCGTGCACACGCGGGATGGCCTCGACCTCGGCGGCGAGCGTACGGATGTCCGTGACGCCGCGGCCGTCGATGCGCTTCTTCTCCTTGATGACGCGCTCACGGACCAGGGACTTGGTCAGCGAGCGGTACGCGGCGGAGATCTCCTTCTCGCGGCCCTCGAACTGCGGGAGCAGCTTCTCGGCGGCGAGCGCCTTGACGCGGTCCAGCTCGGACTCGCGCTCCTGCTTGCCGGCGATGGTGAGCGCCTGGGCGAGCTCGTCCTTGACGGCGGCCGTGAGGGCCTCCAGGACGTCGTCCTGGTAGTCGAGGAAGATCGGGAACTCGCCGGTGGGCTTGGCGGCCTTCGCGGCGAGGTCGGCCTGGGCCTTGCAGAGGACCTTGATGAAGGGCTTCGCGGCGTCCAGACCGGCGGCGACGACCTCCTCGGTCGGCGCCTCGGCGCCGCCCTTGACCAGCTGGATGGTCTTCTCGGTGGCCTCGGCCTCGACCATCATGATCGCGACGTCGCCGTCCTCCAGGGTGCGGCCCGCGACGACCATGTCGAAGACGGCGTCCTCGAGCTCGGAGTGCGTCGGGAAGGCCACCCACTGGCCGTTGATCAGCGCGACGCGGACGCCGCCGATCGGGCCGGAGAAGGGCAGACCCGCCAGCTGCGTGGACGCGGAGGCGGCGTTGATCGCCACGACGTCGTACAGGTGGTCGGGGTTGAGCGCCATGATCGTGGCGACGACCTGGATCTCGTTGCGCAGGCCCTTCTTGAAGGACGGGCGCAGCGGGCGGTCGATGAGGCGGCAGGTGAGGATGGCGTCCTCGGAGGGACGGCCCTCACGGCGGAAGAAGCTGCCGGGGATCTTGCCGGCGGCGTACATCCGCTCCTCGACGTCCACCGTGAGGGGGAAGAAGTCGAGCTGGTCCTTGGGGTTCTTGGAGGCGGTGGTGGCCGACAGCACCATGGTGTCGTCGTCCAGGTACGCGACGGCGGAGCCGGCGGCCTGCTTGGCCAGACGGCCCGTCTCGAAGCGGATGGTGCGGGTGCCGAAGGAACCGTTGTCGATGACGGCCTCGGCGTAGTGGGTCTCGTTCTCCACTAGCAAATTCTCCTCGTCTTCGTCCCTGGTCCCGCCCGTGTGGCAGGGGGACGGTGGCGGAGAAGCGCGCCGTCTGGTGCGGGCCGGTCTTCGATCGAAGCCCTCGGGGGTCGCAATTCCCCGGGGGCCACTACCGAGGACCGGCGGCGGCGAGGTGCGCTTCTCCTCGTTCGGTGTGTGCGTGGAACGCCCGTGCCCGGGCGTCCTCACGCTGTGTCGTGCCTCTTGCGTTGTGCTACCACACTACAAAGGGGTGGTGACACTCCGCACGTTCCCGCCCGTACGTCCCGCGTACGGCGGGGCCGCGCGCCCCCTTCCGGCGTGATCGCGCCGGGGGCCGGCGGGCGCCGTGCGGATGCGTACAGCAAAGGGAGCGGTCCCCATTCTCCCGGGAACCGCTCCCCTGCACGGCGTCCTACTTGGCGCCCGCCGCACCGCGGCGGATGCCGAGGCGGTCGACCAGCGCACGGAAGCGCTGGATGTCCTTCTTGGCGAGGTACTGCAGCAGACGGCGACGCTGACCGACCAGGATCAGCAGACCACGGCGGGAGTGGTGGTCGTGCTTGTGGGTCTTGAGGTGCTCGGTCAGGTCCGAGATACGGCGGGAAAGCATCGCGACCTGGACCTCGGGGGAGCCGGTGTCGCCCTCCTTGGTACCGAACTCGCTGATGATCTGCTTCTTCGTAGCGGCGTCGAGCGACACGCGATACTCCTCATGAGTCTCATTGATGCCACCGAGTGCCCCTGGTCTGCTTCTCAGGGGGGCTTACGTGACTCTGGTGGCGGGATCCGTCGGCGCGGTCTCCGGATCCCCTCAGGGAGCCCGGGTGCGAACACAGACGGCCGCAGCAAGGGTACCAGGCTGGTGGGACGCTCTCGGCCGTGCGGTCGGGCCCCCTCAGCCGGTCAGCGACCGGACCGTCGTGAGGACGCCCAGGACCGCCAGGCACAGCGGGACCAGGGTGAGCAGAACGAACGCCTCGGCGATGTCGAGGAGGCGGCCCCAGAAGGGGGAGAGTCCCTTCTGGGGGATGATCAGGCCGATCGCGGTGAGCAGCGCGGCTCCCGCGGCGACGGCGGCCGTGAGCCAGATGGTGCGGAGGTCCAGGGCCCCCCGGTCGTCGTGGAGCACGAACTCGGTGAGGGCCTCCGCCGGCGGGTTCAGCGCGAGCCCGGCCAGCAGGAGCGCGAGGGCCGCGACACCGGCGACGAGGGCGCAGACCACCTGCGAGGTGTAGCGGAACAGACGGGCCCGGATCAGCATGGCGAGACCGGCGGCGAGGCCCAGCAGCTGACCCCACAGGTCGTCGGAGAAACCGAGCACGGCGGTGGAGGCGACCACCACGACGGACGTGCCGCCGACGAGGCCCAGCAGCATCTCGTGTCCGCGCCGGGCCTGTGCGGCGATGCGCTCGGCGTCGAGGGGTTCGGTGTCCGGGCCCTGGGCAGGGTCCGGGTCGAAGTCCTCGTACGTGGCGGAGCGCGGCGAGGCGTAACCGATCGGCAGCCGCGCGAAGCGGGCGGACAGGCCGGGGAGGAAGGCGACCAGGCCGATGGCGAGCGGGGCGCACACCGCGGCGATGTCGGTGGCGGAACCCCCGGTGACGATCGCGACGAAGGTGGCCACGGCGCCGACCGCCGCCGCGAAGGTGCTGGCCACGAACACGGCGTCGCCGCCCGGGGCGAGCGCGACGAGGGCGACGGACGCGACCAGCACCGCCACGCAGCCGAGCATGAACTGGAGCCTGCCCGGCCCGTGTCCGTCCGCCGGGCCGACGATCGCGGAGCCCGCGAGGAGGAGCAGGGGCAGAGCCGCGAGGCCCATGGCCGCCGCGGCGACGCGATCGCCGTACACCCGTGTGCGTACGGCGGCGAACGCGGTCAGGAGCACGCCGAGGACGCCCGCGACGATGCCGGGCGGGCCGCTCATGTCGTGGCGGACCGGGTCCGCCTGCCGGAGCAGGAAGGCGACGAGCAGCAGGAGCAGGGCGCCGCCGATCAGTCCGGCGACGCGCAGCACGTCGTCGCTCCACAGACGGCGGTCGCGGACGACCGCGGAGGCGACCGCGTCGGAGACGTCGTCGTGGACGGCGGGTGGCAGCGACTCGGCGAAGGGGCGCAGGCTCAGGACCTCGCCGTCGAGCACCCGTTCGTCGGCCAGTGAACGGGCGCCGTCGAGAGCGGTGCCGTCACGGCGCACGAGGTGGTATCCGGTGGGGGTGCCGACCGGCTGTGTCTGGCCCGTCAGCCGCAGGATCTCCGGGTAGATGTCGGCGATGGTGATGTCCACCGGGAGGGCGACGTCGATACGGCTGTCGGGGTGCCACGAGCCGGCGTACGGTCCGCAGGACCGGCCTGAGGCAGCGCGACGCGCAGCTGTATCTGCACCCCTCTCCCGAGCAGTTGTGGTCGGTGGTCGCCGAGGGCAGCCGCGTGTGGGAGCGCCGTGTCGGGGACGCGGACTTCGGGCAGGCGCGGATCGGCCTGGGCCCACAGCAGTTGGCCTCTCCCCTGGTGGCTCCCGAGACCGCACCCGTGGACGAGCTGGAACCCCTGTGCGCCGGCGCCATGCAGCGCTTCCTCGCCGTGCACGGACAGCTGGACGGGCTGCCGGTCGCCGTGTCGATGCGCGCCTTCTACCACGTGACGGTGTCCGGCGAACCGCAGAGCGTTGAGGCCTCGGCGCGCGCCCTGGTCGCCCAGCTCACCACCCTCCACTCCCCCGACGATCTGCTGCTGGCCGTGGTCGCCGCCCCGAACGCGGTCGGCCGCTGGGACTGGACCAAGTGGCTGCCGCACAGCCAGTTGACGGGGCAGTTCGACGGCGCCGGCACCCGGCGGCTGTTCGGTGACGACCTCGGCGAACTGGAGCAGTTGCTGTCGGCCCGCCTCGAAGGCCGCCCCCGCTTCAGCCGGGACGGCCAGCCGGTGCTGGACCAGCCGCACATCGTGGTGGTGCTCGACGGTGGCATCGTTCCGCCGACCTCGGCCTTCGCGGCAGCCGAGGGCCTCCAGGGCGTGACGATCGTCGAGGTGGTCCCGGGCGAGCTCGACCAGCCCCGCGGTGGCCTCTCCATCGTCGTACGACCGGACCGGCTGTTGCTGGACGCCGGTGCCGACGTCGTCTACGAGGGCACGCCCGACGGACTGTCCCTGCCCGCGGCCGAGGCCCTCGCCCGGCAGCTCGCCCCCCTGCGCATGGGCGGCGGGAACGACGACGAACCGCTGCTCGCCAACCTGGACTTCACCGATCTGCTCGGCCTCGGCGACGCCGCCTCCGTGGAGGTCACCCGCACCTGGCGGCCGCGGTCGACGCCGGAGCGGCTGCGGGTGCCCATCGGGGTCGGCGAGGACGGCCGGCCCGGTGATGCTGGACCTCAAGGAGGCAGCGCAGGACGGTATGGGCCCGCACGGCCTGTGCGTGGGCGCGACCGGATCCGGCAAGTCGGAGCTGCTGCGCACCCTGGTGCTGGGTCTCGCGGTCACCCACTCCTCCGAGACACTGAACTTCGTCCTCGCGGACTTCAAGGGCGGCGCCACCTTCGCCGGCATGTCCCAGATGCCGCACGTCGCCGCCGTCATCACCAACCTCTCCGACGACCTGACCCTCGTCGACCGCATGGGCGACGCGATCCGCGGCGAACTCCAGCGCCGTCAGGAACTGCTGCGCTCGGCGGGCAACCACGCGGGCATCCACGGCTACGAGAAGGCGCGGGCCGCCGGCGCGCCGCTGGAGCCGCTGGCCTCGCTCGTCCTCGTGATCGACGAGTTCAGCGAACTCCTCACGGCCAAGCCCGACTTCATCGACATGTTCATCCAGATCGGCCGCATCGGCCGCTCCCTGGGGGTGCATCTGCTGCTCGCCTCGCAGCGCCTGGAGGAGGGCCGGCTGCGCGGGCTGGACACGTACCTGTCGTACCGCATCGGCCTGCGGACCTTCTCTGCCGCGGAGTCGCGGGCCGCGCTGGGGGTTCCGGACGCCTACCACCTGCCGTCCGTGCCCGGTTCCGGGTATCTGAAGTTCGGTACGGACGAGATGACCCGCTTCAAGGCGGCGTATGTGTCCGGTGCGTACCGAGCCGCCGGCCCGGAGGTCTGTCGGACCTGCCGCACGTCGGCGGGGTCGCCTCCCGGCTGGACCCCGAGCGGGTCCGCCGTACGGTCGCGGAGGTGGCGGGCATCCTCAACCGCCGCGAGCAGCTGTTCCGCACGAACGGCATCGACTCCATCGGCACGTACCGTCGCAGGCGCGCGGCGGGCGAACTGCCCGGCGAGGCCTGGGGCGACGTCTTCCTGGTCATCGACGGCTGGGGCCACTTCAAGGGCGACTACGAGGGTCTCGAAGGCATCGTCCACGACATCGCGGGGCGCGGACTCGGCTACGGCATCCATGTCGTCCTCTCCGCCTCGCGCTACATGGAGGTGCGGTCCGCACTCAAGGACCAGATCCTGGGCCGGCTGGAGCTGCGCCTCGGTGATGTCATGGACTCCGAGTTCGACCGCAGGGTGGCGGCGAACGTCCCGGCGGGCGTGCCGGGCCGTGGTCAGGTGGCGGAGAAGTTGCACTTCATGACGGCGCTGCCGCGTATCGACTCCTCCTCGGACGCGGAAGGTCTGTCGGATGCCACGGCCCAGCTGGTGCGGGCGGTCGAGGGCAACTGGCAGGGCCCCGCGGCCCCGACGGTCCGTCTGCTGCCGCGCAGGCTGCCGGCCGATCAGCTGCCCAAGGGCTTCGAGTTCCCGCAGCACGGCATCGCGATCGGCATCGACGAGGCAAACCTCGAACCGGTGTTCATCGACTTCGACACGGACCCCTTCTTCCTGGTCTTCGGGGAGAGCGAGTCCGGCAAGACGAACCTGCTGCGGCTGATCGCGAAGCAGATCGCCGAGCGGTACACGCCCTCGGAGGCCCGGATCGTCGTCGGTGACTACCGCAGGACGATGCTGGAGGCGGTCTCCGAGGACCATTTGCTGGAGTACGCGCCGATGGCGTCCGCGATGGACGTCCACATGGATGCCATTCGGCAGTTCATGGAGATGCACGCGCCCAAGCCCGACATCACCCCGCGGCAGTTGCGTGACCGCAGCTGGTGGAGCGGTCCGCAGCTGTTCGTCATCGTCGACGACTACGAACTGGTCGCCACGAACTCCGGGAACCCGCTGTCGGGCCTCGTGGAGCATCTGCCCTTCGCGCGTGACGTGGGCGTCAAGTTCATCATCGCCCGCAATGCGGCGGGGGCGCCGCGCCGGACACCGGGAAGTCCTTCGACAGCCTGTACGGCGTGAACCCCCAGATGGCACTGGACATCCAGCACGACGCCATGAAGGACTTCAAGAAGCGCGTCGACGACCTGCTGATCGTGCTGGGCAAGTCCGAAGCCTCTCCCGACAAGGTCGGCCAGGACCGCCTCACCCGTGCCCAGCTGGGGTCCGCCGACTTCAAGGAAGCACAGTTCCTCTACGAGTCGTACGCCATCGTCCACGACGAGTTGGAGAACCTCTCGAAGGCGCTCAGCGCGCAGATCGAGGGAGTGGGGCTGGCCGTGCACGCGTCCCGGGTGGGCTTCGAGAATCTGGACGAGGACATCAAGGCGCGGATGTGGGCGGTCAACGCGGAGGTCGACAAGTACTACGACGTCGACCGGGATCCGTACGCGCGGCGCCAGGACAAGCCGGTCGCTGAGATCTCCGAAGAGGAGAAGGGCCTGTAATGAGCGAGCAGCCCGCGCGCAGACAACCCATGCCCCAGCACACCGACTTCGAGTCGATGACCCACGCCCAGCTGGTGGCCATGCTCAACTCGGCGAACTCCGAGAGCGCCTACGATCTCGCCGCCAAGCTCTCCAGGGCCGCCTCGACGATCACCAAGATCGGCGACGACCTGATGACGTACGTCAAGGGCCTGGAGTGGCAGGGCGAGGCCGGCGACACCTTCCGCGAGTAGGGTGGGCAGACGGCGAGCGCCACGCTGCATCTCGGTGAGTACGCCGAGGTGGCCTCCCGGTGGATGGGCATCGTGTCCCAGGCGATCGCGGAGGCGAAGGCGGTCATGCCGGACACCTCCGAGACCACGGCCGCGCAGGCGGACCTGCGGACCGCGGAGAAGTCCCTCGCGGCGACGAAGGAGCCCGGCGCCCGCAACGACCCCGACGCCCGGAAACTGGCCCAGACCGCCCAGTCCGACGCGACAGCGGCACAGGGCCGCATCGACGCGGCCCGGTACGAGGCGGCCCAGCAGATGCGGAAGCTGGCGCAGACTTATCAGCAGTCGGCTGCGCAGGTTAATGGGGTGGAGCCGCCTACGTTTGTGCCGCCAGCAAAGAGCATGAACCGTGGTGAGTGGACGGGCGGTGGTAATCAGTACGAATCGACCACTTCTCTGTCCGGTGGAAGTGGCAACGGAACAGGTTCACCCACTGCTTCTGGTCTCAACGGCCGCGAACGCGAATCCACTTCGCAGTCGACCCCAACTGTGCCGGGCAAGGAACGGATTTCTCGTTCTGAGCCGGTCACCATGGGTCTTGACGGCCTGAACACTCTCCCGAAATCCCCAGGGCCAGACCTCACCCAGCCTCCGGTTATCCCTGGCGGGTCAGAGCGTCCCGACACACGTCTTCCCTCGCAACCGGTCGGGATCCCGCCCTTCAACGACAGGACCGGCACTGGGCCAAATACCCCGGGCCGCGTTCCGTCGGCCACTCGCGCACCGTTCCAGCCGGGTCAGGGCATGGCCAACGGCAGTGCTCGCTTGCCGCGCGAGACCGGAATCGTGGGGGGACGCCCTGTGCCCCCTACCTCAGGCCGTCCGACCGGGGCCCTCCCGAGGGGGACCGTCATCGGCGAAGGCACGCAGGGGCATACGGCGATGGGGCGTGGTCTCACTCCTGGCATGCCTGCCGGAAGCAATTCAGGTGCCAGGCACAGCAATGGTGTATCCACTGGCCGACGTCTGGCGTCGGAGACCGACGGAATGTTCGGCAACCGTCCGAACCAGCCTGGCAATGGCGGATCCCGTCCTTTCACCCCAGGAGAATCGGAGCTCACTCGGCATGCCGGTAATACCTCACCTGCACAGGGGTCCACGCAGCGCCCCAACGGCACAGCTGCGCACGCGGCCAGTTCGTCATCACCACGACGCGACCCCCGTCACAGCGATCGACCCGACTATCTGACCGAGGACGAGGAGACCTGGCAGCGCGGCAATCGTCGCCCGCTGCCACCAGTTGTGGACTGACTTCTCGTTCGGTTGCGACCCTGGAAGGCACATGCGAACCATCAGTAAGCAGATGGCGCGACCCGCGTCGGTAGTCGCAGGTGCCCTCGGACTGCTGCTGGTGGGTATCACCCCAACTCCTGCGCATGCCGACTCAATTCGCTCCCGGCAGTGGCACCTGGATGCCATGCAGGCCGACGAGATGTGGAAGATCAGCACCGGGCGGGGCATAACCGTTGCTGTCATCGACTCCGGAGTCGATGACAGTTTGGCCGACCTCAAAGGCCAGGTCCTTGACGGTAAGAACCACTCGAAGCAGTCCGGAGACGAAAAAACCGACCTTGAAGGGCATGGCACTGGCGTAGCCGCGCTCATCGCGGCCACGGGCGCGCGCGGGGAGCTCAACGGCTCCTACGGCCTCGCACCAGGGGTGCAGATCCTCCCCATCCGCATGAGGTACGCCACCGAAGACTGGGGAAAGGCGGATACAAACGCCGAGTACTCCAGAAAGATGACAGAGGCGATCCGATTCGCGGCAGACTCCAAAGCTCAGATCATCAACATTTCCATGGCCAGTGAAAACAGTCCGGGGACGCAGAACGTCGGGACGCCGGAACTCGCTGCAGCTGTGAAGTACGCCCTCACCAAGGGCAAAATTGATCTTCGCCGGTGTCGGAAACCGCGGAGACAAAGACAACCAGCCTATGTACCCAGCAGCCACACCTGGTGTCATCGGTGTGGGAGCCATCAATGAGGCACTTGACCGCAGCTCTTTCTCCCAGTGGGGATCGCAGGTGGACATCGCTGCCCCTGAGGATGGTCCATGCGTGCCTAGGCGGAACTCAGGTCTGCAACTCCGACGGAACCAGCGACGCCACCGCCATCGCCTCGGCATCCGCCGCCCTCATCTGGTCGAAACACCCGACCTGGACGAACAACCAGGTCCTGCGTGTCCTGATCAACACGATGAAGGGCAACAAGGAGAAGTGGACCTGGAACAACGCGACCGGTTACGGCATGGTTCGTCCTCGTATCGCGCTACAGAACCCTGGCGACCCCGGACCCGCCGACGAGTATCCGCTGCCCGACCTCGCTGCGGCTGCTTCGGCCTCTCCTTCGACCGAGGAAACGACGCCTGACGGCCCCTCTGGGGATAACAAGGCAGAAGAAGTGGCAGATGGCCCTAAGACCACCACAGCTGCCCCAAGCGATGGCAATGCGACCCTATGGATCGGTCTAGGCATAGGAGCCGTTGCTTTGCTAAGCACGGCCATTTCCGTCACCCTGATTCGCGCCCGGCGTAAACACCCAACGGCACCCACGGCACCAACACTGGCACCCATGTACACGCAACCGGCCCAGTTCCCCCACCAGACACACGGAGCTTACGGGCCGCCGCAGCGAACCGCGGACTCCCCCTACGGCTACGGACAACCACCCGGGCAAGGTCCGTCCTCCTGAACTCGTCAGCCCCAAGCAGCCATCAACCGTCCAGTCAACAAGCAACTGCCGTCAGCGAAGAGGTCTCCGCGTCCTTCGAATGCGACGATTGCCCGCTTCACGCCGCAGTGCGGCTGGTCTGGCTTCAGGTTGCCGACTCGGGGCTACGCGGGTTCCAGCACGGGCTTCGTGGGAAGCCCGCCGTTCTTCTCGCAGCGCAGTTCTTTGGCCATGGCCAGCGAGACGGAGTGGGCTACGGTCGCGTAGGCATTCCTCAACGCCTTGATGTCACCCTCGGGTTCATGAAATGGATCCCGGTGCTCCACGCCGATCTCGATGTGGGCCTCATCGGACGAGCCACCCAGCTTGTCGCTCTTGCACGCGAACTGGACGTACGCCTTGTCCGCCGCTGTCAGGGCCCGCTCCCCCATCTTCAGCACGGTGAACTCCGAGGCGGGGGTGCCCGTCGCAGCGGTGTCGACCCGCCTCCAAGTGATTCTGAGGTCGAAATCCGGCGTGTCGGTTGGCGTGTAAACACGGCAGACGTCCCCGCGATACTCGTTGGGGTCATAGAACGTCTCGACAATGGTCGTCGCGGCTCGCGCGATGGTGTACCTCTCTGCCGAGGCCTCGAACCGCGACGACCCCGTGATCACCTTCAGTGCCTTGGACGCGTCGGCGGACATGGCGTCGCCACCGCAGAGTTGTGTCCCCGCAACGACCTTGTAATCGTCCGGAACTCCGTTCTCGTCCCCGTCCCCTCCACAACCCGTGACCCCGAGAAACAACGAGCCGGCCACGGCCGCGGAGAGGATTCCCCCGCGTACTGACCTACGACTGATCACTGTCCGCATCCTTAGGTGTCCTCGGCCCTCCACAGGCCTCAACCGGTCTCCGGGTCGTGGCCTTGCTGGTTCTCCCGGTCGTTGCCGACTGCGTAACCGAGCAGCATCGATTCGCGGAGGTCCTGTGCGACATCGCTGTGGGGGTCCACGCTGTTGTGCCGCAGGAAAGCATCCATCGGGACCTCCGCCATACTCTCACCGGCGGAGTAGATCTCGTCTTTCTCGTCGTCGGTGAGGTCCTCCATCTTCCCCTTGTGCTCATCCACCGATTTCTCGGACATGTCGCCGACCACCTGACCGATGACCTGTTCGGCAGCGCCGGCGGCGGTATCCGTCGCCAGCGGGATGAGCACAGCGGCCGTGCCCACGGCCGCCGTCGCGGGCAGGAAGGCGACGCCCGCCGCGATGCCCACCGCGGCCCCGAACTGGACCCAGCCCGCTCGCTTGGCGACCGCCTTCTCGTAGTCCTCGTGGGTCTTGAGGTTCGTCGCCTCCACCTGGTCCGCCCGGGACTGGTCGAGCATTCCCTGCACCTCGGCACCCACGCGCACGGTCGCCCTGGCAGCGCCCTCCTTGATCCCGTCCGAACCCACTGTCCCTTCCAGCACACTGCGGGTGTAGACCTGCTCCGCGGCCGAGACCGTCGCGTAGGCATCCGGATGCTGACCCAGGGTGCTGAGGAATCCCCGGACGATACTCCGCCCGTGACCGTCCACAGTGTCCGCGAAGTTGAGGTGGCCCTCCGGGTTCTTGCCCGGGGCGAACACACTCTCCGGGTCGTTCTTGTCCAAGGCCCAGTTGATGTCGTCGATGTAGCCGCCGCCCATCACGCCCAGGCTGTCGGCCAACGCCTCGTGGTGCTCCTTCAGCAGGCCGGGGTCCGCACCGTACTTCTCCATGACCTTCTGCATGACCGCGGCGTTGTCCGCGTCCCGCACCACGCCGGCGTCCGGGTGTCCGGCCGGATAGCCGAGGGTCGCTGCCTCCAAGGCGTGGACAAGGGCGTCAGGCATCTGGTCGAGAGACGCCTTGTGCTCGTCAACCGAGTTGACGTCGGGGAAGGACTCCCACTTCTCATTGCCGAAGAAGTCGAAGTAGTTGTCGATCGCCTGGCCGTCCTTGTCCTTCCCGAGGTCGGCCGTGGCACCGTGGTTGACCGTGCCGTCCTCGTTGTACGCGGTCGGGGTGTCGGTGAAGAACTTTTTCGCCGCGTCCGGACTGTTGCCGAGCGCTTCCAGCATGGCGGTGGCCGGATCGTAGCCCGCCCCGTTCACTCCGGAGGGGTTGAACGGGTTCTTGAACGGACTGTTCACCACCTTGTTCTCGGCGAACATGTACGGGTCCTTCGCGTGCAACTGCGCCACGTGTTCGGCGATCGGGTTGAGGAACTTCGCGTCGTAGTTCCCGTACCGCATGATCCCGCCGAGCAGCTGGTATCCGAACGGACCGCCGTAGTCGTGCTTGGACAGCGGAATGCGCTCGGTACCCATCTTGCGGAGTTCCGGCCCCCACTTGTCGGTGAATTCCTTGTCGTGGGAGGCGGTGGCCAGGTTGAGGCCGAGGTTCTCCTGGAGCTGCTGGACGTCCTTGAGGCGCTGCGAGTCGACCTTTCCCAACTCGTACGTGTCCGTGGAGAGCTGGCCGAAGAACGCCAGCGACTTCTCGGGGCCGAGCTTCTCGTAGAAGCCCTTGGAGAATTCCAGCGACCTACTGTTGTCCTTCAGCAGTTCGTTGAGCTGCTGAAGTTCGGAGTGTGTGAGGTCCCGGCCCTTGCCCGCCAGAGCGGCGGCGCGGGCGGCTTCCTCCTGGTCCAGCTTCGTGTACGTCGGAGCGCTGAAGTCTTTGCGGTCGGTGACATTGGCCTGAAGGGCGTTTCTGAGGGCGACGTCGGTGTCGTTGCAGTTATCGACAATGAGGTCGATCCTCTCCTGCCACGACTCGATGTTCCGCTGCTCCTCCCGTAGAAGATCGCTGTAGTCGGGGTCGTGCCGCGCCGCGGGGATCTGGGACAACGGGTTTTTCGCCGTGACCTTGCCACTGCCGTCCACCCGGATGCCGGCCGCAGGCCCCTCGTGGTCCCGGATGTTGATCAGGTCGTCCTTGGCCTTCTTGATGGCCGCGTGACCCTCTTCCAGGATCTGCTTCACGCCCTTGGCCTCGGCCGCGGCGTCCGCGAACTCCTTGGCCGCCTTACCGATGAACGCCTTGGTGACCCCTGCGTTGACGCCCGCCCAAGAGGCCTTGTCCGCCTTTGCCTTCATCCCGTCGGTAGCGTCCGTGGCGAGGGTGTCCAGCTTCTTCGCCATCTCCGACCAGTCGTCGACGGCGGCCTTCAGCTTCGCCACCGGGGCGTCGATGATGTCCTCGTACTTCAGCAAAGCGTGCGCTCCCCCGAGCCCTATTTCATGTATTCCGTGAGGGCGGATACCCGGGTCAGATCTCCCACGATCTTCACCTCGTCCTTGGCGTGCTGGGCCTTGCTGTAATCGAGGTGATTCGAGATCTGCGCGCAGGCATCCAGCAGGGTCCTCAGGTGGGTCTGCCAGTAGTCATGCACCTTCAGCACGGCCGAACCGCTCACGAAGTTCCCGTTGGTCAGCGCTATCGCCGCGTCGAACGTGGCGGGACGGGCCATGTCGCCCTCCTTCGCCAGTCGACCCAACAGGTCATACGCGTCATTGCCGATAGCGCCGAGGTCGTCCCGGTTGACCACCAGGTCTTTCCCGCCACCACCTTGGCCGCCTTCGGCCGTAACGCTGTTGATCTGCACGGCGGTCCGCTCGGCCGCCGCCGCGCGCAGCTCGGCCCATTTCTGCTCGAACGTCATGAATTCCTCAACTCCCTACAGGCAGGCCGCCTCGCCGTACTCACACGGCCATCAACACGGGGGAGGCAGCGCATCCCGCTGTCTCCCCCGGCCCTCAGCCGTGTATCAGCCCATCAGCATGCGGATGCGCTTCGCGCCGTCCAGGTCGGTGCCCTGGTAGCCGACGACCGACCTGTCCAAGAGGCTGGCGATCAGGTGGAGTTGCTGGGTCATGGCCTGCATCTCGGTGGTGTTCTTGCGCTGGATGTCTCCGTACGCCGTCTTCGCCTCGCCCTCCCAGGTCTCGGCGACGCGCTTCACCTCCTGCATCAGCGCTTCCAGCTCCTGCGTCAGGTCCGTGGCCGTCTTGCGGACGTCGCTCGCGGCCTGGGTGACCGTGGCGTAGTTGATCGCTGTGCGGTCGAAACCGGTGCTCATCGTGGGACCTCCGTGGCTCAGGCGAGGCTGGTGATGCGGTCGGTGGTGTACGTCTGGCCCCTCGTGCCGGCGTCCGCCTGGGCCTGGGACTCCGCGGAGTTGTCGACCTTCCGGATCTCCGCGATGCGCTCCTGCTCATGCTCGTCGAACCCGTTGACGGCCATGCGCATGACCTCTTCCAGGTCGACGAGGTTGTCCTGGAGCTTCTTCAGGTGCACGTTCACCTCACGCTGCACCTTGTCGTACTCCTGGCTCGCCGCGCCCTGCCAGCCGCCCTGGATCATGTCCACCACGGTGTTGAGCGACGACACACGACGACTCACCTCGACGTGGAAGTTCTGGATCTTGTTGGCCAGCGCTCGGATCTGATCGTTCTCGCGTTTCTGGTCCGGGGTCTCGCTCGCAGGTTCTCCGCCCTCCTCTTGATGTGACGGCGGTACCGGCCGCCGTGACGCGTCCATCGAGGCCGGACGCCCGGATGGTCCAGGTGGGCAAGGATCACCGCGATCACCGCGCGAAGCGCGGCCACAGTGCGACACCGCCCCCGTGCGGTACCACCCACGTGATACCGCGAGCCACTCCAGTCACCTGACATGACGCTTCCAACTGCAAAGTCGTAACGGGGCAGTTCACGCACGGTACGAGGGACGAGCCGTTCTCCTGACCGGAGCCGTAGCGGAGACTCAGGTCGCCGACACCGGGTGACATGAGGATCGCGGGCTGTGACACGGCGCAGTTCCGTTTGTCGGTCACGGGTGTGCCACCGCGCAAGTACTGTGAGTCCGTAGCTCGTTCGTACGTCGGGAAGGGACCTCGCCGTCATGGCCGATGGGCTGGACAGGGATGCCGAGAAGGCACTCAAGGAACGCAAAGAGCGCGAGAAGGACGAGCTGTACGCGCTCGACATCTCGGGGGTGGAGTGGCACAGCGCACCGGGTACCGAGGAGCACGAGGAGCGGGTGGAGATCGCCTATCTGCCCGAGGGCGCCGTGGCCATGAGGTCGTCGCTCGACCCTGACACCGTGCTGCGGTACACCGAGGCCGAATGGCGGGCCTTCGTGCTCGGGGCGCGGGACGGGGAGTTCGATCTGGAGCCGGCGCCGCACGACGGCGGGCTCGATCAGCAAAACGCCGACGCGCCCCACTGAGCCGCGTCGCCCAGGTCCCACGGCTTCATACGTTCTCGCCGCGACGCCTGCGGCGCAGATCGCGCAGGACGACCGCTGTGCCGGCGATGACCGTGACCACGGCCGCGGCGAGGCCGAGGGCGTAGGTGGCGTAGCGCTCGTCGCGTTCCTGGGGGGTCTCGGCGAGCGAGAAGCGGGCGGTGTCGGGGGCCGGAGCCCTGGACACTCCGGGGTCCAGGGTCGGCGACGAGGGCGGGTCGGCCACGTCCGAGTGCTGGACGGCGCGGACCGGGTCGACGACTCCCCAGCCGACGAAGTTGTCGTGGCCGTTGACGGAGCGGTTCGGCCGTCTGCTCGATCCGGGTCACGATCTGCGCGGTCGACCAGTCCCGGTGCTTCTCCTTGAGGAGCGCGGCGACCCCGGCGACGAACGGGGCGGAGAAACTGGTGCCGTTGTCCGTGCACTGGCCGCCGCCCGGGACCGTGGACACGATGTCGACGCCCGGGGCCGCCACGCCCACGAACGCGCCCGCCTGGGAGAAGGACGCCCGCTCGTTGTTGCGGTCGGAGGACGCCACCGCGAGGACGCCGGGGAAGGCGGCCGGGTAGGTGTTCTTGTAGGTGCCGTCGAGGCCGTCGTTGCCCGCGGAGGCGACCACGACGACGTCGCGCTCGATGGCGGCGCGGACCGCCTGTGCGAGCCTGGACGTGCCGGACAGGGGCTTGGTCGTGTCCTGGGAGACGTTGATGACGTCGGCGCCCCGGGAGACGGCGTGGGTGATCGCCTCCGCCATGGAGTCCGAGTCGCCGCTGTTCTCGGCGTCGTTCTGGCGGATCGGGATGATCGTGGCGTTCGGGGCCAGGCCCACGAAGCCCGTGCCGTCGTGCGGCCGCGCCGCGATGATGCCCGCGACCTTCGTCCCGTGTCCCTCCCGGTCGTTCGTGGGGTCGGCGCCCTTGCCCCCGGCGAGGAGGTCACGGCCGGCCGCCTTGTCGACAGCCCCCTTCAGCTGGGGGTTCCGGTCGTCGACTCCGGTGTCGATGACAGCCACCCGGATGCCCTTGCCCTTGTCGGTGTCCTGCCAGAGTTCGTCGAGGAGCGCGCGTTGCAGCGCCCAGGGCGTGCCCTTGATCTGCTCGGCCGGGAACGTGCACGCGCCGCTGCCGTCGAGCCGCACGCCCGCGTCGGACGTACGGCTCGACCGCACGCCCGCGTCGGACGTTCCTCGCGCCTCAGGGCCGGCCGCCTCCGGTCCGGCCCCGGGCGCGGCGGTGCTCAGCACCGTCAGCAGTGCGGCCACGGCCGGCAGAGTGGTCTTCTTCGGCGACACGGTGTACGTCGCTCCCGTCCTTGTGTGCTGTGGAGCCGCTGCGGGTGGGTGGTGCGCAGGCGCTCGCGTTCACGAACCCTGCGGCTGGCGGGCGCTGTTGGTGTCCAGGCGGGGGCCCTTGGCCAGGAACTCCGACCAGACCAGGGGGACCTTCGCCGGCCGGACGTTCTCGTAGCCGAGCTTCACCTGGGCCTCGCTGGGCTCCGGTGTCCCGTCCGACGTCCTCTTCTTGCCGTCCACACCGACGCCGGACCGCTCGCTGTCGCTGTCGCCGTTCGCCTGGACGGCGTACCTCAGCCCGGTGTCCGTCACCAGGAAGAGCGATCCGGAGTCGCTGTCGGTGCCCTGGATCTGGGTGTAGAGCAGTCCCGTACCCGGGGTGACGTACGTGCTCGTGCCGCCTGCGGCGATCTCGGCGGGGTACTCGGTGCCCGTCCAGGTCCGGAGCGTGGTGCCGTTGTCGTCGTCGACGCCGCTCAGGACGTTGCACACGGTGTCGCGACCCGAGTCCGCGGAAGCCGAGTTGACCATGGAGGCGCGCCGCGTCGGCCAGTCCGACGGCTGACCGGCGAAGGGCGTTCCGTCGGCGGTGAAGTCCTGGAGGCCCACCTTGGACGCCTCGCCGTTCATGTCGAGGACGGCGGACTGCGGCGAGTTGATGAGCAGCCAGGCGGTGAACGCGCTGACGGGCTTCACCTCACCCGGCAGCACGACGTAGTACTTCTCGCCCTCGCCCGTCTCCGTCACGAGGACCATGCCGACCCTGTTCTCCTCGGCGGAGAGCTGCCCCCGCACCCCGGCGGGAGAACCGACTCCGGCCGGGAGTCGGGGGAACGAGATCGGGTCGCCCCGGTGCAGGGTCCCGATCCACTCCTTGGTGACGAGCTGTGGCTGCTTGGAGCCGACGAGCGTCTCCGTCAGCTTCTGGTTCTCCTCGTCCGTCGCCTCGCCCGCGACGGGATACGCCTTCCCGGCGGCGTCCACCAGATAGCGTTCCCCGGCGCGGGTCCTGACGTACAGCACCTCGCCGCCGCAGAGACGTTCGGAGCCGTCCGTCCTGCGCACATCCCGGTCGGCTAGGACGAACGTCGCCTCCTGAACCGTGCTGCCCTTGCCGCCGGGCTGCTCGCAGACCGCCCAACGCTTGGCCGTGCCCGCCTCGTCGGGGGTCGGCAGCCGGTCCGGTGCGTAGGGGATGCCGAGGATCGGGCCACGGGGCGGCTTGCCGAGTCGAGGATCTTGTCGCTGATCTGGACGACCTGGTAGTCGGCGCCGTTCATCAGCAGTCGGGCGGAGGCCAGGTTGAGGACCGGGTGGAGGCGGGTGGTCCCGTCCGTCTTGAGGACGACATAGCGCGTCGTGGACTGCTTGCCCACGATGACCCGGGTGCCCGGGGTGTTCCAGTCCTTGGGCGCGGTGGGCTGGAACATGCCCCAGGCGCCGAACACTCCCAGCACGAGGGCACCGGCGATCAGACTGGGCACGACCGCCCGCAGCGGTCTGGGGGCGCCCTCCTCCGAGCCCCAGGGCGACTGCTGGAGAAAGGCCGCGAGAGTGCGTCGCTTCGCGAACGTGTAGGCGTTGAGCTCATCCCGCCGTGATGCCATGAGTGCCTGTGTCTCCCCGTACCGCGCCCGGGGGCCGTCACCTCCGCCCTCCGCTGTCAGACCGGCCCCTACTATGCCCGTTGGGCCGTCGCGCGCGTGGGGCGGGTAGGGTGCCTTCCACATCGAGGCCGCTGCGAGTGGGTCGTTTCAGGTGACTACGGTGGGTTTGCAGCAATGGCTTCCGCAAGCCGGGCGCGATCACGATCGCGTGCACCAGCGGCCGATGCGCGTGCCGTTGCCACCGGCTCGCCCCCGTCGCCGTCCGTGCTCTCGCCTACGCCGTCCTCCTCCCCGTCCGCGTCCTCGTCTTCGGTGCTCTCCTCCCCGTCCGCGTCCTCGTCTTCGGTGACGCCGGCGGCCGGTCCGTTCGCACCGCATCTCAAGTCCGGTCGCGCCCGCGGTGGAGTGCGACCCGACATTGCGGACCTACGCGTACGGCGGACGGGACCGGCGGAGCGTCGGGATCATCGGGGACGGGACCTTCGTCAGCGCGGTGTTGCAGGTGGAGGCGGACGCGACGGCGCTACGGGCCGATCGGAGCCGCCAGCCGTTGCCGCTGGGCCTGGTACGGGACGCGCTGGAGGTGGACGGGATCCGGTTGGAGGGGCGCAGATCGTGCTGCACACCCAGCCGGCCCCCGCGATCCACCTGCCCCAGCAGTCGGTGGCCGTCAGCAACTATGCGCCCTTGCAGGCCCGGACGGGCACGCCGGCGATACGGATCACCTGGATCGCGCTGAAGCTCGACCCGGAACTCTGCCCGGAGGCCGTGGCGGCGCGCGGAGGCGGGCTGTCGGGGTCACAGAAGTGTGTGGTGCGGGTCGCGGACCATCTGGCCAGCCGGCTGACCGGTGCCGGGTTCCGCACGACCGTGCTCGACGAGCAGGAACTGATCTCCGCCGTCGCCACCTCGGCCTGCGCCAACCCCCTGGTGACGGCCGAGGCGGGGCGGACGGAGACCCCGCAGCGGCGCACCGAGGAGTCCAGTCGCAACTGGCGGTGCGACAACCGACGGCACACGACGTACTGGGTGCGCCGATGGCCGCAGTTGGGTGGTCGAGGGCCGTCGCTGCCGCAGTTCGTGGGGCAGTTGACGGCGCTGCCGGCGCTCGCCACCACCTTCAGTCTGACCCTGGCGCGCGGAGTGCGGCAGGAGATGGCCGTCACCGGGCACGTACGGGTGACGGGACGCAGCGACGACGAACTCGTCGCCGCCCGGCGGGCGTTGGAGCACGCCGCACGGCAGGCCGGAGCCGGGCTCGCACGGCTCGACCGGGAACAGTTGCCGGGGGTCCTCGCCACACTGCCCCTCGGAGGTGTCCGCCGATGAGCACGACCGGTACGGGCCCGTACGCACCCGACTCCGCCGCCGCGGCCCCCGGTTCGGGTGCCCCGGGGCCAGCCTCCCCTGAACCCTCCGTGGGTGAGCGGGTGCGCGAACGGCTGCGTGCCGGGTCCGGGCTGATCGGGCCCCGGCACGGACGGCACGCCCTGTCGGCCGAGCAGTTCGACTCGCTCGCGCTGCCCGTCGGGGACGACGGCGTCGTCATCGGCGTCGACTCCGAGAACCGGCCCGCCGTCCTCGGGATCAACCGGCCCACTCCCTACGACGTCGTCCTGATCGGCGGACTGTGGACCGCCCAGGTGCTCGCCCTGCGCGCGGCGGCCACGGGGGCACGGGTCGCCGTGGAGACCGGGAGGGCGCAGGCCTGGATGCAGCTGGTGCACGCCATGGGCGGCGGACAGAACGGCCTGGCCGTGTACGACGTCGGGCGGGTTCCGCCGCAGGGTGCGTCGGCCGGCGGTCCCGTGCTCGTCGTGCGTGACTGCGGTATGCGTCCGCCACGCGGCCGGGTCGTCGCCGGCCCCTGGCAGGCCGTGCTGACCCTGCTGCCGTACCTCAGCCCGGTCGCCCCACGGCTCATCCGGCAGGCCCGGCTCGTCGGTGTGCAGCGGGTCTCGCCCGACGAGGCGGCGGAACTGGGGCGCACCATGGCTCTTCCCCGGACGGACGTCGAGGCGCTGCCGACGCTCGCCGACGGTGTCACCCTCTGGTGCGCCGACCGCGACCGGCAGTATGTGATGACCCAGCCGACCGACGCCGAGACAGGCCTGTTGGGCACGCCTCGGCGAATGGACTGACAGCCGCGGCCACGGTTCGGAGACGGACTGTTGTCGGTTTGGTCTCCCTCCCCTTTCGCGCCGTTCACCTTCAATGACCCTTTTGTGCGCACTCGTTGGGGATGTGGCGCCATCTCAGGGCAGGGTGTGACGGAGCGGGCGGGCGCGGAGGGGTGGACGGGCCTGCCGTCGTCGCGCTCGTGGTGATTAGGCTGGGACCGGGGGCGCGCATCACGACGTCACGACGACACGGCTCGAACGACCAGAACGGTCGGCCCCGGCACGCTTTGAGGGCGCTCGACCACACCAGGAGGAATTGTGAACAGCGATCGGGACGGGATCCGCGGGGGCTGGGCCACACCCGGCGATGACCAGTCCGACGCGGAGTCCGCCGTCGAGGCGACGGGCGAGTTCACCATCGACTACGCGCCGCCCGCCTGGTACACGCAGAACGCCTCGCCGTCGGGAGGGCCGGCTTCAGGACCGGATACGGGTACGGATCCCCATGCTGGGGCGGGGACGGAACCCGGGTCCCCGCCGGCCGCGGGGGGCGTTCCGGGTGGTGCGCATCCCGCCCCGCCATGGCCGCCGGTGGCTGCCGCGCCCGAGGCCGGTGCGGAGAGCGGGGACATCGAGAGTGGCGCGACCATGCGGATCTCCGCCGCCGCGTTGAAGCGGGAGATCTCGGGCGCAGGTGCGGTCGAGGGTGGCTCGACCGAGTCTGCGGGTGCGGGTGGTGGTGCTGGTGGCGAGGCCGGTACGACCGCCGCTGTTCCTGAGGTCGCCGGGCAGGGTGTGGGTGCCCCCGCGCAGCCCGCAGAGGCTTCCGCCGCCGAGGCGGGGCAGGGTGCGCAGGGCGTCGCCGCTCAGGACGGCGACGGTGGCGCTGCCGCCCCTGCGGACGGTACGGCTGCCGTGGCTGCGTCCGGCGAGGCCGGATCCGGGGCCGAGCCGGCTGGGGCCGAACCGTCCGTCGTCGACAGCACCCCGGACTCCGCTCCCGGCGGGAACGAGCCGACGGGAGCGATCCCTCAGGATGCCGTGTCGCAGCAGGGCGCCGCCCCGCAGGAGGCCGATGGGCATGGCCCCGTCTCGCAGGGCGCCGCCCCGCAGAACGCCGCGCCCCAGGGTGATGACGCATCTCAGAACGCCGCAGCGCAGGACGCTTCGCCCCAGAGCGCGACGACCGACGACGTCCCCATCGACGACGCCGCGCCCTCGGTCGCAGTGCCTGAGTCGGGTACGCCTCAGTCCGCGCCGCAGACCGGTGTGCCCCAGGACACCCCGCCCGCTCCGGACGCCCCCGGTGGCGCACCTCAAGGGGCCTCCGCCTGGACTCCCCCGCCGGTGCCCCACAGTGCGATTCCGCCGCTGCCGCCCGAGTTCCAGCTCGCGGCGCCCGTCGCGCCCGCGCCGGCGGCGCAGTGGCCGCCGTCCGTGCCGTCGGCCGAAGCGGCGCAGGTGGCTCCCGGGACGCCGGAACAGCAGGCTGCGCCCGCGCAGGGGGGACAGCCGGCCGTGCCTCCGCAGCAGCCGGTTCACCCGCAGGCTCCGCAGGGTGCCCCTGCGGAGTGGGGCGCGCCGATCGACGCCGCGCCCGGCGCGCCCGTCGGACCGCCCCCCGCAGCTGCCGTTTCTGCGCCCGGCGAGCCCGCCGCCCCTGGCGTGGCCGGTGCGCCGGAGGTGCCCGTCGCCTCACACGCACCCGACGCGCCGGGAACGCCTGGAACGCCCGGCGCCGACAGCACTCCGAGCGTGCCCGTCACAACGGGCACCCCCGACCCCACCGGTACCCCCGGTTCCTCCGCTGCCCCCACGGCGCCCGCGGCACCCCCGGCTCCCATCGTGCCCGCCTCTCCCGACGCGCCCCACGCCCCGGTCTCCCCGGGCCCGACACCTCCGCAGGGGCAACCGGCGGCGCCCCCACAGGACTCCGGCCTCCCCTCCCCGGCCGGTTACGGCTTCCCGCCCGCGGGCGCGCCCGTGCCTCCGCAGGCACCCATCCCCCAGCAGAGCGGCTACGACTTCCCCCAACCCCCGGCCCAGCCCGGCCACCCGGGACAGCCGGTCGCCCCCCAGCCCTCCGCGCCGCAGCCCACCCCCGGTTACGGCTTCCCGCCCGCCGGCGCGCCCGTGCCTCCGCAGGCACCCATCCCCCAGCAGAGCGGCTACGGCTTCCCCCAACCCCCGGCCCAGCCCGGCCACCCGGGACAGGCAGGACAACCGGGACAGCCGGAGCAGCAGGGGGCTCCCGTCGCCCCCGTACCTCAGCAGCAGGGCTACGGCTTTCCTCCAGGGGCGCCCCAGCCCCCAACCCCCCAGCCCGGCTACGGGTTCCCGCCCACCGGAGTCCCGGGCGCTCCGGCGCCGACCCCGCCCGGGCCGCCCAACTTCCCCGCGCCGCAAGGCGGTTACGGATTCCCCCAGCCCCCGGCCCAGCCGGGTCAACCCGGTCAACCCGGTCAGCCGGGCCACCCCGGTCAGCCCCACGCCCCCTTCCCCGGGCAGCCCGGAGGCTCTGGACAGCCCGGAGGCCCCGGGCAGCCCGCACACTCCGGCCAGCCGGAGCACCCCGGTCATCCGGAGTACCCCGGTCACGCCGGCCAGCCCGGCGGGCAACCCCAGCCTCCCGCCCCCGTCGACCCCCGCACCGGCGCCGCCTGGCCGCAGCCCGTGCAGCACGACCACCGTCAGCCCACCAACCCGGGTGTGGCACCGCTCGGTTACACGGCCGCGGTGGAGTTGTCGTCCGACCGGCTGCTGAACAGCAAGAAGCAGAAGGCGAAGAGCAGCCGTCCGGCCTCGGGCGGCGGGCTGTTCAAGCTGGGCGGCAAGAAGGAGGAGGCCGAGCGGCAGCGGAAGCTGGAGCTGATCAGGACGCCGGTGCTGTCCTGCTACCGCATCGCGGTCATCAGCCTCAAGGGCGGCGTCGGCAAGACGACGACCACCACGGCCCTCGGCTCGACCCTCGCCACCGAGCGGCAGGACAAGATCCTCGCGATCGACGCCAACCCGGACGCCGGCACGCTCGGCCGTCGGGTGCGGCGCGAGACCGGGGCGACCATCCGCGACCTCGTCCAGGCGATCCCGTACCTCAACTCGTACATGGACATCCGGCGGTTCACCTCGCAGGCGGCCTCCGGACTGGAGATCATCGCCAACGACGTGGATCCCGCCGTCTCCACGACGTTCAACGACGAGGACTACCGGCGCGCGATCGACATCCTCGGCAAGCAGTACCCGATCATCCTCACGGACTCGGGCACCGGTCTGCTCTACAGCGCGATGCGCGGCGTGCTCGACCTCGCCGATCAGCTGATCATCATCTCGACCCCGTCCGTGGACGGTGCGAGCAGCGCCAGTACGACGCTGGACTGGCTCTCCGCGCACGGCTACCAGGACCTGGTGGCCCGTTCCCTCACGGTCATCTCGGGGGTGCGTGAGACCGGCAAGATGATCAAGGTGGACGACATCGTCTCCCACTTCGAGACGCGCTGCCGGGGTGTCGTCGTCGTTCCGTTCGACGAACACCTCTCCGCGGGCGCCGAGTTGGACCTCGACATGATGCGGCCGAAGGTGCGGGAGGCGTACTTCACGCTCGCCGCGATGGTCGCCGAGGACATCGCCCGTCATCAGCAGTCGCACGGCCTGTGGACGTCGGACGGCAACCCGCCGCCGGTCGTCGCCCCGCCGATGCCGGGTCAGCAGACACCCGGACAGCAGGCACCCGGTCAGCAGCCGTACCAGCCGCACTATCCGCAACAGCAGAATCCGCAACATCCGCAGCAGGGGCAGCAGCCGTACCCCGGTCAGCCCTACCCGGGGCAGCCGACCCCCGGCCAGGCCCCCCAGCTTTACGGCCAGCCCGGCCAGCCCGGCCAGCCCGCACCCGGGCAGCCGTACCCGCCGCAGGGTCCGCCCCAGCAGTAGCCCGCGCGGCAGCCGAGGCAGCCGACGGCACGACCGAGGCCCGTGTCCGTTCACGATTCGTGAACGGACACGGGCCTCGGTCCGGCAGAGCTACCGGGGCCGCTTCCCCTCGTCGCCACCGTCGTACGCGCCGATCAGCTCGCGGCACCTCTTCACGTCCTCGGCCATCGCCACCAGGAGCGCCTCCAGCGAGTCGAACTTCGCCTGGCCGCGCACGAAGGCGAGGAAGTCGACGGCGACATGGAGGCCGTAGAGGTCGAGGCCGACGCGGTCGATGGCGTACGCCTCGACCGTGCGCTCGGTGCCGTCGAACTGCGGGTTCGTGCCGACGGAGATCGCGGCGGGCATGGCCTCGCCCTCGACGTGCAGCCAGCCCGCGTAGACGCCGTCGGCGGGGATCGCGGTGTGCGGGAGGGTCTCGACGTTGGCCGTCGGGAAGCCCAGTTCGCGGCCGCGCTGGGCGCCGCGCACGACGACGCCCTCGACGCGGTGGGGGCGGCCGAGGATCTCGCGCGCACCCTCGACATCGCCCTCGCCGACCAGCTGCCGGGTCAGGGTCGAGGAGAACGGCTGGCCGCCGCCCGCCTCGCCGGTGACGAACAGGTCGACGACCTCGACCTCGAAGTCGTACGTCTTGCCCTGCTCGGCCAGGAACGCCACGTCCCCGGCGGCCTTGTGGCCGAAGCGGAAGTTGGGGCCCTCGACGACGGCCTTGGCGTGCAGCTTGTCCACCAGCACCTTGACGACGAAGTCGGCCGGAGAGAGCCGCGAGAACTCCGTCGTGAAGGGCAGGATCAGGACAGCGTCCACACCCAGCTCGGCCATCAGTTCGGCGCGGCGGTGGTGCGGCGCGAGCAGCGGAGGGTGCGTACCGGGGCGCACGACCTCGCTGGGGTGCGGGTCGAACGTGACGGCGACGGTGGGAACACCCAGCTCACGCGCGCGTTCCACGGCGTGGCTGAGGATCAGCTGGTGCCCGCGGTGCACCCCGTCGTAGGAACCGATGGTGACGACGCTGCGCCCCCAGTCCTCGGGGATGTCCTCCAAGCCACGCCAGCGCTGCACTGTGACCGCTCCTCGTCGAACCCGTGTCCGTATTGACGCCTTACCTTGCGCAGGTCTAAGGGTGCCATGCCCGATGCTCTCCGCCCGCATCGGCATCCGGGCTGTGACCCGGAGCACGGATCCCGACCCGCGCCCCCGGTGCGCGCCTCCCTCCTCACGCGGGCACCCGCACCCCCGGCACACCCGCCAGGTTCTCGATCATCCGGCGGGTACTGGGACCCACCACCGCCGCCCACTCCTGGGGCGTACCGGTGAGCCAGCCGGCCACCAGCTCCGCGAAACCGGGCACGTGACGGGCCAGATCGACGAGCGCCCAGTCGAATCGGGTGGCCCCTTCGGGTGTGCGGACGAGCAGCAGACCGATGCGGTGGACGAGCAACCGGACGGCCGTGCCCTCCCTCGGATCCGCCGTACGGACGGTGCCTGCGGTGCTTGCGGCGCCTACGGCGGCTGGGGTGCCCGCTGTGCCTGCCGTATGCGCGACGACCGCTCGCAGCAGCGCGTCGAGGACGGACGGGTCCCGCTCGGTCGCCATCAGCAGGTCGAGCAGTTCGCGCCGCAGCGGGCCGGAGACGGAGGTGCCGGGCTCGGCGAAGACCGCCGCGAGGGCCGCGCGCACCTGGACGGGGCCATCGACGATAAGGCCGCTGACCAGCGGGAACAGTACGGCGCGGGTGCCTGGGCCGTGTTCCAGTCGGCGGTCGACGTACACGGCGACGTGCCCGGCCACCTCGGGGCGCAGTGCGACGACCTCCCGTACGAGGGTGGTGACGCGGCGGGCGAGGCCGGGGGTGGTGACCTCGGCGAGCGTACGCAGGGCCTCCCCGTCCGGGCCCTCGGCGCCCTCCGCTCTTTCCGCGCCCGGCGAGCGCAGCCGTGCGCGGAAGGCGTCCAGGACCGGATCGGGGTGGGTGGCGAGAGCGGTGACGACGGCGCTCGCGGGCAGCTGCGGGTCACCGGCCGCGAACCGTTCCAGCGCTTGCGGCAGATACCGCGACCTGGTCAGCGGATCCCGTACGAGCAGGGCGAGGGCGCCGCTGTGCAGGGTGACGTCGCAGGGGCGGCCCAACAGGGCGAACGCCGCGTGGCGCAGGAGCGCGCGGTCGGCCTCCGTGCGCACGTGCGGCGCGGTCCGCAGCCCGTACGCGAGCGCCGCGACGCGCCGGGCCGGACGCTCGTCGTGCGCCCATCGGCCGACGGCCCGGCACACCGCCGAGGGCTCCTCCTCGGACAGCACGGCGAGGAGTTCGTCGCCGCGGCGGTGTGCGCTGTCGACGAGCGCCTCGGTCAGGTCGTCCAGGGCGCACCGGCGATGGGTGTGCAGCAGGGCCTGCGCGGCCGTCGCCACGGTGGCGTCCGGGGTCGCGACCAGCGGGGTGTCGTCCAGGAACCAGCGGGTGAGCAGCGGCTGTACGGCGACGGGGGCGGCCGCCAGCAGCCGGGAGACCGCGTCCAGATAGCGAGGTCCCTCGTCGGTGGCCGGGTCGGCGACGACCAGGCGTCGCAGCAGGTCGAACCGTTCCGCCTCGGGCAGGGGCAGCGCGGCCCAGAAGTCCGGGCCGAACTCGGGCGGCACACCCCGGCCCTGGGCACGCCAGGCGCCGATCCGCTCGGTGAGGAACCGCAGCACCCGGGTGTACGGCGTCGCGTCGGGCACCTGGAGCAGGACCTCGGACAGGAGGCGGGTGCCCCACCAGGTGGGGTCGTCCGGGGCGGGGGCGCCCGGGGGCAGCAGGGCGTCCAGCGCGTCGAGCAACTCCTCCAGGCGTCCGGCGAGTTCGGTGGGGCCCTGTTGCCCGCCGAGGAGGAGCAGGGCGTGGACGACGGGGCCGATGCGGTGGCGGGGCACCGGGAGGTTGCGGGTGGCGCGGCGGGCCTGCCTGCGGACGCGGGCCTCCGAGGGCATGGTGCCCCAGCCGCGCCGTGACTCGGCCTGGGCGACCCAGCCGCGGTGCACGAGGGCGTGCAGGGCTGCGTCGAGGTCCAGGTGTGCGCCCTGGATCCAGTCGGCGAGTTCCTCGTGGGCGAAGCGGTAGCCGTCGCCGGCCGGGACGAGGAGGCCCTCGGTGAGCACGGCCGAAGCCCAGCCGGTGGTGCCGCCGAGCCGCCGACCCGGCACGGGTCCCCACGGGAACACGGCCTCGAACGCCGCCCGGTCCAGTTCCCCCTGCCCGGGGCCGAGACAGCGCCGGGCAGCCTCGTGCACCTGCCCGGCCACCTGCGCCGCCAGCCGCCGCACGCCGGCCCCTCGCACCCCGTTCACAGCGGCGAGCCGCACGGCGACGCGCAGACACATGAGATCCAGATAGGCCGCCAGCACCTCGTCCCTGCCGGGGCGGGGGGAGGGAGTAGGGGGCGGGGTCGTGCCGGGGGTGCAGGAGGGGGAGGAGGGTCCGGTCGGGTCGGAGGAGTACGGCCCCGGGCCGGTGGGCGGCGCCGTCTGGCCGGACGGGTGGCTACCGGTGCCTGGTCCCCCGGGAGCGGACGGAGCGGAGGCACCGCCCGCTGCGGGGTCGGCCGTGGCGGTGTGCCTGGCCGAAGGGCCCCCGGCGTCTGCGTGCGCGGTACGGACCCAGTGGTTGCCGGGTTCGCCGCCCGGGCCCTGGGCGTCGTCCGGACCCGGGACCACCCGGCCGTACTGTCCCTGCCCCTGCCCCTGGCCCTGCTGCTCCGGCCGCCCCCCACCGTCCGGCCACTCCGTGTGCGGCGCCCAGCCGTCCCGGCCCGGACGCTCAGCTCCCCAGCCGTGCCGCCTCTGCTCCTCCTGACCCCCACGACCGCCCGAGACCCCGCCCTCCGGCCCCGGACCGCACCAGCCCCGGCCCTCCGGCTCCCGGCCGCCGGGGCCTTGGTTCTCCTGCCCGGGGCCGCCCGGCACCCGGTTCTCCGGCTCTGTCTCGGGCCGGCTTGACCGAGCGGTCCCTGCCGCGTGCTCCTCGGGTGGGCCGGCGGGGGCGCCATCCTCGCCGGGGTGGCCCTTCGAGGGGTGCGGCAGGGCCGCTCGGATCTCGGACAGGAGGCGCAGGGTGAGGGGGTGCCGGGCGTCCGCGGCGGTGAGCGCGTCCTCCGGGATCCCGTACCGCAGGCGAGCCCGCCGGGCCTCGCTCTCCGTCAGGTCGCCCAGGCGCACACACGCCGGCAGCTGCCCCTCCGCGCCAGGAGCCTCCCCGTACAGCAGCTCCGCAGGAAAGTGCGCCCCGGCCCGCTCCCAGTACTCGGATCGGCAGGCCACCACGAGTCGCGCCCCGTGCGCCCGCAACCACTCGGCCGTCCCCGCGGTCCACTCGGCCAGCCGGTGCGCGAGCGTCGGCGGCATCTCCTCGGGCCCGTCGAGCAGCAACAGCAGCGGCCGCCCCGCCTCCTCCGCGAGCCGCGCGAGCCGCTCCGGCCGGATGTCGCCCAACTCGCCCTGATAGCGCCCGGGCAGACACGGCCGCCCGATCCCGGCCGCCGAATGGACCTGATCCTGGGCATCGCCCGAGGAGCCGTCGCCGCCGCAAGCACCCGCGGAAGCGGCGAAGGCGGCCGAGAAGTCCGACGCGGCGCCCCCGCCCGCCGCTCCGGCACCGGCACCCGCACCCGTCGGCGACCCGACAGACCCCGGCGACCCGACCGCCCCGGCGGCCCAGCTCGCGTCAGCGGGGCCGCCGGGGCGGTCGGCTGCCCGGTCGCCCCCTCCCCACCCGCCGACCTCCTGCGCGTCCGGCGAAGTGGACCCATCCCTCGCCGCCCACTCCGGCACATCCGACGCCTCCCCGCCGCCGACAGGCCCGCCGAGTCCTGCCGTCGACGATGCCGACGCGGACGCCGCCACGATCCGTCCCGCCCGTTCCAGCGCGCGGCAGGCCGCGTCGGCCACGGAGGTGTCGTCGCAGAGGAGGTCGGCGCCTCGGAGCCAGAGGGTCGGGGCGGGGGCCGGGCCCCTGCCCCGACGGGCGGCGAGGGCGGCCAGTTCCGTCGTACGGCCGCTGCCGGGCGGGCCGACGAGGCCGAGAACGGTGGCGGGGCCCTCGGAGAAGGCGGTGAACTCCCGTACGACATCGACTCGTTCGACGGGCTCGGCACCGGCCGCCGCCACTGCCCCCGCACCCGCCCCCGGCCCGTCCGAGCCGACCGTCGTGGCCGTGAGCTCCAGCACCCCCGCCAGGTTCAGATCCGTCCCGTACGCCGGTACGGTCGCCGCGTTGCGTGCGAGCAGCTCGGCCAGCGGCCGCTCGACGCGCCATCCGCGCAGGGGCACGGCGAAGCCGGTCGCCCGGTGCTGTGCCTCCAGGGCCGTGCCGAGGACGCCCACGACGGCGCCCGTGGTCATGTCGAGCACGGGCCCCCCGGCCGCGCCGCCGCCCAGCCTCAGCGCCTCGCTGCCGGCGGTGCCGATCGCCAACTCCAGGGCGCCGCGCAGCAGATGGAAACCGTCGGTCGCGGTGTACGTGACGTCCGTCGTGCCCAGCACCCGTGCCTCGCGCCAGCCGCCGGCCGCGATACGGACGTACGCGCCCGTCTCGACCTCCTCCCGCAGGGCGAAGGGCAGCGGGTCCACGCACAGCCCCTGGGTGCGGATGAGCGCGAGATCGAGGGCGGGCAGGGGGGTGACCTCGTCGGACGTCACCACGCAGACACGGTCGCCGGTGGCGCGCACCACGATGCGGGCCAGGCCGTCCACCGCCTCGTGGCTGGTGACGACCGTGCCGTGGTGGTCGGCGACGAAGCCCGTGCCGCGTGGTCGTCCCGCCAGATCGCCGACCCGCACCAGGACTTCGTCCCGCGCCGCCCGGCGGCCGTCGTCGGTTGCCCGACGGCCCCGTACCGCCATGTCCTGACCTCCCCGTCGTACCTGTGTTCCGACGGTAGGCACGTGAAGATCAGCGGAACAGATCGCGCGGCGAACGCGCCCCCTTCCGCTCCCTCGGTTCACTCCGAGCGCCTGCACGAAGGGGTGAATAGGCCCGGGCGGATGGATACACCTCTGGGTGGGGGAACCGAGGGGGGACCGTGGAGCGGCGGGAACAGCGACCCCGTGACCGCCGCTCCACGCTCCGCTGGGTGGGGCCGTGGGGCGCCGGGCGCCTGCGGCACCGGCCCGGCCAGGGGCTGCGCCCCTGCCCCCCGCCTGACAACTCGGGTGGTTGCGCTGGGTTCGCGGGTGCGGGTCGTGCGTGGCTGATCGCGCAGTTCCCCGCGCCCCTGAAAAACCCGCAGCGCCCCTCGCCCCTGAAGGACCCGCAGTCCCCCGCGCCCCTCAAAAATCCGCAGTTCCCCGCGCCTCTGAAAAGCCCGCAGCCCCCTCACCCGGAAAGCCAGCAGAGCCCCGCGCACTCAAACGCCCGCAGAGCCCCCTGGGACCCAGCCGGAAGTCAGCCGAAGACGGCCAGGCTCTTCGCCTTGCCCTTGTGGCTTTCCACCAGGGCCAGGAAGCGGCCCGTGGGGTCGAAGACCGCTGTCGCGCCGCGGGCCGTGTACTCCTCGGGCATGTCCAGGCGGACGCCGTTCAGCAGGAGTCGGGCGCGCTTGTCGTCCACGTCCCAGCGGGGGAACGCGGCCGCGGCGGCCTCGGCGACCGGCATGACGGTCAGCTCCTGCTGGAGCTGGTCCAGGGTCCGCGCGGAGTCCAGCTTGTACGGGCCCACACGCGTCCGGCGCAGCGCGGTCAGGTGGCCGCCGACGCCCAGGCCGGCGCCCAGATCGCGGGCGAGGGCGCGGATGTACGTCCCGGAGGAGCACACCACCGAGACCACGAGGTCGAGCACCGGGGTGCCGTCCTCGGCGACGGCCTCGCGGACGTCGTACACGGCGAAGGAGGAGACGGTGACGGGCCGGGCGGGGATCTCGAAGTCCTCGCCGTCGCGGGCCCGTTTGTACGACCGGACGCCGTCGATCTTGATGGCGCTGACCTTGGACGGCACCTGCATGATCTGGCCGGTCAGCTCGGCCACACCGGCGTCGACCGCGTCCCGGGTGACCTTCGACGCGTCGACCGACGCCGTGATCTCGCCCTCGGCGTCGTCGGTGACCGTCGTCTGTCCGAGCCGGATGGTGCCGAGGTACTCCTTCTCCGTGAGCGCGAGGTGACCGAGCAGCTTGGTCGCCTTCTCCACCCCTAGGACGAGCACTCCGGTGGCCATCGGGTCGAGCGTCCCCGCGTGCCCGACCCGTCGGGTCCGGGCGATGCCCCGCATCTTGGCGACGACATCGTGCGAAGTGAAGCCCGACGGCTTGTCGACGATGACAAGGCCGTCGGGCGTGGTGTTCTTCTGGCGCTGCTGGGTCATTCGGCGGCGGCATCCTCGTCGGCGTCGTCCTCGGCGTCGTCGCCCGGCTTGCGGTAGGGGTCGGCCTCACCGGCGTACCTGGCGCCCGACGCGCTCTCGCGGACGGCGGCATCCGAGGCCCGCGCCTTGTCGAGGAGGTCGTCGATGGTCTTGGCGGTGTCCGGGAGGGCGTCGGCCACGAAGGTGAGGATGGGCGTGAACTTCACCCCGGCGGCCCGGCCGACCTCGGAACGGAGGATGCCCTTGGCGCTCTCCAGCCCCGCGGCGGCGGCCGCCCGCTCCTCGTCGTCCCCGTACACCGTGTAGAAGACGGTCGCCTCCCGCAGGTCCCCGGTCACCCGGGTGTCCGTGATGGTGACGTGTGAGCCGAGCCGCGGGTCCTTGATCCCGCGCAGCAGCTTCTGGGCCACCACCTCTCGGATGAGGTCCGCCAGCCTCTTGGCACGCGCGTTGTCGGCCACTGGTCCGTCTCCTAGCTCGTTCTGCGTGACTACTGCTTTTCAACTGTCCCCGGGCCGCCGGTTCAGTCGTCGTCGCCGTGCAGGCGGCGTCGTACCGACAGCAGCTCCACCTCGGGACGTCCGGCGACCAGCCGCTCGCAGCGGTCCAGTACGTCGGTCAGGTGCCCCGTGTCACCGGACACCACCGCCAGGCCGATCACGGCCCTGCGGTGCAGATCCATGTGGTCGACCTCCGCCACGCTCACCGCGAACTTGCGGTGCAGCTCGGCCACGATCGGGCGGACGACGGAGCGCTTCTCCTTCAGCGACCGGACGTCGCCGAGGAGGAGATCGAAGGACAGAGTCCCCACGTACATGTGTGTATCCGGTTCACCCGCCGGTACGGGATCGATGGCCCGCCCGTAGCCGGGCGGGAACATCAGAACCGTACAACGAACCTCGCGGGGGCTCGATCGCTTTTAGGGGCGCGGGGAACGGCGCGAAAGGGGCTCTGGGGGGCGAAGCCCCCCAGGAACGGCCACACCGGCCGGGGGCACCGAATGGCACCCCCGGCCGGCATGAACCGGCGGCTGTTACGACCGCGGCTTCTCGCGCATCTCGTACGTCGCGATGACGTCGTCGACCTTGATGTCGTTGAAGTTTCCGAGGTTGATACCACCCTCGAAGCCTTCGCGGATCTCGGTGACGTCGTCCTTGAAGCGACGCAGACCGGAGATGGTGAGGTTCTCCGCGATGACCTTGCCGTCGCGGACCAGGCGCGCCTTGGTGTTGCGCTTGACCTCGCCCGAGCGGACCAGGACACCGGCGATGTTGCCCAGCTTGGACGACTTGAAGACCTCGCGGATCTCCGCCGTGCCGAGCTCGACCTCCTCGTACTCCGGCTTGAGCATGCCCTTGAGGGCCGCCTCGATCTCCTCGATGGCCTGGTAGATCACCGAGTAGTACCGGACGTCCACGCCCTCGCGCTCGGCCATCTGCGCGGCACGACCGGCCGCGCGGACGTTGAAGCCGATCACGATGGCGTCGGAGCCCATCGCCAGGTCGATGTCCGACTCCGTGACCGCACCGACGCCGCGGTGCAGGACGCGGATGTCGACCTCTTCGCCGACGTCGAGCTGGAGCAGCGAGGACTCGAGGGCCTCCACCGAACCGGACGCGTCGCCCTTGATGATGAGGTTGAGTTCCTGCACCAGACCGGCCTTGAGCGCCTCGTCCAGGTTCTCCAGGGAGAACCGGACGCCACGCCGGGCGAAGTTGGCGTTGCGCTCGCGCGCCGCCCGCTTCTCGGCGATCTGACGGGCCGTACGGTCCTCGTCGACGACCAGGAAGTTGTCGCCGGCGCCCGGGACGTTGGTGAGACCCAGGACCAGGACGGGGGTCGACGGACCCGCTTCCTCGACGTTGTTGCCGTTGTCGTCGAGCATCGCCCGGACTCGGCCGTACGCGTCGCCGACCACCATCGTGTCGCCGATGCGCAGCGTGCCGCGCTGGACCAGGACCGTCGAGACGGCACCGCGGCCACGGTCGAGGTGGGACTCGATCGCGATGCCCTGCGCGTCCTGCTCCGGGTTGGCCCGCAGGTCGAGCGAGGCGTCCGCGGTCAGGACCACGGCCTCCAGCAGGGAGTCGATGTTCAGCCCCTGCTTGGCGGAGATGTCGACGAACATCGTGTCGCCGCCGTACTCCTCGGCCACCAGGCCGTACTCGGTCAGCTGACCGCGCACCTTGGTCGGGTCCGCGCCCTCGACGTCGATCTTGTTGACCGCGACGACGATCGGGACGTCGGCCGCCTTGGCGTGGTTGAGCGCCTCGACCGTCTGCGGCATGACGCCGTCGTTGGCCGCGACGACCAGGATCGCGATGTCGGTCGACTTCGCACCGCGGGCACGCATGGCGGTGAACGCCTCGTGACCCGGGGTGTCGATGAAGGTGATCCTGCGCTCTTCGTCGTTGACCTGGGTGGCGACCTGGTACGCACCGATGTGCTGCGTGATACCGCCGGCCTCGCCCGCGACGACGTTCGTCTTGCGGATGGTGTCCAGCAGTCGGGTCTTACCGTGGTCGACGTGACCCATGACGGTCACGACCGGCGGACGCGCGACGAGGAACTCCTCGCCACCCTCGTCCTCGCCGAACTCGATGTCGAAGGACTCGAGCAGCTCGCGGTCCTCCTCCTCCGGGCTGACGATCTCGACGACGTAGTTCATCTCGCCGGCGAGCAGCTGGAGGGTCTCGTCGGAGACGGACTGCGTGGCAGTGACCATCTCGCCGAGGTTCATCATCACGGCGACGAGCGACGCCGGGTTGGCGTTGATCTTCTCCGCGAAGTCGGTGAGGGACGCACCGCGCGACAGGCGGACGGACTGTCCGTTGCCGCGAGGCAGCATCACGCCGCCGACCGACGGGGCCTGCATGGCCTCGTACTCCTGGCGCCTCTGCCGCTTCGACTTGCGACCGCGACGCGCGGGACCGCCGGGACGGCCGAAGGCGCCCTGCGTGCCACCACGGGCACCCGGACCGCCGGGACGGCCACCGAAGCCGGGACGGCCACCGCCGCCGGCACCCGGACCGCCGGGACGACCGGCGAAGCCGCCGCCGCCACCGGGAGCACCGGGACGACCGGCGAAGCCGCCGCCACCGCCGCCACCCGGACGACCGGCGAAGCCGCCGCCACCCGGACGACCGGCGCCGCCACCGGGACGACCGCCGCCACCGGGACCGCGGCCACCGGGGCCACCGCCACCGGGACGCGGGCCGGCAGCCGGACGCTGCGGCATCATGCCGGGGTTCGGACGGGGGCCACCGGGGCCACCGCCGGGACGGGGACCGCCGCCCTGCGGACGGGGCATGCCGCCCGGGGTCGGACGGGCGCCGCCCGGAGCCTGCGGACGGGGACCGCCGCCGGCACCCTGCGGACGGGGCGCCTGGCCGGGAGCCGCGGGACGCGGACCGCCCTGGGCACCGCCGGGACCGCCCTGGCCGCCGGGACGCGGGGCGCCGCCGGGACGGGGGCCCTGCGGGCGACCCATGCCGGTGGAGCCACCGGAGGTGAAGGGGTTGTTACCGGGACGCGGACCCGCGGGGCGGGCACCGCCCGGCTTGGGCGCGCCGGCACCGCCGGGACGCTGGCCGCCGGGGCGCGGGGCCTGGCCGCCACGCTCCTGGCCACGGTCCTGGCCGGGACCACCCGGACGCTGCTGGCCACCCGGACGCGGCGCACCAGGGCCGGGACGAGCGCCCGGACGCGGAGACGACGAGGGGGCGGCCGGAGCCGACGGGGGCGCCGACGGGGGCGCCTGGAACTCGGGCACGCTCGGGGCCGGGGAGGCCGGAGCGGGCTTCGGCGCCGGCGGCTTGGGACCGGGCGTCGGGCGCGGACCCGGGGCCGGAGCGGCGGGCCGCTCGGCGGCGGGCGGCTTCGGCGCGGCCGGGCCGGGACGAGGCGCGGCCGGACGTGCGGCCTGCGCGGGAGAGGGGGCCGCCGGACGGGCCGGGGCGGCCTTGCGCGGCGCGGGCTTGCCGCCGCCGCTGCCCTGCTGGAGGGCGTCTGTCAGTTTACGGACAACGGGCGCCTCGATCGTCGAGGACGCCGAACGGACGAATTCACCGAGTTCTTGGAGCTTGGCCATGACGACCTTGCTCTCAACCCCGAACTCCTTGGCGAGTTCGTATACCCGGACCTTAGCCACTTCGCTCCTTTTTAGGTCCGGGTGTGTCCGGACCGTCGCTACTTCATGGGCGTACTCATCGCGTGCTCATCGAGTGCTCATCGCAATCTCGACCTACTTCCAACTCGCGGGGTACCAGGGCCGCACGGAGGCTCCGTGCGACACGTCTTACGGTGTTGCCTGCTCGGCAACTGTTGTCTGCTCCACGTATCGGCGCAACGCCTTTGTGTCGAGCGCTCCCGGGGCGCGCAGCGCCCGCGTGAACGCCCGGCGGCGTACGCCCAGGTCGAGACAGACCTGAACGGGGTGTACGTACGCACCCCGGCCGGGCAGCGTACCGCGAGGATCGGGGACGCATTCGCCCTCGATCGCCACGACGCGCAGCAGTTCGGTCTTGGCCGCTCGCTGCCTGCACCCCACACAGGTGCGTTCAGGGCATGCGCGGGCACGCGTCCGGCCAGACACTGCTAAGTCTACCTCCCCGCAGCGACCTCACCCCTTTGGGGCAAGAATCGAACAGTTGCCGCGCATATAACTGACGTGATCTAAGCGACCTGCGGCTTGGATCTATTCCCTGCCGACCGCGACGCCTACTGCGGCGCCTGCTCCGACGGCTGTTCGGTGTCCGGCCGGATGTCGATCCGCCAGCCGGTGAGACGGGCGGCGAGGCGGGCGTTCTGGCCCTCCTTGCCGATCGCCAGCGACAGCTGGTAGTCGGGCACCGTCACCCGCGCGGAGCGGGCCGCGAGGTCCACCACGTCGACCTTGGAGACCCGGGCCGGGGAGAGCGCGTTCGCCACCATCTCGGCCGGGTCGTCCGACCAGTCGACGATGTCGATCTTCTCACCGTTCAGCTCGCCCATGACATTGCGCACCCGGCCGCCCATCGGGCCGATGCAGGCGCCCTTGGCGTTCAGGCCGCTGCGGGTGGAGCGGACGGCGATCTTCGTGCGGTGCCCCGCCTCGCGCGCGATGGCGGCGATCTCGACGGACCCGTCGGCGATCTCCGGCACTTCGAGGGCGAAGAGCTTCTTCACCAGATTGGGGTGGGTGCGGGAGAGCGTCACGGACGGACCGCGCACACCCTTCGCCACCCGCACGACGTACGACCTGAGCCGCATGCCGTGCTGGTAGGTCTCGCCGGGGACCTGCTCCTGCACGGGCAGGATGGCCTCCAGCTTGCCGATGTCGACGAGCACGTTCTTCGGGTCGCGGCCCTGCTGGACCACACCGGTGACGATGTCGCCCTCGCGTCCGGCGTACTCGCCGAGCGTGGCGTCGTCCTCGGCGTCCCGCAGTCGCTGCAGGATCACCTGTTTGGCGGTGGTGGCGGCGATGCGCCCGAAGTCCGACGGGGTGTCGTCGAACGCGCGCGCCTCCTGCCCCTCCTCCAGGTCCTCGGGGTCCTCCTTCGCCCACACGGTCACATGGCCGGTCTCCCGGTTGAGCTCCACGCGCGCGTGGCGGCGGCTTCCCTCGGTGCGGTGGTAGGCGATGAGGAGGGCCGCCTCGATCGCCTCGACGAGCAGGTCGAAGGAGATCTCCTTCTCCCGCACCAAGCCCCTGAGGGCACTCATGTCGATGTCCACGGCTACGCCTCCTCCTCTTCCTTCATGTCCTTCTTGTCCTTGCGGTTGAATTCGACCTGGACGCGGGCCCTGTCGATCTCCGCGAAGGCGAGTCGGCGGGTGGTGGCCTTGCGGCCCTTCACGCCGGGCACTTCGAGGTCGAGGCCGTCGTCGTCCACGGTCAGGATCCTGGCGATGAGTTCCCCGTCCTCGCGGAGCGCGAACTTCACCAGACGGTCCACGGCACGGCGGTAGTGACGGTGCTCGGTGAGGGCGCGCTCGGCGCCCGGCGTACCGACTTCCAGGGTGTACTCCGCCTGGCCCATCGCGTCCGTCTCGTCCAGCTTGGCCGAGAGGGCGCGGCTGACGTCGGCGACGGCGTCCAGATCCGCGCCCTCGTCCGAGTCGACGACCACCCGCAGCACCCGCTTGCGTCCGACCGAGTCCACTGCGATCTCTTCGAGATCCAGGCCCTGGGAGCGTACGAGCGGTTCCAGCAGTTCTCGCAGCCTCTCGCTCTGGGTGGTGCTCATCCGGGTGACTCCTCGGCCGCGTGTGCTGTTGTGGGTAGGGCGCGTGTCAGGTCAAAGGGTAGCCGCTCCGCTGGGGTGTTGCCGTCCACGAGTTCCCCGCGCCCCTGGGGCAGGTCCTAGCGGGGTACAGCGCGTTTCACGGGTACGGTGATCGCACCGCTTCTTTGTTCGTACGACCCCTCGAGGACGTCTGCTGTGTCGTTCAGCCTGTCGTCGCGTGCCCTGTCGGGGCCGCGCAGAAGGAGTTTGCTCGTCGGGACCGCCGGTGCGGGGCTGCTCGCGGGGTGCTCGTCCGGGGGTGAGGGGTCCGCCGGCGGGGGCGACGCGTCGCGGGTGGAGCGGGCACGCGCGCGGGTGGCGCGGGACAGCGAGGGGCTCGTGGAGCGGTACGACCGAGCGATCGCCGCCCATCCGGATCTGGCCGCGCTGCTTTCGCCGCTGCGGGCGGAGGTCGTACGGCACGCCGAGGTGTTCGGGGGCGCGAAGGGCGCGGGCAGGGCGGGCGCGGGTGAGGCGAGCCCTTCCTCGTCCGGTTCGCCCTCCTCTCCTTCCTCCTCCCCCTCCGCATCGGCTTCGCCCGACCCGGTGCCGGAGGACCCCGGGGCGGCCCTCACGGAGCTGGCCGCCGCCGAGCGGGCGCTCGCCGACAAGCGGGCCAAGGCGTTGCTGGAGGTGCCGGGCGAGGTGGCACGGCTCATGGCGTCGGTGGCGGCGGCGGGTGCGGGACACGCGTACGTGTTGACGGAGGGTGCGAAGTGAGCAGCGGGGAGCTGAAGGCGGTACAGGCGGCGCTCGGGGCCGAGCACGCCGCCGTGTACGGCTACGGCGTCGTCGGCGGGAAGATCGGCGAGGCGCGCCTGCGCGAGGCGCGGGAGGCGTACGACGCGCACCGGGCCCGCCGGGACACGCTCACCCGGGCCGTGCGGGACCTGGGCGGCAGGCCCGCCGTGGCGTCCGCCGGGTACGCGTTGCCCTTCCAGGTCGTCGATTCCGACTCCGCCGTGCGGCTCGCGGCGGAGCTGGAGGAACGCGTGGCCGGGGTGTACTCGGATCTCGTACGGGCTGCCGAGGGCGACCGGCGTGCCACGGCCGCCGAGGCGCTGCGGGAGGCGGCGGTGCGGGCGGTGCGGTGGCGGGGCACGAGCGTAGCCTTCCCTGGTCTCGCCGAGCGGACGGCCGCGGCCGGCCCGTCGGCGACACCGCACACCTGATCAGCTCCGGAAGGGAAACGACTCGCCCATGGCGCGCATGGCTTTCGAGGACTTCGAACCGCCGCAGCGGCTGGTGCGAGCACTCGCCGAGACCCGACGACCGGACGGCCGTGACGGGATCGGCGAGTGGCTGGAAAGGCTCCCCGAACTGGCCCGACAGGCCGTGGATCTACGCGAGTTGAGCGTCGAACGGGTACAGGCCCCGGGTGGCCGGAGCAGTCTGGTGCTGCTGGTGCGGCTCATCGACGGCACGCCCGCCGTGCTCAAGCTGGCGCCCGAGCGGGCCCGGCCGGAGAGCGAGCGGGCCGCGCTCGCGCACTGGGACGGGCGGGGCGCCGTCCAGTTGCTGAACCCCGGCGACAGTCACGGTGTGCTGCTGCTGGAGCGGCTGCGCCCCGATCTGTCGGTGCGGTCGCTGCCCGAGGCGAAGGCGCTGCTGGAGGCCGCGGCGACCCTGCGACGGCTGTGGATCGAGCCGCCGGAGGCGCATGTCTTCGAGACCGTGGCCGAGCGGACGGGCCGGCAGTCGGAGGCCCTGCGGGCGGGCGCCGAGGCGGACTCCGAGGTGCGGGGGCTGGTCGACGCCGCTCTCGGGGTTCGTGCGGAGCTGCTGGACTCCGCGCCCGAGGAGCGGTTGCTGCACGGGACGTTCCGGCAGAGCAAGGTGCTGGCCGGGGAGCGGCTGCCGTGGCTGGCGGTGGGGCCGGACCCGGTGGTGGGCGAGTGCGCGTTCGACCTGGCCCGGCTGGTCCGGGACCGGGTGGAGGACATGATCGCCTCGCCCTCGGGAGCGGCTATCACTCGGCGGCGGGTGAAGAAGCTGGCCGAGTCGCTGGATGTGGACCAGGAGCGGTTGCGGGGGTGGACGTTGTTCCGGGCCGTGGAGTCGGGGGTGCGGGCCCGGCGGGTGGGACGGCCGCGGGACGCGGAGTTGTTGTTGGAGTTCGCCGGATGGCTCTAGCTCCGCCGAGGACGTGGGCCGCGGGTTGCCGCGACGGCGTCGTGCTCCCCGGTCGTCCTGACCGTTCCCCTCCGTAGTGGCGTGCGGTCACGTCCTACGGTGGGGGAACGGTCCGAGAGAAGTCGGTGAGGCGGCCCGACGCCCCACCGAACTCTCCGAGAGGTTGCTCAAGCCGTCAGGCGGGCGATCGCCTCGTCGACCGTCAGCTCCTCGCGCTCACCGGTACGGCGGTCCTTCAGCTCCAGGACGCCCTCGGCGGAGCGGCGGCCGGCGACCAGGATCTTCGGTACGCCGATCAGTTCGGAGTCGGTGAACTTCACGCCCGGGGAGACACCCGCGCGGTCGTCGACCAGGACGCGGAGGCCGGCGGCCCGCAGCTTCTCGGAGACGTCGAGGGCCAGTTCGGTCTGGAGGGCCTTGCCCGCCGCGACGACGTGGACGTCGGCCGGGGCGACCTCGGCGGGCCAGCACAGGCCCTTGTCGTCGGCGGACTGCTCGGCGAGGGCGGCGACCGCGCGGGAGACCCCGATGCCGTACGAGCCCATGGTGACGCGGACGGGCTTGCCGTTCTGGCCGAGGACGTCGAGCTTGAGGGCGTCGGCGTACTTGCGGCCGAGCTGGAAGATGTGGCCGATCTCGATGGCGCGGTCCAGCTTGAGGCCGGTGCCGCACTTCGGGCAGGGGTCGCCCTCCTGGACCACGACGACGTCGACGTACTCGGCGACCTCGAAGTCCCGGCCCGCGACGACGTTCCTGGCGTGCGTGCCCGGCTTGTTGGCGCCGGTGATCCAGGCGGTGCCGGGGGCGACGCGCGGGTCGGCGATGTACGTGACCTTCTCGCCGAGGCCCTGTGGGCCGACATAGCCGCGGACCAGGTCGGGACGGCCGGCGAAGTCCGCCTCGGTGACCATCTCGACGGCCGCCGGGGCGAAGTGCGCCTCGACCTTGCCCAGGTCGACCTCGCGGTCGCCGGGGACGCCGACGGCGACGATCTCACCGTCGACCTTGACGAGGAGGTTCTTCAGGGTGGCGGAGGCCTCGACGCCGAGGTACGCGGCGAGGCTCTCGATGGTCGGGGTGTCCGGGGTCGGGATCTCCTCCAGGGCGGGCACGCCGTCGGCGTCCACCGGCTTCAGCTCGAAGGTGATGGCCTCGGTGTTGGCCGCGAAGTCGCACGCCGGGCAGTCCGCGAAGGTGTCCTCGCCGGCGCCGGCCGGGGCGAGGAACTCCTCCGACTTCGAGCCGCCCATCGCGCCCGCCGTGGCGGCGCAGATGCGGTAGTCGAGGCCCAGGCGCTCGAACACCTTCTGGTACGCCTGGCGGTGCAGGGCGTACGACTGGGCGAGGCCCTCGTCCTCGGTGTCGAAGGAGTACGAGTCCTTCATCAGGAACTCACGGCCGCGCAGGATGCCGGCCCGGGGACGGGCCTCGTCGCGGAACTTCGTCTGGATCTGGTAGAGGATCACCGGCAGGTCCTTGTAGGAGGACGCCTGGTCCTTCACGATCAGCGTGAAGATCTCCTCGTGAGTGGGGCCGAGGAGGTAGTCGCCGCCCTTGCGGTCCTGGAGACGGAACAGCTCGGGGCCGTACTCGTCCCAGCGGCCGGTCGCCTCGTACGGCTCCTTCGGCAGCAGCGCGGGGAGCAGCACCTCCTGGGCGCCGATCGCGTCCATCTCCTCGCGGACGATGCGCTCCACGTTGGCGAGGACCTTCTTGCCGAGCGGCAGCCAGGTCCACACGCCGGCCGCCGTGCGGCGGACGTATCCGGCGCGGACGAGGAGCTTGTGGCTGAGGACCTCGGCGTCCGCGGGGTCGTCGCGCAGCGTCTTCGCCATCAACTGGGACATGCGCTGGACCGGTGCGTTCGCCATGGTTGTCGTACTCCTGCCGGGGTTTGGTTGATGGCAGGAGGTTAGCCGGGGGGCGGGTGCCCGTGGAAATCCGGTGGTGGCGGTGGGGGTGGCGGGCCGGCTACCGGCGGCGCAGGGGCAGGGGGGCGCCCATCACCGCGTACGGCTTGGGGGCGCTGGGGAAGACGACCCGGCGGGCCAGGTCGGTGTAGCCGAGGGAGTGGTACAGGCCGCGGGCCGGACTGTCGACGTCGATCGCGGAGAGGATCGAACGGGGTTCGACGGCGCTGTCGGTGATGGTGGTGATGAGGGCGCGGCCGACGCCGCGGTTCTGGTGGCGGGGGTGGACGTGCAGTTCGGTGATGACGAAGGAGTCGTCCAGCCAGTGGTCGTGGCCGAGGGCGCGGAGGTAGGGCTCGACGACGGTGGACCACCAGTGGGTGCGGTCGTTGGGCATGCCGTAGACGAAGCCGACGAGACGGCCTCCGACCGTGGCCCCCAGTGCGCGGGCCCCCGGGTACGTCATGTGGCGGAGGACGATCTGGCGGCGGACGGCGACCTCGTCGGGGCCCAGGCCGAAGGCCACGGCTTGGACGGCTAGGGCCTCGTCTACGTGGGCGGAGAGGTCCAGGGGGCCGATGACGAGGCTCATGTTGCGGATGCTACAGGGGGGTTCGGGTTGTCTGCGGGGTGCGGGTTGGATGTGGCCGGCCGCGCCCACGCGGCGGAGCCGCATATCAACACAGCCCCGCGCCCCTTCAGGGCGCGTTCCTGGCCCGGCGCTCAGAATCGAGCCTTCCTCAGCCGATCCCTCAGAACAGGACGCTCATGAAGGCGCCCACCTCTTGGAAGCCCACCCTCTGGTACGTGCGCCGTGCCGCCGTGTTGAAGTCGTTGACGTAGAGGCTGACCAACGGGGCCACGTCGGCGAGGGCGTAGCGGAGGACCGCTGCCATGCCGGGGGCCGCGAGGCCCTGGCCACGGTAGTCGGGGGCGACCCAGACGCCCTGGATCTGGCAGGCCTGGGGGGTGGCGGCGCCGATCTCGGCCTTGAAGACGACGCGGCCGTCGGCGTCGAGGCGGGCGAAGGAGCGGCCGGAGCCGACGAGTTCGGCGACCCGGGCCTGGTAGAGGAGGCCGCCGTCGCCGGCCAGCGGGGAGACGCCCACCTCCTCGGTGAACATCGCGACGCACGCCGGCATGATCGTCTCCATCTCGTCCTTGCGGATCCGGCGGACGTACGGGTCGGGCGTGACCTCGGCGGGGTCGGGCAGCCGGTCGGTGACCATGAGGGGCTGGTGCGAGCGGACCTCGCGGGCCGGGCCCCAGCTGGGTTCGAGGAGGCGCCAGAGCTGGGCGGTGGGTTCGGCGGGGCCGACGACCGAGGAGCAGCGGCGGCCGGCCCGGCGCGCGCGGTCGGCGAAGGCGCGCACGGCGCGGGGGGTGGCGCAGATGGGGACGAGGTTGGCGCCGGCGTAGCAGAGGGAGGTCAGGGCGCCGTCCTCGTACCAGCCCCACATCTCGCCGCCCAGCCGCCATGGGTCCAGCCCGGCGACCTGGACACGGGAGGTCACGAAGGCGTTCGCGACCGGGTCTCGGTCCAGGACGGCGAGTGCGGCGTCCAGGTCACTCGGTTCGAGGACCCTGGTGGTGGTCTGGGTCAACACGTGCGGGGGCCTCACCCTGGGGTCTGCGCTGGTCTCCGCACGATACCCTGCCGGGCTGTACGGGGGCGCCCCGGAACTCGGGGGCTCCTGTGCGCGGGCGGGTGCGGGTGCGTCGTGGCCTGTCGCGCAGGTCCCCGCGCCCCTGAAGACGGCCCTGCCGGGCCGATCTTCAGAAGACGCCGAGTCCTCCTCAGCCCGCCACCGCCACCGTCGGTTCGCCGGAGGTCACTCCGTCCGCTTCCATCTGTTCGGCGATCTTCATCGCCTCCTCGATGAGGGTCTCCACGATCTTGGACTCGGGGACGGTCTTGATGACCTCGCCCTTGACGAAGATCTGGCCCTTGCCGTTGCCGGAGGCGACGCCGAGGTCGGCCTCGCGGGCCTCGCCGGGGCCGTTGACGACGCAGCCCATGACGGCGACGCGGAGGGGGACCTCCATGCCGGTGAGGCCTGCGGTGACCTCTTCGGCGAGCTTGTAGACGTCGACCTGGGCGCGGCCGCAGGAGGGGCAGGAGACGATCTCCAGGCGGCGGGGCTTGAGGTTCAGCGACTCCAGGATCTGGTTGCCGACCTTGATCTCCTCGACCGGCGGGGCCGAGAGGGAGACGCGGATCGTGTCGCCGATGCCCTCGGAGAGGAGCGCGCCGAAGGCGACGGCCGACTTGATGGTGCCCTGGAAGGCGGGGCCCGCCTCGGTGACGCCGAGGTGGAGGGGGTAGTCGCACTGGGCGGCGAGCTGGCGGTAGGCGTTGACCATGACGACCGGGTCGTTGTGCTTGACCGAGATCTTGATGTCGCGGAAGCCGTGCTCCTCGAAGAGGGAGGCCTCCCAGAGGGCGGACTCGACCAGCGCCTCGGGGGTGGCCTTGCCGTACTTCTGCAGGAGGCGGCGGTCCAGGGAGCCGGCGTTGACACCGATCCGGATCGGGGTGCCGTGGTCGTTCGCCGCCTGGGCGATCTCCTTGACCTTGTCGTCGAACTGCTTGATGTTGCCGGGGTTGACGCGGACGGCGGCGCAGCCGGCCTCGATCGCGGCGAAGACGTACTTCGGCTGGAAGTGGATGTCGGCGATGACCGGGATCTGTGACTTCCTGGCGATCACCGGGAGGGCGTCGGCGTCGTCCTGCGTGGGGCAGGCGACGCGGACGATCTGGCAGCCGGAGGCCGTGAGTTCGGCGATCTGCTGGAGCGTGGCGCCGATGTCGGACGTACGGGTGGTGGTCATCGACTGGACCGACACCGGGGCGTCTCCACCGACGGCCACGGACCCGACCTGGATCTGCCGGCTCTTCCGGCGCTCGGCGAGCTTGGTCGGAACGGACGGCATGCCGAGAGAAATCGCAGTCATCTGCTGTGCAACCCCAAGTTGTGGATCAGGATCGGGTCCCGGTACGGGCGGGCTCCAGGCTTCGAGATTACGGCACCGGCAGGCTCCCGAGCACATCACCGTCCCCGGCGGCCGGGCTCCACCGTGTGAGTGTGCCCGGCCGTCGTGAACGTCGGGTGGCTACGAGATGCGCACCGGGTTCACGAGGTCCGCGATCAGGACCAGGAGGGTGAAGCAGACGAAGATGCCGGCCACGACGTAGGCGACGGGCATCAGCTTCGCCACGTCGAACGGGCCGGGGTCGGGCCGGCGGAGCACCTTCGCCGCGGTCCGGCGCAGCGACTCCCACAGGGCGCCCGCGATGTGGCCGCCGTCGAGCGGCAGGAGCGGGAGCATGTTGAACAGGAAGAGGGAGAGGTTGAAGCCGGCCAGCAGGATGAGGAAGCTGGCGAGCTGCTGGGTGGCGGGGATGTCCATGGTGAAGATCTCGCCGCCGACGCGGGCCGCGCCGACCACGCCCATGGGCGAGTCGGCCTCGCGCTCGCCGTCGCCGAAGGTGGCGTCCCACAGGGCGGGGACCTTGGCGGGCAGGGAGAGCAGGGACTCGACGCCGTTCTCCATCATGTCGCCCATGCGGTCGACCGACTCGCCGAAGGAGAGCGGGACGATGCCGGAGGCGGGGGTGAAGCCGAACCAGCCGGCGGAGACGTACTTGTCGGCGACGTAGCCGCCGTTGCCGTCGGTCTTGCTGACCTGGTTCTCCACCAACGTGGCGGTGAGGTCGAGCCGCTTGCCGTCGCGGTCGACGGTGACGGTGACCTGCTTGCCGGGGTTGGAGCGGATGTCGGACTGCAGGGCGGCCCAGTCGTCGACGGGCTCCCCGTCGAAGGCGACGATCTTGTCGCCGGGCTTCAGGCCCGCGGCCTTGGCGGGGGCCTCCTCGTCGCCGGACCGGCACTTGGAGCGGTTCTCGCTGGCCTCGATGACGCAGTCCGAGACCTTGCTGACCGTGGTGGTCTGGGTCTGGGCGCCGAAGGTCATCATCACGCCGACGAAGATCACGACGGCCAGGATCAGGTTCATGAAGGGGCCGGCGAACATGACGATGACGCGCTTCCAAGGCTTGCGCGTGTAGAACAGGCGCTTCTCGTCGCCGGGCTGGAGCTCCTCGAAGGAGGCCGCGCGGGCGTCCTCGATCATCACGCGCCACGGGGAGGTCGAGCGGCTCTCGATGCGGCCGTCCTCGCCGGGCGGGATCATGCCGATCATGCGGATGTAGCCGCCGAGCGGGATCGCCTTGACGCCGTACTCGGTCTCGCCCTTCTTCTTCGACCAGATCGTGGGGCCGAAGCCCACCATGAACTGGGGCACGCGGACGCCGAAGAGCTTGGCGGTCGAGAAGTGGCCCAGCTCGTGCCACGCGATCGAGAACGCCAGGCCGATCACGAAGACCACTATGCCGAGGATGAACATCAGGGTCGTCATGCACGGGCCTCCGCGGTCGTCCGCTCGGTGGGTTTGCCTGTCGAGGTGGTCGAGGTGGTCAGTTCACGGGCCCTGGCGCGCGCCCAGGTCTCCGCTTCGAGGACGTCCGCCACGGTCAGGGAAGTTCCCGCGGCGGGGGTGCCGTGCTCCTCGACGACCCGCGTGACGGTCTCCATGATCGCGTCGAACCGGAGGCCCCCGTGCAGGAACGCGTCGACGCACTCCTCGTTCGCCGCATTGAACACCGCCGGGGCGGTGCCCGCGAGCTCTCCCACGTGCCGGGCGAGCCCGACCGATGGGAACGCCTCGTCGTCGAGGGGGAAGAACTCCCAGGTGTACGCCTTGGTCCAGTCGAAGGCGGGCGCCGCGTCGGGGACGCGCTGCGGCCAGCCGAGGCCGATGGCGATGGGCCCGCGCATGTCGGGGGGCGTCGCCTGGGCCATCGTCGATCCGTCCGTGAACTCAACCATCGAGTGGACATACGACTGGGGGTGCACGACGACCTCAATGCGGTCGAAGGGAATGTCGTAGAGGAGGTGCGCCTCGATGACCTCCAGGCCCTTGTTGACGAGGGTCGCGGAGTTCACGGTGATGACCGGGCCCATGGCCCAGGTGGGGTGCGCGAGCGCCTCGGCGGGCGTCACATCGGCCAGCTCCGCCTTCGTACGGCCGCGGAAGGGGCCCCCGGAGGCGGTGACGACGAGCTTGCGCACATCGGCGCGGGTGCCGGAGGCGAGGGCCTGGAAGAGGGCGGCGTGCTCGGAGTCGACCGGGATGATCTGGCCCGGCTTCGCCACGGCCTTCACCAGCGGGCCGCCGACGATGAGCGACTCCTTGTTGGCGAGCGCGAGGGTGCGTCCCGCCTCCAGGGCGGCGAGGGTCGGGGCGAGGCCGATGGAGCCGGTGATGCCGTTGAGCACGGTGTGGCAGTCGGAGGCGGCGAGGTGGGTGGCGGCGTCCGGGCCGGCGAGGATCTCGGGCAGCGGCTCCCCGGCGCCGTACACCGTGGCCAGGGCCTCACGCAGGGCCGGTACGACGTCCTCGCGGGCGACGGCGACGGTCCGCACGCGCAGGCGGTGTGCCTGCTCGGCCAGCAGCTCCACCCTCCCTCCGGCGGCGGAGAGCCCGGTGACGCGGAAGCGGTCCGGGTTGCGCAGGACGAGGTCGATGGCCTGGGTGCCGATCGATCCGGTCGATCCGAGGATCACTGCGTCCCGTACGCCGTCGACCGGGTCGTAGACAAGATGCGGATCGGCGAGAGGGGCTGGACTGTCGCTCATCCCCCCATTGTGGCCGCATCCGGTCCCCGTCAGGACCGCGCGTCCCCCTGATGACCCGCTTCGTGCCGTCTGTGATTGACGGTGCCGTTTCTCCGTTTGTGAAGCACGCGTGAAGAAGGGGTGATATGACTTCTGACCTGTTGATCCGATTGTCGGATCAACCGACGTGAACGAGGACCCTGGGGGGACCCATGCACAAGCGCATACGCGCTGCCCTGCCCGCGCTCGCCGGAGCGGTGGCCCTGACCGGCACGCTGCTCAGCAGCCCGGCCGAGGCCGCGGGCGGGGTGATCATCTACCGCGTGTACTTCGACAGCCCGGGCAAGGACACGCGGTCCACCACGAGCCTCAACGGCGAGTGGGTGCAGATCAAGAACACGAGCTCCTCGGCGATCTCGCTGAAGGGCTGGGTGCTGAAGGACCTCGACAACCACAAGTACACGTTCCCGAACATCAAGATCGGGGCGAAGAAGTACATCAAGGTCCGCACGGGGTCGGGGACGGACACGAGCGCGACCAAGTACCAGAACCGCAAGGCCTACGTCTGGAACAACACCAGCGACACGGCGAAGCTGACGAAGGCGAACGGGTCGAAGGTGGATTCCTGTTCGTGGACGACGCGGGACGCCAGCGACAAGTACTGCTAGGGACGAGGACAGCATCCGGGCTACTTGACCAGCCGGAAGGCGGGGTGCCCGACCCAGGCCCGGAGGAACTCCGCCGTTCCCAGCGCCATCCAGTCCGCGAGCCCCAACACCCCTGGAAGGCCGGCGACGGCCGACTCCTGCCCGTCCAGCAACTCGGCTTTGGCCACGCCCCCGATGACGTCCATGACAGCGGCGGTCAGCAGGGCGGTGGCCACGTGATCGATCTCGCGATTGCAGCAGGCGCTGACATTGACGGCATGAGTCGGCCTGAAGCCGAGGAGGGCCTCCACCTCTGGCTCCTCCGCGTGCTCAGCCTCGAAGATGCTCTCGTCGCCGACGCCCGGCCCCATGAAGTAGACCAGGAAGGGCCGGTCCCAGTCCTCGCGCTGCGGATTGAACCCCACCAGGGCCGTGAGCTCCGCGTTCGCGCAGGCGTTGCCGAGGAGTGGACGTGAGAACGGCTTTCGCCGGTCCTCCTCTCGCCTGTCCTCGACGCCCAGTCGCCCCGCGGGCACGTTGACGTCGAAGAACCCGGGCCGTTTCTCCGCGAAGCGGGAGGAGAGTCCCACCATCAACGCGCGGAACTCCCGCAGCTGAGCCGGGGAGAGCGGCTCCGCCAAATCGATCACCAACGTCGGACCAGACATGCTGGGAGCCTAGTTCCTGGGGGTACAGCGGACTGTCGTCAGGCAGGGCGGGGCCGGCCGCGCCCGCGCGGCGGAGCCGCATGTCAGCACAGTCCCGCGCCCCTGGAAGGGGCGCGGGGAACTCGTGCGGCAGGTCAGCGGATGCGGCGGTGGACGTTCTCCTTCTCGGTCTCGCCCGGTGTCGCGTCCGCGATCCACGGGCCCTCGCCCGAGGGGTCGATGACGCCCTGCTCCAGCCACTCGTAGGCGCCGCCCAGGACGCCCTTGACCACCTTGTGGTCGATGTCGTCGGTGTTGGTCCACAGACGGCCGAAGAGTTCCTCGACGCGGATGCGGGACTGCCGGCAGAAGGTGTCGGCCAGTTGGTAGGCCTCGCGGCCGTGGTCGGTGGTGGTGCGGAGCAGTTCCGCGCGCACGACGGCCGCGCTCATCGCGAAGAGTTCGGCGCCGATGTCGACGATCCGGCCCAGGAAGCCCTGCTTGGTCTCCATCCGGCCCTGCCAGCGGGACATGGCGTAGAAGGTGGAGCGGGCGAGCTTGCGGGCGCCCCGCTCGACGTAACGCAGGTGGGTGGCGAGGTCGGGGTGGCCCGCCGGGTGGAAGTCGCCATAGGTGCGCGGGAGTTGGCCCGGTCCCGCGACCAGCTTGGGCAGCCACTTGGCGTAGAAGACGCCCGCGTTCGCGCCCGCCTTCGCCTTGTCGGTGAGGGACTTCTCCGGGTCGATGAGGTCGCCGGCCACGGTGAGGTGGGCGTCGACGGCCTCGCGGGCGATCAGCAGGTGCATGATCTCCGTGGAGCCCTCGAAGATCCGGTTGATGCGCAGGTCGCGCAGCATCTGCTCGGCGGGGACGGCCCGTTCGCCGCGGGCCCGCAGGGAGTCGGCGGTCTCGAAGCCGCGGCCGCCGCGGATCTGGACCAGCTCGTCGGCGATCTTCCAGCCCATCTCGGAGGCGAAGAGTTTCGCGAGGGCGCCCTCGATACGGATGTCGTTGCGGTCCTCGTCGGCCATCTGCGAGGACAGGTCCAGCACCGCTTCCAGGGCGAAGGTGGTCGCCGCGATGAAGGAGATCTTCTGACCGACCGCCTCGTGGTGGGCGACCGGCTTGCCCCACTGCTCACGGGCCGCCGACCACTCACGGGCGATCTTCAGGCACCACTTGCCGGCGGCCACGCAGGACGCGGGCAGGGAGAGACGGCCCGTGTTGAGGGTGGTCAGGGCGATCTTCAGGCCCGCTCCCTCGGGGCCGATGCGGTGCGCGGCGGGGACCCGGACCTGGTGGAAGCGGGTGACGCCGTTCTCGATGCCGCGCAGGCCCATGAAGGCGTTGCGGTTCTCGACGGTGACGCCGGGCGAGTCGGTCTCCACGACGAAGGCGGTGATCCCGCCCTTGTGGCCGTCCGACCTGGGCACGCGCGCCATCACGACCAGGAGGTCGGCGACCACCCCGTTGGTGGTCCAGAGCTTCACGCCGTCGAGGATGTAGTCGTCGCCGTCCGGCACCGCCGAGGTGGCCAGCCGGGCCGGGTCGGAGCCGACGTCGGGCTCGGTGAGGAGGAAGGCGCTGATGTCGGTGCGGGCGCAGCGCGGGAGGAACTTCTCCTTCTGCTCGGGGGTGCCGAACAGTTTCAGCGGCTGCGGTACGCCGATCGACTGATGCGCCGAGAGCAGCACACCGATGGCCGGGCTGGCCGAGCCGACCAGGGCCAGGGCCTTGTTGTAGTACACCTGGGTGAGGCCGAGACCGCCGTACTTGGGGTCGATCTTCATGCCGAGGGCGCCGAGTTCCTTGAGACCGTTGATCACCTCGTCGGGGATCCGGGCCTCGCGTTCGATCAGGGCGCCGTCGACCTTCGTCTCGCAGAAGGCGCGGAGCTTGGTCAGGAACTGCTCGCCGCGCCGGACGGCCTCGTCGGTGGGCAGCGGGTGGGGGTGGATCAGGTCGAGGCGGAACCGGCCCAGGAACAGTTCCTTGGCGAAGCTGGGCTTGCGCCAGGCCTGCTCGCGGGCGGCCTCCGCCACCTGGCGGGCCTCACGTTCCGTGACGACGGGCTTCTTGAGGGGTGGGGCGGACATGAGGGTCACCTCGCCGCGAATCGGGATCTTGTACCGGATGGGTACCTGAATGGTTACCGATGGGTGCTACTCGATCGTTGGTACCCGATCCGGACCGACCCCGCCACCCCTCGCGCGGACGATCGGCTCCCTTCCGCGCCCTCCCGCATCCCTTCGCGCCGTCCCCCATACCTGCGAGCCCTCCCGCATCCCTGCGAGCCCCTCCGCGCCCGCGCTCAGCCGATGTTCACCGAGTACGCCTTGGTGTCCAGGCGCCCGGTCCCCTTGAAGACCTCGGTGCCCGCCTCGATGCCGGAGACGTACTTGTCGTCGCTCAGCAGCTTGCGGCGGACGAGGGCCTGGGTGAAGTCGTCCAGGTTCAGGTCCGCCTTGGTGGTGTTGGAGCGGCGGACGAAGGAGAACACCTTCCAGCCGATGTCACCGGTGTAGATGTCCCACATGGCCCCGCCGAGGCTGACGCTCCCGTACTTGGTGCCGAGCGGGCCCGCGCCGCCCTGCCGGTTGAGCCAGATCATGACCTCGTCGGTGGGCTGGTCCTGCCAGTCGGCGGTGTTCTTGGTGTGCAGCCACAGGTCGTAGGCGACGTTCATGGTGCCGGGGTTCGAGCTGACCGAGAACTCCCAGCTGGTCCGCACCGGCTTGCGGTCGCCGACCCGGAGGGGCAGCTGGGTGGCCGCCTTGTCGACCTTCCAGCCCCAGTGCCAGCCGAGCACGCTGCTCGCGTACGACTTGACGTCGTGGTCCTTGCCCGCCCCGCTGTTGGCCAGGCTGTAGCTGGTGCCCCACGAGATCGTCGAGCCCGAGCGGGAGTTGTCCCAGACGCACTGGGTGCCGGTGGCCTTCTCGCGGTTCCAGACGTTGTTGTTCACGTAGTACTTGCCGAGCGTGATCGTGTCGAAGTCCGTGCACTTCCTGGCCTCCTCCCCCGCCATCGCCACGGTCACGGAGGCCCCGACCGCGAGCGCGGTGACGACGGCCGCGCCGATCTTGGCCGTACGGGTCAGGCGAGGACGACGGTGTTGCATGGCGGTTCCTTCCGGGGGCGACGCGGTTACGGGTGCTGGTCGCCGCCGCACCCTCGGAAAGTTGCCTCCGAGTTCTAAACTGGGGGCGACAAGAGCGCCCTGAAGGGGCGCGGGGAACTGCGCGAGATGCCCCACGGACCCGCAGTCGCACCCCACACACCCCCACCACCCCTGAGGCGCCCGGCGAATAATCGAAGCGCTTCGACAACCTATGGACACCCATCCACCGCCGAGCTACTGTCGAGCCACCCTCACTCGCCCTTGTTCAGAGACAGCGCGCTGTCGAAGCGCTTAAACACGCTTGGAGAGCTGGATGGTCACCCTCGCCGAGGTCGCCCAGCACGCCGGAGTCTCGGCGAGCACGGTGAGCTATGTCCTCAGCGGCAAGCGGTCCATCTCCGCCGGCACCCGGCAGCGGGTCGAACGGAGCATCCAGGAGCTCGGCTACCACCCGAACGCGGGGGCCCGCGCCCTGGCGAGCAACAGGTCGAACATCGTCGCCCTGATGGTCCCGCTGCGCACCGACATGTACGTCCCGGTGATGATGGAGATCGCCATCGCGGTGGCCACCACGGCCCGTACGTACGGCTACGACGTGCTGCTGCTCACCGGTGAGGAGGGCCCGGACGCGGTGCGCCGGGTCACGGGCAGCGGGCTCGCCGACGCGATGATCCTGATGGACGTGGAGCTCGACGACGAGCGGCTGCCGCTGCTGCGCGGCACCGACCAGCCGTCGGTGCTCATCGGACTGCCGGCCGACACCAGCGGCCTGACCTGCGTCGACCTCGACTTCGGGGCGACCGGCGCGCTGTGCGTGGAGCATCTGGCGATGCTCGGCCACCGCGACATCGCCGTCATCGGCGAGGCACCCGCGGTGTACGAGCGGCACACCGGGTTCGCCGAGCGCACCCTCGACGGACTGCGTTCGCGCGCCAGGGAGCTGGGCCTGCGCGTGCTGCACCGCCCCTGCGAGGGCGGTTACGACGCGATGGCCGCGACCCTGGCCCGGATCTTCGACGAACGGCCCGGCACCACGGGGGTCGTCGTGCAGAACGAGTCCGCGGTGGAGCCGCTGCTCGCGCTGCTGCGGCAGCAGGGGCGCGCGGTGCCGGAGGACGTCTCGGTGATCGCGGTCTGCCCCGACCAGGTCGCCGTGCAGGCCTCGGTGCGGTTGACGTCCGTCGCCATCCCCGCCCAGGAGATGGGCCGCCGGGCCGTGGAGCAGCTGGTCGCCAAGCTGGAGGGCCGGGACACCGACGAAGTGGTGCTCCTCGCCCCCGAGTTGACGGTCCGCGCGAGCACGGGGCCGCTGTCCCCCACCGGCTGAGCCGACGTCGTAGTTCCCCTTCCGCTTCCTCCTTCGCTCCGCCTGCCTTTCCTCACTCCTCCCTTCCAGGAGACCTCTCGTGAATCAGCCTGCCGAGAACCAGACCCCGACGGGCGCGGTCAGCCTCGCCCAGTCCTCCCCCACCGTCGGCACGTTCCGTGAGCGGGACGGTGCCCTGGAGTGGAGCGGACGTCAGGAGACCCTGCGGATCGAGCCCTGGGGGCCGGACGCGGTCCGGGTCCGCGCCCGCCTCGGCGGCCCGGTCCTCGACGGGCTGCCGGGCGCCCTGCTCGACGAGGCCGAGTCCACCGAGAGCAGCGTCAAGATCGAGGACGGGCTGGGACGGCTGATCGTCGGCGCGCTGACCGTCGAGGTGAACGCGGAGGGCCTGATCCGCTACTGCCGCACGGCCGACGGCGGCGAGCTGCTGTCGGAGGCCCGCGCCCACTTCTGGTGGCCCGGCCCACGCCTCTACACGGCCGTCGGCAACGGCTACCACCGCCTGGAGCAGCGCTTCGCCGCGTACGACGACGAGAAGCTGTACGGCCTCGGTCAGCATCAGCACGGGCGGCTCGACCAGAAGGGGCTGGTGCTGGACCTGGTGCAGCGCAACGCGGAGGTCGGCATCCCGGTGCTCACCTCCAGCCGCGGCTACACCCTGCTGTGGAACAACCCGGCGATCGGCCGCGTCGAGCTGGCCGGCAACGGCACCCGCTGGGTCGCGGACTCGGCCCGGCAGATCGACTACTGGATCACCGCGGGCGATCCGGCCGAGGCGCAGCGCCGCTACAGCGCGGCGACCGGCCGTACGCCGATGTTGCCCCAGTGGGCGGCCGGGTTCTGGCAGTGCAAGCTGCGCTACCGCACCCAGGACGAACTCCTCGCCGTGGCCCGGGAGTACAAGCGGCGGGGCCTGCCCATCGACGTCATCGTGTGCGACTTCTTCCACTGGACGCATCTGGGCGAGTGGAAGTTCGACCTCGCCGAGTGGCCCGATCCGGCGGCCATGGTCCGTGAACTGGACGAGCTGGGCATCAAGTTGGTGGTGTCGGTGTGGCCGTCGGTGTCGCCGCTGAGCGAGAACCACCCCGTGATGGAGCAGCGCGGGTACTTCATCGGGACGCAGTACGGCCCGATGGCGCACGCCGACTGGCCGGACAAGGAGGTCGCGTCCACAGTCCAGGTGGCCTTCTACGACGCGACGAACCCGGAGGCCCGGGAGTTCGTGTGGTCGCGGGTGAAGGAGAACTACCTGGACCGGTACGGCATCAACGCGTTCTGGCTGGACGCCTGCGAGCCGGAGCTCAAGCCGGGCTTCCAGGAGAACCTGCGGTACTGGGCGGGGCCCGGTCTGGAGGTCGGCAACATCTATCCGGCCGAGAGCGCGCGCACCTTCTACGAGGGGCTGCGGGCGGCCGGCGAGGAGGAGATCGTCTCCCTCAACCGTTCGGCGTGGGCGGGCAGTCAGCGGTGGGGGGCCGCCCTGTGGTCCGGTGACATCGGGACGGACTTCCCGACGCTGCGGCGGCAGATCGCGGCGGGGCTCAACACGGCGCTGTCCGGCATCCCGTGGTGGAACACGGACATCGGCGGCTTCCACGGGGGCGACCCCGACGATCCGGCGTACCGCGAGGTGATGGTCCGCTGGTTCCAGTTCGGGGCGTTCTCGCCGCTGATGCGGCTGCACGGGTTCCGGGAGCCCGGGATGCCGCTGGGGCCGGACATGACCGGTGGGCCCAACGAGGTGTGGTCGTACGGTGAGGAGGCCGGGGCGATCCTGGAGGAGTATCTGCGGCTGCGGGAGCGGTTGAAGCCGTATGTGCTGCGGGTGATGCGGGAGGCCCACGAGGAGGGGCTGCCGGTGATGCGGCCGCTGTTCCTGGAGTTCCCCGAGGACGAGCGGGCCTGGTCCGTGGACGACGCGTATCTGTTCGGGCGGGATGTGCTGGTGGCGCCGGTGCTGGAGGCGGGGGCACGGCGGTGGACGGCCTACCTTCCGGCGGGGGCGCGGTGGACGGACGCGTGGACCGGGGAGACGTACGAGGGGGGCACGTCGGTGACCGTCGACGCGCCGCTGGAGCGGATCCCGGTGTTCCTGCGGGACGGGGCGTCCCTGCCGATCGCCGGGTAGCGCGCCTGTGGGGGCGCGGTCGCGTGCGGGGGCGACGCCGGGGACAGCGGCCCGGCGGCCCGGTCTACGCTATGGCGCCACGGCCATCCCATGATCCTCAGGGGGTGTGCGCGACCTCCGAGCGAGTGGAGATGACAGAGGATGAGCAGCCGTACGGGAGACTCCCGCGCAGTACGCGGGGGACGGCCCGGTCGTGGGCGCGGGCCCGCGCGCAGACCGGTTCATCGGACGCGTACGACGATACGGACCACCGGCGGGTACGCCGGGTCCGGCGGGTACGTGGAGGTGCCGAGGGCGGCGCCGGCGCCCTCGGAGCCGGTGGCCCCCCGGGGATTCCTGCCGGGGCCCGCGCGGCACATCGCGGTGTGGAGCGCGCTCACCCTGCTGGTGACGGGTGTCGTCTACGTGGGCGTGTGGATCTGTGTGACGTTCCAGACGGCGGTCACGCCCCTGCTGATCGCGCTGCTCGGCACGGCGCTGCTCGGCCCGTTGTACCGGCGGCTGGTGGCGATGCGGTTCAACAAGTCCCTCGCCGCGGGGCTGACCTGCGCGGCCGTGCTCGTGGTGATGGGCGGGGCCGCGTACATCGTGGTGGCCGCGCTGATCGACACCGGTGACCAGATCATCTCCTCGCTCAGGAACGCGGCGAAGTCGCTCAGCGCCGAGTTCGGGCCGGCCGGGACGTCGTTGGACGATCTCGCGAAGAACGCCAAGGAGCTGCTGTCGAAGTTCGGCGGCACCGCGGCCTCCGGGGTGCTCACCGGGGTCAGCGCGGTCAGTGGGTTCGTGGCCAGCGCGGTCCTGGCGATGCTGTTGATGTTCTTCTTCCTGCGGGACTCCGACCGGGCGGTCGCCTCCCTGCACTCGCTCGCGCCGCGCGGCAGCGGTGACACCCTGGAGGTGATGGCCCGGCGCGCGTTCCGGGCGATCGAGGGCTATATGCGCGGGACGACGCTCATCGCCTTCATCGACGGCGCCCTGATCGCCGTCGGCCTGCTGATCCTCCAGGTGCCGGGGGCCGTGGGGCTCGGCGCGCTGGTGTTCGTCGGCGCGTACATCCCGTATCTCGGCGCGTTCCTCTCCGGCGCGGTGGCGATCCTCGTCGCGTTCGCGGACCGCGGTCTGGTGACGGCGCTGTGGGCGGTCGGGGTCGTCTTCGCGGTGCAGCTGATCGAGGGGAACGTGCTGCAGCCGATGATCCACAGCCGGACCGTGCAGATGCACCCGGCGGCGATCCTGCTGGCCCTGACGGCGGGCGCCTCCATCGCCGGCATCCTCGGCATGCTCCTGGCGGTGCCGCTGGTCGCGGCGGCCACGGGGGTGCTGTCGGAGCTGCGGACACGGTACGGGGACGGGCAGGGGGCGACCGTCCCGGCGGAGTAGGCGTACGCGACGGTCCCGGGGCCCGCGTCGTGCCCCGGGGCCGTCGGCGGACGCACGGCGACACGATCCGGGGACCACTCCCCGTTTCCGATTATGCTGGGGGCCCCAGCCGGTCCGACGAGACGCGCGCCGTCCGTCGCTCCCCCGGAAAGGACACCCCTGTGCCCTCCACGCCGTCGGCCCTCGCCCTGGCCAACCTCTTGCTCCGGCCCACGCTCCGTTCCCGTCGCGATCCGGACCGGGTCCTCGCGCGGATCCTCGACCGGGCCGGGTGGGCGGAGGGCGACGAGGAGTTCGTGGACGGCTTCCGGTTCCTGCTGCGGCAGTGGGCGCGGGACACGGGCCTGTCCCCGGTCGGCTGGCAGTCGGCGCAGGCCCACGCCCGCCGGCATCTCACCAACCGGGCCCGGATCCGGCGGCTGATCGCCGAGAACCCGGCCATCGAGGAGGAGCCCGTCGAGCGCCCGGTGTTCGTGGTGGGGCTGCCGCGCACGGCCACCACGCTCACCCACGGCGTCCTCTCCCTCTCGGACGACCATCGCTGCCCACGGCTGTGGGAGTTGCTCGCTCCCGGTCTCGAACCGTCGCCCGAGCAGCGGCGGAAGGCGATCACGTCGGCGCGCCGGATGCTCGACGGCACCCATCGGCTCGCTCCGCGCTTCCGCGAGATCCACCCCATGACCGCCGAGGGCCCCGAGGAGGACACGTTCCTGCTGCCGCACGCCCTGGTGCCGCTGTCCCAGGCCCAGCTGCCGCGCTACCACGCCTGGCACTTCGAGCGGGACTTCGTCCCCGACTACCGCCACCTCAAGCAGGCCTTCCAGGTGCTCCAGTACGGCCGCCCGCGCCGCCGCTGGATCCTGAAGTCCCCCTTCCACACCGGCAATCTCGACGCCCTGCTCTCCGTGTTCCCGGACGCCACGCTGGTGTGGACGCACCGTGATCCGGTGACCGCCGTCGCCTCGTTCTGCAGCCTGGTCGAGGTGGGCATGGCCCTCTCCCGCCGGACGGTCGACCCGCACCACCTCGGCGCCACCTGGCTCGACCTGCTGAGCCGGTCGGTGCGGCGGGGCCTCGCCGCCCGTGCCGGGCTCCCCCGCGACACGGTGGTCGACGTGCCGTACTCCTCGCTCGGCACCGACCCGGCCGCGGGCGCCCCGAAGCTGTACGAGGCCATCGGCGCCCGCTGGACCGAGGCCGACGCCGCGCGGCTCCCGGCGGCCGCCACCCACTCCAGGGGCAGCCGGCCGCACCACTACGACCTGGCCCGCTACGGTCTGACCCGCGAGGGCGTCGAGGCCGAGTTCACGGAGTACAACGCGCTGCGGGCCGAGGTCGACCGGGCCTGAGGCCCCGGACGCGCCGGACCCCGGCCACCAGGCGGGGGCGGCTCCCCCCACCGGCGGCCGAGGTCGGGTGTGGGTGCTAGCCCACGACCCGGCCGACCTCGATCCGGTCGATGTTCGGCGCCCAGGCGCCCGGGTTGCCGAGGACGACCTTGTTGGCCCCCTTCTTCAGGTCGACGGGGACGCCCACGGTCCAGTAGTCGTCCCAGCCCCAGGTGTTCTTGAAGGTGACCGTGCGCGGTGCGCCGTCCCCGACGGTGATGTCCGCCGTGCGGGACATGATGTCGGTGTTGTAGGCGTGGCCGTTGTCGCGGCGGTCGTTGTGCGCGTAGTGGACGACGAGGACGTAGCGGCCCGGGGTGGGGGCGTCCACCGTGAACTCGGCGGTGGAGTCCGCGCCGTTGCCGAGCCAGCCGATGTACGAACCGGCCGAGGCGTGGGGGGAGTCGACGAGCCTGGCCCCGCCGGCGAGCGTGGCCGTGGCGCCCTCGTAGTTCAGGGTCCCGGTGGTCGAGCCGGCGCCCGTGACGTCGAGGGAGCGGACGGCGGTGTGCTTGGCGGTCGCGGTGATCCGGTTGTTGCCCGCGACCAGGTAGAGCCGCAGCGGCCGGTCGGGCACCGCCGCCACCGACTGGCCGTGCAGGGCGAGCGTCACCGGCGCCGACGCCCGGGGCACCACCCGGTAGTAGCCGTCGCGCGGGGCGTACACGTCGAAGACCGCCTTGTCGCCGGGGCGCAGCACGAGCGCGCCCATGCCGACACCGGCCGAGGAGGAGTAGTCGTACGACGGCTTCCCGCTGATGTCCGCGAGCGTGGCCTCGTAGGAGGCGGCGGGCTCGGCGGTGCGGGCGGTGAGGTCGATCCGGTCGAGGGTGACCTCGGTGTCGCCCTTGGCCAGGGTCAGCCGGTGGGTGCCCGCGGTGAGCCGGACGGTGAGGTCCTTCTTGGCGCGGTAGGTCCAGTTCTCGGTGGAGGGATAGGTGACCGTGACCGGCTCACCGCCGTCGACGGAGAGTTTCTGGGTGGCCGGGGTGCCGGACTGGTTGCCGTAGAGGATCGCCAGGTCGTAGGTGCCGTCCTTCGGGACGGACACGGTGAAGTCGACCTTGCTGCCGGGCTGGTTGAGCGAGCCGACGTCCTTGGTGCCGGAGGCGGCGTAGCCGTTGGCGTTGCTGACTGTGCCCTGGGTGTAGACCTTGCCGTCGGTGATGGCGGCGTCCTCGGCCTCGTAGGAGGCGGTCCAGGGGACGGAGGGCGCGGTGGGGGTGCCGGTGCCGCCAGGGGTGAGGACGACGCGGTAGGCCGACATCTTGTGCAGGCCGCGCAGCGGGACGGTCACCGTGCCGTCCCCGGCGATCCGCACCTTGGTACGGGACAGGACGCGCGGGGCGGCGTGCTGGCCCTCGTAACCGGACCAGGCGGCCTCGGCGACGGTCGCGGTGACCGTGCGTCCGAAGAGGGAGCGGGGGACCTTCCGGAGCACGACGTCGGTGTCGCCGGCGGAGCCACCGAGGATGACCTGGGCCTGGCGGCGGGCGGTGTCGAGGGAGGCGAGGCCCTGGAGGGTGTCGATCGTGTCGGCCTGCGGCGGGGTGACCCTGACGGTGTCGCCGGTCAGGCCCGCGTACCAACGGAACAGCCACCAGCCGCCGTTGGGGATGTTGGAGCGGACGACGTTGCCGTCCATGTTGCCGGCCGCGTCCCAGTAGGCCTGGTTGGCGTACACCTTGTTGCGCTCGAACATCGAGACCCACTGGACGAGTTGGCCCGGGACGGAGAGGTCGCGGCGGTTGGCGTACTCGTCGATGTTGATCTTCAGGGGCTTGATGCCCAACTGCCGCTCGATGTAACGGTAGTTGTCGTAGTGGCCCTGGAAGTCGCGCAGCGATCCGGAGCCCAGCTCGTGCCAGGTCATGATCTGTGGCAGGACGTTCTCGCGCTGGGCGAAGGCGAGGAAGTCGGTGATCAGGCGGGTGTGGTAGGCGGCCTCGTTGGGGCCGGCGATCCGGGCGTCGGGGTCGATGGCGCGGATGCGCTGGTAGACCGTCTTCCAGTCGCGGAAGAAACGGTCGCGGTTGATCTCGTACTGCGCCTGGTCGGCGACGTCGAGCTTGTACCAGATCTGGTCGGGCTCGTTGAACGGGATGTAGACGAAGCGGTCGCCGTTCGGGTCCGCCGACACCTCCTTGACGATCTTGTCGACCTTGGGGAGGTAGTCGTCGATGCCGAGGTCCTCGTAGGGCCACTTGGCGTAGATGTCCTGCATCATCACGTTGATCTCGCCGCCGCCGTTGCGGAAGAACGACTTGGAGACGGTGAGCGCGTCGCCGTTGGGGTGCTGGGCACCGCCCTCCGGCTTCTGCGAGATGCTGGTGATCTTCAGCGGCGCGAGGGCCGCGTCGCTGGGCACCCCGTCGTCGCTGAGCCCGTACAGCGCACCGTTGGCGCCGCGCATCACCGGGCCCTCGGAGGCGGAGAGGTCGACGGTGAGGCGCTGTGGGTCGGCGGCCGCTGCCGCTGCCGATCCGGTGGCGGGGAGGGTGCTGCCTGCCATGGCGGTGACTCCAAGTAGTGCTGTGAGCAAGGCGGTTCTGGTACGGGATCTCATGGAAGTGCTCGTACCGGTGTGGGGGCTCACGCTGCTGGACCTCCGGTCATTTGACGGCTCCACTGGTGATTCCGGACACGATCTTTCGCTGGCCGACGAGGAAGACGGCGACCATCGGCAGGCTCATCACCACGACGTACGCGAAGACGAGATGCCAGTTGTTGAGGTAGAGCTGGGCGCTCGCGACCTTGTAGAGGTTGAGCGGGAGGGTGGCCCGGTCGCCGCCGCCGAGGACGAAGAAGGCGTAGAAGACGTCGCTCCAGGCGTAGAGCATCACCATGATCGTCGCAGTGGCGATGACCGGCCGGAGGAGCGGGAGGACGATCCGCGCGAAGATCCGCAGCGGCTTCGCGCCGTCGATGCGGGCCGCCTCCTCCAGTTCCATCGGGATGGCGCGGATGAAGCCCGTCATGAAGAAGATCGACGTGGAGAGGTACATCCCGGTGTACACGGCGATCATCCCGGGCCGGGTGCCCGCCAGACCGAGCTGCCGCAGCTCCATCACGACGGTGATGACCGCGGGCGGCAGCAGCAGCCCGCTGATGCACAGCGCGTACGCCGCCGACACCAGCCTTGACTTGCGGCGGGCGAAGACCCAGGCGGCGCCCGCGCCGAGGACCAGCACGAGGACCACCGAAGGGACCACGACCAGCAGGGAGTTGAGGAGGCCGCGCAGCATCTCGCCCTGGGCGACGGCGTCCTCGTAGTTGGCGCCGGGCTGCCAGTGCGCCGGCGCGTCCAGGTTCGGCCTGATGGCCTCGGCCTGCGGCTTGGCGGAGGTGACGAGGACCAGCCACAGGGGGACGCCGACGGCGAGCCCGGCGAGGAGCAGAACCAGGGCCGGGCGGCCGTAGCGCCACAGCACCGCGCTCACAGCACCTGCTCCCTTCGGCGCAACCCGATGACCAGCGGAATCGCGACGGCCACCACGATCAGGAAGAGGACGAGGCTCATCGCCGAGGCCTGTGCGTACAGGCCCTGTCCGAAGATCCGGAACATGTAGATGTTGAACACCTCGGTGGAGGCGGCCGGACCGCCGCCGGTGGTGGCCTGCACGATGTCGAAGGTGTTCATCGAGCCGATGAGCGCCGTGGTGACGTTGAAGGTGAGGGCGGGGGCCAGCATCGGCCAGCGCACCGACCAGAAGGTCCGCCAGGGGCCGGCCCCGTCCATCCGCGCGGCCTCCAGCATGTCGCCGGGGATGCCCTTGAGCCCCGCCAGATAGATCAGCATCGACAGGCCCATCCACTTCCAGCCGTGGATGAGGGTGACCACGACGAGGGTCCACGTCGTCGAACCCAGCCAGGGAATGTCGGTGCCCAGGACCGCGTTGACGGCGCCGTCCTGGTCGAGGAGCGCCTGGAAGACGTACCCGGTGGCGAGGGCCGAGATGAGCACCGGCAGGAAGAAGACCGCGCGGAAGAACCGGTTGAAGCGGGTGTCGTCCTCCAGCAGCAGCGCCAGCCCCAGCCCGAAGGCGTTCTGGAAGACGGCCGCGAGCAGCGCGTAGAGCAGGGTGGTGCGGATCGCGCGGACGAGGGTGCCGTCGTCGGCGATGGTCGTGAAGGTGTCGAGGCCGGTGAAGGCGATGTCCGGGTGGTACGAGGACCAGTTGGTGAACGGGTAGTAGAAGTTGAGCAGGTTGGGCACCAGGAAGAAGCCCGCGAAGACGACGATCGCGGGGAGCGCGAACCACCAGGGGTGGTGCACGGCGGCGCGGGGCAGCCGCCCAGCCTTCCGGGATGCGCCTCTCATGGGCGCCTGTGCGCGTGTACGTACGGCCGTGTCCGCCATCGGTGAGCCCTGTCTCCCGCCCGCTAGAAACCGGGTGCGCCCTGGGCCTTGGCCACCTGCGCGAACTGGTCCTGGATGGCCTGGGCGACCTGCTGCGGGCTCTTCTTGTCGAAGAGCATGTCGGCGAGGTAGAGGTGTGTGTCCGGGGCGACGATCGCCTTGGCCTGGAAGACGCCGATGGCCGTGGGCAGGGCGGCGACCTGAGCCTTCGACGCCTCGGGGAGTCCGTCCGGGGTGGGCACGGAGGGCTGCACGGACGGGATCTTCATCGCCTTGATGTAGTCCGGGTAGTCGGGGCCGAGCCAGAAGGCGAGGAACTGCCGGGCCGCGTTCTGCCGCTTCTCGTCACCGGTGCGGAAGGCGACGACACCGTTGGTCTGGTCGGGCGAGTACAGGCCGGTGGCCGCCGAGTTGGCGACCGGGAACCAGCCGATCCTCCTGTCGATCTCCGCCGTGGAGTACTTGGCCTGCAACTGGCTCTGGAAGGAGGTGACGTTGAGGACCATGCCGGCCTCGCCCTTCCACAGGGCGTCGGCCTGCCCGGTGAAGGTGCCCGTCCGGTAGTTCTTCTGGGCGAGCCCCGCGTCGAGCAGCTTCTCCTTGTACTTCTTGATCGCGCCGACCACGACCGGGTCGGTCCACTTCTTCTTGTTCGCGTTGAGGTCCGCCCACCACTGCTTGTCGAGGTCGGTGAGCTGCACCTGCATCTGCCACTGGAGAGGCCACTTGTCGCCGCCGGCCTCGTAGAAGCCGGCCGCGTCGGTGCCGTCGACGACCTGGTGGCCGAGGGCGAGCAGTTCGTCGTAGGACTTCGGGAAGTCCTTCTCGGCGATGCCGGCCTTCTTGAAGACGTCCTTGTTGTAGTAGACGCCGAGCATGGCGGGGCTGGTGACGACGGCCGCGTACCGCTTGCCGTCGATGACGCCGAGCGACTTCTCCGTGTCGCCGAGCTTGGAGACCCACTTCTCGCCGTCGAGGGTGAGCAGGTTCTGCTGCGGCTGGACGAACGGGAGCGTGGAGACGGACGGCTGCCAGAACATCAGGTCGGGGCGGTCGCCGGAGGCCAGCTTGGTCGGCACGTTCGACTCGTAGGGGTCCGGGATCGCCTGCGTCTCCACCTCGGCGCCGGTGGCCTTCTCGAAGGCGTCGATGACCTGCCGGGGCGCGCCGACCGTGTTCTGCGCGGTCCACATGGTCAGCTTCACACCGTCGAGCCGGGCGGTGGGATCGACGGCCGTCCGCCCGGTGTCCGAGTCCGCGCCGGAGGCCCCGGCCGTGGGGTCACTGCACGCGGTGGCGGCCAGGCCGAGGGCACATATGAGGGCCAGCGTCGGGAGAGCTCTTGTTTTCATCACGTGCCTTTCGAGAACAACAGGTGGTTCAGGGCAGGGCAGGATGCGGAACAGCTGTGCGCGGGCGGGGAGTTCGGGCGGAGTGCCAGTGGACTTTCGAGGGGCGACTCGGGAGGCGACCGGAGGTCAAGGCTTCGCGGGCGGGGGCCCGACGCTCTCCCGCACCACCAGTTCCGGTACGGAGACGGGGTGCGGGGCGATCTGCGCGGACTCCTCGACCACCCCGTGCAGCAGGGCGAACGCGGCCCGTCCGAGGCCGGTGAAGTCCAGGCGCACCGTCGTGAGGGACGGGGTCAGATAGGCGGAGTGCGGGGCGTCGTCGAACCCGGCGACGCTGACCTCGCCGGGCACGGACCGGCCGGCCTCGTGGAGCGCGCGCAGCACACCGAGCGCGAGGTCGTCGTTGCCGCAGAGGATCGCGGTGACCGACGGGTCCCCGGCCAGCCGGAGGCCGGCCGCGTGCCCGCCCGCCGGGCCCCAACTCCCCTGCACCGAACGGGGTTCGGGCGCGCCGGCCTCCTTGAGCGCCTGCCGCCAGCCGGTGGTACGTGCGCTGGTCCGCCGGGTGCTGGACGGGATCGCGACATAGTGCACGGTCTCGTGGCCGAGCGCGAGGAGGTGCCGGGTCGCCTCGTAGGCGGCCGCGCGGTCGTCGGTCCACACCCAGGGGCGGTCGCCGTCGGGCGGGGCCGCGGGCGTCTCCACCACTCCCACGACCGGCAGGGCGGCGGGCACGGCTCCGAGCGCCGCGACACCGGCCGGATCGTAGGCGATCACGATGAGACCGCCGCCCGCGTCCGCCGCCCGCTGCACCTCGGCGGCGACCGCCGCCTCGTCCGCCGACTCCAGGACACCGATGCCGACCGCGTACGACGCCGCCCGCGCCGCCTCCTCCACGCCCTGGAGGATCGAGGCGTAGCCGTAGTGCGTGGTGTTCGCGGTCAGGACGGTCACGGCCCGGCTGCGCCCGCTGGCCAGGGCGAGCGCGGTGGCGTTGCGCCGGAAGCCCAGCTCGTCGATGGCCGCCATCACCCGTTCCCGTGTCGACGGCTTGACGCTCGGGTGGTCGTTGATCACCCGCGAGACCGTCTGGTACGAGACCCCGGCGGCGGTCGCGACGTCCCGGATGCTCGCCGGGCGCCTTGTGTGACCGGTCACATTCATGCCAGGATTGTGACCGGTCACACAGCGGGCGTCAAGAGAACGTAACGCCGGATTCACGCGGGCGCCTCCGGCTGCGGGCGCGCGGACGGGGTGGTCGGGGACGACTTCGGCGGCTGGGCCTCGGGCGGCTGGGGGCGGCTTGAGGCAAGGTGGCTCGGGACGGCCGCAGCGGCTCAGGGCTTCTCACGGGACGGGACGACCGGCAGCAGCTCCGGGGCCGCCGAGGTGGCTCGCTGGACGACTCGGGACGGCCAGGACGGCCAGGACGGCTCAGGAGGGGAAGCGACGTGGACTCGGGTGCGAGTGACTTCGGCGAAGGCGGTCCGGTGGGTGGTGTGGCAGGTGGGCCGCAGGGTGGGGCGGTTGGCGGCGTGGCAGGTGGGCCGGTGGACGGTCCGGCAGGTGGGCCGCAGGGCGATGCGGTGGATGGTGTGACAGGCGGGCCGATGGACGGTCCGACAGGTGGGCCGCAGGGCGATGCGGTGGATGGTGTGACAGGCGGGCCGGCCGGTGGCGATCGCCTGGGCGCGTCCTTCACCTGGGGGCATCCGGGTGTCGAGAGCGTCTTCGCGACGGCCTCCGACGGGACGCTGCGGCTGGTGCGGCTCGGACCCTCCGGCGACACCGTGGAGGTCGAGACCGCGCTGCCGCTCATCGAGTTGACCGCCTTCGGGCACGGCAGTGGCTGGTCCGGGCCGCGGTTCACGGGGACGGCGTTCGGGGCACGGCTCGTGTACCGGGGGCACCGGGGTGACACGGGGGCGGGTGACGGCGACCGTGTCGCCGACGGTGACGCGTGGACGCGGTTGACCGTCGAACTCCACGATCCCGACACCGGGTTGACCGCGTTCGTCGAGCTGTCCTCCCCCGCCGGGGTCGCCGTCCTCCGCTCCCGGGTGCGGCTGCGCAACGACGGGGCCGAGCCTCTCGTCGTGCAGTCCGTCAGCAGCCTTCTCCTCGGCGGGCTGCCCTCCCCCGACCTCCTGGACGTGCACCGGGCCCGCAACGACTGGCTCGCGGAGTGCCGTTGGTACGCCGAACCGCTGCGGGCGACGGTCGCCGACATCAACGTCGGCGCCCATCAGCACGACAGCAGGGCGGCGCTCGCCCTCACCGGACGCGGGAGTTGGCCCAGTGACGGGCATCTGGCGATGGGGGCGCTCTCGGAGCGAGGCGGGGACCGGGCCTGGGTCTGGCAGGTGGAGTCGCCGGCCGGTTGGCGCTGGGACCTGGGGGAACGCGAGCACGGCACGTATCTCGCGCTGAACGGGCCCACGGACGCGGAGCACCAGTGGCGGGTGCGGCTCGCACCGGGCGACGCCTTCACGACCGTGGCGGCGGCGCTCGCTCTCGGGGCGCGGCGCGGTTCGGGGCTCGACGACGCGTGGGCGGCGCTGACCGCGTACCGCCGTGCCGTCCGCCGTCCCCATCCCGACCACGACACACTTCCGGTCGTCTTCAACGACTACATGAACACGCTGATGGGCGACCCGACCACCGCGAAGCTGCTGCCGCTGATCGACGCGGCGGCGGACGCGGGCGCGGAGTACTTCTGCATCGACTCCGGCTGGTACGACGACACGGTGGACGGCGGCTGGTGGGACGGCGTCGGCGCATGGCTGCCGTCGGCGCGCCGGTTTCCGCCAAGAGGTGTGGAGGGCGAGGCTGCGGCGGAGGCGGGGGAGAACGGAACTGCGGCCGGGGCCGGAACCGAACCCGAGGCCGGAGCAGCCACCCCCTCCGACGGCGGGATCCGGGCCGTGCTGGACCGGATCCGGGAGCGCGGGATGGTGCCCGGGCTCTGGCTGGAGCCCGAGGTCGTCGGCGTGCGCAGCGCGGTCGCGGCAGAGCTGCCGCCGGAGGCCTTCTTCCAGCGCGACGGGGTGCGGCTGACCGAGCAGGGCCGTCACCAGCTCGACCTGCGCCACCCGGCGGCCCGCGCCCACCTCGACAAGACGGTGGACCGCATCGTCGGGGACTGGGGCGTGGGGTACCTCAAGCTCGACTACAACATCGTGGTCGACCCCGGCACGACCGCGCCGGGCGACCTCTCCCCCGGCGCCGGCCTCCTGGGTCACGCCCACGCCTACCTGGACTGGCTCTCCGACGTCCTCGACCGCTACCCGCACCTCGTCGTCGAGAACTGCGCCTCCGGCGGGATGCGGATGGACGGCGCCACCCTGGCCGTGACCCAGCTCCAGTCCACCAGCGACCAGCAGGACCCCCTCCGCTACCCGCCGATCGCCGCCGCCGCGCCCACGGCGGTCCCCCCGGAACAGGGCGCCGTGTGGGCCTATCCGCAGCCCGAGTACGAGGACGACCTGATCGCCTTCACCCTCGGCGGCGCCCTCCTCGGCCGTATCCATCTCTCGGGACACCTGAACCGCATGACGGAGGCTCAGCTCGGGCTCGTGCGCGAGGCGGTGGGCACGTACAAGGCGATCCGGGGCGACCTGGCCCGGTCCGTGCCGTTCTGGCCGCTCGGCCTGCCGGGCTGGACCGACGAGTGGCTGGCTCTGGGGATGCGGGCGCCGGACGGACGCGGACCGACGTACGTGTCCGTATGGCGGCGAGGCGGGGAGCCCGAAGTGCGGTTTCCCGTCCGGCACTTGGCGGACACGGTCCTCCCCGTGCGCGCGGAGTTCCTGCATCCGTCCACGGCGCGGACGGACTCGGCGGCCTCCTGGGACCCCACCACCTGCGAACTGCGGGTGTCGGTGCCACGCACCCCCGGCGTGCTGCTGATCCGTCTGACCCCGGAGGACCGGACCGGGGCCTAGGACGATCCGAGCCGGTGCCGCGTGGGGGCGGCACCGGCTCGGACTCGTACGCGGAGCAGCTACGGCGGCCTGTCGGCCACCGCAGGTCAGCTGCTGCTGACCGTCAGGTTGTTGGTGACGAAGTCCAGGCCGCCGGAGGACGAGGTGATCTCGAACCCGAACTGCACGTCGCCGATGGTCTCGTTGCCCATCCAGCCCTTGGTGTCCTTGATCCACTTGAGGATGGGGAGGATCTGGACGGTGCCGGAGCTCGAGTCCGAGGTGCGCAGGAACGAGAAGACCTCGTTGGCGCCGTTGCTGCCCTTGTAGACGCTCCAGGTGTGACCGCCGAGCGTCACATTGCCCTGTGCGGTGCCGAGCGGACCGACGGCCCCGTTGTAGTTGACCCAGAGCATGATCTCGTAGTCGTAGTCCGTGTCCCAGATGTCGTACGAGGTGTTGTACGCGCCCGAGGACGGGACGGTGACGTTGTAGCTGCTGTTCAGCGAGCCGAGCGAGGTGATCGTCTTGTTGATCACCTTCTTGGAGTCGGGGTACGACTTGATGCCGCCGGTGTTGGGGTGGTTGGCCCAGACTCCCCAGTTGGTACCGGAGTTGGCCCAGATGCACTGGCTGCCGGCGCCGGAGCCCCAGATGTTGTTGTAGAGCGTGTAGCCGTTCAGGCTGGTGTTGCCCCACTGGTCGCAGGAGTTCCAGACGGCGGCCGAGGCGGGGGCGGAGGCGAGGCCGATCGTGGCGCCCAGCGCGAGCGCCGGGGCGAGCAGGGCCTTGCCGATCCGGCCCAGGGTGCGGGTGCGTACTGCCATGGGTGTCGGTTCCTTCCATGGGTGGGGGGAGGTGCGGGGTGGGGAGCTACCGCGGCCTCGCGGTGAGGACGCGGTCTTCTCCGGCGACGAGGCCGACCGCTGCCGGCGTTCGTGCGACCGGGGCCGGGCAGTGCCGACGTCCGGCCGAACGCCGCGCGCGTCCCGCCGCCGGAGAAAGTCATGGGCACGGCTTCAGTACCGCCACGCCGTACCGGCCGAGCGTCAGCGATCCGGTGACGGTCGTTTCCGTCAGCAGGTCACGGTGGGTGCCGGGTACGTCGACGGTGATCTCGTCGCGGCCGTGGTTGAGCACGAACAGCGCCTCGCCGCGCCGTACCGCCTCGACCCCGGCGGGCAGTCCGTCGAGGACCGGCCGTACCCCGGCGTCGGCCGCGATCCGCCCCAGCAGGTGGCGCAGTTCGTCCGGTTCGGGCAGCGTGGAGACGTACCAGGCGCGGCCCTTCCGCAGCACCGCCGGCAGGCCGTCGAGTTCGCCGCCCTTGTAGGGGACGACCTCGTCGGCGTCCGCCGCCTCGATCTCCTCGGACCACAGCGTCCCCCGGAAGACACCGCGGGCGCCGTCGCACTCGACCTCCTCCCCCGCGTCCAGCGGCCACCACTCGTGCAGGGTGCGGATGCCGAAGAGGTCGCGGAGCCGGGCGTCCATGCCGCCGGGGCGCACCCGGTCGTCCTCGTCGGCGACGCCGGTCAGGAAGCCGCTGACGAGGGTGCCGCCGCCTCGTACGTACGCGAGGAGGTTGTCGACGGCCGCGTCCGTGAGCAGGTAGAGCTGCGGGACGACGACGAGCCGATGGGCGGAGAGGTCGTGCTCGGGGTGGGCGAAGGCCGTGGTGAGGTTCGCCTCCCACAGGGCGCGGTGCCAGGAGCGTACGACCTCGGGGAGATCCACCTCGGACGAGAGCCGGCCGTCGTGGGCGCCGGCCCACCAGGAGTTCCAGTCGAACAGCACGGCGATCTCGGCGTCGAGGTGCCGGCCCGTCACCTCCGGTGCGACGACGGCGAGTTCGCGGCCGAGCCGCTTCACCTCCTGGTAGGTACGGCCCTGTTCGCCCGCGTGACCGACCATGCCGGAGTGGAACTTCTCCGCGCCCTGCCGGGACTGCCGCCACTGGAAGTAGCAGACGGCGTCTGCCCCCCGGGCGACGGCCTGGAAGGACCACAGACGGTTGAGCCCCCGGGGTTTGGGATGGTTGACGCCGCGCCAGTTGACGGGTCCGGCGGCCTGCTCCATCAGCATCCACGGGCCGCCGCCCGCCTGGGAGCGGGTCATGTCCTGCACCAGGGCGCCGTGCTGCGCGCCGAGCGGATCACGCGGGTCGGGGTAGATGTCGACCGAGACGACGTCCTCCTCCTCGGCCCACCGCCACGCGTCCTGGCCCACCCACATCGGCATGAAGTTGGTGGTGACCGGCAGGTGGGGGGTGTGCCGGCGGACGATGTCGCGCTCCATGACGTAGCACTCCAGGAGCATGTCGCTCGTGAAGCGTTTGAAGTCGAGCACATGGACCGGGTTCTTCATGTAGTGGGCACGGCGCGGCGGCAGGATCTCGTGCCAGCCGTCGTAGCCCTGGCTCCAGAAGGCGGTTCCCCAGGCCTCGTTGAGTGCGTCGAGGGTCCCGTACTTCCGTTCCAGCCATGCCCGGAACGTCCTCGCGGCCTCGTCGCCCCAGTCGTAGGTGCAGTACTCGTTGTTGATGTGCCACATCGTGAGGGCCGGGTGGTCGCCGTAGCGGGCGGCGAGATCCTCGGTGATGGCGGCGGCGTGACGGCGGTACACGTCGCTGGAGTGCGAGAAGTGCTGCCGGGAGCCCCACCACTCGATCTGGCCGTTCTCGTCGCGCGGGAGGGTCTCGGGGTGCAGGCGTCCCAGCCACGGTGGCGGGGAGGAGGTGGGGGTGGCGAGGACGACGCCGACGCCTGCTGCGTGCAGCAGGTCCATCAACCGGTCCAGCCAGCCGAACTCCCGCGCCCCGGGCCGGGGTTCGATCCTCGCCCAGGAGAAGACGCCGACGGTGACGGAGTTGACGCCCGCCTCCCTCATCAGGCGTACGTCCTCGTGCCACGTCTCCTCGGGCCACTGCTCGGGGTTGTAGTCGCCGCCGAAGAGGACGCGGCCCCGGGTGGCGTCGGCCAGGGACGGGCCCGTCCGCTCCGGCATCAGACCGGCTCCCCGTACTGGATGCCGCGCCCGTTCGTGGCCAGGTACACCCGGCCGTACACGCGCGGGTCGCCGACGACGACCTCGCCGGTCCAGCCCCACTGGTGGGCGTCGTCGTTGATCCGGGTCCAGGTCTTCGCGCCGTCGTCGGAGCGGAGGACGGCGGTGCCGGTCCCCGTCGAGCCGACCTGGTAGATCGCCGGGTAGTCGGCGCCGGCGGCGGCCTTGCCGAAGCCGAGGGTGTGCGAGGCCCGGCAGCTGTCGACCTTCACGAAGGTGACCCCCGCGTCGGTGGACCGGTACAGCCCGTTGTCCTTCACGCTCAGCCACAGGTCCCCGCCGCGTCCGGGGGCCGCGACCAGCTTGAACTGGCTGTCCCCCCGCGGCAGTCCGGTCGCGCGGGCCGCGAAGGACGCGCCGCCGTCCGTGCTGGCGTACAGCGTGCCCGCGTCGGTGTCGAAGGCGTAGAAGCGCGTCCGGTCGACCGGGTCGGCGACCGGCGTGGCGCCCTTCGGGAAGGAGGGGATCTCGGTCCAGGTCGCGCCGTGGTCGGCGGAGCGGTGGGCCGGGTACTTGGTGCCGTCCCAGTGCACGAAGGACCACAGCAGCACACTGCCGTCGGCGTTGACGGCGATCGGCCCCGGTGCGTTCTTGGCGATGTCGGGCTGGGCCGCGAAGGGGGCCCAGGTCCTGCCGCCGTCCTCCGAGTGGGCGCCGTTGCCGTGGTCGCCCCAGCCGGTGCGGACCACGTACGAGGGCTTCGCCGAGGCCTGCGCGAGTCCCGTCGACGACCCGAACACCGGGTTCGACGCCATACCGCGCGACGGGGACGCCGTGAGGCGTTCGTGGTACATCGTGCCGATGTCACCGGATCCGCTCAGCAGATGCGCCTGCCCGACCGGAGGCGAGATCAGCTGGCGCACGGACGTCTCCTCCAGCCCCCGGGTCTGCGGCGCCCAGTGCTTCAGGTCCCGGGTGCCGTAGAGGGTCGCGCCGGTGCCGTACACGAGGTGCTGGGAGTCGTACGGGTCGAGGGCGAGCGCCTGGATCCACCAGCCGAACTTCGGTGTGTCGGCCCCCCACTTGAGATAGGGGGTCTCGGACACGTCGAGGACGGCGGAGTCCTTGAGGGACGTCCAGGTGCGGCCGCCGTCCGTGGACCGGAACAGGGTGTCGATCTCGGCCCAGCGGTTGTTGGTGGACACGACGACCGTGCCCGGGCGGCGGGCGTCGACGTCGACCCCGCCGTAGCCGAAGGTGTCGCTGCCGCCGTCGGTCGTGGTGCCGCCCGGCTTCACCGGGGTCACCTCGGTCCAGGTGCCGGTGGTGGTGCGCAGCTTGTGCACACTGCCGTCGGACTGGCCGTTGGGGCCGGGGGCGTCGGCGTACGTCACATACAGCTCACGGGTGTGCCGGTCGTACGCGGCGCGGATCGGGACCTTGGCGGAGGTGCCGCTCGGCTGGCCGGGGACGGCCTCCCAGGTGGTGCCTTCGGTCGTGCGGTAGAGGTTCTTGGTGGTGCCGTCGCCGTCGCCCCAGCCGACGTAGAGGGTACGGCCCGCGGCGACGAGGAGGGTGACTCCCTGCCCGGTGCTGCTCGGGGTCGCCGGGAAGCCGGTCGCGGGCGCCCAGGTGGCGCCCCGGTCCGTCGATCTGAGCAGGCCCTCGTGCCGGGTGCCCAGCCACAGGGTGTCGCTGTCGCGCGGGTCGACGAGGAGACGCTCGCCCGTGCCCCGGCCGTCCTCGTTGGCGCCGAGCTTGACGGTGAGGTCGCTGCGGGCCCAGGTGGCGCCGCGGTCGTCGGAGCGCAGGATCGCGCCGTTGCCGGCCCAGGGCTGGGCGTAAGTGCCGAGGGCGAGGTAGACCCGGTCCGGGTGGGCGGGGTCGAGGGCGATGGCCTCCACGCCGAGGAGGTTCCAGTCGTCCCAGCCGAGGTGGTCCGCCAGCGGGATCCAGCGGGCCTTGCGGTCGTCCCAGCGGTAGGCGCCGCCGATGTCGGTACGGGCGTAGGCGAGACCGCGCCTGGCCGGGTGGAAGAGGACGCCGGTGACGAATCCGGTGCCGCCGATCACCGCGTTGCGCCAGCGGTAGCCTCCGGCGGCTCTGCCGGTTCGGGCCTCGGCGTGGGGCTCCGCGTGGGGCTCCGCCGCGTGGGCCGGGGTGCCGAGGGTGGGGAGCGCCGTGAGGGCTGCGGTGGTTGTGGTCGCGGCGAGTACGGTGCGGCGGGTGGGGCGGGAGGTGGGGTGGGGGGTGTGCATGGCAAACCTCGTTCGTACGGTGTGTGGGTGGGCGCCTGATGACTCGGGGGGGGCGGTGCGATGGCGAGTGCGGCGCGGTGGGGGTTCTCGCGCAGTTCCCCGCGCCCCTGAAAAAGCAGGGGCTGCGCCCCGTGCTTTTCGGCCCGAAGGGCCGGAGGCCCTTTAGGAGCGCGGGGAACTGCGCGAGAAGCACCGCCGGGCCCGCAGCCGCCGACGAACCCGAACCCCCGGGTCCATGGGCGCCCCGGTCAACCCTTGACCGCGCCGGTCAGCATCCCCTTCTTGAAGTGCTTCTGGACGAAGGGGGAGAGCACGGCGACAGGCAGCAGGGCCATGACCATGACCGCCATCTGGATGGCCAGCGGTGAGAGTTGGCCAGTGTTGATCTGGGCGGAGAGGCCGACCGGGCGTTCCTGTTTCTGGACGAGTTGGATCATGACGTTCTGTAGCGGCATCATGTCCTGGTCGGTGAGGTAGATGGAGGCGTTGAACCAGGCGCTCCAGTAGCCGACCGCGTAGAAGAGGGCGATGACCGCGAGGACCGCACGGGAGAGCGGCATCACGATCTGCCACAGGATGCGCCAGTCGCCGGCCCCGTCGATGCGGGCGCTGTCGATGAGTTCCTGCGAGATGCCCATGAAGAACGCGCGCAGGACCAGGATGTTGAAGACGCTCACCGCGCTGGGGAGGATCAGGGCGAGGTAGGTGTCGGTGAGGCCGAGGCCCTGGACCAGGAGATACGTGGGGATGAGGCCCGCGCCGAAGAACATCGTCGCGAGCAGGGTCATCAGGATCCAGCGGTGGCCGAGCGAGCCGACGCGGGAGAGGCCGTAGGCGCACAGGACCGAGACGGTCATGCTGAACAGGGTGCCGACGAGGGTGATGCCGACACTGACCAGGGCGGCCCGCTGGACCTGGCCGCCGCTGAGGAGTTCCTGGTAGGCGATGAAGGTGACGCCCTTGGGGACGACGACCAGACCGCCCGCGTCGTCGATGGTCTTCTTCGTCTGGAGGCTGGTGACGATGACGATCCACAGGGGGAAGAGGATCACGAAGCAGGCGAAGCCCAAGGCGATGCCCTTGCCCGCGAGTCCCGCCTTCGCGGGTTCCTCCTCCCAGACCGGGCGGGGCGGTGCGGCCCAGCGGCTCGGCCTCGGTGCCGTCGGCCGCCCGTCGGCCTGCCCGGCGGTCCTGGCCGTCTCGTCGACGAGTGCGCTCATTTCTTGTACACCCCCTGCTCACCCATGAGATGGGCGACCTTGTTGGCGGTCAGGACCAGCGCGAGGCCGACCACGCCCTTGATGAGTCCCGCCGCGGCGGCGTAGCTGAAGTCCTGGTTGCGGATGCCGTTCCACCACACGTAGGTGTCGAGGACGTCGGAGGCGTCGACGCCCACCGCCTGCCGTTGCAGAAGCAGTTGTTCGAATCCGACGGTGAGGGCGTCGCCGACCCGCAGCACCAGCAGCAGGGCGATCACCGGGCGCAGGGCGGGCAGGGTGATGTGCCACATGCGCCGCCAGCGCCCGGCGCCGTCCATCGCTGCGGCCTCGTACAGGTCGTGGGAGACGGAGGAGAGCGCGGCGAGGAAGACGATGATGCCCCAGCCGGCGTCCTTCCAGATCATCTCCACCGTGACCAGGTACTTGAAGATCTCCGGGTTGGTCATCAGGTCGAAGCCGTCGTAGCCGTGTTGGCGGAGCGTCTGCGCGATGACGCCGGCCCCGCCGAAGATCTGCATGAACACGGTGACGACGAGGACCCAGGAGAAGAAGTGCGGCAGGTACATGATCGCCTGGGCGACCGCCCGGATCCGGGGCCTGACGATGCTGTTGATGAGCAGCGCCAGCAGGATCGGGATGGGGAAGAACAGCACGAGCTGGAGGAAGAACAGCACGAAGGTGTTCTGCACCGCGTGCCAGAAGGCCGAGTCCGCGAAGATTCGTTCGAACTGCTCGACGCCGACCCAGGGGCTCTGGAAGATGGCGATGAAGCCGTTCTCGCTGAGGTACGGGTCGTAGTCCTGGAAGGCGACCACATTGCCGAGAATCGGTATGTAGTTGAAGACCAGGATCAGCAGGACGGCCGGCAGCGTCATCAGGATCAGCGTGCGGTCGCGCCGGAATCTGAGGCGAAGGCCCAGCCTGCCCGCGCGTGCGTCTCCCCCGGACGGGGGGCGGGCGCTGGACCCGGCGTCGTCGGACGCCACCGGGGTCGTCTCGGGGTTCTTGGCCCCGGCCCTCGCCCGGGGCACCGTGCTGTGGGACACGGCCTTCTCCTCGCCTCGGCCCCGGGTCAGTTCGCCGAACCGGTGTCGTCGAGCAGCTTCTTGTACCAGTCGCGCAGACCGTCGCCGCCCTTGCTCTTCCAGTCGGAGACCGCCTGCTGGACGTCGCTGATCTTCTTGCGCCCGCGTACCACGTCGTCCTCCAACTGCTCGAAGTTGTCGGCGAGGTTGGCCCAGCGGTTGGGCTCGGTGACGGTCAGACCGAAGAACGAGGTCTTCTTGGTGAAGGCGCCCATGCGCTGCATCCACTCGACCATGCCCTTGGTGACCTCGGGGAAGTCGGGGTAGGCGGTGTACGGCGCCGGGTTGCCGGTGTAGTCGTAGGCGCCGTTGACCTCGTTGACGCCCGCGGTGGTCTTGACCGGCAGGCCCTTCTTCATGTCGTAGTCCGTGCCCTCGACGCCGTAGGAGGTGAGCATGAACTCCTTGGTGCCGTAGGGCGCGGCGCAGTAGTTGGCGAGGGCGAGGAAGTCCTTGATCTGCTGCTCGGTCGCCTTCTTGCTGACGAAGGTGAAAATGTTGGCGGGCTGCACCGCCCACAGGCTGGGGTCGCCGCCGTCGGGGCCGAAGATGTCGAACGCGGCCATGTCGAAGTCGGACTTCTGGGTGGCCTGTTCGGAGACCGAACCCCACCAGGCGGAGATGTTGCCGTTGAAGACGAGGGACTGACCGGCGGTGAACCGGTTCCTGGCGTCGCCGCCCGCCTTGCCGGAGACCGCGTCCGGGTGGACCACCTTGGCCGCGTAGAGCTTGCGCGTCCACTCCAGCGCTTCGAGGTACTCCTCGGTCTCGACGCGGTTGACCAGTTTGCCGTCGACCATGTTCCACCACAGCGCCTTGTCGCTGCCGGGGAAGACGCCGAAGACGTTGAACGCCGTCCACTTCATGTCGTCGCAGGCCCACACCTTCGCCTTGGCGTCGGTGGCCTCCTTCGCCCAGGAGAGGAACTCGTCGGGGCTCGTCGGGACGCTGTAGCCCTTCTTCGCGAAGATGTCCTTGCGGTACATCGGCGCGATGTCCGTGACGTACGGGGCGGGCATCGGCACCGCGCGCAACTGGCCCCCGAAGATGCCGCGCTGCCAGGCCTCGGAGGGGACGGCCGCGAGGTTCGGGTATGCCTTGACCTTGTCGCCGGAGAGGTAGGGGCCGAGATCGGCGAACTTGGCGTTGATGGCGCTCGGTATCTTGCCCATCAGGTTCCAGCCGGGGACCACGACGACGTCCGGGATGTCGCTGGAGGCGAGGACCGCGCCGAGCTTCTGGTCGTAGGTGACGCCGTCCTGGTTCTGCCAGGTGACCTCTACGCCGACGGCCGCGTTCATCGCCGAGTAGTACGGGTTGTCGCCCTTGGGCGGAGTGCCCCAGAACGGGGACATGATCTTGAGCTTGCCGCCACTGCCGAGCTTCTTCGGGACCGAGGTCTTCAGGTCGGCGGTCGCGATCGCCTTGGTGAAGCCGGCGGGCGCGCCGTTCTTCGCCGGGATGTCGGGCGCCACCACGTTCGACGCGACGAACGCGGGAAGGAGCTTCTTCGCGTCCTTGCCCGACGTCGTGCCCTCCTTGCGGCCCTCCTGCGAGCCGCCGCAGGCGGACAGCAGTGGCACGCCCCCCGCCACTACGGCGGTGGCGACCGCCGTGGAGGCGAGGAAGCTTCTCCGGCTGGGCGCGGCGGAGGTGGCGGAGTTCGGCGTCATTGCGTCAACCCTTCATGGCGCACACCAGGACACCCGGCGGTGGCCGTCGGCTGCGGTGTCTGAGTGGAACTGGCTGTGCTGAAGCGGTGAACCCTCGAGCGGCGGAGGGAGGTGAGCACGCGAAGCGATTCCCTCCACAGTCGAAGCGCTTCGATGTTGCTGCGAGGTTAAGTGAACGACCGGGGGTGCACAAGGGTCGATTCCCAGATTCCTCGGCGGTGCGGGCGACCGGAACAACCCCCTCCGACCTTCGATATCTCAGCCTGTATGACGGTGAGGAAACGGATCCGTTGCGCCTTGGTCTCTTGACACCCACCCCACGGTCGAATGAGCATCGAAGCGCTTCGAAAGCGCCTCGCCGCTCCACCGCAAAGGGATGCCCAACGTGACCGCACAGACGACGCCCACGCCGCCTTTCCGCGATCCGCAGCTGCCGCTCGCGAAGCGCATCGACGATCTGCTCCAGCGGCTCACCCTGGACGAGCGGATCGCGTTCCTGCACCAGTTCGCCCCCGCCGTCGACCGACTCGGGGTGGCCGCCTTCCGCACCGGCCAGGAGGCCCTGCACGGCGTGGCCTGGATGGGCCCCGCGACGGTCTTCCCGCAGGCGGTGGGCCTCGGCGCGACCTGGAACGAGGACCTCGTCCGCCGCGTCGGCGAGGCGGTCTCCACCGAGGTCCGCGCGATGCGGGCCCACGACGACCGGGTCGGCCTCAACGTCTGGTCCCCCACGGTCAATCTGCTGCGCCACCCGCTGTGGGGCCGCAACGAGGAGGGCTACTCCGAGGACCCGAAGCTGACCTCGGCGATCGCCACCGCCTACACCCGCGGCCTGCGCGGCGACCACCCCACGTACTGGCGCACGGCCCCCGTGCTCAAGCACTGGCTGGCGCACAACAACGAGACCGACCGCTCCACCACCTCCTCCTCGGTCCGCCCGCGCGTCCTGCACGAGTACGACCTGCGCGCCTTCCGCGAGACCGTCGAGGCGGGGGCCGTCGCCGGCGTCATGCCCGCGTACAACCTGGTCAACGGCCGCCCCAACCACGTCTCGCCCTATCTGGCCGAGCATCTGCGGCGCTGGACCGACGAGCACCTGCTGGTCTGCTCGGACGCGGGCGCGCCGTCGAACCTCGTCGACTCCGAGCACTACTTCGCCACCCACGAGGAGGCGACCGCCGCCTCGCTGCGCGCCGGGGTCGACAGCTTCACCGACCACGGCACGGAGAGCTCGACGATGACCGGCCGTATCAAGGGCGCCCTGGACAAGGGCCTGTTGACCGAGGACGACATCGACGAGGCGGTCCGCCGCCAGCTCTCGGTCCGCTTCCGCCTCGGCGAGTTCGACGGCGACGCCGACCCGTACGCCGGGCTCACGGACTTCGACACCCCGGCCCACCGGGACCTCGCGCGGGAGGCCGCCGAGCAGGCGGTCGTCCTGCTGAAGAACGAGGGCGACCTGCTGCCGCTCGCGACCGACACCCGCGTCGCCGTCGTGGGGCTGCTCGCCGACGAGTGCAAACTCGACTGGTACAGCGGCACCCTCCTGCACCGCTCCACCCCGCTCGAAGGGCTGTACGACCGCTTCGGCGCCGAGCGCGTGGCGTTCGCGGAGGGCGTGGACCGCGTACGGCTGCGGGCGCTGTCCACCGGCGCGTTCGTCTGCGTGCCCGAGGCCGCCGAGGCCGACGACGAGGTACGGGGCGCGGAGGGCGCCCTCGACCCGGCGCTCCTGGCCGGCCGTACGGACCTGCCGCCGCTCACCACCGACCCGGACGGCACCGAACTGGCCCTCGTCGACTGGGGCGAGGGTGTCCTCACCTTCCGCGCCCCCGACGGCCGTTACCTCTCGGTCGCCGAGGACGGGTACCTGCGCGCGTCGGCGGATCAGCCGGGCGGCTGGATCGTCCAGGAGACGTTCAGCCTGGAGCCCTCCGGATCCCACGGGAACGGTCACCTCCTCAAGCACACGGGGACGGGCCGGTACGTCACTGTCGGCACCGACGGGGTGAAGGTTGCCGACGAGAATCCGGAAATCTTCGAGCTCATGGTGGTCCAGCCCGGCGAGGAGGCCGTCACCAGGGTCGCCGCCGAGGCCGACGTGGTCCTCGTCGTCGCGGGCAATGACCCGCACATCAACGGCCGCGAGACCGAGGACCGCACCGGACTCGCGCTCCCCGCCCACCAGGAGCGCCTGCTGCGCGCGGCCCGCGCCGCCAACCCGAACACCGTGCTGGTGCTGGTCTCGGCCTATCCGTACGCGGTCGACCCCGCCGACCTGCCCGCCGTCCTGTGGACCGCGCACGGCGGCCAGGCCGCCGGCACCGCCCTCGCCCGTGTCGTCGCCGGCGACGTCTCCCCCGCCGGCCGCCTCCCGCAGACCTGGTACGCCTCCGACGCGGACCTCCCCGGCCTCCTCGACTACGACGTGATCGGCGCCCGTCAGACGTACCTCTACTTCGAGGGCACCCCGCTCTTCCCGTTCGGCCACGGCCTGTCGTACACGGAGTTCGCGTACGGAAACCTGGTCGCCCACCCGGGCGATGACGCCCTGACGGTCTCCTTCACCGTCACCAACACGGGAGCGGTGACCGCCGACGAGGTCGCCCAGCTGTACGTCCGCGCCGCGGACCCGTCGGTCCCCCGCCCCCACCGCGAACTGGCCGGCCACCGCCGGATCACCCTCGCCCCCGGCGACTCGACTGAGCTGACCTTCCGGCTCCCGCTGTCCGCCCTGGAGTTCTGGGACGTGGCCCACGGCACCTGGCACCTGGAGCCCGGCGCGTACGAACTCCTCGCCGGCGCGTCGAGCGAGGACATCCGCCTCCGTACGACCGTCACCGTCGAGGGCGAGCCCGTGGCTCCGCGCCCGGTCGTCACGCACGGCCTGGACGCGGCGGACTTCGACGAACAGCGTGGCACGGAGATCGTCGACCGCACCAAGGTGTCGGGCGACGCCGTGACTCCGACGGACGGCGGCTCCGGTGAACTGCTCTTCCGGAACTGCGACTTCGGCGCGGGGATCACATCCGTCGAGGTGGAGGTGTCCGGGTCGGGCACCGTCGAGTTCTCCCTGGCCGGCGGCCCGGTCCTCGCGACACTGACCCCGGAGCGCCCCACCGGCGACCCGTACGCCTACACCACGCCGCGCACCGGCGTGACGGCCGCCGGTGTGCACGATGTCCGTCTGAGGCTGCGCGGCCCACTGCGGCTGGCGCATGTCGGCTTCTCCGGTTGAGGGTCCGGAAGCAGGCCGACACACAGAAGGGGCCCGGCACCGGAAGGCATCGGTGCCGGGCCCCTTCATCCCGGGATCTGCCCCCAGGTTACCTGAAAACGATTGTCAGAAGCTAGGGGTGGGGCGGGGTGATCTCAGTGGTGCGTCAGAGCTGGATCCCCGTCAGGACCATGACCCGCTCGTAGGTGTAGTCGTCCATCGCGAACTTCACGCCCTCGCGCCCCACTCCGGACTGCTTCACGCCGCCGTAGGGCATCTGGTCGGCCCGATAGGACGGCACGTCGCCGATGATCACGCCGCCGACCTCCAGCGCGCGGTGGGCGCGGAAGGCGGTCTGCAGGTCGTGGGTGAAGACGCCCGCCTGGAGGCCGTACTTGGAGTCGTTGACGGCGGCGAAGGCCTCGGCCTCGCCGTCCACCTTGCGTACGGTGAGGACGGGCCCGAAGACCTCCTCGCAGGAGACGGTCACGTCGGCGGGCACGTCGGCCAGGACCGTCGGCGCGTACGTGGCGCCGTCGCGCTTGCCGCCGGTGAGGAGGGTGGCCCCGGCGTCGACCGCCTCCTGGACCCACGCCTCGACCCGCTGGGCGGCGTTCTCGTCGACCAGCGGCCCGACGTCGGTGGCGCCGTCGGACGGATCACCGGTCACCTGGGCCTCGACCGCGGCGACGATGCGCGGCAGCAGCCGCTCGTACACGGACGCGTCCGCGATCACCCGCTGCACGGAGATGCAGGACTGGCCGCCCTGGTAGTTCGAGAAGGTCGCGATGCGGGTCGCGGCCCAGTCGAGGTCCTCGTCGCTCGCGTAGTCGGCCAGCACGACGGCCGCGCCGTTGCCGCCCAGCTCCAGGGTGCAGTGCTTGCGCGGCACCGAGTCCATGATCGCGTAGCCGACCTTCTCGGAGCCAGTGAAGGAGATCACGGGCAGCCGCTCGTCCTGGACGAGGGCGGGCATGCGGTCGTTGGCGACCGGAAGGATGCTCCAGGAGCCGGCGGGAAGGACGGTCCCCGCCGCCGCGCCGGTGGCGCTCGCCGTGTGGGCCTCGGCCTCGGCGAGCAGCTCTCCGATGATCAGACCGGAGAGGGGGGTGGCCGGGGCGGGCTTCAGGATGATCGGCACGCCGGCCGCGATCGCCGGGGCGATCTTGTGGGCGCAGAGGTTGAGCGGGAAGTTGAAGGGCGCGATACCGAGGACGGCGCCCTTGGGGAAGCGGCGCGTGAGGGCGAGGCGGCCCTGACCGCCGAGGTCGGTGTCGAGCCGCTGCGCCTCGCCGCTGTTGAACCGCCGGGCCTCCTCGGCCGCGAACCGGAACACCGACACGGCCCGGCCGACCTCGCCGCGCGCCCACTTGATCGGCTTGCCGTTCTCGGCGGAGATCAGCTGCGCGATCTCCTCGGTCCGCTCGACCAGACGCCTGCTGACCCGGTCCAGGACCGCGGCCCGCACGTGCGCCGGCGTCGCCGCGAACTCCTCCCGCACGGCGTACGCGGCGGCCACGGCCTCTTCGACCTGCTCGTCCGTCGGCACACTCACCCTGCCGACCGACCGGCCGTCCCAGGGCGACGTCACATCGAGCGTGGTCTCACCGCTGGCCTGACGACCGGCGAGCCAGAAGGCGTGAGTGGCGGTCATAGTCGTTTCCCGGCCCTTCGATAAATGACACTTCGACTTCCGCTCCACGGTAGGGCCGACACGGCCGGGGGTCGCTTGTCCGGCACGTATGAGAACGGCCGGGGGTTGCGCCAGTTTGGACGGGTGGGGGGCGGACGGCTTCGGACGGACGGGAAGAGCAAGCGGGGCCCCTGGGGGCACCTCTCCGTCGAGCCGGCTGCGACGATTCCCTCGTGCCCTATGACCTTGCCGTATGGGCCGGTGCGCGCCCGCTCGACGACGACCGAGCGGGCGCGGTCCACGACGAGCCCTACGAGCGCCACCTCGATTCGGACGACGATGTCGAGCCGCCGGCTCCGCCCATCGCGGCCTACGTCGAGGCGCTCCTGGAGCGCTACCCGGACGACACCGACGGCGACACCGCCCGGGCGTCCCCGCCGGTCGTCAGCGAGGCCGCGGGGCCTTTCTTGTACCTGCTCATGTCCTACGGCAGGGCCGAGGAGGTCTCCGACCACGCCGCTTCGCCGGCACGCGCGCACGGGCTCGTCCGCTACGCCCCGCAGGGAGAACGCCTGCTGACGTGAGCCGCCCGTGCGGTGCCGCACTCGGGCTCAGGCCAGGGCCGCGACCAGCAGGACGAAGGCGGCGACGATGACGGCCACGCGGGCGTAGTGGAAGCGGTCCCAGCGGGTCGCCTGCTGTTTCCAGTCCTCGGGGCGGTTCTCGGGCGTCCAGGTCCTGCCCCGGTTGTTGATCGGGACGAGCAGCAGCAACGACATGATCACGCTGACGATCAGCAGCCCGCCCGCGGTGACCAAGAGGCCCGTGCCGTCATGCTGCCGTCCGGCGACGGCCCAGACCCCGACGAGCACCAGCGAGGTGATGTACCAGACCGGCATCACCGCGCCCAGCATCCGCCCCCCGTGGGCACGGCCGAGCACCACGCTGTCGTCGGGGAGCGCGTTGAGGATCGGGTTGATGACGAAGGCGACCGAGAACTCCACCCCCACCATCAGTCCGGTGACCACGATGGTGAACACCGCGAGTGCGTCGAGCATGACGAGCCCTCCAAGAATCTAGCGCCGCTAGCTGATGAGGCAACGCTAGTACTACTGCCGCTCGATTGTCTAGCAGTGCTAGAATCGAGTCATGTCGGTACAGGAACGCAAGGAGCGCGAGCGGGCGGCCCGCGAGCGCCTCATCGTGGCCACGGCCCGGGAACTCGCCGAGCAGCAGGGCTGGGACGCGGTCACCACCCGTCGGCTCGCCGAGCGCATCGAATACAGCCAGCCCGTCCTCTACAGCCACTTCCGCGGGAAGCGCGAGATCATCGGAGCCGTCGCCCTGGAGGGCGCCGCCGAGATGGCAGCGGCACTACGGGCCGCGACCTCCGCCGCCGACGGCCCCCGCGCCCGGGTCACCGCCCTGGCCCGCGTCTACCTCGACTTCGCCGAACGCAATCCGGCGGTCTACGACGCCATGTTCCAGCTCGACGGCGGCCTGGCGTTCGCGCAGGAGGACACCCCCGAGCCGCTGAAGGACGCCTTCGCCGCCCTGCTGGAGAACCTCAGCGAGGTCGCCGGGGAGGGGGTCCACCCGGCGCTCTTCACCGAGATGTTCTGGGCGGCCCTGCACGGCCTGGCCACCCTCACCCGGGCGCGACGCCTCCCCCCGGAGGACACCGGACGCAGGGTGGAGCTGCTGGTGGACCGACTCGCCATGTTCTGACGGCCGCCGGGCCCCCGGCGGCCACACGGCCGCGGCGCGGGGGAACGCGACCTACCCCTGCCGCGACCTATCCCTTGCCGCGGCCCACCCCCTGCCGCGGCCAACTCCCCACCGCGGCCTACTCCCCCGCCGCGGCCGTCGCCTTCAGCGCCAGCCACAGCTCCATCCGTACGTCCGGATCGTCCAGGGACCGGCCGAGGATCTCCTCCACCCGGCGCATCCGGTACCGCAGCGTGTGCCGGTGCACCCCCAGATCCGCCGCGGCCGCGTCCCACTGTCCATGGCGCGACAACCACGCCCGCAGCGAGGCGACCAGATCACCCCGCCCCGTCGCGTCGTGCTCCCGCAGCGGGCGGAGCAGGCTGTCGGCGAAGGCCCGCACGGCGTCGTCCCCGAGCAGCGGCAGCACCGACCCCGCCGCCAGCTCCTCGTGCTCGACCAGACAACGGCCCCGGCGCCGGGCCACGGACAGCGCCTGCTCGGCCTGCTTGTACGCCGCGGCGGCCGCGATCGGCCCGGCGGGCGCGGACAGCCCGACGACGAGCTCCTCCTCCTCGACCGGACCACCGGCGCCAGCGGAGCCGGACACCCCGGCCCCGGCGGACGACCCACCGGCGGACACCGGATCCCGCCCCGCCGCCCTGGCCGTCTCCAACGCCACCGCGAAGTCCCCGCACGCGGCGACCGCCGCACCCCCGTCCACGGCGAGCACCACGAGCCGCTCCCCGTCGGGCACCACGAGCACCGCTTCCCCGGCACGCGCCGCGGCCGCCTCCACCACCTCGACGAGCTGCCCGAGCAGTTCCCCGCCCGAGTCACCCCCGACGGCCCCGCCCGCCGAGACCCGTACGACGTCGGCGGCCACGCCCGCAGCCGCACCCCCCGCCCCGGAGGCACGGGCCCCTTCCCTGCCCCCGCCCCCGCCGGCGACCGCGGTCCGAGCCCCTTCCCCGGTCACCCCCTCCACGGCCCCCGCGGTACTCACCGCACCCACCGCCCCTTCCACCCGCGCCCGCGCGGCCGAAGCCGACGCCGCCTCCGCGAGGATCAGCCGGAACGGGGCGTCCAGGAGGTCGCCGTACAGATCCCCGGCGACGGCGCGCGCGTGGTCGCACTCCCCGGCCAGCAGCATGCGCAGCACCGCCGCGCCGATCCGCTGCTCGGCGGCGTACAACGGGCGCGACCGTTCCGTCGTGAGGGTGAGGAGGGCGATCGCGGAGTGGACGGCGTACCGCTCGGCCGTCCCGAGGGCCGCCGCCGTGCCGACGGCGAGGGCGGCGCGGGCCCGGCGGCCGGTGCCGAGGGAGTGCAGTTCGACGCGGTCCTCGCCGCCGACGACCGCGCTGGCCGGAGCGGGCCGGTCCCGCAGCCGTTCGACGTCGGCGACGAGCCGCCCGGCCCGCCGCTCCGCCCACTCCGGCGCCACCGCGACGACCGCGCCGGAGGCGTCGTACAGCGCCGCCCACCCGTCGACCTGCCCGGCGAGCGCGCCCAGCAGCCCTTCGGGTCCGGCGGTCAACGCCTGTCGGGTGAGTTCCCGCTGCGCGGCGAACCCCGCCGTCACCGCCCGGTACTGCTCGGCGGCGATCGCGGCCGACACCGCCTTGCTGATGGCCAGGAAGGGCGTACGCCGGGGCACTTCCAGGAGGGGCAGCCCCTCCCCCGCGGCCGCGTCGACGAGCGCCTGCGGGATGGCCTCGTAGTGCACCCCGACGGCGAACCCGAGCCCCACGACCCCGGCCCCCACGAGCCTGCGCACATAGCGCCGCATCGCCTCCGGATCCTCCGCGTCCAGCTTCAACGCGGTGATCAGCAGCAGCTCCCCGCCCTCCATGTACGGCACGGGGTCGGCCAGCTCACTGGCGTGCGCCCAGCGCACCGGCACGTCCAGGCGGTCCTCGCCCGCCCGCACGGTCAGCTTGAGCGCGGAGTGGTGGACGAGCGAGGCGAGCGTCGGGGGCATGGGACCTTCAGGTCGACGTCGGAGGCGGAGGGAAGGGCGGCCGAGGGACGGGCCACGCCTCTTGGCCGCCGCGTATGAACGGCCTGTCCCGATTCTGCCTCACCGTACGATCACAAGTCCCACGCACCGCACACCCAATGGCTCAAATCGAACGGCGCTCCGACGGCCCGGCGCGAGCCCGGGCCTCCTCGCACCCGGGCCCGTCCCGCTCAGCCCCGCAGGTCCACCAGCAGCGGCGGCGCGTGCTCGCCCCGTACGTTCGTCAGCGACAGCACCGCGTGCCCCGGCGGCACCCCGTGCGCCAGTTCGGACGCCGACCACCGCTCCCGCTCCACCTGCCGTACGGTCACGGCCCGCGCGGTGGGGGCGTGGCCGGTCATGACCCGGCGCAGCGCGTGCCAGGCCTTGCCCGCCGGGGAGTCGGCGATGATCTGCCGGTCGGTGACGTCCCGGGCCTCGGTCCACTCCTTGCCCCACACCTCGGCGAAGTCCTGCCCGTCCCACGGGGTGAGCCCGGACAGCGCCATCCGGCAGCCGGTGGCGCCGAGGAGCGGGCCGCGCAACGGCCGGGGCACGTCGTCGAGGGTGCGCAGGGTGAGGACCGCCCCCGCGTTGGTGGACCGCAGCCGCTGGATGCCACGTACGGCCTCCGGCGTGACGACACCCGTGGCGTCGTCCAGCACGAGACAGGCGAACAGCGAGCGGTCCTCCCGGACCGCGACGCTCGCGGTGAACTGCGCGAGCACCAGCCGCGCCAGGATGCGCGAGGCGTCGGCGTGACCGCGCTCGGGGAGGTCGATCCGGACCCGTACGGGGTGGTCGAGGGCCCGCAGGGAGAAGGGCCGGGACTGGCCGGAGGTGTCGAAGAACCCGGCGAAGGCGGGCCGGTCGAGCAGGGCGACCCGGTCCGCCAGGACGCCCCCGAGATCCCCGGGGTGCCCGAGCTGGCGTTCGCGCGCGTCCAGCTCCCGCAGCAGCGACTCCTGCCCGGCGTCCTGGAGGGCCTCGCGCAGCTCGCCCAGCGGGCCGGGGGCGCCGTCCAGCAGCTGGCGCAGCTGCGGTACCGACGGGAACCGTCCGTGCACCGCCTTGAACGGGCCGAGCAGCTGGGCTAGGACCGTGGTGGAGCGGCGGCTGTCGCCGCCGGGGTGCGGGTCGGTGAGATCACCGACGAGCGCCTCGGCGAGGACGGCCGCGGCCTCGTCGGGATCGGTGGTCCCGCCGTAGAGGTCGAGGTCGTACACGGACTCCGGGTTACCGATCCGCACGACGACGTCGTACGCGTCGGCGGGCCCCAGCCCCGCCCCGGCCGCCCCCACGACCACCACGGCGGCCCGCCCGGCGAGCGCGTGCAGACACAGCGACTCGGCGACGGGCCAGACGACGCTGCCGGTCTTGCCCGACCCGGCGGGCCCGACGGCCAGCAGGGACGTGCCGAGCAGTTCGGGGCCCAGGGCGAGGCCCGTGCCGCGGTAGGCGTACGGGTTGCGCGGGTCGTCGACGGTGCCGCCCAGGCGGACCTGCCCGGTGACCAGGTCGTGCCTGGCGAGCCGGGCGGGCAGGTCACGCTCTCCGGAGGGGTGCAGGCACGCGGCCGCCCCGTCCTTCAGCACGGCGCCGGTGAACGTCGCCAGGCTGTGCCGGCCGCTGCGCACGCCCTGCCACGCCCGCATGATCCGCGCGTGGTCCACGTCCCGCATCAGCCCGGCCCCCGCCTCGGCCACCAGCCGCTCGGCCGCCTCCCCGGCCCCGGCCTCCCGAAGCTGGTTCCACTGGGCGGGGTCGTCCTGGGGAGCTGGAGTCGCCGGCTCAGGTTGCCGCGCGTGGAAGCGTGGAGCGACGAATCGGCGCCACACCTCGCCCCAGCGGCCGAGGCGGGCCACTGCCAGCAGGATCATCAGTGCGACGAGCAGCTCATAACCGCGATACAGGATGAATGTGCCGACCTGACCTCCCGCTCCCGAGCCGCCCTGCCAGGAGTCAGGGGCGATCAGGTCGAGCGGGATCCACCACCAGTAGCCGAGATAGCCGTTCTGCAGGAGCGACCAGACGAGCCAGCCCACCAGAAAAGCGATCAGCGCGCCTCCGAGAAGCTGTCGTTTCGGGATCTCGTCGGGCTCTTCATCGGGGCGCGGGGTGTGCCCGAACCGCCACACTCCGGGTGCCGCGTCCGGTCGCGGTGCCCGCAGCCAGGCGAGGAACGCAGAGCCGTCCGGCATGGGAGGTGCTCCCGGTGCACGCGCCGGCCGGGGGGGCATCGTCGGCATCTCCGGCGACCCCGCCGGACGCGGCACAGGATTCGCATGTGTCCCCCGCGCGTCCCGCGTCCCGTCGCTGTTCATCGCGCTTGCCCCCTGACCAGCCGTTCCGTCCACCATCAGCGAGCCAATCTAACGCTCCCGCATGGGGAGTTCACCGTTTACGCGGCCGGGCGAACCCGTGGGCTCACCGTATTACGCGGCCGGGCGCACACCCGTGCCACCGTTCCTCCATGTCCAACCCGGACAAGACGAACACCCGACAACGCCCACATGGAGCATGCCCACCCACCGGCCCCCGCCCTAGCCTGCGAGAACAGAGACAAGCCGTCCGCACCACTCCAGGAGCCCCACATGAGCGCACTTCCCCAGGAGCGCCGCGTAGTCACCGCCATCCCCGGACCGAAGTCCCAGGAACTGCAGGCTCGTCGTGTCGCCGCCGTCGCGGCGGGCGTGGGGTCGGTGCTGCCCGTGTTCACCGCGCGCGCGGGCGGCGGCATCATCGAGGACGTCGACGGCAACCGGCTGATCGACTTCGGCTCGGGCATCGCCGTCACCAGCGTCGGCGCGAGCGCGGAGGCCGTGGTCCGCCGGGCGACCGCCCAGCTCCAGGACTTCACGCACACCTGTTTCATGGTCACCCCGTACGAGGGCTACGTCGCGGTCGCCGAGGCCCTCGCCGAACTCACCCCGGGTGACCACGCCAAGAAGTCCGCGCTGTTCAACAGCGGCGCCGAGGCCGTCGAGAACGCGGTGAAGATCGCCCGGTCGTACACCAAGCGGCAGGCCGTCGTCGTGTTCGACCACGGCTACCACGGCCGCACCAACCTCACGATGGCGCTGACGGCGAAGAACATGCCGTACAAGCACGGCTTCGGCCCGTTCGCGCCCGAGGTGTACCGCGTGCCCGTGGCGTACGGCTACCGCTGGCCGACCGGCCCGGAGAACGCGGGCCCGGAGGCCGCCGCGCAGGCGATCGACCAGATCGCCAAGCAGGTCGGCGCGGAGAACGTGGCCGCGATCATCATCGAGCCGGTGCTCGGCGAGGGCGGCTTCATCGAGCCGGCCAAGGGCTTCCTGCCCGCGATCCGCGAGTTCGCCTCCGCCAACGGCATCGTCTTCGTCGCCGACGAGATCCAGTCCGGCTTCTGCCGCACCGGCCAGTGGTTCGCGTGCGAGGACGAGGGCATCGTCCCGGACCTGATCACCACCGCCAAGGGCATCGCCGGCGGTCTCCCGCTCGCCGCCGTCACCGGCCGCGCGGAGATCATGGACGCGGCGCACGCGGGCGGCCTCGGCGGCACCTACGGCGGCAACCCCGTCGCCTGCGCGGGCGCCCTCGGCTCGATCGAGACGATGAAGGAGCTCGACCTCAACGCCCGGGCCAAGGCCATCGAGGCGACGATGAAGGCGCGGCTCACCGCCATGGCCGAGAAGTTCGACGTCATCGGCGACATCCGCGGCCGCGGCGCCATGATCGCCATCGAGCTGGTCAAGGACCGTACGACGAAGGAGCCGAACCCGGAGGCGACCGCCGCGCTGGCCAAGGCCTGCCACCAGGAGGGGCTGCTGGTCCTGACCTGTGGCACCTACGGCAACGTCCTGCGCTTCCTGCCGCCGCTCGTGATCGGCGACGACCTCCTCGACGAGGGCCTCGACATCATCGAGCAGGCGTTCACCCGTATCTGACACACGTCCGGGACCACCGGACGGGCGTGCGAGGGCCCCGTTTCGCGGGGCGCTCGCATACGGAACCCCCCATCCGTCCCCGACGTCCCACGCTTCCCGGAACCGGAATCCGCCGCCGGATTCCGGTCCCTGTGGACAAGCGTCAGAGCACGTGAAGAAGGTGTGCAAGGTGCATGTCGGGTCACGATTGCGCCTGTCGTCGACGCCTTCCCTGTCGTAGGTTCTGATGCAGATGAGAGATACACCCCGCCCACAGGGGACTGTGGGTGACACCGGGTCGGGGCCTCCCCAGCTTCGCCCTGGTCGTGCCCTCGCGCACACACCCGGAGCTTCCGGCTCCGGATCTCCTCACCGATCGGATGGCCGCCCGCCCCAAACCCCCCGGGGCGTGCGGCACACCGATCAGGACGGCCGTCCTCGAACCACCCCCCCTGTTCGAGGACGGCCGACCACCCCCTCCGGTCGCAGCGCCGCCCTCCTCCTTCTCGGCGGCGCCCCGGCCCTCCTCTTCGCGCTGATCACCTGGCAGGTCCTCGCGCGCGGCCCGCTGGCCCGCCTGGACGAACGCCTCAGCGACTCCCTCGTCCACCGGGGCGCCCCCACCCGGTTCCTCGCCGACCTCGGCAACATCACGGTCGCCGTCCCTGTTCTCGCCGGGGTGCTCCTGTTCGTCGCGTGGCGCACGCGCGCCACCGGTCGGGACCACTGGTGGCGGCCGTCCGCCGCCGCGGCCCTCCTCATGGCCCTGGTGCCCCTGTGGGTCGTCCCGCTGAAGGAGCTCATCGCCCGGTCCGGCCCGCCGGTCATGGGCCCGGGCACGGGTTTCTACCCCTCCGGCCACACCGCGACCGCCGCCGTCGCGTACGGCGGCGCCGTGCTGCTCCTGCTGCCCTGGCTGCGCGGCGTGCTCGCGCGCCGCGCGGTCGTCGTCCTCGCGGTCGTCGTGAACATCGGGGTCGGCTTCGGCCTGGTGCGCCAGGGCTACCACTGGCCGCTCGACGTGGTGGCGAGCTGGTGCGTGTGCGCGCTGCTGCTCTCCTCGCTGTGGTTCCTGGTGCGGCGCCGTCCCGGATGACGTGCGCGGTCCGTTCGGCGTGCGAAGTCCGTTCGGCGTGCGAAGTCCGTTCGGCGTGCGCGGGTTCGGTCCGACGTCCGCGTCGGCCGCACGGGCGACCGACGAGAGCGCGGTGCGGCCGGGGGACGGCCGCTCGTCACCCGACGGGACGGTGGGCCCCGGCTACCGATCCTCGTCCCGCGCCAGGTTCGCCGCCGCCTCGTGCATCGCCAGTTCGAGGAGCGCCGGGTCGGTGAGGGTGCCGCTGCCGTCCGGCGGGACCAGCCAGCGGACGCCGCCGGTCTGTCGGCCCGGATACGGCACCACGATCCAGGTGCCGCCGCCCGCGCTGCGCACCCCGGTGCCCAGCCACCGGGTCGCCGTGCCCGGCGGGACGAAGAACCCCATGCGGTCGTCGCCGAAGTCGACGAGCACGGGCCCCGGTTGATCGATGATGCGGGTCAGGACGTCGAGCGTGGGATAGCCGAGTTCGCCCGGCAGGATCAGCACGTCCCAGGCCCTGCCGGCCGGAAGCAGGGCGACCCCCAGGGGGTTGCGCTCCCACTCCCAGCGGCAGGCCTCGGGATCCGGTGACACGGATGCCAGCCACTCGACCGCCGTCTTGGCCCCAGTCATGACAGGGACCTTCCTCTCTCTAGAGCTCCTGCGGACGCGGTTTCGCGTCAGGAGCACAGACAGAGATTCCGGCCGGGCATTACGCGGGTTCCGACCACTTCTTGGTGGTGAAGGGGTAACCCGGTCCGACAGGGCGTACGCCTGTTGATCACATGTGCGCCCGCACGCCCCGTCGGCCACGGTGCCGGGTGCTCACTCCGTCAGCTGTCGAAGCCCAGCCCCAGCCTGTCCATGGCCTTCAGCCACAGGTTGCGGCGGCCCGCGCGGGAGTCGGCCCGGGCCAGGGACCACTTGGTGAGGGCGATACCGGTCCAGGCGAACGGCTCCGGCGGGAAGGGCAGCGGCTTCCTGCGCACCATCTCCAGCTCGGTGCGCTCCGTGCGCTCCCCCGCGAGGAGGTCCAGCATGACGTCCGCGCCGAACCGCGTGGCGCCCACGCCCAGCCCGGTGTAGCCGGCCGCGTAGGCGACTCTGCCCTGGTGGGCGGTGCCGAAGAACGCGGAGAAGCGGGAGCAGGTGTCGATGGCGCCACCCCAGGCGTGGGTGAAGCGGACGCCCTCCAGCTGCGGGAAACAGGTGAAGAAGTGCCCGGCGAGCTTGGCGTACGTCTCCGGCCGGTCGTCGTACTCGGCGCGCATACGTCCGCCGTACGGGTAGACCGCGTCGTAGCCGCCCCAGAGGATCCGGTTGTCGGCGCTGAGCCGGAAGTAGTGGAACTGGTTGGCCGAGTCCCCGAGCCCCTGCCGGTTCTTCCAGCCGATCGACGCCAGCTGGTCGGCACTGAGCGGTTCGGTCATCAGGGCGTAGTCGTAGACGGGGACGGTGTACGCGCGGACGCGCTTGACCAGGCTGGGGAAGATGTTGGTGCCGAGCGCCACCTGCCGGCTGCGGACCTGGCCGTAGGGGGTACGGACGGCCATCCCGGTGCCGTAAGCCTTCAGGTTCAGCGCGGGCGTGTGCTCGTAGACCCGGACGCCGAGGTTCAGACAGGCCCGCTTGAGGCCCCAGGCGAGTTTGGCGGGGTGCAGCATGGCGACGCCCCGGCGGTCGTACAGGCCGGCCTCGAAGGTGGGTGAGGCGACCTGGTCGCGGACGGCGTCGGCGTCCAGGAACTCGATGCCGTCGGCGAGGCCCTTGCGGGCGAGTTCGTCGTACCAGTCTCGCAGCTCCCAGGCCTGGTACGTCTCGGTGGCGACATCGATCTCGCCGGTGCGTTCGAAGTCGCAGTCCAGGTCGTGCCGGGCGACCGCCGCCTCGATCTCGTCGAGGTTGCGGGCGCCCAGTTCCTCCAGCCTGTGGATCTCGTCCGGCCAGCGGGCGAGGCCGTTGGCCAGGCCGTGGGTGAGCGAGGCGGCGCAGAAGCCGCCGTTGCGGCCGGAGGCGGCCCAGCCCACCTCGCGGCCTTCCAGCAGGACGACGTCCCGTCCCGGGTCGCGCTCCTTGGCGTTCAGCGCGGTCCACAGTCCGCTGTAGCCACCGCCGACGACCAGCAGGTCGCAGGTCTCGGCGCCGGTGAGCGCGGGCTCGGGGTGGGGCTTGCCGGGGTCTTCGAGCCAGTACGGGACCGGCTGTGCGTCGGAGAGAGACTTTGTCCAGCGGTTCATGGCGCTCGGGGCCATGATTTCAACTCCCTACAGAGTCGTCGAAACGAGCGGCATTCATGCCTTCTGCCGCTTTCTGCGATTTCCGATGGCCATTCCGGCCACCACGAACAGCACGGCGACCAGGAACATGGCCGTACCGATGACATTGATCTGGACGGGTGTGCCGCGTTGTGCCGAACCCCAGACGAACATGGGGAAGGTGACGGTCGAACCCGCGTTGAAATTCGTGATGATGAAATCGTCGAAGGAGAGCGCGAAGGCGAGCAGCGCGCCCGCCGCTATTCCGGGTGCGGCGATCGGCAGGGTGACCCGGACGAAGGTCTGCACGGGCCCGGCGTAGAGATCGCGCGCGGCCTCCTCCAGCCTCGGGTCCATCGACATCACCCGCGCCTTGACGGCGACCACGACGAAGCTGAGGCAGAACATGATGTGCGCGATGAGGATCGTCCAGAACCCCAGCTGCGCACCCAGATTGAGGAACAGGGTGAGCAGCGAGGCGGCCATCACGACCTCGGGCATCGCCATCGGCAGGAAGATCAGCGAGTTGACGGCGCCGCGCGCCCGGAAGCGGTACCGCACCAGCGCGAAGGCGATCATCGTGCCGAGGGCGGTGGCGCCGAGGGTCGCCCAGGCGGCCAGCTGGAGGCTGAGCGAGAGCGAGCCGCAGAGATCGGCGACACCGCACGGATCGGTCCAGGCGGCCGTGGAGAATTCCTGCCACTCGTAGTTGAAACGGCCCTTCGGCTGATTGAAGGAGAAGACCGTGACGACGATGTTCGGGAGCAGGAGATATCCGAGCGTCAGAAGTCCCGCGAGGACGACGAGTCGGCGCTTGAGCCAGTTGACGAAGGTCATTTAGACCAGGTCCTCCGTCCCGGACTTGCGGATGTAGACCGTGACCATGAGGAGGATCGCGGCCATGAGGATGAAGGAGAGCGCCGCCGCCGTCGGATAGTCGAGGATGCGCAGGAACTGGCTCTGGATGACATTGCCGATCATCTGGGTGTTGGTGGAGCCCAGGAGTTCGGCGTTCACGTAGTCGCCGCTGGCCGGGATGAAGGTCAGCAGGGTGCCGGAGACGACGCCCGGCATGGAGAGCGGGAAGGTGACCTTGCGGAACGTGGTGAACGGTCGGGCGTACAGGTCGCCGGCCGCCTCGTGGAGCCGTCCGTCGATGCGTTCGAGGGAGGTGTAGAGCGGCAGGATCATGAACGGCAGGAAGTTGTACGTGAGGCCGCAGACCACGGCGAGCGGGGTGGCCAGCACCCGGTCCCCGGCGGTGAGGCCGAGCCAGCTGGTGACGTCGAGGACGTGCAGCGAGTTGAGGGCGCCGACGACCGGGCCGCCGTCCGAGAGGATCGTCTTCCAGGCGAGGGTGCGGATCAGGAAGCTGGTGAAGAAGGGCGCTATCACCAGGATCAGGATCAGATTGCGCCAGCGGCCGGCCCGGAAGGCGATCAGATACGCCAGCGGATAGCCGAGCAGCAGGCACAGGACGGTCGCCGTGCCGGCGTAGAGCACCGAGCGCAGGGCTTGCGGGTAGTACTCGCTCAGCGCGTCCCAGTAGGTCGCGACGTGCCAGGTGACCCGGTAGCCCTCCTCCAGGGAGCCCGTCTGCACGGATGTGGAGGCCTGGTAGACCATCGGCATCGCGAAGAAGACCAGCAGCCAGATCAGCCCGGGCGCGAGCAGCAGGTACGGCGTCCGACGGCCCCTCTTGCGGGGCGGCTTCCCGGTGGCCGGGACGGGCGCGAGGGGCGGTGGCGCCTCGGCTTCGGTGAGGGTCGACATCAGGCGGCCGCCCCTTCGTCCACGCCGGCGTCCACGCCCGCGTCGATGTCCTGGGCGGCATCCAGCCCGAACGTGTGCGCGGGGCTCCAGTGCAGGACGACCTCGGCGCCCGGGACGAGCCGGGTGTCGCGGTCGATGTTCTGGACGTAGACCTCGAACTCGGGACAGACCGAGCAGTCGATCACGTACTGCGTGGAGACGCCGATGAAACTGGTGGCGGTGATCCGGCCGGTGACGCGGTTGCGGCCGGCCGGGATCTCCCCGGCGTCGTCGGCGTGGGTGAGGGTGATCTTCTCGGGGCGTACGCCGACGAGGACCTTGCCGCCGGTCCGGGCGGGCGCGGAACAGCGCGTCTCCGGGAGGACGAGCTGGTGGGCGCCCGCCTTGAGGACGATCTCGCCGCCGCTCCTGGAGTCGACCTCGGCCTCGATGAGGTTGGAGGTGCCGAGGAAGTTGGCGACGAAGGTGGTCCGCGGGTTCTCGTACAGGTCGGTGGGCGAGCCGAGTTGCTCGACGCGGCCGCCGTTCATCACGGCGACCGTGTCGGCCATGGTCATGGCCTCCTCCTGGTCGTGCGTGACATGGATGAACGTGATGCCGACCTCGGTCTGGATGCGCTTGAGCTCCAGCTGCATCTGGCGGCGCAGCTTGAGGTCGAGGGCGCCGAGGGGCTCGTCGAGGAGGAGCACCCTGGGGTGGTTGATCAGGGCGCGGGCGACGGCGACGCGCTGCTGCTGGCCGCCGGAGAGCTGGTGCGGCTTCTTGCGGGCCTGCTCGCCGAGCTGGACCAGTTCCAGCATCTCCTCGACCTGCTTCTTCACGCTTCTGATGCCGCGCCGGCGCAGACCGAAGGCGACGTTCTCGAAGATGTCGAGGTGGGGGAAGAGGGCGTACGACTGGAAGACCGTGTTCACCGGCCGTTTGTAGGGGGGCAGGTTCGTCACGTCCTGGTCGCCGAGCCGGACGCTTCCGCAGGAAGGTTCCTCCAGGCCGGCGATCATGCGCAGCGTGGTGGTCTTGCCGCAGCCGGAGGCACCGAGCAGGGCGAAGAAGGAACCTTCCGGCACGGTCAGGTCGAGCGGATGCACGGCGGTGAAGGAGCCGTAGGTCTTGCCGATCCCGGAGAGGCGGACGTCGCCGCTGCCGCCGCCGACCGCGTTCTTGCTGCTCTTCTTGCTGGTCATCGTCCTCGTCACGCCCCTGTCAGCTTCGCGAACTTCTCTTCGTACGCCGTCTCTTCCTTCTGGCCGAGGGAGCGGAAGGCATGGGACTTGGCCGCCATGGCGGCGTCGGGAATGATCAGCGGGTTGTTCGCCGCCTCCGGGTCGATCCTGGCCAGTTCCGCCTTCACCCCGTCGACGGGGCACACGTAGTTGATGTACGCGGCGAGTTCGGCGGCCGGCTTCGGCTCGTAGTAGTAGTCGATGAGCCGTTCGGCGTTGGTCTTGTGCCGGGCCCTGTTCGGGATCAGCAGGTTGTCGGTCGAGGTCATGTAGCCGCTGTCGGGGATGACGAAGTCGACGTCCGGGGAGTCGGCCTTGAGCTGGACGACGTCACCGGCCCACGCGATACAGGCCGCGAGGTCGCCCTTGGTCAGGTCCGAGGTGTAGTCGTTGCCGGTGAAGCGGCGTATCTGGCCCTTGTCGACGGCCTTCTGGAGGCGGGCGATCGCCGCGTCGTAGTCGTCGTCGGAGAACTTCGCCGGGTCCTTGCCCATGTCGAGCAGGGTCATCCCGATGCTGTCGCGCATCTCGGAGAGGAAGCCGATGCGCCCCTTCAGCTTGGGATTGTCGAGCATGTCGGAGACGGACCGCACCTCCTGCCCGTCCAGGGCCTTCCTGTTGAAGGCGATGACGGTCGAGATGCCCTGCCAGGGGTACGAGTAGGCCCGCCCCGGGTCCCAGTCCGGGCTGCGGAACTGCTGGGAGAGGTTCATGAAGGCGTGCGGCAGGTTGGAGGGGTCGAGCTTCTGGACCCATCCGAAGCGGATCAGCCGGGCGGCGAGCCAGTCGGTGACGCAGATGAGGTCGCGTCCGGTGTCCTGGCCCGCGGCGAGCTGCGGCTTGATCTTGCCGAAGAACTCGACGTTGTCGTTGATGTCCTCGGTGTAGTCGACCTTGATGCCGGTGCGCCGGGTGAACTGGTCCAGGCTGGGATGGCGCTTGCCGCTGTCGTCGACGTCCATGTAGTCGGTCCAGTTGGAGAAGTTGACCTCCTTCTCCTTGGCCGAGTGGTCCTCGGACGAGCCGCCCGAGGTGCTCTTCGCCGCGGGGATGCCGCAGGCGCTCAGCGCCCCGAGCCCGCCGGCCACGAGTGCGCCGCCCGTTCCGGCGCGCAGCAGTGAACGACGGCTGAGTGCGGCCCTGCCGGCGGTGAGGCTGCGCGGCACGGCGGCCGCCCGGGCCGGCGAGAGGCGGTCGGGCTCGTACTGCTCCATGCGCGTGGTGCCCTTTCGGACGTGCCCTTTCGGGAGGGTGGGCGGGGAACGGCCGGGGTCGGACGGCCGGTCCCCAAGCTGACTAGCGGTCCCCGAAGATCGTGCGGTGCCAGTCCTTTCTGGCGATCGCCGTATTGTCGAACATGACGTGCTTGATCTGCGTGTACTCCTCGAACGAGTACGCGGACATGTCCTTGCCGAAGCCGGACGCCTTGTAGCCGCCGTGCGGCATCTCGCTGATGATCGGGATGTGGTCGTTGACCCATACGCACCCGGCCTCGATCTCCCGGGTGGCGCGGCCCGCGCGGTAGACGTCCCGGCTCCAGGCGGAGGCGGCGAGCCCGTACGGGGTGTCGTTGGCGAGGCGGATGCCCTCGTCGTCGCCGTCGAACGGCAGGACCACGAGCACGGGGCCGAAGATCTCCGACTGGACGATCTCGCTGTCCTGCGCGGCGTCCGCGATCAGGGTGGGCCGGTAGTACGCGCCGTTCTCCAGCTCACCCCCGGGTGCCGCACCGCCGGTGACCACGCGCGCGTACGCGCGTGCCCGCTCGACGAACCCGGCGACCCGGTCGCGCTGGGCGTGCGAGATCAGCGGGCCGAGGTCGGTGCCCGGGGCGAAGGGGTCGCCGAGCCGGACGGTCTCCATCAGGGCTGCCGTCCGCGCGACGAACTCCTCGTAGAGGGGCCGCTGCACGTACGCGCGCGTGGCGGCCGTGCAGTCCTGGCCGGTGTTGATGAGGGCGCCCGCGACCGCGCCGTGGACGGCGGCCTCCAGGTCGGCGTCGTCGAAGACGACGAAGGGCGCCTTGCCGCCGAGCTCCAGATGGATGCGCTTGAGGGTGGCGGTGGCGATCTCCGCGACGCGTCTGCCGACGGCCGTGGATCCGGTGAAGGAGGTCATGACCACGTCGGGATGGCCGACGAGGTGCTCACCGGCCTCCCTGCCCGTGCCGGTGACGATGTTGATCACCCCGTCGGGGAGGCCGGCGTCCGTGGCGGCCTGCGCGAAGAGCAGCGAGGTGAGCGGGGTCAGCTCGGCGGGCTTCAGCACGATCGTGTTGCCCGCGGCGATCGCCGGGAGGATCTTCCAGGCGGCCATCTGGAGCGGATAGTTCCAGGGCGCGACGGACCCGACGACCCCGAGGGGCTCACGGCGTACGTACGAGGTGTGGTCCCCGGAGTACTCGCCGGCCGACTGGCCCTGGAGGTGGCGGGCGGCGCCCGCGAAGAAGGCGGTGTTGTCGATGGTGCCGGGCACGTCGAACTCGCGCGTCAGCTTGAGCGGCTTGCCGCATTGCAGGGACTCGGCCCGCGCGAACTCCTCCGCCCGGTCGGCCAGGACGGCGGCGAAGCGGTGCAGCGCGTCCGACCGCTCGCCGGGCGTGGCCGCCGCCCAGCCGGGGAACGCCGCGCGGGCGGCGGCGACGGCCGCGTCCACGTCGTCGGGGCCGGCCAGCTCGTAGGTGAGGACCTCGTCGCCGGTCGCGGGGTCGACGACCGTGTGGGTACGGCCCGACGTGCCCTTGGCCGGGCGGCCGGCGACGAACTGCGCGCCGACCGCGAAGCGGTCCTGTGCGGGGAATCGGTCCGGGGTGGCGGTGCCCGGGTTCTGCATGTCGCTCTCCTCCGCCGGTGCCCCCTCTGTCCTCGGGGAGGGTGGCGTAGCTCCAGCTCGATTTGAGTGCCGATCCTGACAGAGCTGGGCGGCACCAACAAGTGATTCCGTTGTTGCCTTTTGGTTACGCGACGGAATCTGTCGACCAGGTGTCCAGTCGGCACAGGAAATCGAGGACGGTGTGTCAGTGGTGCCTGCCAGACTCGTCGGCATGGAGAAGATCGATTCTTGGGACACGCTGACGGAAGCGGTCCGCGCGGGGGCGAGGGTCAAGTACCTGCACTTCTGGGGGCACCGCCCCCTGCCGGACGGCCGGATCGGTGCGAGCTGTCTGAGCCAGTGGTGGCCGTCGCCGTTCACGGTGGACGGCGTGGAGTACGCGACGGCCGAGCACTGGATGATGGCCGCCAAGGCCCGGCTGTTCGGGGATCCGGAGGCGCAGCGCGAGGCCGTGGCCGCGCCGACCCCCGCCCAGGCCAAGAAGGTCGGGCGGCTGGTGCGCGGCTTCGACGACGCCGTGTGGGAGCGGGAGCGCTTCGGCATCGTCGTCGAGGGCAGCTTCCACAAGTTCGCCGCCCATGCCGACCTGCGGGCGTTCCTCCTGGGCACGGTCGGCCGGGTGCTCGTCGAGGCCAGCCCCGTCGACCGGGTCTGGGGCATCGGCCTCGCGGCGGACGACGAGCGCGCGATGGACCCCGCGCGATGGCGGGGTCCCAATCTGCTGGGCTTCGCGCTGATGGCGGCCCGGGAGCGCCTGTCGAGCGGGGTCGAGGTGTGAGCGCGGGCCGTGGATGAGGCGAGGGGGGCGGTCCGCGGCGGGTGCGTGGTGGCTGGTCTCGCCGGTCCCCCGCCTCCCTCGGGGCGCTACACGCCGGCTTCCGCCCTCGGCAGCGCCAGGGACAGGGACGTGGAGTAGCTGTCGTCGAAGGGGTCGGTGTCCGAGTCGTAGCCGTCGCTCTCGGCCGCCAGGACGAGGAGGACGATGAAGCCGATGCCGAGCAGGATGCCGACGACTCCGCAGATGATCCCGGCCAGCGCGTGCCCCGGGTTCGTCGCCTCGCCCCGGCGCGCCTTGGCCCGCCCGATGAAGCCGAAGATCATGGCCATGACCCCCAGCAGGATCGCGAGCGGCCACAGGCAGAAGAACACGGCCGCGCAGATGCCGAGCACCATCGCCGCGATCCCCATGCCGTTGCTCGGCGGCGGCGCCGCGAGGGGCCAGGCGTAGCCCGCGCCCGGAGCGGGGTAGCCGGCGCCGGGCTGCGCGTGGACGCCCGGGTACGCGGGGGACGGGGAGTAGCCGTACGGGATCTGCCCTGGACCCTCGGGACCGATGGGCGGAGGGGGTACGGCAGCGCCCGGGGCCGCGTAGGGCGCGGAGGCCGCGGGCGGCGGGTAGGACGCGTGAGGTGCGCCGGTCGCGGGCGGCGCGAACGGGTGGGCGGCGGGAGTGGGCGCCGTCGCGGGCTGCTGGGCACCCGGGGGTGCGAACGCGCCGGGACCCGCCCAGGGCTGCGGCGCGGGGGTCGGCGTGTGCGCGGGGCCGCCATGGGCCGGGGTGTCGGCCAGTGCGGCCCAGGGGTCGTACGGAGCCTGGGGTGCGGGGGCGGACGCGACTGTCGGGCTCTGCGCGGCCGTCGGGCTGGGCGCGGTCGGTTTGTCGAGGGCGACCGTCGGCGTCGGTGTCACCGCGGGTGCCTCGGCGAGCGTCGGGGACGGTATCGCGTCCCGGGGCTGCGGGGCGGCGTCCGGCGCGGTCGGCAGGGGTACGCCCTCGGCCACCGTCAGCAGTTCGGCACCGCCGCCCGGCGCCGACGGCGCGGCGTCCTCGGTGACCGTCGGCAGCGCCGCACCGTCCACCACCGTCGGCGGCACGGCATCGTCGATCATCGTCGGCAGCTCGGCGCCGTCGACCACCGTCAGCGGGGCCGCGTCATCGGTCACCGTCGGGAGGGTGGCGCCGTCGACCACGGTCGGCGACAGCGCGGCGTCGCCCTGCGGAGGCGCCCATGCCCCCGGCGGTGGAGTGGTCGGTGTGTCCGGAATCGGTGCCTCGTCGGCCGGCATGAGCGCTCCCCCTGTGACGTTCCGTGCCGTTCTGCGTCGTCTTCTCCGACGTACGCGATCAGCTGTACGTTCGGTCATGCTAAGGCCCGGGGATCGAAGAGCGGACGGCCGCCTACGATGATCTCCGAGTCATCGATCAGCCGATCACCCGCGCCCCCCGCAGCAGTCCATGGCTCGGGGCGGACGCCGTTCCCGGGGAGGAACCTTGACCGACCACCGCACCGCGCAGGGCGTGCCCCTGAGCCCCGCCGTCGCCGACACCGCCGCCGCTTCCGGCTCCCGCGATCTGCACGCCTTCATCGCCGGTCTGCCGAAGGCCGAACTGCATGTGCACCACGTCGGCTCCGCCTCCCCCCGTATCGTCTCGGAACTGGCCGCCCGCCACCCCGACTCCCAGGTGCCCACGGACCCCGAGGCGCTCGCGGACTACTTCTCGTTCACGGACTTCGCCCACTTCATCCAGGTGTATCTGTCCGTCGTCGACCTGATCCGCACCCCGGAGGACGTCCGTCTGCTGACGTTCGAGGTGGCGCGGGACCTCGCCCGCCAGCAGGTGCGCTACGCCGAGCTGACCGTCACGCCGTACTCCTCCACCCGTCGCGGGATCGAGGAGCGGGCCTTCATGGACGCGATCGAGGACGCCCGGAAGGCGGCGGAGGCCGAGTTCGGGACCGTACTGCGGTGGTGCTTCGACATTCCCGGCGAGGCGGGACAGGCCGCGGCCGACGAGACCCTACGGCTCGCCACCGAGGACCGGCTGCGGCCGGAGGGGCTGGTGTCCTTCGGTCTCGGCGGACCCGAGGTCGGCGTGCCGAGGCCGCAGTTCAAGCCGCACTTCGACCGGGCGATCGCGGCCGGGCTGCACTCCGTGCCGCACGCCGGCGAGACCACGGGGCCCGAGACGATCTGGGACGCGCTCAACGAACTGCGCGCGGAGCGCATCGGCCACGGCACCAGCGCCGCCCGCGACCCGAAGCTGCTGGCCCATCTCGCCGAGCGGCGGATCGCCCTGGAGGTCTGCCCGACCTCGAACATAGCGACCCGCGCGGTCCGCACCCTCGACGAGCACCCCATCGGGGAGTTCGTCCGGGCCGGTGTGCTGGTCACCGTCAACTCCGACGACCCGCCGATGTTCGGCACCGACCTGAACACCGAGTACGCGGTCGCCGCGCGCCTCCTCGACCTCGACGAGCAGGGCGTGGCCGCGCTCGCGAAGAACGCCGTGGAGGCGTCCTTCCTCGACGAGCCCGGCAAGGCCCGGGTGACCGCCGAGATCGACACCTACACCTCGGCCTGGCTGACCCCCTGATCCGATCGGGACCGGAAACCACCACCATGCGCACCGTGACCGCCGTCGCCCATCGCGGCGCCCCCTACCGCCACCGTGAGAACACGCTCGACTCCCTGCGGGCCGGGCTCGAACTCGGGGCGGACGCCGTCGAGTTCGACGTCCGGACGACCCGTGACGGGGTACCGGTCCTGCTCCACGACGCGACGCTCAACCGGCTCTGGGAGGTGGACCGGCCGCTGGCCGCGCTCTCCGCCGCGGAGCTGCGCGGGCTGACGGCCGAGGGGGTGCCGACGCTGGCCGACGCGCTGCACGCCACCGAGGGCAGCCGCGTGATGGTGGACCTGCCGGGGGCGGTCGACCCCCGGGCGGTGCGGCAGATCCTCGGCGTCGTACGCGAGTGCGACGCCGAGGACCGTGTCTACTACAGCGCCGACCCGCGGACCGTGCTCGCCGTCCGCGCCGCCGCCCCTGCGGCCGAACTCGCCCTCACCTGGAAGACCTCCGCTCCGCCGCGCCCCGCCCTCCTCGACGCCATCCGTCCGCGCTGGCTGAACTACCGCTTCGGCCTCCTCACCCGCCCCCTGGCGGACCGCGTCCACCGGGACGGCTACCTCCTGTCCGCCTGGACCCCGGACACCCGGCGCTCCATGCGCCGCCTGCTGTCCTGGGGCGTCGACTCGATCACCACCAACCGCGTCGACGCCCTGTGCACGCTCAGGGCCACGGGCAACGGGCGACCGGCCCTCTGAGGGAGCGCGGGGCCTGCCCGATCGGCCCCCACCCGCACGCACGCGCCCGCTACACCTCGGACCGCTGTGCCACGGTCGCCGCGTCCGTCGGCTTCTCGCGGGTGACGTACTGCGGCACCGGCGCCGAGTCCTTGCCGTCGTCGCGCACGAGGCCGTAGCGGATGGCCCCCCGATCGGGGCCGACGGTGATGTCCTCGGTGACGGCGTCCCAGGTGGAGGGCGCCACGGTGATGCCGTAGTCGGCGCCGCGTTCGTTCTGGGTGAGGGTGACCGTGCCGTCGAGGTAGAAGTACTCGTTCTGCCACATCTGCTGGGTGCCGTCGGGCAGGACGGTGTAGCCGGTGTCGGGGCCGCCCATGCCCGAGGTCCTGCCGTCGGCGGAGGTCGGGTCGTCCATGCGGCGGCCGCCGCCCGAGGCGACGTGGAAGAGCTTGCCGTCGAGGCCGGTCCAGGCCGGCATGACCAGACCTCCCGCCCGGTACTGGGGCGAGATCTGCCAGCGGACCAGGACATAGCCCCGGCCCGTGAACGTCACCTGCTCGCCCCGATGGTTCATCACGGTCCGCGCCCCGCCGCTGCTGGTGACGCCCGACTCGGGCCGGCGCGGGAGGGCGGCGGGCGGGGTGTCCGGGTCCGGTGCCTCGTCCGCCACGTCGACGACGGTGCCGTACAGGTCTTTCGGAGCCTTCTTCTTCGTCGCCGACGGGGAGGCCGAGGGCGAGGGGGACGAGGAGGGCGACGAGGAGGGCGACGAGGCGCGGGGCGCCGGGGCCGCGGGTCCACGGGCCGTGCTCATCGCCGACGGGGCCGCCTGCGCGGGCCGGTCGGCCGGGGGCTGCGTCACGACGTACGCGCCCCCGGCGACGATCGTCGCGCCGGCCGAGACCGCGACGACCGGCTTGGTGAGGGCGCCGATCACCTTGGCGGACCAGCCCACGGAGGCGGTCGCGGCGGTCGCCGCCGCGGCCGTCTTGCCGCCGAACGCCAGGGACAGGGTGAACCCGACGGGCACCGGAACGAGGGCGAGCCCGACGAGAAGGCGTTCGGCGGGGACGACGACCTCGCCGGTGCGGCCGTGGCCGTCGCAGCGGGCGCAGCCGCGGATGTGCCGGGCGATGCGCTTGCGCCACACCGAGTCGGGTTGCCCGCTCCAGCGGGCGGTGACCCGGCCGAGGTCGGAGCAGGAGGAGTCGAGGGCGCGCACGATGCCGCGCGCGGTCTCCAGCCGGGCCTTCATCCGCTGGACGCGGACGGCGGCGTGCTGCCGGCTGATGCCGACGGCGGCGGCGAGTTCGCGCCGGGTGAGTTCACCGGCGACCTCCAGCCACCACAGCGACAGCAGCTGCCGGTCCTCGTCGTCGAGCCAGCGGACCGCTTCCGCGACCTCCTTGCGCTGCCCCTCCAACTGGAGCCGCAGCACGGTCAGTTCGGCGAAGTCGGCGGCGCCGTGGGCATCGTGGTCGTCGAACTGGTCGGCGGTGCGGCGGCGCGCCCGGTCCCGTATCTGCCGCATGGCGATCGCGACCAGCCAGGAACGGAAGCTGTCCGGATCGCGCAGCGTGCCGAGGTTGTCGACGGCGCGCAGCATCGTCTCCTGCACGACGTCGTCGACGTCGGCGTGACCGTTGAGGGCCCGGCCGACGATGTTGTAGACGAGCGGCAGCCAGCCCTCGACCAGCTCGTCGAGGGCGCGTCGGTCCCCCGCCTGCGCGGCCGCGATGGTGGACCGCCACTGCCGCCCGTCCACGTACGTCCCCTTCGGTCCCGCTGGGCTCACCCTGTTCACTCGGCTGTGTTCCGTACCTTCTCAGCCATCGTCCCGACCTGGGGAATCTCCGAGGCGGAGATCACACCACGCACACTGCTCATACGGCTCGCTCCTGCATGTGGGGAGACAGGGGGGCTACGGAGACGGTGTGGAGGCGGCCGGGATAACAGTTTTCCGGTCCCACCCGCCGGTGAGGGCCTCCAGCCGCTTGATCCGCTGTCGTACGACGTACAGCGGGATCACTCCGAAGACCCCGAACGACATGTCGATCACGGTCCACCAGAAGGGGATGTCCCGGATCGGCCCGCAGATCAGGGCCAGCGGGACGATCCCCGCGCAGGCGATCATGCCGAACTCGATGACCCAGATGTTGCGGACCGGGTCGCGGTAGGGGCCGTAGAACGACACCGCGATCACCAGGTGCGCGAAGGCCAGCCAGTCCGTGCCGTACAGGAGGAACGGGTACTCGGCGTCGGCTTCGTCGAGCCCCGCCCGTACCCGCTCGATCCACTCGACGAGCGTCGGCAGGTGGTCGCCGACGGACCACGACCGCAGCAACTCCTCGGTCCAGCGCAGCTCGTGGACCAGCGGGAAGGCGGTGGCGCCGCTCAGCACCAGACAGACGACGAAGAAGACCAGCCACGCACGGATGCCCTTCAACAGGGCGGCTCTGTCGCTCATGGGGTGAGCGTACGCCCCCACTTGAACGCGTTCAAAAGTGGGGGCCCGGCAGTCGCCGGGCCCCTCGGGAACGCGACGGACCCTCAGCCTCCGGGGATCGAGCGGATCGCGGCGATGTCGAACTGCAGGCGCACCTTCTCGCTCACCATGGCGCCGCCCTCCGCGAGCCGCTGGTTGTAGGTGAGGCCCCATTCGGAACGATTGATGGTGGTGGTCCCGTCGAAGCCGACCCGCTCGTATCCGAACGGGTCCATGACGTGCCCTATGTAGGTGAGTTCCAGATCGACGGGGCGGGTGATGCTCTTGATCGTGAGTTCACCGGCCATGCGGTAGACATCGTTGCCGACGAGACGCACCGCCGTACTGACGAAGCGCATACGCGGATAAGTCGCGGCATCCAGGAAATCGCGACCCATCAGATGAGCGTCGCGTTGTTCCACTCCGGTGTCGACGGACGTGGTGGACAGCACTATCTCGGCGCGTGAACGCGAGGGATCACGACCGTCGAAATAGAGCCGGCTCTGATACTCGGTGAACGCCCCACGCACGGTCGTGACCAGGGCGTGCCGGACGGAGAAACCGATACGGCTGTGCGCCGCGTCGATCATCCATTCGCCGGTCAGCATCGCGAGAGCGGGGTCGGACATGCCGTCGGGAGCGAATGCCGCTGACTCGTGGGGGAGTTGTGCGGCTGTGGGGGCTGCCGGGCGGCGCAGGGACGCAGCACGGGTGAACAGGTTCATGATTCACGTAACTACGGCACGACGGGATGGGCCGCAACCCTCCGCCGGCGAATCCATCAGGTCCGCATCGACGGCGAAAGGCTGATAAAACGCCACCGCGCGGCAGACAATTGCACGATCTCCACAAGGCCCCCACGAATTTCCCGCCGCAATTCGTCCCGGAAACGGCCTGAAGCGAATCGGGGCCGTCCGGGAATCAGGTCGTGCTCTTCGGCAGCAGGCCACGGGCAAAGGTGTCCCGGGCGGCTGCCAGATGCCGCCCGGCCCGCGCGAGCGAGATCTCGTGGTGGCCGGGGAACAGCGCGTCCACGTGGAGCGCCGCCGGCCTGTCCGGAGTGGCGGCGCGCTCGCTCGCGACGGTACGCAGGACCACTCCGCCGCCGAGGTCGATCTCCTCGCCGTCGGCCACGGCCTCGACCTGGGGGCAGGGGGCGAAGGTGTGGTCGGCCGGGTAGTACCCGGACGCCTTTCCCCTTTCCAGACCGACCCCCGCCTCGTCGCCCGCCGCGATCCACCCCGTGGCCTCGGCGCCGACCGGCGCCCGCAGTCCGGGCAGCCGTTCGGCGAGCGCGGCGGCTCCGCCGCGTGGTCGGCGTGGCCGTGGGTGAGCAGCAGACGGCCGGGTCGGCGCCGGTGACACGCACGGCGCGCACGCTGCGCTACGGCGGACCGGCCGGCCCCGGCCTCCACGAGCACGCTGTGCCGGGCGCCCCGCACCAGGTGGACATGACCGTCCAGCGGGTCGCTGAGATCGAATCCGTACGCCCTGCCGGCGACGAGCGTGACATGGTCGGTCAGCCGCATGACGGCCCTCCGGCGTTCGATGCCGACGGGGACGACGAGGCCCTCCCCCCGCCCTCCTCAACGCCGACCCACCCCGCGAGGTGACCCTCCGGCCCCCGGAGCCCTCCCGGTCTCCCGGCGCCCCCGGCACGCTCCCCGCCCTCCCCGGCGCCCCCGGGCGCGCCCTGCCACTCCCTCCGCGCCCCGGGCGCGCCCCACCGCTCCCCCTGCTTCCCGGCTCCCCGGCTGCCCCAGGCGCGCCCTACAACCCGACGATCCCGTTCCACCGCCGCGCGAACTCACGCCGTTCCCCGGAGGTGATGTCCCGGGCGACGGCGAGCCTGGCCCGCATGGTGTCGTCGGGGAAGATCAGGGGGTCCTCGGCGAGGGCGGCGGTCTCCTCGTCCTTGGCGGAGGCCAGGACGTCGCGGGCCGCCGGGACGGGGCAGACGTAGTTGACCCAGGCCGCGAGTTCGGCGGCCACGTCGGGGTCGTAGTAGTGGTCGACCAGGCGCTCGGCGGCGGCCTTGTGCCGTGCCAGGTTGGGGATCATCAGGGACTCGGACCAGAGTTCGGCGCCCTCCTCGGGCACGACGAACCGGATGTCCGGGTCGTCGGCCTGGAGTTGGATGACGTCCCCGGAGTAGGCCTGGCAGGCGAGGACGTCCCCGCCGGCGAGGTCCTTGATGTAGTCGTTGCCGGTGAACCGGCGGATGTGGCCGGCCCGGACCCGGGAGGCTACCTGGTCGCAGACGGTGTGGAAGTCGTCCGCGGTCCAGCGCGTGACATCGACACCGTTGCCCTGCATCAGCAGCGCGAACGCCTCGTCCAGCCCGGAGAGGAGGGTGACCCGCCCCTTGAGGTCGTCCGCCCACAGGTCCGCGACCCGGCGGATCTCGCGGCCCACCCTGCGCCGGTTGTACGCGATACCGGTGATCCCCGACTGCCACGGCACGGTGAAGGCACGGCCGGGGTCGAAGGCGGGCGACCTGAGCTGCGGATCCAGATGGCGCCCGACGTTCGGCTGCCGGGCCCGGTCCATCTCCTGCACCCAGCCGAGCCGTACGAACCGGGCGCACATCCAGTCGCTGACGACGACGAGGTCGCGGCCGGTCTGCTGGTGGTTCATCAGGGCGGGGCTGATCTTGCCGAAGAACTCGTCGTTGTCGTTGATCTCCTCGACGTAGTCGACGGCGATCCCGGTGCGCTCCTCGAACGCCTCCAGGGTCGGCCGCCGGGTGTCGTCCTCGTCGTCCGTGTCGATGTAGAGCGGCCAGTTCGACCAGCTCAGCCGCTTGTCCCGAGCCGACAGGTCGACGCCGGCCCGGTCGCCGGGCGCCACGTACGCGGCGGGCACACCGCACCCGGCGATGGCGCCGAGGGACACCCCCGCCCCCAGCAGGGAGCGACGCGTGAGCATGCCCTTCTGGACCCCCGCGCCCCTATGGGCCGAAGGCCCGGAAGGGGCGCGGGGAACTGCGCGACCAGTCACAACCAACCCTCAGCCGTCGACGACCCTCAGCCCAGCGACGTCATCACGTGCTTGATCCGCGTGTAGTCGTCGAACCCGTAACCCGACAGGTCCTTGCCGTACCCGGACTTCTTGAACCCGCCGTGCGGCATCTCCGCGACCAGCGGGATGTGCGTGTTGATCCACACGCACCCGAAGTCCAGCGCCTTCGACATCCGCATCGCCCGCCCGTGGTCCTTCGTCCACACCGACGAGGCCAGCGCGTACTCCACGCCGTTCGCCCACTCGACGGCCTGTCCCTCGTCCGAGAAGGACTGCACGGTGATGACCGGCCCGAAGACCTCCCGCTGGATGATCTCGTCGTCCTGCTTCAGCCCGGAGACCACGGTCGGCGCGTAGAAGTACCCCTTCTCGCCGACCTGGTGGCCACCGGCCTCGACCTTGGCGTGGGCCGGCAGCCGCTCGATGAACCCGGCGACCTGCTTGAGCTGGTTGGGGTTGTTCAGCGGGCCGTACAGCACGTCCTCGTCGTCCGGCTGCCCGGTCTTCGTCTCGGCCGCCGCCTTCGCGAGCGCGGCCACGAACTCGTCGTGGATGCCCTCCTGGACCAGGACACGGGTCGCGGCCGTACAGTCCTGCCCGGCGTTGAAGAAGCCCGCCACCGAGATGTCCTCGACGGCCTTGGCGATGTCGGTGTCGGCGAAGACGACGACCGGCGCCTTGCCGCCCAGCTCCAGGTGGACCCGCTTGAGGTCCTTGGACGCGGACTCGGCGACGGACATGCCGGCCCGCACGGACCCGGTGATGGAGGCCATCGCCGGGATCGGGTGCTCGACCATCAGCCGGCCGGTGTCACGGTCACCGGTGATCACGTTGAAGACGCCCTTGGGCAGGATCGACCCGATGATCTCGGCGATCAGGACGGTCGACGCGGGCGTGGTGTCCGACGGCTTCAGCACGACGGTGTTGCCCGCGGCGATCGCCGGCGCGAACTTCCACACGGCCATCATCATCGGGTAGTTCCACGGCGCGACCTGGGCGCAGACGCCGACCGGCTCACGGCGGACGATCGAGGTCATGCCCTCCATGTACTCGCCGGCCGAGCGCCCCTCCAGCATCCGCGCGGCACCCGCGAAGAAGCGGATCTGGTCCACCATCGGCGGGATCTCCTCGGAGCGGGTCAGCCCGATCGGCTTGCCCGTGTTCTCCACCTCCGCCGCGATCAGTTCCTCGGCCCGCTCCTCGAAAGCGTCGGCGATCTTCAGCAGGGCCTTCTGGCGCTCGGCCGGCGTGGTGTCCCGCCAGCCCGGGAACGCGGCCTCGGCGGCGGCCATCGCCGCGTCGACGTCGGCCTGGCCGGACAGGGGCGCGGTCGCGTAGGCCTCGCCCGTCGCGGGGTTGACCACCTCGGTGGTCCGTCCGTCGACGGCGTCACGGAATTCCCCGTCGATGTAGTTGCGCAGACGACGCAGCTCGGTGCTCACTGCCGGCCCTCCAGATGGGTCCAGGTTGGGGTGTCCATTCCTTGAGACACCACCCTAATCCGCCGCCCCACGTTTTCAACACCCCCGACACCTCGCTGACTGCGAAATCCGCAAGCTACAAGCCCGTAAACAACGAATTTCATCGGTTCAGCCTTGCGGAACTGTCGAGACGTCGTGCACAGTGAGGCCGTGGCCAGTCGAAGCGCAGACCAGAAGGACTCCAGGGACTCCCGGGAGCCCAGGAACGGCACCCCGCAGTTGGACGCCGTCTCCCTCGCCATCGTCGAGCAGTTGCAGGAGGACGGCCGACGGCCGTACGCCGCGATCGGCAAGGCCGTCGGCCTCTCCGAGGCGGCGGTGCGCCAGCGCGTGCAGAAGCTGCTCGACCAGGGCGTGATGCAGATCGTCGCCGTCACCGACCCGCTCACCGTGGGCTTCCGGCGCCAGGCGATGCTCGGCATCCACGTCGACGGCGACCTGGATCCGGTGGCGGACGCGCTGACGGCCATGTCGGAGGTGGAGTACCTCGTGATCACCGCCGGCTCCTTCGACCTGCTGGCGGAGATCGTCTGCGAGGACGACGACCACCTCCTGGAAGTCATCAACAAGCGCATCCGGACCCTGCCCGGGGTGCGGTCGACCGAGAGCTTCGTCTATCTCAAGCTCAAGAAGCAGACCTACATGTGGGGAACCCGATAACCGTGAGGACGCGATACCCGTGAGCCCCAAGGACCTCAGCCAGACCGCGTACGACCACCTGTGGATGCACTTCACCCGCATGTCGTCCTACGAGAACTCCCCGGTCCCCACCATCGTCCGGGGCGAGGGCACGTACATCTTCGACGACAAGGGCAAGCGCTACCTCGACGGTCTCGCCGGTCTCTTCGTGGTCCAGGCGGGCCACGGCCGCACCGAGCTGGCGGAGACGGCGTTCAAGCAGGCGCAGGAGCTTGCCTTCTTCCCGGTGTGGTCGTACGCCCACCCGAAGGCCGTCGAACTGGCGGAACGTATCGCCTCCCACGCGCCGGGCGATCTGAACAAGGTCTTCTTCACCACCGGCGGCGGTGAGGCGGTCGAGACGGCCTGGAAGCTCGCCAAGCAGTACTTCAAGCTCCAGGGCAAGCCGACCAAGTACAAGGTCATCTCCCGCGCCGTCGCCTACCACGGCACCCCGCAGGGCGCCCTCGCCATCACCGGCCTGCCGGCCCTCAAGGCCCCCTTCGAGCCGCTGGTGCCGGGCGCGCGCAAGGTCCCGAACACGAACATCTACCGCGCCCCGATCCACGGCGACGACCCGGAGGCCTTCGGGCGCTGGGCCGCCGACCAGATCGAGCAGCAGATCCTCTTCGAGGGCCCGGAGACGGTCGCGGCCGTCTTCCTGGAGCCGGTGCAGAACGCCGGCGGCTGCTTCCCGCCGCCGCCCGGCTACTTCCGGCGGGTCCGCGAGATCTGCGACCAGTACGACGTCCTGCTGGTGTCGGACGAGGTCATCTGCGCCTTCGGCCGGCTCGGCACGATGTTCGCCTGCGACAAGTTCGGCTACGTCCCGGACATGATCACCTGTGCCAAGGGCATGACCTCGGGCTACTCCCCGATCGGCGCCTGCGTCGTCTCGGACCGCATAGCCGAGCCCTTCTACAAGGGCGACAACACCTTCCTGCACGGCTACACCTTCGGCGGCCACCCCGTCTCCGCCGCCGTCGGCCTCGCCAACCTCGACCTGTTCGAGCGCGAGAAGCTCAACCAGCACGTCCTCGACAACGAGGCGGCCTTCCGGTCCACGCTGGAGAAGCTCCACGACCTGCCGATCGTCGGCGACGTCCGCGGAAACGGCTACTTCTACGGAATCGAGCTGGTCAAGGACAAGACGACGAAGGAGAGCTTCGACGACGACGAGACCGAGCGGATCCTCTACGGCTTCCTGTCCAAGAAGCTGTTCGAGAACGGCCTCTACTGCCGTGCCGACGACCGCGGCGACCCGGTCGTCCAGCTCGCGCCGCCGCTGATCTCCGACCAGTCGACCTTCGACGAGATCGAGCAGATCCTGCGCGCGACGCTGACGGAGGCGTGGACCCTGCTGTAGTCGCGGAACCTGCTGGAGTCGTGGACCACGGCGGACCGCGGCGGACCGCGGCGCCGCGAACCGCCGACGGCAGGGCATGAACGCCTTTCGAACGGCCCGGGGCGCCCCCATCCGAGTGAGATGGGGGCGCCCCGGGCCGTGTGCTGTCCGCCCCCTGCCGCCCCGACTCCCTAGCGTGCCCCTGTAACCGATCGGCCCTGCCTTCGTTCCCCGGACGGGGGGCTCCCCCGGCAATCCTGATCCGAACCGAGGTGTACGCCCATGGTGGCCCCGCCGGACAACGACGTGCTCTGGGCACGTGGTCTGACCTACGCGCACGACGGCTCGCCCGCCCTGCACGGTGTGTCGATGAGTGTCCGGGAGGGCGAGATCCTCGCCGTCACCGGCCCGCGCGGCAGCGGCAAGACCACGCTCCTGCGGTGCCTGTCCGGACAACTTCGGGCCCAGCGGGGAGAGGTCTGGTTCAACAGCGTCCCCGTGCACACGATGGGTGCGCACGCCCGAGAACGGCTGCGTCTGGATCGCTTCGGGTGGATCGACCCCGAGCCGGTCCTCGTCCCCGAGCTGAACGCCTGGGAGAACACCGCCCTGCCGCTGATGCTGCGCGGCACCGGCCGCCGGGCCGCCAAGGCCGCCGCCCTGGAGTGGCTGGAGCGCCTCGACATCCGGGACACCGCCCGCAAGCGCCCGCACGCCCTCCTCCAGTCGGAGCGCCAGCGCGTGGTGGTGGCCCGCGCCCTGGTCTGCGCCCCCACGGTCCTCTTCGCGGACGAACCGACGGCCCCGCTGCACCGCGCCGAACACACCCATGTCCTGCGCACCCTGACCACGGCGGCCCGCTCCCACCGGATCACGGTCGTGCTCGCCACCCACGACCCCGACACGGCGGCCCTCGCGGACCGCACGGTGACCCTCCTGGACGGACGCCACGTGAAGACGGTCCGCCTGCCCGCCACCCCGGAGCCCGAGAGCCGCGCCCCGGCCGGCCGGCCCCGCCGCGCCGGATCCCCCGCCGGCGCGAGCACGGAGCGCTCCGGCCCGGAGGCGGCGGCCCACACCGCACCGGAAGCAGCACCGGCCGCCACCGCCGACGCAGCACCGACCGCCACCACTGAGGCGAGCCGCCCCACGCCCCGAGAACCCCGACGCCCCACCACCCCGGCAGCGACGGACCCCCCGGCCCAGTCGGACCACCCCTCCACCGCCGCAGAGGTAGGCCGCCCCGCAACCGAGGGCGAAGCCAGAACGCCCGCCGACGAACAGGCCCGCCAGCCCACCGAAACCACCGACCGACCAGCCCCCACCCCAGAAGTGGGCCGCCCGGCTGCCGAGGGCGAAGCCAGAACACCCGCCGACGGGAAGGCGCAGCCACCTGCCGAGGCCGACGGCCCGGCGGCCGGGGCGCGCTCCTCCGCCGCCGACGGGGAAGGCCGGGCAGCGTGCTCGCTCTCCGCCTAGCCCGCCGGGCCCACCCCGTGGTCCAGTTCCGTCGGCTTCTCGTGGCCGCGGCCGCCGGCGGCACCGGCTTCCTGCTGCTCTGCGCCCTCGGGCACGCCATGGCCCACCCGCACGCCCCGGCGGGCTCGGCGCTCCGTCTGGCCTGGTGCGTGGCCCCCGCCGCCGCCACCGTGTACTTCGCGGTGACGGTGGCCCGCACCGACCCCGGCACCCGCCCTCGCCCCGGCCTCTCCGCGATCGGCCTCGGTCCCGGCCGGCTCATGGCGATCTCCGCGGTCACCACGGCCCTGTCCACCGTCCTCGGCTCCCTCCTCGCCCTCCTCTTCTTCCTCCACCTGCGCGGCGACCTCACCGGCCTGCCCTTCGACGGCGCGGCCGCCGACGTCCTCGCCGCCGGGCGCCCTCTGCCCCTCCCGGCCGCCCTCACCCTCCTCTCCCTCGTCCCGGCCGTCGCCTCGGTCACCACCGCGCTGGTCCTGCGCCCCAAGGGCAGCGACGCCAGGCCCACCGGCCCCCGGACCCGCTTCATGGCGTACGACACCTTCGCGATCTCCCGGCGCACCGCGCCCCCGGCGGGGGCCACGAGGTACGAGGAGGAGGCGGACGAGGGGGCGGACGAGAAGGGCACGGCCGCCGCCGAGTCCGCCCAGGCGCCGCCGGAACCACCGGCTCCGCGCCCCGCCCCCGGCGGCCTCCCCTGGGGCGTCGCCGTACTGGCCGTGGGCCTCGCCTTCGAGAGCTACGCAGGCCAGTCGAACGACGGCTCCGGCCTCACCCTCCCCGGCGGCTTCGCGGACAGCCCCGCGGGCGTCCTGGGCGGCTGGCTGCTCACCGCGCTCGGGCTGATCCTCGTCGGGCCCGGCCTCACCCATCTCACCGGGCGCCTGCTCCAGTCCGTACGCCCCGGCGCACTGCGCCTCCTCTCCGGGCGCGTGCTCCAGGAGGAGGCCCGGCGCGTCGGGCGTCCCCTCGGCGTGGTGTGCGCGGTGGCCTCCGGCGCCTACGCCATGGCGACGCTGTCCTCGGGCGTGCGCCCCACCGTCGGCCCGCTCACCCTGCTGGGCGGGCTCGTGGTGGCCGGCTGCGCCGTGCTCACCCTCGCGACAGCCGCCGTCGAGGCCCGGCGGGCGCACGCGGACACCACGGCCGCGCTGCTGCGGCTGGGGGCGCCCCGCGTTCTGCCCCGGCGGGCGGCCCTGCTCCGCGCGGCCGCCCTGCTCGCCGTGTTCGGCCCCCTGACCTGGACGATCGCCGAGCTGGCGGCGCGCCCGCTGGCCGCCTGAAAACTCGTACGAAAAAAGTTCGCGCGCGGCGATGAGTTTCGCGGGGACCCCCGGTCTATCCCTGCGAACAGACCGAAACCGATACGACGGATTACGGGAGAGACCTCGCCATGTACCAGCAGATGATCTTCGTGAACCTGCCCGTGAACGACCTCGACGCCTCGAAGAAGTTCTTCACGGAGCTCGGCTACGCGCTCAACCCCCAGTTCAGCGACGAGAACGCGGCCTCCGTCGTGATCAGCGACACCATCGTGGCGATGCTCCTCACCAAGCCGTTCTACGCGACCTTCACCAAGAAGGAGATCGCGGACGCCACCAGGACCAGCCAGGTGCTGCTCTGTCTGAGCGCCGAGAGCCGCGCGAAGGTGGACGAGCTGGTCGAGAAGGCGGTCGCCGCCGGCGGCACCGCCTCGGAGAAGGTCCAGGACATGGACTTCATGTACGGCCGCGCCTTCGACGACCTCGACGGCCACACCTGGGAGGTCGTGTGGATGGACCCGTCGGCGATCGAGGGCTGAAAGCGCCACTCGTCCACCCGCCGCCCGCCCCCGCGCCCCGCCAGGGGCGCGGGGAACTGCGCGAGCAACCCCCACCCACCCGCAGCCGCCAAGCACAGTCGCCCCCACCCTCACAGGCGCCCGGCCCACCCAGCGGAGCGCAATAGCATGGGCGGGTGCAGACGATGCCCGCCCACGCGGCCCACCACGACGACTTCGAGATCGAGACGATCGAGGAGTTCGACGCGACCGTCTCGTCGCGCGGCACGCTCGCCGGATACCGGGTCCAGGCCGTCGATCTGACGGACCGTACGCGCGAACTGCTCGCCACCGACACGGCGCAGGCCGTCTTCCTCGGCTGCCCGATGCGTCCGGAGGCGGCCGCGAAGATACGCACGGACGGCGCCCTGGTCTTCCCGCCCGTCCCCGGCCTGCCCTTCGATCCGTACCGGGGCCTGCTCTACTCCCCCGACGAACTCTTCGCCTCCCTGTCCGACGGCGGCTACGAGGCCACCCCCGACGCCCGCGCGTACGCCTGGTTCCAGCGCACCAAGGCCGACCGCGACGTCTACGCCTCCATGCTGCGCGCCGTCCACGACGACTCCGTCTCGGACGCCCTCGACGAACTCCTCTCCGGCGCCCGGGTGGTGGGCGTGATGGGCGGCCACGCGATGGCACGCGGCACCGAGGCCTACGAGGGCGCCGCCCGCCTCGGCCGGACCCTCGCCCGCTCGGGTCTCACGGTCGCCACCGGCGGCGGTCCGGGTGCGATGGAGGCGGCGAACCTGGGCGCCTACGCGGCGCCGTACGACGACGGGATGCTCGCCGAGTCGCTGCGACTGCTGGCGGGGGCGCCGAAGTTCACGCCCTCCATCACCGACTGGGCGAGCACCGCCTTCGAGGTGCGCACCCGCTGGCCGAAGGGCGGCACCTCCGTCGGCATCCCCACCTGGTTCTACGGCCACGAGCCGCCGAACCCGTTCGCCTCGCACATCGCCAAGTACTTCGCCAACGCCACCCGGGAGGACGGTCTCCTCGCCCGCTCCGGTGCCGGCGTCGTCTTCCTGCCCGGGGCCGCCGGAACCGTGCAGGAGATCTTCGACAACGCGACCCCCAACTACTACGAGTCGCGCGGCGAACCGACCCCCATGGTCCTCGTCGACCGGGCCCACTGGACGCAGACGCTGCCGACCTGGCCGTTGCTCAACTCGCTGGCGCGGGGCCGTTCGATGGAGGCCCGTATAGCCCTCGTCGACCGGATCGAGGAGGCTCCGGACGCCCTGGCCCGTCTCGGGGACCGCCCAAACACTTCTTCGGATTGACATTGCTTATGGCGCGCTTATAAACCTGTGAGGCACATGGGGAGCCGCTCCCCCGGCGGCCCTCCGTCACCCCCACTCCCCTGTGCTTCCCGTGAAGGGCAAACGTGTCCATAACTCCTCGCAGTGCGCGGACTTCGCGCTCCATCGGTGTTGCTCTCGCGTCCGCCGCGCTCGTGCTCGGCGTCGCGGGCAATGCCATGGCCTGCAGCATCAAGGACTTCTCCGCCGTCGCCGAGTGCGACGGCGGCAACGGCGTCATCCGGGTGACCGACGTGGACCCGCTGGGCGTCAAGGCCGAGATCACGGTCTACCTGGAGAACAACGGGGCCGACCTGCGCATGGTCGGCAGCCGGACGATCGAGGACTCCACCGCCAAGGGTGTCACCGTCACCTTCGACGAGGACTGGGAGCCGAACGCCGAGTACCGCATCCACGTCGAGGCCGAGGACTACGTCAACGAGGACCTGCCGATCCTGGTGGCCCCCGCCGACGCCTGCACGGCCGACGCCATCACCCCGCCGGCCGCGTCCAAGGCACCCGGCAAGTCCGCCGACAAGGGCAAGGAAAAGGAGAAGGAGACGGGGAACGGGAACGGAAACGGGCAGGACGACGAGCCGTCCCGGACCAAGACCTCCCCCACCCCGTCCGCCTCCGAGGGCACCGTGCCCGCGGGCTCGAAGGACGACAACGCCCCCTCCCCCGAGGGCGACTCGGGCCTCGCCGAGACCGGTGGCGACTCCAACACCGGCACGATCGCCGGTGCCGCGGCGGCCCTGGTCGCCCTCGGCGCCGGTGCCGTGTACTACAGCATGCGGCGGCGTGGAGCCTCCACCCGCTGACCCCTGTCCGTCAGGGCCGTGGCCCGTACCCCCGCACCACGGGGTACGGGCCACCCGCTGTTCCGGGCTCGCTCACCCGAACGTGGCCCTCCGCAGCCAGAAGTCGAGCAGCTCCCGGTCCCCCAGCACCTGCAACTCCCCGCCGTCCGGCGGCATGCGGCGATAGAAAGCGAGCAGCACCTCGGTGAGCGGCCCGCGCAGCGCCACCGTCGCCTTCTCATGGCCGCGCCGTCGGCGCATCACGTCCTCGGTCAGCTCGATCACCCTCCCCCACCCTTCGGGCGGGGGGACCCCCATCTCGCTCCGCTCGGCGTCAATTTCGGGGGACGTGTCGGTGGCATGCAGATGGATGGTGCGCCCCGGGCCCCGCAGTTCCGCCGCCTCGTCGTGCGGCATGGTGCGCTGCACGAACTCGACGATCTCCAGCCACTCGTCGATCGTGTCGGCGGCGATCTCCGGTGCCACCTCGACCGCCCGTCCCACGGTGAGCGCGGCATCGGCTCCGTGGACGACGAGTTCGTGGGCCATCCGCCGGGCCCAGAACCCCGCACTCCGCTCCCACCCCCACGACCACACGGGCTCCACGGGGCCCGCCTCGCGCAGTGCGGCCACGGTCATCGCGCCGCTCTCGGCGAGCCACGCGTCCAGCGCGGCCGGGTCCCCCTGCCCTTCCGGCCCTCCGTACAGCGGGACGTCCGCCTCGGGGAACTCCTCCTTCGCCCGGGTCCGTACGTTCGCCTCGACCCAGCGCAGAGCGCCGCCGATGTGCCGCAGCAGGTGTTCCAGCGTCCAGTCGGGGCAGGTCGGCACGGTCGCCGTCAGATCGGCGCCGGAGGTCACCAGTTGCCGCACCTTCTTCACCTGGAGCTCGATCTCGGCACAGTAGCGCTCATGTCGCGGCCCGGGTTCCTGCACAAGCATCGCCATGGTGCCGCACCTTATGCGGCCGGACCGGCCCCCAGCACGACGATTTCCGCCCCGTCGAAGCTCACGCCGACCTCGTCCCCTGGCTCCGGCGCGTCCCGCAGCGCACACGCCGCCTCCAGTCGCGGCGCGCCCTCCGGCTGGAGGTGCAGGGCGACATGCGTGCCCCGGAACGTACGCGCGGCCACCGTGCAGCGCAGGCCGTCGGCCGGATCCACCAGCCGTACGCCGGCGGGCCGCACAAGCAGCGTGCACACCCCCTGCGGCGCCCCCTCCGGCACCGGCACCTTGCCCCACACGGTGTCCGCCACCTGCCCCGTCACCGTCGCCTCGACCACGTTGTCGAAGCCGAGGAAGCGGGCCACGAACTCGTCCGCGGGCCGGCGCCACACCTCAAGGGGCGTACCGGACTGGGCGATCCGACCGTCCCGCATCACCACGACCCGGTCGGCCAGCGCGAACGCCTCACCCTGGTCGTGCGTGACCGCCAGCACGGTCGTCCCCAACTCCCCGAAAAGCTGCCGGAGTTCGACGACGAGGCGCTCCCGCAGCGACCGGTCCAGCTGGCCGAGGGGCTCGTCCAGCATCAGCAGGCGGGGGCGCGGCGCGAGGGCCCGCGCCAGCGCCACCCGCTGCTGCTCACCACCGGACAGCTCCCCGACACGCCGGCGCGCGGCCCCGGGCAGCCCGACCAGCTCCAGCAACTCCCGCACGCGTACGGCGCGTTCGTCCTTCGCCGCGCCGTGCATCCGGGGGCCGAAGGCGACGTTGCCGGCCACGTCCCGCTGGGGGAAGAGCTGGTGGTCCTGGAACATCAGGCCGACACTGCGCTTGTGGGCGGGCACGCCCCGCTGGTCCCGCCCGTCGAGCGACACCCGTCCGCCGTCGAGGGGTTGCAGCCCGGCGACCACCCGCAGCAGCGTCGACTTGCCGCTGCCGCTGGGGCCCAGCACACAGACGATCTCGTGCTCGGCGACGTCCAGATCGACCCCGTCGAGCACGGGCCGACCGTCGAACCGTACGGTCGCGTCCTCAAGCCTGAGCAACATCAGAACTCTCCCGTGCGATCGGTACGGAGGCGCTCCAGCACCAGCAGGGCCACCGCGCACACCACCATCAGAATCGTCGAAAGGGCCATCGCCTGGCCGTAGTTGATTTCACCGGGCCGTCCCAGCAGCCGTGCCACGGCGACCGGCAGCGTCGGATTGTCGGCGCGCGCGATGAACACGGTCGCGCCGAACTCGCCGAGCGACACGGCGAAGGCGAACCCGGCCGCGACGAGCGACGCCCGCCGCACCATGGGCAGATCGACCTCGCGCCAGACCCGCCACGGCGAGGCCCCGAGCACGGCTGCGGCCTCCCGCAGCCGTTCGTCCACCGCGCGCAGCACGGGCAGCATGGTCCGCACGACGAACGGGACACCGACCAGGGCCTGGGCGAGCGGCACCAGGATCCAGGACGACCGCAGGTCCAGCGGCGGCTCGTCCAGCGCGATCAGGAACCCGAAGCCGACGGTCACCGCGGACACCCCGAGCGGCAGCATCAGCAGCGCGTCGAAGCCCCGGACCAGCCGGCCCGCGCGCCGGGTGAGCGCGGCGGCGGCGAGTCCGCCGACGAGCAGGGCGATGACGGTCGCGGCGGCCGCGTAGCGGAGCGAGTTCCCGACCGCCTCGATCGGCGCGACCAGGAAGATCCCGCTCTCGTCGCTGGTCAGGGCCTTGTAGAAGCCGAAGCCGGGCGCGTCGAGCGACCGCTCCACCAGCACGCCCAATGGCAGCAGGATCAGTACGACGACGGTCACGAGGACCGTGCCCAGCAGTGCCCACTGCCCCGCCCCGCGCGGCCGCCGGGCGGTGAGCGAGGCGTCCACCAGGCGCAGGGCGGTCTCCCGTCGCCGTACGGTCCACGCGTGCACGGCGAGGATCAGCCCGACCGCGACGAACTGGACCAGCGTCAGCACGGCGGCCGTCGACAGGTCGAAGATCTCCGAGGTCTGCCGGTAGATCTCCACCTCCAGCGTGGAGAAGGTCGGTCCGCCGAGGATCTGCACCACCCCGAAGGAGGTGAAGGTGAAGAGGAAGACCATCAGCGCCGCGGCGGCCACGGCGGGCCCGAGCGCGGGGAGCGTCACCTTCCGCCAGGCCGCGAACGGAGACGCCCCGAGCATCCGCGCGGCCTCCTCCTGCCGCGGGTCGAGCTGCGACCACAGCCCGCCGACGGTCCGGACGACGACCGCGTAGTTGAAGAACACATGAGCGAGGAGGATCGCCCAGACCGTGGTGTCCAGCCGCAGGCCCCACAGTTCGTCGAAGAGCCCGCCGCGCCCGACGAGGGCCAGGAACGCCGTACCGACGACCACGGTCGGCAGGACGAACGGCACGGTCACGACCGCCCGCAGCACGTCCTTGCCCCTGAAATCGAAGCGCGCGAACACATACGCGCCGGGGAGCGCGATCAGCAGTGTGAGCGCGGTCGAGACGATCGCCTGCCAGGTGGTGAACCACAGCACGTGCCGGATCCCCGTGTCCCCCAGCACCTCCGCGATCCGCCCGAGGTCCCAGCTCCCGTCGGCCTTGAGCCCCCGGGCGACGATCGCCGCGACGGGATAGGCGAAGAACACGGCGAAGAACGCGACGGGCACCGCCATGAGCCCGAGCCGGGCCGCGCCCCCCGACCGACGGGGGCCGCGCGGCACGGTCTCGGACGACGACTTCGCTACTTCAGTACCAGGGAGGTCCACGACTTGACCCACTGGTCGCGGTTCTCGGCGATCTTCTCCGGCGCCATGGTCTCGGGGTCCTTCGCCGCCGGCCCGTACTCGGTGAACTCGGCGGGCACGGACGCCCCCTCGACCACCGGGTACACGAACATGTTGAGCGGCATGTCCTCCTGGAACCGCTTCGAGATCAGGAAGTCGATCAGCGCCTTGCCGCCCTTGGCGTTCTTCGCGTTGCTCAGCAGCCCCGCGAACTCGATCTGCCGGAAGCAGGTGCCCTCGGCGACCCCGGTCGGCGCGGTCTTCGGCCGCGGCTTCGCGTAGACGACCTCGGCGGGCGGCGAGGAGGCGTACGACACGACGAGCGGCCGGTCGCCGCCGGCCTTCTTGCCGTCCGTCGACCCGGAGAACTCCTGGTAGTACGCCTGCTCCCAGCCGTCGACGACCTTCACGCCGTTGGCCTCGAGCTTCTCCCAGTAGCCCTCCCACCCGTCGTCGCCGAACTCCGCGGCCGAACCGAGCAGGAAGCCGAGCCCCGGCGAGGAGGTGGAGGCGTTCTCGGTGACGAGGAGATCCTTGTACTCGGGCTTGACGAGATCGGCGTAGGTCCTCGGCGGCTCGATCTTCTTCTCGGCGAAGTAGGCCTTGTCGTAGTTGACGCAGATGTCACCGGAGTCGATGGGCGTGACCCGGTGCTCGCCCTTGTCCAACTGGTACTCGGCGCCGACCTTGTCGAGCCCCTTCGCCTCGTACGGCTGGAAGAGGCCGTTGTCGAGCGCGCGGGAGAGCAGCGTGTTGTCGACGCCGAAGAAGACGTCGCCCTGCGGGTTGTCCTTGGTCAGGATCGCCTGGTTGACGGCCTGCCCCGCGTCGCCGCTCTTGAGCACCTTGACCTGGTACCCGGACTCCTTCTCGAAGGCCTTCAGCACGTCCTTGGAGTAGGCGAAGGAGCCGTGGCTGACGAGGGTGACGGTCTTGGAGCCGCCGGAACCGTCGGAACCGGCGTCGTCCGCCGACGAACCGCACGCGGACAGGGTGACGAGCCCGAGACCGACGGCGAGAACCGTCGCTCTCCTGGTGATGGTGATGCCCACTGGATTCATTCCTCCTGGAGGTGACCAGGAAGAGACGCGGCCCTGCCCGGGGCTCTCGGCGTTCCGAAGGCTCCCGGGCAGGGCGCAACAGCTTGAGTGATGACCGAACTTCCTACCCAGAATGACCTGGGCGAGGTTCAGAGGGTCTGCGGCCCGGATGCCGCACTCTCAGCGCTGTGGCGCTCCCCTGTCGGAATATGAACATGTGCGTACGGGTCTCAGACTACCTCTCGGTCGCCGCGAGCTGACCGCACGCCCCGTCGATCTCCTGCCCCCGGGTGTCCCGGACGGTCACCGGCACGCCATGGGCGGCGATGGCCTCGACGAACGCCTTCTCGTCCTCGGGCCGGGAGGCGGTCCACTTGGAGCCGGGGGTCGGGTTCAGCGGGATCAGGTTTACATGCACCGGCTTGCCCCTGAGCAGCCGGCCGAGCCGGTCACCGCGCCACGCCTGGTCGTTGATGTCCCGGATCAGCGCGTACTCGATGGACAGCCGACGCCCGGACTTCGCCGCGTACTCCCACCCGGCGTCCAGGACCTCGCGCACCTTCCACCGGGTGTTCACGGGGACGAGCGTGTCACGCAGTTCGTCGTCCGGGGCGTGCAGGGAGATCGCGAGCCGGCACTTGAAGCCCTCGTCGGAGAACCGGTGGATGGCGGGCACCAGCCCGACCGTCGACACGGTGATCCCACGCTGCGACAGCCCGAGCCCGTCCGGCTCCGGGTCGGTCAGCCGCCTGATCGCCCCGACGACGCGGTTGTAGTTGGCGAGCGGCTCGCCCATCCCCATGAAGACGATGTTGGAGAGCCGCGCGGGCCCGCCGGGGATCTCGCCGTCCCTGAGCGCCCGCATCCCGTCGACGATCTGGTGGACGATCTCGGCGGTGGACAGGTTCCGGTCGAGCCCGGCCTGCCCGGTGGCGCAGAACGGGCAGTTCATCCCGCAGCCGGCCTGCGAACTGATGCACATCGTCACCCGGTCCGGGTACCGCATCAGCACGGACTCCACGAGCGTCCCGTCGAACAGCCGCCACAGCGTCTTGCGCGTGGTCTCCTGGTCGGTCGACAGATGCCGCACGACGGTCATCAGCTCCGGAAGCAGCGCCTCCCGCAGCTTCGTCCGCGCACCCGCGGGGATGTCGGTCCACTGCTCCGGGTCGTGCGCGTACCGCGCGAAGTAGTGCTGCGACAGCTGCTTGGCACGAAACGGCTTCTCCCCGATCGCGGCAACAGCCTCCTTCCGCTCAGCAGGCGAAAGATCAGCAAGATGCCGCGGCGGCTTCTTGGCTCCGCGGGGGGCGACGAATGTGAGTTCTCCGGGCTTCGGCATAACCCTCCCAGTGTCGCAGATCAACTCGTGTGACCCGTCCCCGTCAGGAAGTCGGGGAGCACGGGCGCGGGCCCCCGCCCCGGCGAACCAGGACGAGGGCCCGTCTGCGGCGCGCGTGGGCGCGGGCGATTCGGATCAGCCGGAGCCCACGAAGAGCACCAGCAGGAGCCAGACCACCGGAGCGGTCGGGAGGAGGGAGTCCAGGCGGTCCATGATGCCGCCGTGGCCCGGCAGGAGCGTGCCCATGTCCTTGATGCCGAGGTCCCGCTTGATCATGGACTCGCCGAGGTCGCCCAGCGTGGCGCTGGCCGCGACGGCGAGGCCGAGGAGCAGGCCCTGCCACCAGGCCCCGTCGTCGATGACGAACTGCATGAGCAGCGCGCCCGCGACCATGGCGAAGGCGATCGCGCCGAGCAGCCCCTCCCGGGTCTTGCCGGGGCTGATGCGCGGCGCGAGCTTGTGCGTGCCGAACCGCCAGCCGACGGCGTACGCGCCCGTGTCGCTGACGACGGTCAGCAGCAGGAACACCAGGACCCGCTGAGGCCCGTCGTCGGCGGCGAGCATGAGCGCGACGAACGTGGCCAGGAACGGCACGTAGAAGGCCGCGAAGACCCCCGCCGTGACGTCCTTGAGGTAGTTCTCCGGCGGTTCGGTCATCCGCCAGACGAGGACGGCGAGCGCGGTGAGCGCCATGGCCACCCACGCGCCCTCGGGCCCGCGCACGTATCCGCTGACGACCATGGCGGCACCGCCGACCGCCAGCGGCACGAGGGGCGCCTTGATGCCCTTGCGTTCCTGCAGGCGCGAGGTGAGCTCCCACAGACCGACGACGACGGCGACCACTATCACGCCGACGAACGCGGCCTTGACGATGAACAGCGACGCGACGATGACCGCGCCGAGCGCGACGCCGACCCCTATGGCGGCGCCCAGGTCACGGCCCGCGCTCTTCTTCTGCGGGGCGGGCTGCGGGGCGTCGGGCATGGGCTCCGGCTTCTGCGGCGCGGCCCCGTGGGGCTGCGCCGACGGCGTCTCGTCACGGAACGGGGGACCGGCCTGCCGAGCGGCCCCCCGGTCGTCGTCCTGGTTCCCGCCATGCGCGGGTACGTCGGGCACGATGGGCATGGGGCGAGTCTGCTGGGCCTCAGGCGCATCGTACGTGGGACCCGCCGGGGCATGCCCCTGGACAGGTCCCCGGTCGGTCGGCGCCCAGTACCCGGCTTGTGGCGGCGCCCCCCAGGAAGAGTCGTTCATCAGACCTCGAGGAGCTCCGCTTCCTTGTGCTTGAGCAGCTCGTCCACCTGGGTGACGTACTTCGCGGTGGTGTCGTCGAGCTCCTTCTCCGCACGACGGCCCTCGTCCTCGCCGACCTCGCCGTCCTTGACGAGCTTGTCGATCGCGTCCTTGGCCTTGCGGCGGACCGAGCGGATGGACACCTTGGAGTCCTCCGCCTTGCTCTTGGCGACCTTGATGTAGTCGCGGCGGCGCTCCTCGGTCAGCTCGGGGAACACCACCCGGATGATGTTGCCGTCGTTGCTCGGGTTGACGCCGAGGTCGGAGTCGCGAATCGCCTGCTCGATGTTGCGCAGGGCGGTCTTGTCGAACGGGGTCACCACGGCCATGCGCGGCTCCGGCACCGAGAACGAGGCGAGCTGGTTGATCGGCGTCAGCGCGCCGTAGTAGTCAGCCACGATCTTGTTGAACATCGCCGGGTGCGCACGACCGGTGCGGATCGCGGCGAAGTCGTCCTTGGCGACCACGACGGCCTTCTCCATCTTCTCCTCGGCCTCGAGGAGGGTCTCTTCGATCACCACTTGCTCCTGCGTGTCTTGAGTAGGCCCGGCAGCTGTACTTGGTCTGGTCGGCGGCCGGCTGCGTCGCGTCTTGTTCCTGCACGGTTCCCGACCGGCAGGACATTGTCCATCCCCCGGTCAGGCTCCGTCCCCCGGGCAGGGGAAGGACCCGGCCTCAGGCCCGGCTTCCCTGATCACCCACGAGAGTGCCGATCTTCTCACCCTTGACGGCCCGCGCGATATTGCCCTCCTTGAGAAGCTCGAACACGAGGATCGGGAGCTTGTTGTCACGGCAGAGCGTGATCGCGGTGGCGTCGGCGACCTTCAACTCGCGGGTGATGACCTCGCCGTAGCCGAGGGAGTCGAACTTGACCGCGTCCGGGTTGGTCTTGGGGTCGGAGTCGTAGACCCCGTCCACACCGTTCTTGCCCATCAGCAGCGCCTCGGCGTCGATCTCCAGGGCGCGCTGGGCGGCGGTGGTGTCGGTGGAGAAGTAGGGCATGCCCATACCGGCGCCGAAGATGACCACACGGCCCTTCTCCAGGTGGCGCACGGCGCGCAGCGGGATGTACGGCTCCGCGACCTGGCCCATGGTGATGGCGGTCTGGACGCGGCTGTCGATGCCCTCCTTCTCCAGGAAGTCCTGGAGGGCGAGGCAGTTCATGACGGTGCCGAGCATGCCCATGTAGTCGGAGCGGGCCCGGTCCATGCCGCGCTGCTGGAGTTCGGCGCCGCGGAAGAAGTTGCCGCCGCCGATGACGACGGCGATCTCCGCGCCGTCGCGTACGACCGCCGCGATCTCACGCGCGATCGCGTGCACCACGTCGGGGTCGACGCCGAGGCCACCGCCCCCGGAGAACGCCTCTCCGGACAGCTTCAGCAGAAACCGGCCGCTCAATTTGCCGTCGTCGCTCTTCTGGGGCTTGGTGGTCATGGGATCTCGCCTCTTCACGTGTCGCACATACGAAGAAGGCCATTGCCGGTGGGGTGGTGTTCGCATCCCATGCGCGGCAATGGCCTCCTCGTCAGATCTGCTGTCGTCCGTATCGCGTCACGCGCGCACGGGGCGGCGTACGCGAACGACTGCACTCGACCCTATCGGGGCCGGGCGCTGGTCGCGTAACGGACTCAGATGCCAACCTTGATGCGCGTGAAGCGCTTCAGGGTGACACCGGCCTCGTCCAGGACCTTCTGGACGGACTTCTTGTTGTCCAGCGCGTAGGGCTGGCCGAGCAGCGTGGCGTCCTTGAAGAAGCCGTTGAGGCGACCCTCGACGATCTTCGGCAGGGCGGCCTCGGGCTTGCCCTCAGCGCGGGTGGTCTCCTCGGCGACGCGGCGCTCGGACTCGACGACCTCGGCCGGCACGTCCTCCTTGGAGAGGTACTTCGGCGCGAAGGCGGCGATGTGCTGGGCGACACCCTTGGCGAGGTCGGCGTCGGCCTTGTCGAGCTCGACCAGAACACCGATCTGCGGGGGCAGGTCGGGCATGGTGCGGTGCATGTAGGCGAAGACGAAGCCGTCGGCGAACTGCGCGAAGCGGTCCAGGACGATCTTCTCGCCGAGGTTGGCGTTGGCCTCGTCGACGTACGCCTGGACGGTCTTGCCGGCCTCGATCTCGGAGGCGAGCAGCGCGTCGAGGTCGGCCGGGGAGGTCGCGGCGACGTGGGCGGCGATGGCGTTCGCGGCGGCCTGGAACTTCTCGCCCTTGGCGACGAAGTCCGTCTCGCACTTCAGCTCGACGAGGACACCGGAGGTGTTGTCGTCGGCGATGACGGAGACCACGGCGCCGTTCTCGGCGGAGCGGCCCTCGCGCTTGGCGACGCCCTTCTGGCCCTTGATGCGCAGGGCCTCGACGGCCTTGTCGACGTTGCCCTCGGCCTCGTCCAGCGCCTTCTTGCAGTCCATCATGCCGGCGCCGGTGAGCTCGCGGAGCTTCTTGACGTCAGCGGCGGTGTAGTTCGCCATGATCTGTGAATCTCTTCTCGGAGTTCGAAGTCTCGAAGTCGGCGTCCGCCGCCGCTCGTAGGGCGGGCGCCCGCCGAAGATCTACGGGCTGTGGGTGAACGGCGGGTGGCGCGTTCGGCGCCACCCGCCGTCATGTCGACAGCCCTACGACCGTGAAGGTCAGGCCTGCTCGGCGTCCGCGGCCGGAGCCTCGGCGGCGGGGGCCTCAGCAGCGGCCTCGGCGGCGGGGGCCTCAGCAGCGGGGGCCTCGGCAGCGGCCTCGGCCGGAGCCTCGGCGGCAGCGGGAGCCTCGGCGGCCGGCGCCTCGTCGGCCTTCTTCTCGCCCTCGAGCAGGTCGCGCTCCCAGGCGGCCAGCGGCTCGCCCGCGGCCTTGTCGCCCTTGCCCTCGGTGGCGACACGGGAGCGGGAGATGAGACCCTCGGCGACCGCGTCGGCGATCACACGGGTGAGCAGCGTGACGGAGCGGATCGCGTCGTCGTTGCCGGGGATCTTGTAGTCGACCTCGTCGGGGTCGCAGTTGGTGTCGAGGATGGCGACGACCGGGATGTTGAGCTTCCGGGCCTCGCCGACCGCGATGTGCTCCTTCTTGGTGTCCACGATCCAGACGGCGCTGGGCACCTTCTGCATCTCGCGGATACCGCCGAGGGTCTTCTCCAGCTTGGCCTTCTCGCGCGAGAGCACGAGAAGCTCCTTCTTGGTCAGACCCGACGCGGCGACGTCCTCGAAGTCGATCTGCTCGAGCTCCTTGAGGCGCTGCAGACGCTTGTAGACGGTCGAGAAGTTGGTGAGCATGCCGCCCAGCCAGCGCTGGTTGACGTAGGGCATGCCGACGCGGGTGGCCTGCTCGGCGATGGCCTCCTGCGCCTGCTTCTTCGTGCCGACGAACATGACCGTGCCGCCGTGGGCGACGGTCTCCTTGACGAACTCGTAGGCGCGGTCGATGTACGACAGCGACTGGAGCAGGTCGATGATGTAGATGCCGTTGCGCTCGGTGAAGATGAAGCGCTTCATCTTCGGGTTCCAGCGACGGGTCTGGTGACCGAAGTGGACGCCGCTCTCCAGCAGCTCCCGCATCGTGACGACGGCCATGGCCGTTCTCCTTGAATTTCTCGGTTGTGCCGCGAGAACCGGACGGCTCCCGCGCCTGACGCCCGCGATGCGCCGTTGCCACGAAGGACCGAGGGGCGCTGATACGGACCGTCCGACGAATCTGACGGACCTCGTACCGGGGCGTGCGAAGTCGACCCGGTGACCCGGATCGCCACCAGAAGTGTACGGGACCCGCGAGGCCCCGGGTGACGCCGATATCCACAACCGACGAGTACTCCACAGATCCCGGCCATGATCGCGCCACTCGCGGGACGCTTTCCCCATGTCCGACGAGATGACCCACGGGGACACACCCCCACGACGTGCCCGCACATGGCCCGCCCTGCTGCTGTGCCTGATGTCGGCGCTGCTGCTCACGGCCTGGACGACGGCACCCCGCGCGGCTCCGGGGCAGGACGCCGCCGCCCCGGCACCACCGACGGCCGAGGAGCCGGTCCCGGCCGTGGCCCGCGTCTGGCCCGTCGGCCTGCGTCCCCTGGTGGCGCGGGTCTGGGAGCCCCCGCCGACCCCGTACGCCCGGGGCCATCGAGGCGTCGATCTCGCCGCGCCGGCCGGGTCTCCGGTGCGCGCGGTGGCACCGGGCCGCGTCGCGTTCGCGGGCCGGGTGGCGGGCCGAGGAGTCGTCTCGGTCGAACTGACCGGCACGGGCGACCCGCCCCTGCGCACGACCTACGAACCCGTCCGTACCTCCGTGAAGAAGGGCGACCAGGTGACGGCGGGGACGCCCCTGGGCACCCTGGAGGCCGTCCCTTCCCACTGCCCGACGGCGTGCCTCCACTGGGGACTGCGCAGAGGGGACACCTACCTGGACCCGCTCACGCTGCTCCCGCCCCGGCTCCTCCGAAGGGGCCCGTCACGCCTGCTGCCGGTGCCCGGGTGAGCGTGCCCGCCCGGCTCCCACAAGGTGCGGTCCCGATGCCGGCACCCGCGGTCTCAGCCCCGCACACCCCGCAGCGCCATGCCCACGGCCGCCTCCGTGATCGCGGAGGGGTCCTCCGCGGCCCCCAACTCGATACGCCGCACGGCCGCGTCCACGACCCCCTGCAACAGCATCGCCCCCAGCCGGGGTTCCGCCTGCCCGAGGTCCGCCAGCGCCTCCACGATCATCGCGACGAGCCCCCCGTGCGCGGCCCGGATCTTCTCCCGCGCGCCGGCGTCCAGCTCGCTCGCCGAGATCGCCACCACGGCCCGGTGCCGCCGGTCCCCGACCAGTTCCAGCTGTGTGCGGACGTACGCCTCGACCTTGTCCTCGGGCCGCTCGACCGCGGCCATCGCCGCCTCGACCTCCGCCGCCCACACGGGAAAGTCGACCTCGCACAGCTCCTCGACCACGGCGGCCCGTGACCGGAAGTACTCGTACACGGACGACCTCGCCAGCCCCGTGCGCTCGGCGAGCGCGGGGAACGTCAGCGCCTCCGTCCCACCCTCGGACAGCAGCGAGCGAGCCGCGTCCAGCAGGGCGGCTCGCTGCATCGACCTGTGCTCGGCCACGGAGGCCGCTCGAATCCTTGGCACGTCATCCACTGTACGGACGGACCGCCACCCACGGGAGTGCCTTCCGCCCACGAGCCCCCGGCGAGCCCTGCCCTGCTCTGCCTCCGTCCCCGCCCGGCCCCCCTTCGGCATCTGACCGGATCGCGACGGTCAACGGCCGAAACTCGCCAGCTTCGCCCGCAGCTGCAGCACCGACTTCGTGTGGATCTGGCTCACCCGGCTCTCGGTCACCCCCAGCACGTTCCCGATCTCCGCGAGGGTGAGCCCCTCGTAGTAGTAGAGCGTCACGACGGTCTTCTCGCGCTCGGGCAACGTGTTGATGGCCCGCGCCAGGAACCGTCGCAGCTCCCGGTCCTCGGCGACCTCGACCGGATTGTCGGCGGCGGTGTCCTCCAGCGTGTCCATCAGACTCAGCCGGTCGCCGCCCTCGCCCCCGACATGCAGCAGCTCCTCCAGCGCCACCACGTTGGCCAGCGACAACTGGCTGAACACCGAGTGGAGTTCGTCGATCGCGATTCCCATCTCGGCGGCGACCTCGCCCTCGCTGGGCGTACGTCTGAGCCGCGACTCCAGCGTGGCGTAGGCCCGCTCGACGTTGCGGGCCTTCTGCCGCACCGACCGGGGGATCCAGTCCAGCGCGCGCAGTTCGTCGATCATGGCGCCCCGGATCCGGGTGATCGCGTACGTCTCGAACTTGATCTCCCGGTCGATGTCGAACTTCTCGATCGCGTCGATGAGCCCGAAGACCCCGGAGGAGACGAAGTCCGCCTGTTCGACGTTGGTCGGCAGGCCGACGCTCACCCGGCCCGCCACGTACTTCACCAGCGGTGAATAGTGCAGGATCAGCTGCTCGCGCAGCCGGTCGTCGCCCGTCGCCTTGTACGTCCGCCACAGCTCGTCGAGTGTCGAGGGGGCGGGTGGGCGTACGGTGCCGCGAGCGGCGGTCGGTACCGCCGCCCGGTCAGACCCGGAGGTGTGCTGGGGCATTCGTCGCCTTGTGCCGTTCTGCCGTGAACTGGGGGTGCCTGGGTGAGCTGTCGGTCTGATGTCGAGTTGCCTGTCCTGAGTCGGAATCCTCGTGAGCGTAGCGTGACTGAGGAGTCGCAGTGCGCGAAGGCCGAGCGATCGCCGGTGCGCAGATACGTTCCGCTGGACGCGCCGCCGGGTCGCGGCCTTCGCGGTGCGTGAGCGATCCGGCGCGCCAACTACCGGGAACGGTAAGGCCGTCGGCGTTCCCCCGGACGGCCGAACAGGCTGCGTCAACCCGACCTCCGATCGGGCGAGACGGAGATCATCGCCTGGCGTGTCAACTTCCAGCCGTCGCCGTGTCGTTCGACGTAACCGAGTGCGCGCAGTTCGTACAGTCTCCCGACCGCGTCGTCCACGGTCGTGCCCGCGCCGCGCGCGACCTCGTCGGGGGCCGCGGCCCCTCGCGCCGGCAGGGCGGCCAGCACCTGCCGCGCGTCGGGTTCCAGCAGGTCACGGGGGAGAACGGGGCCCCGGCGGTCGGGCGCCAGCTCGCCCATGTCACCCACCAGCTCGACGACTTCGGCGGCGTCGGAGACGAGGACGGCGTCGCCCCGCAGCAGGTCGTGCACGCCGGCCGAGAGCGCCGAGGTGGCGGGGCCCGGCACCCCCATGGTGAACCGGCCCAGCCGCTGTGCCGCCCGGGCCGTGACCAGCGCGCCGCTGCGGTGGGCCGCCTCCACGACCACGGTTCCCCTGGTGAGCGCGCCGATGACCCGGTTGCGCTGGATGAACCGGCTCGGCGTCGGGTGCTCCCCCGGCGGCAACTCCCCCACCACGAGCCCCTGTTCCGCGATCCTGCCGATCAGCTGGACGTGCCCCCGGGGATAGGGCCGGTCGACCCCGCAGGCCAGCACGGCGACGGTCGCTCCGCCGGCCCCGAGCACGCCCCGGTGGGCGGCGCCGTCCACGCCGTACGCGCCCCCGGACACCACCACCCACCCCCGCTCGGCCAGCCCCGCGCCCAGTGCCGCCGCCATGTGCGCCCCGTACTCCGTGCAGGCCCGCGCCCCCACGACGGCCACCGACCGCAGGGCCCACATCCGCACATTCGCCGTCCCCCGCACCCACAGCCCCACGGGCCGCCCGTCCCCGAGATCATCGAGCTGCCCGGGCCACTCCCCGTCACCGGGGACGAGGAAGCGGACTCCGGCGTCCCGCGCCCGCTCGAGGTCGCCCGTGGGATCGGCGCGTCCGGCTCGGGCGCACAGGCCCGCCCACCGCTTCTCGGAGGCCTTCGGCAGTGGTCGCCCGCCCTCGGAGAGCCTCTGCACCACTTCTCGGGCTCCGTACTCCCGCAGCCATCGCCCGCCCAGTTCGTCGCCGGGTTCAAGGACACGGGCCAGAAAGGCCCGGTCGAGCCGCTCGCCGTCCGGTGCCCCTCCCTCGCCCGTCACGGCGTGCCCGCCGACGGACCACACGCCTCGGGCATCACGTCAGCGCGCCGATCGCCATCGGCACCCCGCGCGGGACCCCGGTGCGCAGTTGCAGACCCAGGTTGACGTCCGTCGCGTCAGGGCGGTCATGGCCGACCAGGTCGGCGATCGTCCAGGCGACCCGGAGCACCCGGTCAAGCCCGCGTGCGGTCAGCACACCCCGCTCCAGGCTCCGCTCGGCCTCGTCCATCGCGCCCGGGGCGGGATGCCATCGGCTGCGCAGTTCGCGCCCCGGTACCTCGCTGTTCGTCCGCCAGGGTGTACCCAGCAGGCGTTCGGCCGCTCGTTCCCTCGCCGAGCGCACACGGTCGGCCACCGTCGCCGTGGACTCGCCCCGGGCCCCCCGCCCCGTGAGTTCGCTCCGCGTCACCCGGTCGACCTCGACCCGCAGGTCGACCCTGTCCAGCAGCGGACCGGAGAGTCGGGCCTGGTAGCGGCGGATCGACGCAGGCGGGCACTCGCACAGGTCGTCCGTCCGCGAGAACCGACCACAGGGGCAGGGATTCGCGGCGAGGACCATCAGGAACTTCGCCGGGAACCGGACCACTCCCGCGCTGCGCGCGATCACGACGTGACCCGCCTCCAGCGGCTGCCGCAACGCGTCCAGGGCCTGACTGCTGAACTCAGGGGTCTCGTCGAGGAAGAGCACCCCGCGGTGGGCGAGTGAGACCGCTCCGGGGCGTGCGACGCCCTGACCCCCGCCGACCAGGGACTGCATCGTGGCCGAGTGGTGAGGGGCACAGTAGGGCGCGTCGTCGACCAACGGCTTCCCCGGCGGCAGCAGACCGGCGATCGAGTGGACCGCCGTGACCTCGAGCGACTCCTCCCTCGCCAGCTTGGGCAGGACGGTCGGCAGCCGCTCGGCGAGCATCGTCTTGCCCGCACCCGGCGGCCCCTCCAGGAAGACGTGGTGCCCGCCGGCCGCGGCGACCTCCACGGCGGTCCGGGCCGCGAGCTGACCGACGACATCGGCGAGGTCATGGCCCTGGTCCTGCTGCGCGGCCCCCGACGTGTGCATGCCGGTGGCCGCCCCGGTGCCCGGAAGGCGGAGGCCCGCCATGAGTGGGTCCGGGCGCCCCTCGTCGGGCTCCTCGTCCGGCACGGGTTCATCCGTGAGCACGGCGATCAACTGCCGCAGGGTGCGCACACCCAGTACCGAGACTCCGGGCACCAGCGAGGCCTCCGCGGCCGCGCACTCCGGCACCACCACCTGCTCGTATCCGGCCCCGGCAGCGGCCAGCACCGCGGGCAGGATGCCCCGCACCGGCCGGACCCGGCCGTCGAGTCCCAGTTCCCCGATCATCACGATGTCGGACAGCACTCGCGGATCGATCCGTTCGGAGGCCCCCAGGACCGCGCAGGCCACCGCCAGGTCGAAGCCACTGCCCGCCTTCGGCACCGAGGCCGGGCTGAGCCCCACCGTCAACTTCTTCTGCGGCCACTCGGCGCCCGAATTGACCACCGCCGCCCTGACCCGGTCCTTGCTCTCCGTCAGGCTCTTGTCCGGCAGGCCCACCAGGGTGAACGCCGCCACGCCCGGTTCCAGGTCGGCCTGGACCTCGACGACGACTCCCTCGACTCCGACGAGGGCCACGGAGCATGTGCGGGCGAATCCCATCAGGCCACCCCCCGCACGTGCTCCACGACGGGGGCGCCGCGGTCGGGGACGACGACGCCGACGACGTCGATGCGGACGCCGCCCGGCGGGCTGCCCCCGTGTTCCTGGAGCCAGCGTTCCGCGAGGCCGCGCAGCCGTTCGGCCTTGGTCGTCGTGACGGCCGCCATGGGATGTTCGAACGGGCCGGCCCGGCGGGTCTTCACCTCGCAGACGACCAGCGCGTCCCCGTCCCGGGCCACGATGTCGATCTCGCCGGTCCTGCCGCCGCGCCAGTTGCGCTCCAGGACCGTCATCCCGGCCGCGACCAGCCGCCGCGCGGCCAGTTCCTCGCCGTATTTGCCGAGCGCGCCCCGGGCGTTGTTGCCGCGGTTCCCGCCGTCTCGTGCCTCGCTCATGTCGGCACCACCTCCGGCGCCAACACTGAGGGCAACTCAGCCCGCTAGTGGATCTTGGTGGACAAGCAGCCGATTGTGGACAACTTCGTCACCCACACGAAGGACGGCCCGGCTCATCCACTCATGGGGCTCAGCTGCCCGGCAGCTCCAGATCGCTCTTGTTCAGCTCCTCGATGTTCACGTCCTTGAACGTGAGCACCCGTACCTGCTTCACGAAGCGGGCCGGCCGGTACATGTCCCACACCCAGGCGTCCGCCATCGACACCTCGAAGAACACCTCACCCTGGACCGAGTGCACCTGCATCTCGTAGTCGTTGGTGAGATAGAAACGCCGCTCGGTCTCGATCACGTATTTGAACAGACCGACGACATCGCGGTACTCCCGGTAGAGCTTCAGCTCCATCTCGGTCTCGTACTTCTCGAGGTCCTCGGCGCTCATGGCATGTTCCCCTTCAGCCGTGCGATCCCACCATTGTGCGTCAGTCCCGCGAGCCCCTAGACAATTTCGGTGTCGAGGACCACGGGTCTGGCGGGGGGACCCTCGTCGAGCAGTGTGCGAAGCAGTTCGGCGAGTCTGGTCGGGTACACCGTCTCATGCGTCCGGGCCAGTTCCCCGCACGTCCACCAGCGCGCTCCGGCCACACTGCGCCGTTCCAGCTCCGTGAGGCCCGCCGCGACGGGCGCCGCCCCGTGCGTATCGGGGGTCCGGGCCAGGTAGTACCACTCGTCCTGGTCCCAACGGCGCCCGGCGAAGGGGAAGGAGCACCTCCGCCGCCAGAGCACGGGGCCGAGCTCCACGTCCGTGATCCCGGTCTCCTCCTCCAGCTCCCGCAGGGCGGCCTCCTCGCGGGTCTCCGCGCCCTCCACACCGCCGCCGGGCGTGAACCACCAGTCGTCGCTCGGATCGTCCGGCTCGTGCCCGTGCAGCAGCAGGATGCGGTCCCGCGGATCCAGCAGGATCACCCGGGCCACCCTGCGCAGCCCACCCTCGTAGGTGTCCCCGTACGAGCCCCCGTGCGAATCACCGGACGTGCCCCCGTACGAGCCCCCGGACGTGCTCTCAGGCGACACCGGCCGGCTCCGACCGCGTCGTACGGCCGCGTCCGCCGAGCCGCTTGGCGACGGGCCCGTAGGCCGCGCCGCCCAGCACGAGCACCATGCCCACGACGAGCGCGGCGGTGATCAGCCGCAGCGGGCCGGGAGAGGACAGCGCGCCCAGCTTCTCGAAGCCCGTGGGGCGGGCCAGCATGCCGTCCATGGGCCAGACGACGGCGTCCACGCGCGCGTCCACGTGGCCGCGCGGCACCGTGCCGTTGCCGGCCTCCGTGAGGTGGGCGGTGGAGTCCAGGGAGCCGCTGCGCTCGTCGCCGAGGAGGAACAGCCGGCCCTTGGGGACGGTGATCTCCGGGATGCCGGTCAGCTCGGCCTGCTGGCCCGCGGGGAGGTACCCCTCGTCGATCTGCTTGCCGTTGACGGTCAGCTTGCCGTCGGTGCAGCAGGCGACCGTGTCCCCGCCGACCGCGACGACCCGCTTGACCATGGGGGCGTTGCCCCAGGTCTCCTGACGGAAGACCACGACGTCACCGCGCTTGATCTCGGAGCCGTCCACGCGCTCGGCGAGTATGCGGTCCCCGGAGGTGATGGTGGGGGACATCGAGTCGGTCGGCACGGTGTAGGGCGCGTAGGCGACGGCGCCCCAGAGGAAGCCCCCGAGGAAGAGCACACAGCCGAGGGCCACGGCCAGTCCCGACAGCTTGCTGCCGAGCCGTCCGTGGCCCTCGTCCGTACCACGTGTCGTCCCGCTCATCCCAGTGCTCCCCCAGGTCGGAGAATCGACCGTCCGGGCCCCGAGCGGGCCACGGAAGATCGGCGATCTGGGACGGCACCCTACCCGGCGGTACCCGTGCCAGAAACCCTCGGGCTTTCGGTGGCCAGAAGGCGGCGCCTGCGCCACAGCACCAACGGCACCGCGCCCGCGAGGCCGAGCGCGCCGGGAGCGGCGGCGCTCAGGTTCTGGTCGAAGGTGTCGGGAATCGGCAGCGTGGACCAGCGGGTGGGAGGCCAGGCGACCACGATGGCGCGGCCCACGACCTGGCTCACCGGGACCATGCCCTTGTTGCTGTCGTTCTGGTGGTAGCGGGAGTCCAGCGAGTTCTGCCGGTGGTCACCCATGACCCAGATTTTGCCCTCGGGCACCTTCACCTTGAACTGACCGCCGGTGTCGTCGACGGTGCAGGGGGTGTTGCCCGGGTACACGTACGGCTCGTTCAGCGCCTTGCCGTTGACCTTGAGCGGGCCCGTGCCCTTGCACTCCACGGTGTCGCCGGCCACGCCCACGACCCGCTTGATGAGGTCCTTCTCCTCGGCGGACGGCATCAGGCCGATCCAGCCGAGGACGCGCTGCACGGCGTTGGGCTCCAGGGTGGGCTCGCCGTCCAGCCAGCCGTCCGGGTCGTGGAAGACGACGACCTCGCCGCGCTCGGGCTCCGAGCCGAACCACGGGGTGAGCTTGTCGACCAGGACCCGGTCGCCCTCCTGCAGCGTGTTCTGCATCGAGTCGGAGGGGATGGAGAACGCCTGCACCAGGAACGTCTTGATCAGCAGCGCGAGAACCAGCGCGATACCGATCAGGATCGGCAGTTCCTTCCAGAAGGAGCGCTGCTTCTTCCTGGGCCGCTCGTTCCGGTCGCCGTCGCCATCGCCTTCGTCGGCCGAGGCCTGGGCGCCGTTCTCGCCGTCCGTCGGGTCGCCGTCCGGGGAATCACTCCCGGAGCCGCCGGGACCCTCGGAACGCACGGCGTTCTCCACGTCCTCCTTGTTCTCCGCGGCCGGGGAAGCCGCCTCGTCGGATCGCTCCGGCCGTTCTTCGGAACCACCGTGTCCGGACCGTGCGCCGACCGCCAAATCCCCCACATCCACTCCTCACTCCGTACCGCCGCCCGCGCCACAGCCGGTGCAGGCCCACCACTCCCATAACGAGCGGGAGTTCCGCAGGGGTCGGGAGGGGGATCAATCCATTTCGATCCGCGGGGGCCACCCTATGCGAAGCGCCGAGGGCGATGGTCGACCCGCTCGGCACGGCGGAGAACGTGTCAGGCTCCTCCAACTGCCCCCAGTGGCCGACCGGCCAGGCGATGACGACGGCCCGGCCCACGACGGATGCCTCCGGCACCGTACCGGCGAACTGAGCCGTCTTCGAATCGTCGGACTGATGGGCGCGGGAGTCCGCGGAGTTCTCCCGGTGGTCGCCCATCACCCAGAGACGGCCCTGCGGCACGGTGACCTCGAACCGCTGGGTCGAGGGCTGGTTGCCGGGGTGGATGTACGCCGTCTCGTCCAGGGGCATGCCGTTGACGGTGACGCGGCCCTGGGTGTCACAGCACTTGACGGTGTCCCCGCCGACCGCGACGACCCGCTTGATGAGGTCCTTCTCGTCGTCGGACGGCAGAAGGCCGATGAACTGCAGGCCTTCCTTTATCTGCTTGATGACGATCGGGTCCTCGGCGGTGGCCGTCGTCTGCTCGTCCTCCAGCCAGCCGCCCGGGTCCTTGAAGACGACGACGTCCCCCCGGGTGGGCTTGGAGCCGAACCAGGGCGTGAGCTTGTCGACGAGGACCCGGTCGCCGATCTGGATCGTCTGCTCCATGGAGCCCGACGGGATCACGAACGCCTGGACGAGGAAGGTCTTCAGGACGAGGGCTATGAGGACGGCGACACCGACGAGGAGCGGGATCTCCTTGACCGCGGAACGACGTCTGCGCCGCTTGATCTTGCGGGCCAGCTTGCGCCGCTCGACCCGGCTCGGCCGGGCGGCGCCGCCGGACCGCCGGGTGCCGGTGGGCAGCAGATTCTCTGCTGCGGTGCTGGGAGCGGCACCGCGGGGCTTGCCGCGGTTACCCATGCGCACCGCCGGCGGCGGGCACACGCGCGTACGCGTCGGGGCGGTCCAGACGCGTCCAGTGGTCGGCGGGCCAGGCGATCCATTCGGCCCGGCCGATCACGGCGTCGAGGGGGACCATGCCGCCACCGGGGGACCCGAGGTGGTCACGGGAGTCACTGGAGTCACTGCGGTGGTCGCCGAGGAGGAACAGTCTGCCCTCGGGGACGACCACGTCGAAGGGTACGTTCGACGGGCTGTCTCCCGGGTGCAGAAACGACGACTCGTCGACCCACCGGCCGTTCACCTCAAGCCTCCCCTCCTGGTCGCAGCAGACCACCCGGTCTCCCCCCACGCCGACAACGCGCTTGACGTAGTCGGCGTTCCCGAAATAGCCGGTGCCGTCGAACACGACGACGTCACCGCGCCGCGGCTCAGATCCGAAACGGTACGCCAACTTATTTACGAGAACGCGGTCCCCGATCCTCAATGAGTCGGCCATGGAGCTGCTGGGAATCTGGAACGGCTGCATCACGAAGTTGCTGAAGAGCGCCAGAAAAAGCAGGCAGATCAGCACGGTCAGGGTGTATCTCCCGCCCGGCACCCACGCGCCGGCGCGGTCCACCCATGCGAAACGCGACCGCTCCTCCGACCCTCCTGTGTCGGAGATCTCCTCGGAGACCTCGACGCCGGAAGGGCGGGGGGAGCGGTCGCGCTCCATGTGCTGCTGTGCTTCGGTGTCCATCGGGGCCAGATGGTATCCGGCCCCGATGTGACGACCTCTTGTGACTCGAACGCGCGATCAGTTGTCGCGCTTCTCCTTGATCTTCGCCGCCTTGCCGCGCAGCTCGCGCAGGTAGTACAGCTTGGCGCGACGGACGTCACCGCGGGTGACGAGCTCGATCTTCTCGACGATCGGGGTGTGCACCGGGAAGGTGCGCTCGACGCCGACGGAGAACGAGACCTTGCGGACCGTGAAGGTCTCGCGGACACCGGCGCCCTGGCGACGGATGACCACGCCCTTGAACTGCTGCACACGGGAGCGGTTGCCCTCGATGACGCGCACGTGGACGTTGACGGTGTCACCCGGGCGGAACGCCGGGATGTCGCTCCGCAGCGACGCGGAGTCGAGGGAGTCGAGCAGGTGAGACATTTCGTCTGCTTTCTTCGCCCATGCCACAGGTCATAGGCGGGAGCTAGGTGTTACGAGAGGATGCTGTCCGGGTCGGGGCGGGCGTCGTGTCCCCCTGTGGCAGGGGCGCGCGCCGGACGACGCACAACAGCGGCCTATTCTTCCACGCCCTCGGGCCGCCGCCAAAATCGGCCGAACGGAGCGCCCTTCGGATCCGGGGCCCAGCCCAGGATGGAGAGCATCTCGCGGTCCTTCTTGTCGAAGGCCTTCGGGTCGCAGCGCTCGATGAGGTCGGGCCGGTTGGCGGCGGTACGCCTCAGCGCCTCGTCCCGCCGCCAGCGCGCGATCCTGCCGTGGTGGCCGCTGAGCAGCACGTCGGGGATGTCCCGGCCCCGCCACTCGGGGGGCTTGGTGTAGACCGGCCCCTCCAGGAGGTTGGCCATGGCGCCGGGCGCGAAGGAGTCGTCGCGGTGAGACTCGGCGTTGCCGAGGACGCCGGGCAGCAGCCGTGCCACGGCCTCGGTGACGACGAGGACGGCCGCCTCGCCGCCGGCGAGGACGTAGTCGCCGATGGAGACCTCGTACACCGGCATGCGGGTGGCGTACTCGTCGATCACGCGCCGGTCGATGCCCTCGTAGCGCGCCGGCGTGAAGACCAGCCAGGGGCGCTCGGAGAGTTCGACGGCGAGCGCCTGGGTGAAGGGGCGGCCGCTGGGGGTGGGGACGATGAGCGCGGGCCGGGCGGATCCCGTCTCGTAGCCCTGGGCCAGCACGTCGTCGAGGGCGTCGCCCCAGGGGTCGGTCTTCATGACCATGCCGGGGCCGCCGCCGTACGGGGTGTCGTCGACGGTGTTGTGCCGGTCGTACGTCCATTCCCGCAGGTCGTGGACGTGCACGTTCAGCTGTCCGCGCGCACGGGCCTTGCCGACGAGCGAGACGTTCAGGGGTTCGAGGTACTCGGGGAAGATCGTGACGACGTCGAGCCGCATCAGGCCTCGTCCCGGGATGACGCGATCTCCGCCTGGTCGTCGATGAGACCGGGCGGGGGGTCGATGACCGCCCTCTGCTCCTCCAGGTCGATCTCGGTGACGATCTCGCCGACGAACGGGATCATCACCTCGCTCCCGTCGGGCCGTTCGACGATGAACAGGTCCTGGGAGGGCAGGTGCGAGATCTCGGTGATCCGGCCGACCTCGACACCGTCCTCGGTGACCACGTCCAGGTCCATCAGCTGGTGGTCGTAGTACTCGTCCTCTTCCTCCGGCAGCTCCTCCGGGTCCACCTCGGCGATCAGCAGGGTGTTGCGGAGGGCCTCGGCGGCGGTGCGGTCCCGGACGCCCTCGAAGCGCAGGAGCAGTCGGCCGCTGTGGACCCGGCCGGACTCGATGGTGAGGGGGCCCGTCGAGGCGGGGTCCGTGAGCAGGACGGCGCCGGGGCCGAGCCGGAGTTCCGGTTCGTCGGTGCGGACCTCGACGGTGACCTCGCCCTTGATGCCATGGGCGCGGCCGATCCGTGCGACTACGAGCTGCACTGTGCTCGATCTCCTGTCATACGACTCATGCAACGCATACAACTCATGCAACGCATACGGCTCATACAACGCATACGGCTGATGCGACGGATACGACTACGGGCCGGGGACGGCCCAGTGGCCCTCCCCGGCCCGAGCCGGTGCTGCGGATGTTCGTCAGCGGACGTGGTCCACGTCGACGAGGTCGACACGGACGCCGCGGCCGCCGATGGCACCCACGACGGTGCGCAGGGCGCGGGCGGTACGGCCGTTACGGCCGATCACCTTGCCGAGGTCGTCGGGGTGGACCCGGACCTCGAGTACGCGCCCGCGGCGCAGGTTGCGGGAAGCGACCTGCACGTCGTCGGGGTAGTCGACGATGCCCTTGACGAGGTGCTCGAGAGCCTCCTCGAGCATGCTCAGGCCTCGGTCGACTCAGACGAAGAAGACTCGGCGGCAGCCTCGTCCTTCTTCTCGGCCTTCTTCTTCTGGGTGATCGCCTCACCCTTGCCCTCGTCGTCGCCGCCCAGGGCCTCGAACGACGGGCGGGAGGACTTCGGCTGAGCCACGAGGAGCGGCGCCGGAGCGGGCTCGCCCTTGAACTTCTGCCAGTCGCCGGTCTTCTTCAGAATGGCGAGCACGGGCTCGGTCGGCTGCGCGCCGACACCCAGCCAGTACGCGACGCGCTCCTCGTCGACCTCGATGACCGACGGGTGGTACGTCGGGTGGTACTTGCCGATCTCCTCGATCGCACGGCCGTCACGGCGGGTGCGGGAGTCGGCGACGACGATGCGGTAGTGAGGCGAACGGATCTTGCCCAGACGCTTCAGCTTGATCTTGACTGCCACGGGAGTGGGTTCTCCTGGATTTGACGTGATTGGGCACGGCGAGAGAGCCGCGTGGGGTTGCGGTACCCGAGTGCCCGATGGACGCGTCAGCCGGAGGAGAGAGGGGTCCTGTGCGACTGTCGAGTACAGCTAGCCATTGTGCCACACGCTGCGGTTCACCTCCGACCGGGCTGCGCGGAGCCATGCCGAAGCGGCACCCGGCGCCAGGGCTTTCGCTCACCGGCGCTCGCCGGGTGCCGCCTGCATCCACCCTCCCCCGCTCTCGGCCTCGCTCGAGCGGGAGGGGCCCCATCGCCCCAGCGGCACGACTGTCCGCGGCAAGGACGGCCACCGACCGACCACGAGCCCGACACGGCTGCCACGAGCAGCCGTCTGTTCAGCTCGCCGTCTTCTCGGCTCGCCCTCGCCTCACGCCGCGCCCACGACCTCCGGGATCCGGAAGGGCTTGCCGCAGCCGCCGCAGACGATGGGCGCCTGGGCGAGCACGGACGGGACGACGCGGACGTTGCGGCCGCAGTCGCAGACGGCCTTGACCCGGACGCCGCCACCGGAGGAGCCGTGACGGGCGGCCGGGCCCCGGAAGCTGCGGGCCGTGTCCGCGGAGGTCGCCGCGGTGTGGGCCTTGAGGGCGCGCTGCAGTCTGTCGATGGTCGGGCGGTAGCGACGCTTGGCCTCGGGGTTCAGCGTGACCAGCGAGAAACCGCTGCTGGGATGCGGTTCCTCGGGGTGGTCGAGGCCCAGCTCCTCGGCGATCGCGAGGAATCTGCGGTTGTGGTACCGGCCGGCGCGGGAGGTGTCGCGGACCCCGCGCGCGGCGGCGATGCCATGGACTGCCTCATGGAGCAGTCGCTCGAAGGAGAGTTCGTGCCCGCAAGCGGACGACGACTCTCCGATCAGGGACTCGGGAGCGGCAAGATCCGGCAGCTCGGGGTGGTGCCGTTGAATGTCGGCCCACGCCTGTGCCAGCTCTGCGGCGAGAACAGGTGGTGTCTGTGTCGTGCTCACGTAATGACAACGAGCCTGAGTGCCGCTGTGTTCCGATTCCGGGCCATCCCAAATAATTTGCACGTACCCGTCAGTTGCGACTAGTGCGTCCTGACGAGGGCGGGTGCGCTGATCTGCGGAGAAGCCTCGCAGCTCGCCACAAGGCGGTACGTAGTAACACGTACGCCCCGGCGCGTAGACAAGGTCCGCGCGCCGGGGCACCTGGGTTCGGCAGATGCGCAAGGGACGTTTCGGTCGCTCTCCCGGCGGAACGGAGTGCTCTAGTAAGCGCGCGCCACGACGGCGACGTTACCGGGTGCGTCGTAGGAGTCGGGCACCGACCCGTCCTCGGCGACCAGACACCTTACGGTCACCGCGTGCTCCCCGAGCCTGTTCTCGCCGTCCTCGCCCAGCGTCGACCAGGGGATCCGGGCCCAGCCGCCGGCGGTGGCCGCCTCGATCGCCTCGTCGAGGGTGGACACCTCGGTCGTACGGGACTCGCGCCGCTCGCGCGACTGCCTCAGCAGGAGCGCCTGGTCCTCCTCCAGGACGGTGGGGAGCAGGTGCGCGAGCGAGTCGAGGGCGACCGGCTCCTTGCCGCCCGGGATGCGGCGGGCCAGCATCGCGGTGCCGTTCTCCAGATCACGGGGGCCGACCTCGATGCGTACCGGGACGCCCTTGAGCTCCCAGTCGACGGCGCGGCGGCCGAACGGGACGTCCGTGCGGTCGTCCACCTGCACGCGGACGCCCGCCGCCTTCAGCCGGGCACCGAGTTCGCGGACCTTGGCCAGAACCGCGTCGTCCCCCTTGATCGCGACGACGACGGCCTGGACCTGGGCCAGCCGGGGCGGCACCCGGAGGCCGTGGTCGTCGCCGTGCATCATCACCAGGGCGCCGATCATGCGGGTGGTGGAGCCCCAGGAGGTCTGCCAGACCAGTTCCTGTGTGCCGTCCTTCGACAGGTACCGGGTGTTGAAGGCCTTGGCGAAGTTCTGGCCCAGTTCATGACTGGTGGCCATCTGCAGGGCCTTGCCGTCGCCCATCATGCCTTCGAGCGTGAGGGTGTTGATGGCGCCGGCGAAGCGCTCCTTGACGGTCTTGCGGCCGGGGACGACGTCCATCGCGAGGACGTTCACCATGAAGTCCTCGTAGACCTCCCGGTGGATGTGCGCGGCGAAGTCGCGCGCCTCCTCGTACGTCGCGTGCGCCGTGTGGCCCTCCTGCCAGAGGAACTCGCTGGTGCGCAGGAAGAGCCGGGGACGGAGTTCCCAACGGACCACGTTCGCCCACTGGTTGATCAGCAGCGGCAGGTCGCGGTAGCTCTGCACCCACTTCGAGAAGGAGGCGTTGATGATCATCTCGGAGGTGGGGCGGACCACGGCGGGCTCTTCGAGGTCCTTGCCGCCGCCGTGCGTCACGACGGCCAGCTCGGGCGCGAAGCCCTCGACGTGCTCGGCCTCCCGGGTGAGGTACGACTGCGGGATCAGGAGGGGGAAGTACGCGTTCTGCGTGCCCGTCTCCTTGATCCGGGCGTCCATCTCCTGCTGCATCCGCTCCCACAGCCCGTACCCGTACGGTCGGATGACCATGGTGCCGCGCACCGGACCGTTGTCCGCCAGCTCGGCCTTGGTGATCAGATCCTGGTACCAGCGCGGGAAGTCGTCCGCGCGGGGCGTGAGTACGGGTGCCTTTGCCATGGCGGAATGGTACGGGGGCATATTGCGACGATGTGAATTCTTTTTTCCTTCCCTGGACAGTTCGCAAACCGGTGTCCGCGACCCCTGGACGACTCGCCGAGTGCGGAGTTACCTGGCATACGGGGGGAGTGCGAGCGCGCACTGCCACGGGGGCCAGTAAATCCGGCAACGGCAACTCACGGCGGATTGGGGCGCTTTCGATATGACACCTACGCTCGTGCGGCAGCAACTGCCTCGCGCGGGGACCGCATCCCGCGTGGACCGGTGTGCACGCGCGCGTGACTGGGCGGAGATCCAGGAACGGATGCTGGTACCGCTGTACGAGGCCGTGTACCGGCGGCTGGACGTCGGCACCGGGACGCGGCTGCTCGGCCTCGGCTGCGGGTCGGGGCTCGCGCTGCTGATGGCGGCGGGGCGGGGAGCCGCGGTCACCGGCGTCGAATCGGCGGCTCCGGAGAGAGCGGCACTGGCACGGGAGCGGCTGCGGCCGGAGTCCTGGGGCACGCGCGCGTGCGCCGGCGCCCGGGTCGTCGAGGGCGGCCCCGAGGACGTGACCCGCGCGCCCGGTGAACCGCTCTACAACCTGGTGACCGCCTTCGAGCCGATCGGCTGTCTGGCCGGCGACTCCGAGGGTCTCGGTGAACTGCTCGCCTCGGCGACCCCGCTCGCGGAACGCGGCACCCCCGTGGTCCTCGCCGGCTGGGGCCCACCGGAGCGCTGCACCACGTCCGGCGTGCTGCGCGTGGCCACGAAGCTCGCCGACCCGCTGCGCAGCGCCGGCAGCTGGCGCCCGGCGCTGCGGGACGACCTGGAGGAGGTCGCCCAGCGGGCCGGCTTGAGGCCGGACGGCTCCGGACGCGTGGCCTGCCCCTTCGGGTACGCCAACGTGGACAACGCCGTACGGGGGCTGCTGTCGACCGGCCTGTTCGACGCGGCGGTCAGGGCCACCGACCAGGCCCAGGTGGACAAGGAACTGACCGAGGCACTGCATCCGCACCGCCGCCGGGACGGGACGGTCTGGATGCCGAACGTCTTCCGCTACCTGATCGCGCGGACGCCCTGAGAGGCCGATGCCCCGAGCAGTGTCGACGCCCTGAGAGGCCGGGCGTCGACACCCTGAGGAGGTCTTCGAGACGTCTTCCGGCGCGGGTGTGAATGGTGTGAAGAAAGCGGGTCGGTAGCGCTTTCGCTTGGCCAAGTGCCGCACGGCACCCATAGCCTGGCGCATCGTCCAGGGGAACTACACATCCGCGCACGGGAGTTGTCACCGAGAAGCACGACGAGCGACACCACACCCACGCCGTCCACGCACGGCATCCGGCGCCGCGCGCCCGGCCACACCCCCCGGCCGGTCACGCGGCGTCCGCCGTTCGTCCCCGCGGAACCGCGGTCAGCCCATGAACTTCTTGAACTCGTCCGGCAGTTCGAAGTCCTGGGCGCCCTGCTGGCCCGGCAGTCCGAGGGCGCCGCCCTGGGCCGCGGCGGCCCGGCGCGCGGCCTCCTCCTGTTCCTGCTGCTTGCGCTTCATCGGGTTGCCCGAGCGCTGCTTGCCCTTGGCCTGCTTGGGCTGCTTCTTGCTCCGGCCGGGGCCGCCACCCATGCCCGGCATACCCGGCATCCCGGGCATGCCGCCACCCTGGGCCATGCGGGACATCATCTTGCGGGCCTCGAAGAACCGCTCGACAAGGTTCTTCACCGCGCTGACCTCGACACCGGAGCCCTTGGCGATACGGGCGCGGCGCGAGCCGTTGATGATCGTCGGCTCCTGGCGCTCGGCCGGGGTCATCGACTTGATGATCGCTGCCGTGCGGTCGACGTCGCGCTCGTCGATGTTGTTGATCTGGTCCTTGATCTGCCCCATGCCGGGCAGCATGCCGAGCAGCTTGCTGATGCTGCCCATCTTCCTGACCTGCTCCATCTGGGCCAGGAAGTCGTCGAGCGTGAAGTCCTGCCCCTTCTTGGACGCCAGCTTGGAGGCCATCTTGGCGGCCTCTTCCTGGCTGAAGGTCTTCTCCGCCTGCTCGATCAGGGTGAGCAGGTCACCCATGTCGAGGATGCGGGAGGCCATCCGGTCGGGGTGGAACGCGTCGAACTCGTCGAGCTTCTCACCGTTCGACGCGAACATGATCGGCTTGCCGGTGACCGAGGCGATCGACAGGGCGGCACCACCGCGGGCGTCGCCGTCGAGCTTGGAGAGGACGACGCCGTCGAAGCCGACGCCGTCGCGGAAGGCCTCCGCCGTGTTGACGGCGTCCTGACCGATCATCGCGTCGACGACGAAGAGGATCTCGTCCGGGGAGACCGCGTCCCGGATGTCGGCGGCCTGCTGCATCATCTCCTGGTCGATGCCCAGGCGGCCCGCGGTGTCGACGACCACGATGTCGTGGACCTTCGACTTGGCGAACTCGATGGAGTCCTTGGCGACCTTGACCGGGTCGCCCACGCCGTTGCCCGGCTCGGGGGCGTAGACCGCGACACCGGCGCGCTCGGCGACCACGCTGAGCTGGTTCACCGCGTTCGGGCGCTGGAGGTCACAGGCGACGAGGAGCGGCGAGTGACCCTGCTCCTTGAGCCAGCGGCCCAGCTTGCCCGCGAGGGTCGTCTTACCGGCGCCCTGGAGACCCGCGAGCATGATCACGGTCGGCGGCTGCTTGGCGAAGCGCAGACGGCGGGTCTCGCCGCCGAGGATCCCGACCAGCTCCTCGTTGACGATCTTGAGGACCTGCTGGGCGGGGTTGAGCGCCTTGGAGACCTCGGCGCCGAGTGCGCGCTCCTTGACGTTCTTGATGAAAGCCCGGACGACAGGCAGCGCGACGTCCGCCTCCAGGAGCGCGATGCGGATCTCGCGCGCCGTGGCGTCGATGTCCGCCTCGGAGAGGCGCCCCTTGCCGCGCAGGTTCTTGAAAGTCGCTGAGAGGCGATCGGAGAGCGTATCGAACACGGCGGTGTCGGTCCTCGGAGTCGGGGGCGGTGGGCTGCCCTCCAGGGTATCTGTCTGGGTGTGGTCGGGTCTCCACCCCTGTGGATAGTGGCGGCGGAGCCCGGCCGCGTCGGGTGCGGCACCGGACGGCGCCGCACCCGACGTGCTCAGCCGCGCAGGGCCTCCTCCAGCTTCCGCGCCACCGAGACCGCCTCGTCGCCGGGCAGCGGTGCCCCCGTCGGTCCGGTGACGTAGAAGGCGTCCACGGCGTTGGCGCCCAGGGTGCTGACGTGCGCGCTGCGCACGCTGACGTGCGCGTCCTCCAGGGCCCGTCCGATCCGGTGCAGGAGGCCGGGGGCGTCCTGGGCGCGGACCTCGATGACCGTGGCGTGCCGGGAGGCCGCCGCGGCCACCGTGACGCGCGGCGGGGGCGCGACCACGCCCCGCCGCCGGGGGTAGGCCGCGTCGCGCTCGGCCAGCCGTCCGGCGATGTCCAGGGAGCCGTCGAGCGCCCGTACGAGGTCGGCGCGGAGCCGGGCGGCCTGCGGCAGCGAACCGTACTCGGCGGCGACCCGCCAGTTCAGCAGCAGGACCGAGCCCTCGACGCCGTCCGGGAGGTCGAAGGTCCGCAGTTCGGCCGTGCGCACGGTGAGCCGGTGCATGGCGAGTACGCCCGCAACCGTGGGCAGGACGCCCGCCTGGTCGGGCACGGCGATGAGGAGTTCCACACCGAGCGGCTCGGGGTCGGCCTTCTCGTCCTTCTCCTCGGTGGCGGCCTCCGTCTGCGCGCGCAGCGACAGCACCGGCCCGCCCGTGCGGAACGCCTCGATGGCGAGCCGCTCCTGCTCGGCGCTGGTCTCACCGGGCTCCGGCTCCTCCGGGGCGTCCCCGGCGAACAGGGCGTCGACCCGCTGGACCAGTTCGGAGACGAGCGAGGCCCGCCACGACGACCAGGCGGCGGGTCCGGTGGCCAGCGCGTCCGCCTCGGTCAGCGCGTGCAGCAGTTCGAGTGTGCCCGGCGATCCGACGGCGTCGGCCACCGAACGGACGGTGGCCGGGTCCTCCAGATCGCGCCGGGTGGCGGTGTCGACGAGCAGCAGATGGTGCCGGACGAGGGTGGACAGGACCGCCACGTCGTCGCGGTCGAAGCCGATCCTGGCGGCCACGTCCTTGGCGATGATCTCGCCGGCGACGGAGTGGTCGCCGGGCCAGCCCTTGCCGATGTCGTGCAGCAGCGCGGCGACGAGCAGCAGGTCGGGCCGGTGCACCCGGCGGGTCATCTCGGAGGCCTGGACGGCGGTCTCGATGAGGTGGCGGTCGACGGTCCAGATGTGCACGGCGTTGCGCTGCGGCCGGCAGCGCACCCGCTCCCAGTCCGGCAGCAGGTGGGTGATGAGACCCTCGGCCTCCAGCGCCTCCCAGACGTCGACCGTCGGACGCCCGGACCCCAGCAGGGTGACGAGCTGTTCGCGGGCCTCCGCGGGCCAGGGCGTGGGCAGCGGCCGGGCGGTCGCCGCGAGACGGCGTACGGCGTGCAGGGACAGCGGCAGTCCGGCCTGGGCGGCAGCGGCGGCGGCGCGCAGGGGCAGCACCGGGTCCCGCTCGGGCCGGGCGGCGCGGGCGAGCACGACCTCGCCGTCCTGCTCGACCACGCCCTCGGCGAGCGGCGACCGCTCGGGCGCGGGCTTCCCGCCGCCCAGCATGGCGCGCAGCCGGGGCCGCACGGCGCGCGACCGCAGCACGCGCCCCACTTCACGCCAGGTCACATCGCTGGCGTACGAGATGACACGCGCCGCCTCGTACACCTGGCGCAGCAGGGTGTCCGCGTCCAGCAGCCCCAGTTCGGCGGCGACCTGGTCCTGCTCCTGGAGCGCGAGGCGGTCGGTCGCGCGCCCGGTGGTGAGATGGAGCGCGTCCCGTACGTCGAGGAGGCGCCGCCGTGCGTCGGCGAGCCCCTCGCGCGGGGCGTCCGCCAGCCAGGAGGCGGCGACGGCGCGCAGGGCGGTGGCGTCGCGCAACCCTCCGCGCGCCTCCTTGAGGTCGGGTTCCAGCAGGTACTGCAGCTCGCCCTGTCGCTCGGCCCGTTCGGCGCACAGCTCCTGGAGTTCCGGGAGGCGTTTGGGCGCCTGGTTGCGCCAGTCGGCGAGGACGGAGGTCCGCAGCCCGGCGGTCAGGCCCAGATCACCGGCGATGTGGCGGGCGTCCAGCAGCCCGAGGTGCACCTTGAGGTCCTCGCCCGCCGTCTTGCGGGCCTCGGCGGGGGTGCGCACGGAGTGGTCGAGGGCCAGCCCCAGGTCCCAGACGGGATACCAGATGCGGTCGGCCAGCGCGGCCACCGCCGCGTCGTCGGACCCGTCGTGCAGGAGCAGCAGATCCAGGTCGCTGCGGGGCGACAGCTCGCCGCGCCCGTATCCCCCGACGGCCACGAGGGAGACCCCGCGCGGCTCGGCGGCCCCCGCTCCGAAGAGGCCGGCCAGCCAGTCGTCGGTCAGCTCGGACAGGGCCGAACGGCGCGGCGGCCCGGACTGCGCCTCCTCCTGGAGGAGGCGCAGCCGGGCCGCCGCATAGCCGCTGGGTCCCGAGTCCTCTGCATCCGTACGTACGTCCGTACTCGTCACCCAGTGACTCCTGTTCTTCTCTTCGGTCAGAGCGCGTCCGGGCCGCGCTCACCGGTCCGGACCCGTACGGCCGTCTCGACCGGGAGGGACCAGACCTTGCCGTCACCGATCTTGCCGGTGCGGGCGGCCTTGACGATGACGTCGATCAGCTGCTCGGCGTCGTCGTCCTCGGCCAGAACCTCGATCCGGATCTTGGGAACCAGGTCGACCGTGTACTCCGCGCCGCGGTACACCTCGGTGTGTCCCCGCTGCCGACCGTACCCACTGGCCTCGGTCACCGTAAGTCCGTGCACCCCGAAGGCCTGCAGGGCTTCCTTGATCTCGTCGAGCCGGTGCGGCTTGACGACCGCGGTGATCAGCTTCATGCCTCGACCTTCTTGCTCTCAGTGGCGGCAGCGACGCTGCTCGTGGTGCTGGAGATGTGCGAACCGGCGGCCGAGCTGAAGTCGTACGCGGTCTCGGCGTGCAGGGTCTGGTCGACACCGGTGACCTCGTCCTCCTCGGACGCCCGGAAGCCGATGGTCTTCTGGATGGCGAAGGCGATGAGCCAGGTCACCACAAAGGTGTAGCCGATGACCGAGAAGGCGCCGGTGGCCTGCTTGCCGAACTGGTCCCAGCCGCCTGCCTCGGTGGCGAGGAAGCCGACCATCAGGGTGCCGATGACACCGCCGACCAGGTGGACGCCGACGACGTCGAGGGAGTCGTCGTAGCCCAGCTTGTACTTGAGGCTGACGGCCCAGGAGCAGACCGCGCCGGCGACGACACCGATCAGGATGGCGCCGAAGGCGTTGACGTGACCGCCGGACGGGGTGATCGCGACGAGGCCCGCGACGGCGCCGGAGCAGGCACCGAGGGTGGTGAACGCACCGTGGCGGATGCGCTCGTAGATCAGCCAGCCGATGATGGCCGCGGCGGTGGCGATCTGCGTGTTGATGGCCATGCGGGCGGTGGTGCCGTCGACACCGAGCCAGGAGCCGGCGTTGAAGCCGAACCAGCCGAACCACAGCAGGGCGGTGCCGATCAGGACCAGCGGCAGGCTGTGCGGCCGCATCGGGTCCTTCTTGAAGCCGATCCGCTTGCCGACGACGAGGACCGCGGCGAGCGCGCCGATACCGGCGTTGATGTGGACCGCGGTACCACCGGCGAAGTCGATGACGCCCATGTCGAAGAGCCAGCCGCCCGGCGCCCAGACCCAGTGCGCGACCGGGAAGTACGCGAGGGTGACCCAGAGCGCGACGAAGATCATCCAGGCGCTGAACTTGACGCGGTCGGCGAGCGCGCCGCTCATCAGGGCCGGGGTGATCACCGCGAACAGCATCTGGAAGAGGATGAACGAGAACGCGGCGATCTTGTGGGGCTCGCCCTTGGCGTTGGTGACGAAGCTGTCGACGGTGCTCGTGATGTCGATGCCCTGGAGACCGATGGCGTCGAGGTTGCCGATGAAGTGGCCGACGTCACCGCTGAAGGCGAGCGAGTAGCCGTACAGCACCCACAGGATGCTGACGATGCCCAGCGAGATGAAGGACATCATCAGCATGTTCAGCACGCTCTTGGCACGGACCATGCCGCCGTAGAAGAGCGCCAGGCCCGGCGTCATCACCATGACGAGCGCCGCACTGATCAATACGAATCCGGTATCTGTGCCGTTCAATGCCGGTATCTCCTCGTGGTCGGAACGGCCCGTGCGGATGCTGAAGCTGGGGAGCTATCGGGGAGGGCCGACTGTGCTGAGGAGACTGACGCAGCACCGTTTCGCCGGGAGTTTGGAAATGTTTCCCGGAGGTGACGAAGGCCCCCATCACGTTACAGACAGGTGAAACGTGAATCGCGGAGGACGCATCCCGTGTGGGGCCCAGCCTCTGCGGGGGCCTAGGCGGATAACGGTTTCGTATCCGATGGAACTTCCGGTGGGACTTCCCCGAACGGACCGACCGCGGCAGACCATCCGATGACCTGGCATGGGGGAGCCGAGTCGGGCAGATCGGGACGGCCGGCCGCGGGCGGCGTGGAGGGGGCCCGGCGATGTGCCGGGGCCGGATCAGACCGCTTCGGCGGCCTCGGGGAGGTGGACGGCGAGCTGGTCGGTGAGGTCGACGACCTCCGCGAGACCACCGAAATCGCGTACGGCCGTGTCCACCGTCTTGCGGATGCGGGTGTTGACGCGCTCGGAGCGGACCTTGCGCGCGACGTCCATGGCTTCCTTGGCCATGGCGGCGCCCTGCTCGGGCTCACGCTGGAGCAGGTGCACGGTGGCCATGCCGATGAGGTTCAGCGCGTACGACCGCTGGTGTTCGGTGTCGGCGGCGAAGAGGTCGACGGCCCGGCGCATCACGGGCTCGGCGAGCGAGGCATACATGGGGCTGCGGCCGGCGACATAGGCGAGGTCACGGTAGGAGTGGCTGTTCTCGCCGTGCAGTTCGGCCTCGTTGAAGAAGCGGATCCAGTCGGGATCCGGGTCGTCCCACTCCTCGGCGTCCGCGAAGACGTCCTCGGCCATCCGCACGGCCCGCTTGCACTTTCCGGGCTGGCCCATGTTGGCGTAGGCGCGGGCCTCCATCGCATACAGCATCGACTGGGTGCGCGGACTCGCGCAGTCCCGGCTGCCGTACTGGGCGAGATGGATCAGTTCGAGGGCGTCGTCGGGGCGGCCGAGGTGGATCATCTGCCGGCTCATGCTGGACAGGACGTACGAACCGAGGGGCTTGTCGCCGGCCTCCTTGGCCGCGTGCAGGGCGAGGACGAAGTACTTCTGGGCGGTGGGCTGGAGGCCGATGTCGTAGCTCATCCAACCGGCCAGCTCGGCCAGTTCGGCGGCGACCTTGAACAGCCTGCGGGTGGTGGCCTCGGGCTGTGGCTCCTGGAGGAGGTCGGTCACCTCGTGCAGCTGGCCGACGACCGCCTTGCGGCGCAGTCCGCCGCCGCACTGGGCGTCCCACTGCCGGAACATCACGGTCGTGGATTCGAGGAGGTCCAGCTCCGGCTGGGAGAGCCGACCGGCGCGGCGGGCGGCGGGCGACGGCTCGGGCTCCGCGCGCGGGGCGGGGGGCGAGGGGACGAGCCAGCGCTGCATCGGCTCGATGAGGGCCGGGCCCGCGGACAGGGCGAGCGAGCTCCCGAGGAAGCCACGCCGCGCCAGCATCAGGTCGCTGCGCGAGAACTCACTGATCAGCGCCACGGTCTGCGGGCCCGTCCAGGGCAGGTCGACACCGGAGACGGAGGGGGACTGGTGCGCCGCGCGCAGCCCCAGGTCCTCGACGGCGACGACACAGCCGAACCGCTCGGAGAACAGCTCGGACAGGATCCGCGGGATCGGCTCGCGCGGGTTCTCCCCGTCGAGCCACCGGCGTACGCGGGAGGTGTCGGTGGAGATGTGGTTGGCGCCGAGCTGGCGGGCCCGGCGGTTCACCTGCCGGGCGAGCTCGCCCTTGGACCATCCGCTGCGGACGAACCACGAACCGAGCAGTTCGTTCGGGCGTTTCTCAGCGTTCGTCCCGCTTCCGCCGTTGCCGCCCACTGGAACGCCCCCATCCCTGAAACCACCTGTGCGCTGTGTGCGCCAAGCCCTACCAGAATGCCGGTTACCGCGCCGTACGTCCGACCCTCGTCACCCATCGAACGGAAAGACGACTTGCCTCCGGCATACCCACGAGCGCGTACGTCCCCAGGCCCCGTGTACTCAAAGTAATCCTACGATCACGCGTTCGGCCACGGCGATCCCGGAAACGCCACCATTCGCCACCCCTTCGAATGAACTAACGGTCGCCCGTCCGCGATTCACTTGACACATGACGGCCGGGAGTGGCGGAGCGATGCATTCAGGGGCGCGCGCCGACGACCACGCCACCCGGCGTGCCGTAGTGCGCCGCCCATGCGGAAGCAGAGCGTCGCATTCCGACTCCGTCGCGTAACCACCCGCGCGCTGGACCCGTTGGAGGGGGCATGGGCTTCACGATCGGCGGCATCCGGGAGATGCGATCCGGCACGCGTCGACGCGGCCGTACCTCGGAGTGCACGGCCGTGGCCGAGTTCACCGGCCTCTGGGGATGGGATGTCGTCCCCGGCGCGCGGGCGGCTTCGGGCGCGTGCTCGTGCGGCAGGACCACCTGCCCCGCGCCCGGCGCGCATCCTCTCGGCTTCGCGCCTCCCGTCCCCGCCGGAGCGACGCTCGACGAGGTGACCGAGGCCTGGGCCGAGTTCCCCGGCGCCTCCGTGATGCTGCCGGTGGGCCGCTCGTTCGACGTCATCGAGGTCGCCGAGTCGGCCGGGCGGCACGCGCTGGTCCGTCTGGAACGCATGGGCCTCCCCCTCGGCCCCGTGACCGCCACCCCCGAGGGCCGCGCCCACTTCTTCGTCGCCCCCGGCGCCGCCGCCGAGCTGCCCTCCCTGCTCTACCGCATGGGCTGGGACGACCCCTCCGCCCTGGACCTGCGCGGCCTCGGCCCCGGCACCCATGTCACCGCCCCGCCCTCCGACCGCGGCGGCCTCGGCCCGGTCCGCTGGCTCCGCTCCCCCGCGCTCGACTCGGCGACCAGGCCACCGGCCGCGCGCCTGCTGCTCGGCACCCTGGCCTACGTGGCGCACCGGTCCCGGGCCTGACCCCGGCCGCCGCCCACACAGCGAAGCGCCCATCCCCGACTGCACCTCGGGGGCGGGCGCTTCTCCGTCACCACTTCCGAAATTTCGGAGGCTCTCGCGGTCTCAGTCGCCGATCAGCGCGTCCACGAACGCCTCCGGCTCGAACGGCGCCAGGTCGTCCGCGCCCTCTCCCAGGCCGACGAGCTTGACGGGCACACCCAGCTCGCGCTGTACGGCGATGACGATGCCGCCCTTGGCGGTGCCGTCGAGCTTGGTGAGGACGATGCCGGTGATGTCGACGACCTCGGCGAAGACGCGCGCCTGGACGAGGCCGTTCTGACCGGTGGTGGCGTCGAGGACCAGCAGGATCTCGTCCAGCGGCGCGTGCTTCTCCACCACGCGCTTGACCTTGCCGAGCTCGTCCATGAGGCCGGTCTTGGTGTGCAGCCGGCCGGCGGTGTCGATGAGGACGACGTCGGCGCCCTCCTCGATGCCCTCCTTGACCGCGTCGAAGGCGATCGACGCCGGGTCGCCGCCCTCGGGACCGCGCACGGTACGGGCGCCGACGCGCTCGCCCCAGGTCTGGAGCTGGTCGGCGGCCGCGGCGCGGAAGGTGTCGGCGGCGCCGAGGACGACGTTCTTGCCGTCGGCGACGAGGACGCGCGCGAGCTTGCCGGTGGTCGTGGTCTTGCCCGTGCCGTTGACGCCTACGACCATCACGATGCCCGGGGTGTCGAGCGGCGATTCGGTGTGGACCGCGCGGTCGAACTCGGGGACGAGGATCTTCAGCAGCTCCTCGCGCAGCAGCGTGCGCAGCTCCGCCGGGGTGCGGGTGCCGAGCACCTTCACCCGCTCGCGCAGCCGTTCGACCAGTTCCTGGGTGGGCTGGACGCCGACGTCGGCGGTGAGGAGGGTGTCCTCGATCTCCTCCCAGGTGTCGTCGTCGAGGTGCTCGCGCGAGAGCAGCGTGAGCAGCCCCTTGCCCAGCGCGTTCTGCGAGCGGGAGAGCCGGGCGCGCAGCCGTACCAGACGACCGGCGGTCGGCTCGGGGATCTCGATCTCGGGGGCGGCGGGCGGTTCCTCGACGGCCACGGGTGCCGACGCCGAACCGTCCGGGAGGTCCACCTCCTCGATCGTCCGGCGCGGTTCGTCGCGCGGTGTCTCGGCCTCGTCGCCGACATGCGGCTCGGCCGGAGGTGCGGTGATGTCGGGTGTGGTGGGGGGAGCCGGGGGCAGCGGCTTCTTCCTGCGGCTGCCTACGACGAGCCCGCCCAGCACGCCGAGCACGACCACGGCGATGACTACAGCAAGGATGAGTTCCATAACGGGACCAGTATGCGGGACCACCCCCCGACGCGTTCGATCGCCGTACGGGGGGACACGGCCCTTCCACGACCCTGGCCACCTGACGAGCCGTCAGCTAACGTCCCCCTCCACAGCCGCCCGAAGGGGGTCCCATGCCCGTCACGGTCGTCCGTTTCAATCTGGTCGAGCCCGGCGCCACGCCCGCCTCGCTCCGGGCCCGCTACCGGGCCGCCGTCGAGATGGCCGCGTACGCCGACGAGCGGGGCTTCGGCACCGTGCAGACGGAGGAGCACCACGGGGTCGAGAACAACTGGCTGCCGTCGCCGTTCGTCTTCGCGGGGGCCGTGTTCGGGGCCACCCGGCGGATCGCGGTCACGGTGTCGGCGATGATCGGGCCACTGCACGACCCGCTACGGCTGGCGGAGGACATCGCCGTACTGGATCTGGTGAGCGGTGGCCGGCTGGTGACCGTCGCCGGGATCGGGTACCGGCCGGAGGAGTACGCGCAGTTCGACGTGGTCTGGAAGGAGCGCGGCAGGCTCCAGGACGAGGTGCTGGAGACACTGCTCCGGGCGTGGACGGGTGAGCCGTTCACCTACCGGGGGCGCACGGTCCGGGTCACCCCGCGTCCGGGCACCGAGCCGCATCCGCTGCTGCTGGTCGGCGGTTCCTCGAAGGCGGCGGCCCGCCGGGCGGCCCGGCTGGGGCTCCCCTTCTTCCCGAGCGCGCATCTGCCGGAGCTGGAGGCGTACTACAAGGAGCGGCTCGTCGAGTTCGGCACCGAGGGCTGGACGATGATGCCGGCCGCCGAGACGCCGCTGCTGCACGTGGCGGAGGATCCGGACCGGGCGTGGGCCGAGTACGGCGGGCACTTCCTGCACGAGGCCCGGACGTACGCCTCCTGGCAGTCGGCCGGCATCCGGTCGGCCGTGCGGTCGGGGGCGTCGACGGTGGCGGAGCTGCGCGCGGAGGGCGTGTACCGGATCGTCACGCCGGACGAGTGCGTGGCGCTGGGGCTGGACAACTACGTGCTGCATCCGCTGGCCGGCGGGATGCCGGTCGAGGAGGGGTGGCGGGGGCTGCGGCTGTTCGCCGATCGGGTGCTGCCGCGCCTCGCCGGCTGACGTTCGTCCACCCCGGCGAACCGCTGCCCCGGCCCGCTCGGCGGTCGGACCGGGGCGGCGGCGGGGCACGGGCTAGCCCATCTCCTCCAGTGCCTTGCCCTTCGTCTCCTTGACGAACTTCAGGACGAAGGGGATGGAGAGCGCGGCGAAGACCGTGTAGATCACGTACGTCACGGAGAGGTTCCAGTCGGCCAGGGACGGGAAGCTCGCGGTGATGGCCCAGTTGGCGATCCACTGGGCGGAGGCGGCGACGCCCAGGGCGGCGGCGCGGATCCTGTTGGGGAACATCTCGCCGAGCATGACCCAGACGACGACGCCCCAGGAGAGCGCGAAGAAGAGGACGAAGACGTGGGCGGCGATCAGGGCGACCCAGCCCTGGGTGGCGGGGAGCTTGCCGTCGACCAGGTCGTAGGAGAAGGCCCAGGCCTCCAGGGCGAGGCCGATGACCATGCCGACGGAGCCGACGAGGGCGAGCGGCTTGCGGCCGATCCGGTCGACGAAGATCATCGCGATGACGGTGCCGACGATGTTGATGATCGAGGTCGTGAAGGAGTAGAAGAACGACTCGCTCGGGTCGACACCCACGGACTGCCACAGTGTCGCGGAGTAGTAGAAGGCGACGTTGATGCCGACGAACTGCTGGAAGACCGACAGTCCGATGCCGATCCAGACGATCGGCTTGAAGAGGAAGCTGCCGCCGAGCAGGTCCTTGAAGGTCGACTTGTGCTCGCTGTTCATCGCCGACTCGATCTCGGCCACCCGGGCGTCCAGGTCGACGTCCTTGCCCTCGACCTCGGCGAGCACCTCGCGGGCGCGCTCGCGCCGGCCGACGGAGATCAGGAAGCGGGGGGACTCGGGGATCGCGAAGGAGAGCAGGCCGTACAGCACGGCGGGGACGACCATGACACCGAGCATGATCTGCCAGGCCTCCAGGCCGAGCAGTTCACCGCGCTGGTCTCCGTCGGCGGCGTTCAGAATGCCCCAGTTCACCAGCTGGGAGACAGCGATACCGACGACGATCGCGGCCTGCTGGAACGAGCCGAGCCGGCCACGGTAGGCCGGCGGGGCGACCTCGGCGATGTAGGCGGGGCCGATGACGGACGCCATGCCGATGGCGAAGCCGCCGACGATCCGCCAGAAGGCGAGGTCCCAGAGCGCGAAGGGGAGCGCGGAGCCGACGGCGCTCACCGTGAAGAGGGCGGCCGCGATCTGCATGCACCGGATGCGACCGATGCGGTCGGCGATGCGGCCCGCGGTGGCCGCGCCGACGGCACAGCCGATCAGGGCGACGGCGATGACCTGTGCCAGGGCCGTGGAGCCGATGTCGTAGCGGTGGCGGATGGCCTCGACGGCGCCGTTGATCACGGCGCTGTCGTAGCCGAAGAGGAAGCCGCCCATCGCGGCCGCCGCCGCGATGAAGATCACGTGGGAGAGATGGTCGGGCTGAGCGCCGACCGCTCCTGCCCTGGGCTGCGCTGTGCTGGTCACGTCTGTACTCCTCGGCGGGCACGTCGCCGATGTCGGGGGAACGGGCCTGATGATCTGCTGGACCAGCCCCGCCTACCCCCGCTCGGAAACACCTAACGCAGCCGCTGGCTGATCACCTTCGAGACACCGTCACCCTGCATCGACACGCCGTACAGTGCGTCGGCGACCTCCATGGTGCGCTTCTGGTGCGTGATCACGATCAGCTGTGACGCCTCCTGCAGCTCCTGCATGATCCGGATCAGCCGCTGGAGGTTGGTGTCGTCGAGCGCCGCCTCGACCTCGTCCATCACGTAGAACGGGCTGGGCCGCGCCTTGAAGATCGACACCAGCATGGCGACGGCGGTCAGCGACCGCTCCCCGCCGGAGAGCAGCGACAGCCGCTTGACCTTCTTGCCGGGCGGCCGGGCCTCGACGTCGACGCCGGTGGTGAGCATGTTGTCCGGGTCGGTGAGGATCAGCCGTCCCTCCCCGCCCGGGAAGAGCCGGCCGAACACGCCCTCGAACTCCCGCGCGGTGTCCCAGTACGCCTCGGTGAAGACCTGCTCGACCCGCTCGTCGACCTCCTTCACCACCTGCAGCAGATCAGCGCGGGTCTTCTTCAGGTCCTCCAGCTGTTCGCTGAGGAACTTGTGCCGCTCCTCCAGCGCCGCGAACTCCTCCAGCGCCAGCGGATTGACCTTGCCGAGCTGCTGGTACGCCCGCTCTGCCGCCTTGAGCCGCTTCTCCTGCTCGGCGCGGTGGAACGTCTTCGGCTGGTTGCGGGGGTGCTCCGGGTCCTCCGGCAGTTCCTCCCCCTCCGCCGGCGGCGACGGCGGTACGAGCTGGTCGGGCCCGTACTCCGCGATCAGCCCCTCCGGTTCGACGCCCAGTTCCTCCAGCGCCCTGGTCTCCAGCTGCTCGATCCGCATCCGCTTCTCGGCGCCGAGCACCTCGCCCCGGTGCACGGAGTCGGTCAGCTTGTCCAGCTCCGCCTTCAGGCCGCGCCCCTCGTCACGGGCCTGCGCGAGCTCCTGCTCACGGCGTGCCTTGGCCGCGTCGGCGGCGGTGCGTTCCCGCTCCGCGCGGGCGAGGGAGACCTCGACGTGCCGGAGCAGCTGCCGGGCACCGGAGGCGACCGCCTCGGCCACGGCCGCCTCGTGCCGCAGCCGTGCCCTGCGCTGCTCGGCACGAGCCCGCGCCTCACGCTCGGCGCGCGCGGCCCGGTCGAGCGCATCCGCGCGCCCCGCGAGCCCCTTGACCCGCTCCTCGTGCGTCCGCACCTGGAGCCGGGCCTCCATCTCGGTCTGCCGCGCGTTGGCCCCGTCCGCCGCGAGCCGATCCCGTACGAAGGTGTCCGGCTCCTCCTCGACGGGCATCTCCTCGGCCACCGCGAGCCGTTCGGCCAGCTCCTCGGCATCCTGTACGGCCTTGTCGAGCGCCTCCTGGGCGCGTGCGGCGGCGGCCGTGGACCGCTCGGCCTCCCCGGCGGCGCCCCGTGCCTGCCCGGCGAGGCGCCCGAGCTGCTGTGCGACCGCCGACTTCTCCCGCTCGCCCGCCCGGCGCCGCTCCCCCAGCTCCTCCACGATCCCGGCCCGCTCCCGGCGCAGCTCGACCGCGTTCTGCTGGGCCTCGGCCAATTCCTCGCACCGTACGGCCAGCTCCTCCAGCTCGGCCGCCGCCTCGTCGACGGCGGCCTGCACCTCCAGCAGGCTCGGTGCCCCGGCCGAGCCGCCGTGGGCGAAGTGGGCCCCGAGCAGGTCGCCCTCGGCGGTGACGGCGGTGAGGTCCGGGCGCGCGTAGACGAGGGCCTCGGCGTCTTCGAGGGAATCCACGACGACGATGCGGTGGAGGAGGCGGCGGACGGCGGGGGTGAGGTCGGAGGGGGCTCGCACCAGGCGCTCCGCGGGAATCCCCGGGTGCGGCCGGTGTTCGTCCGCGGGTCCGTCGTGGCTGGTCGCGCGGTTCCCTGCGCCCCTTTGGGGCTCGGCCTCGGGAACCGGCGTCGGGTCCTCCAGCCCTCCCGCGGTCAACAGCGCTGCTCGTCCGGCGTCCTGCTTGCGCAGCAGCCGGATCGCCTCCGCCGCGGCGGAGGGTGAGGTCACCGCGATGGCGTCCGCCGCCGCACCGAAGGCGGCCGCGAGGGCGACCTCGTGTCCCGGGGTGACCGTCAGCAGTTCGGCGGCCGGACCCAGTACCCCGCCGAGGCGGTCCTTCGCACCGAGAAGCGCGCCCGTGCCGTCCTTGCGGCGCAGGCCGAGGGCGAGGGCTTCGTGGCGGGCCTGGGTGGCGGCGCGGCGCCGTTCGGCGGTGGTCGTGGCCTCGCGGGCGGCGGCGAGGGCGGTCTCGGCCTCGACCAGTGCCCGCTTGGCGGCGTCGTGCTGTTCGGCCAGGTCGGAGTCGTCGGCGTCGAGATGGTCGACCTCGGCCTTGAGCGTCTCGTACTCCTCCTGGGCGGCGGTGGCACGTTCCCGCGCCTCGTCGCGGGCGGCGGCGAGGCGGTCGATCTCGGACTGGGCGGAGGCCGCCCGGGAGCGGGCGGCGTTGACCTGGCCACCCAGGCGGGCGAGGCTCTCGCGACGGTCGGCGATGGAACGGGCCACGTCCTTCAGCCGGCGCTCCTCGACCATCAGTTCGCGCTCCAGCTCGGCGCGGTGCTCGACCGTGTCCTCCAGGGCTCGCTCGGCCGCTTCGAGAGCCGCTTCGAGTTCGGCCTCCTGCTCGCGGATGCGGGCGGCCTCGCGCTCCATGTCCTCGGGGTCCCGGCCGCGCCGTTCCTCGGGCGGCGCGGAGGTGGCGCTCTTGATCCGGGCGTCGGCGAGCGAGATCGTGCCGCGCACCCGTTCGGCGAGCTGCGACAGCTCGTACCAGGTCTCCTGGGCGCGCTGGAGGCGCGGGGTCAGCCGGCGCACCTCGCCCTCCAGGTGCGCCTCGCGCTGGAGCGCCTTCTTCAGCTCGGCCTCGGCGGCCTCCTTGCGCTGCTTCAGCGCCGCCTCGTCGGCGACCTCCGTCCGGAGCGCCGCGTGCAGACGTACGAGGTCGTCGGCGAGCAGGCGCAGACGGGCGTCGCGCAGGTCGGCCTGGATGACGGCGGCCCGGCGGGCGACGGCGGCCTGGCGGCCCAGCGGCTTGAGCTGGCGGCGGAGTTCGTCGGTGAGGTCCTGGACGCGGGCCAGGTTGGCCTGCATGGCGTCCAGTTTCCGGAGCGCCTTCTCCTTGCGCTTGCGGTGCTTGAGGACGCCGGCGGCCTCCTCGATGAAGGCGCGGCGGCCCATGGGGTCGGCGTGCAGGACGGAGTCAAGCTGGCCCTGGCCGACGATGACGTGCATCTCGCGGCCGATGCCGGAGTCGGAGAGCAGGTCCTGGATGTCGAGGAGGCGGCAGGTGTCGCCGTTGATCTGGTACTCGCTGCCGCCGTTGCGGAACATGATCCGCGTGATCGTGACCTCGGAGTACTCGATGGGGAGGGCCCCATCGGAGTTGTCGATGGTCAGGGACACCTCGGCGCGGCCGAGCGGGGGACGCCCGGTGGTGCCGGCGAAGATGACGTCCTCCATCTTGCCGCCGCGCAGCGACTTGGCGCCCTGTTCGCCCATGACCCAGCTGAGCGCGTCCACGACGTTGGACTTGCCCGAACCGTTGGGCCCGACGACGCACGTGATCCCCGGTTCGAACCGGAGCGTGGTCGCCGATGCGAACGATTTGAACCCACGGAGGGTCAGGGCCTTGAGGTGCACGGCGCTGGACTCTACCTTCCGGCCTTGTCTCACTCCATGAACGCGCGGTTTCACCCATGAACGTGCAGGGCACATCAGACGTTGAAGAGGGTGAGAAAGGTCGGGGACCGAGACGGGGGCTCGGGGACACGGAACAGCTCGGGACCTACCGCCCCGTTCACGGGGACAGAAAGAAGGGACGCCTCGAGAGAAGGCGTCCCTTGCAGATCTGACAACTTAGCGGTTGATACGGGCAGCCCAACCACTGCTGTCTGTCGTGGTGCGATGCAGTGATCAGGTGAGCGCAGGCTCCGCCTGGCGTGCGTCGAGCTCCATGAGCGAGTCGTGAGAAGCGGCAGCCGTCAGCGCGTCGTTCTCCGCCTGGATGCGTCCGAGCTCGGATTCCAGGTCCTGGACGCGCTGCTGGAGCCGTCGCATCTCGGCGAGGAGTCGCGGGTCGGAGCCGCCGACGTAACCGAGAAGCGCCTTTGCCATGATGGATGGTCCTCCACAATGAGTGACCGACCGAAGCGGTGTGGGTCGTGAGGGAATCGCACCCGCATTGCTTGGCACTGTTGAGTTTTTGCTGCCGTCTTCATGCCAAACAGCTAAGGTGCGCGGGGTTGCTTTTAGCGTCTCACCAAAAAGTTTGACGGTCAACACGATCACGCCCCGCTTTGGCGGGCATCCCTCTGCCGCGCGGCCCCGATCGGGCGACGCTGCGGCGACTGCGGGGCCTCTCCTGGCCGGCGGAGCGAGGGGATCATCCTTTCTTCGGAGCCTGCCATGACAAACCCGTCTTGGCAATCACCTGCACATTTCTGGTTTGTGCATGCTCCTGGCATATGCCGGTGGCGCTCCCCTCCGCTCTCGGGCGACTCGCCCCGCGGGTGCGCTCAGCGGATGGCGAAGCCCTCGTAGCCCCCTCGGGGTGTGTCCCAGATCTCGGTCACTCCCACCACGCGCCCGGGCGTGTCGTCTCCCTGGAGCCACTCCAGGAGCCCCTGGCACGCCTCGCGCGGCCCCTCGGCGACCACCTGGACCCGCCCGTCGGCCAAATTGAGAGCAAAACCACTCAGGCCGCCGATCTCCAGGGCCCTGGCCCGGGTGAACCAGCGGAAACCCACACCTTGCACCCGTCCACGCACCCAGGCGACCAGCCGTACATCCTCGCTCATGCCTGCACGCTAACGGGCCAATGTCTCCCGGGCCTCTCCCTCCCCTCGCGCCATGCTGTACCGTCCCCACCCAATGAATCTCATATGAAACTCACTCCTTCGTGTGAGATTCGTGAAGACGACGAACACAACGTTGACGAACTCCCCAACGTTGACCGCAGGACACCGCAAGGACGAGGAAGGCCAAGACATGGGACGCCACCGACGCTCCGCCGCCGGCCGCGCCGCCAGGGGGGGCCGCGCCGCCGGGGTCGCTGACCGGGGCTTCGTTTCCGAAGAGCCGCACTACGGTCCGGAGAACCTGTACGGCTTCGCCGCGTTCCTGGAGGCCGACGCCCAGGCCGCTTCACGGGGCGGTGGCTCGCGCCGTCGCAAGAAGAAGACCGTGACGCCTGTGAAGACCGGTCTCCTCGGTGTCTCCGCCGCCGTCGCCCTCGGCACCGTCGCGGTGGCCACCGGGGCGCTGCCGGGCGGCGACCAGTACACGATCAGCGGGGGCAACGCCAACGAGACGGTGGTGCCCGCCGGCTCGCCGACGGGTGCGGCGAGCCAGCAGGGCGGGACGGACGGCGCCGCGCAGGGGCAGCAGCAGCGCGAGGACGAGTCCACCAGCCGTGACGCCGAGCGCGAGGCCACCCCGTCGAACACGCCGGCCCCCTCGACTCCCCCGTCCGCGGAGAAGCCCGCCGACGAGGCGGACAAGGGCTCCGGCTCCCAGAAGACCAGGACACCGTCCGACCAGCCCACCAAGGAGAAGGAGAAGGGCAAGGAGAAGGACACCACTTCTCCGGCGGAGCTCTCCTCCGAGACCCAGGCCGAGGCCGCGGTCCTCCTGCTGGTCAACGAGGAGCGGGCCAAGGCGGGCTGCGAGCCGGTGGCCGCCAGCAGCGATCTGGCGAAGCTGGCCGAGGCGTTCAGCGAGGACATGGCCCTGCGCGGCTTCTTCGACCACACCGACCCCGACGGCTCCGACCCGTGGGACCGCGCGGCCGCCCTCGGGATCACCGGCCTCGGCGGCGAGAACATCGCCCGCGGCCAGGCGACCGCCGAGGCGGTCATGGAGGCCTGGATGAACAGCCCCGGCCACCGGGCGAACATCCTGAACTGCGACTTCAAGACCCTGGGAGTCGGCGTCGTCCTGGGCGACGGCGGCCCGTGGTGGACACAGGACTTCGGCTACTGAGACAGCCGCGGGCGGAGAGCCGCGAGCCCTTCCGGCCAAGGCGCCACGCCGAACTCGCGCGGCGACCCCGCCCTACGGTCCTCCACGCTCCCAGTCGTCCTCGCCGCCCGGGCCGACCGTGAGGGCTTCGACTCCGAGACCGGTGAGATGCCAGGACGCGAAGTGCGGGTCGGGGCCGATCCGGAGTCCGGCACGGTCGTGGAAGTCAATCACCAACGTGCCGTGCTCACGGACATCGACCGCTGCGACGGACTGCCCGAACAGGGCGAGGACAGGGCGAGGCTCACCCCCGTGCCCGGGTCGAGTTCGTGCCACTGGCCTTCCGCGTCCCGCAGCAGGAACGGCGTCTCCAGGATCAGCTCGGCGTCCAGCCGGTAGCCCTCGTCGGGGTCGAGGGCGCAGAGGCTCAGTCCCACTTGGTGGTCGAAGGCTGTGCGCTCCACCCGAGATCCGATCAGAGCGGTGGGGATCTTCATCGCTTGCCTCCGTACTGCTAACCGACAGTTAGTGCAATCTTCTGGTCAGCGCTGTGCCGGAGTATCCTCGGGGTATGGAATCAGCCGCGCAGACCGGTGTGGCGCCCGTGCGGGAGGCCGCGGAGGCGGGTGTCGTGGATGTCGATGGGCTGGCCTTCGACGTGTTCGCCAGGAACTGCCCCTCGCGGGGCACCCTGGAGCACGTCACGGGTCGCTGGGGCGTGCTCACCATGGGCGCGCTGTACGACAGTTCGCTCCGCTTCAACGAGCTGCGCCGCCGTGTGGACGGCGTGAGCGAGAAGATGCTCTCCCAGACGCTGCACGCCCTGGAGCGCGACGGCCTCGTCCACCGCGACGCGCAGCCCACCAACCCGCCCCGCGTCGACTACAGCCTCACTCCGCTCGGCCGTGAGGTCTCCGCGCGACTGATGTCCCTCATCAGCTGCGTGGAGGACCGCATGGAGGAGGTGCTCCGGTCCCGTGAGCGCTACGACGCGGCGCGCGGCGCCCGCTGACACGTCGGGCAGAAGTAGCTGGACCGGTTCATCCAGGGCCGCCGTCGCATGGGCGTGGCACAGCGGCGACAGGGCAGCCCCTCACGGCCGTACGCGTCCAGGGAGCGGTCGAAGTACCCCGACTCACCGTTCACGTTGACGTAGAGGCTGTCGAAGCTCGTGCCGCCCACCGCGAGGGCCGCGTTCATCACGTCCCGTACGTGGCCCAGGAGTTCGGTGGTGCGGGGGCGCGTGAAACCGGCGGTGGGGCGCTCGAAGTGGATCCTCGCCCGCCAGAGCGCCTCGTCCGCGTAGATGTTGCCCACTCCGCTGATCAACGACTGGTCGAGCAGGGCCCGTTTGATCGTCGTGCGCTTCCGCCGCAGCGCCTGGTGGAAGGCCTCGGCGTCGAACTGCGGGTCGAGGGGGTCGCGGGCGATGTGCGCGATGACGTCCGGCAGCCCGTCGGGGGTGGTGTCGTGCAACGACAGTCCGCCGAAGGTGCGTTGGTCGACGAAGCGCAGTTCGGTGGCGAGGTCGTCCGCGAAGCGGACCCGGATCCTGAGGTGCTTCTCGTCGGCCGCGTCGTGCGGCTGCACGAGCAGTTGGCCGCTCATGCCGAGGTGCGCGAGGACGGCGATCCCGGTGTCCTCCACGGGCAGCCACAGGTACTTGCCGCGCCTGCTGGGCTCCCCGATGCGGTGGCCCTTGAGCCGGTGCGCGAAGTCCTCCGGGCCGGCCAGGTGCCGACGGATCGCCCGGGGGTGCAGCACCTCGACGTCGGCGACGGTGCGGTGCGCCACCCAGCGCTCCAGACCGCGTCGGACGACCTCGACCTCGGGCAGTTCGGGCACGGGGTCCTCCGGAGGTTGAGCGGGGGGGGCGTGAGGGGGTGAGCTTGGGGGGTGGGTGCGGGCGGGTGGGGCTTCTCGCGCAGTTCCCCGCGCCCCCTGAAAAGCAGGGGCTGCGCCCCGTGCTTCTCAGGCCCGCTGCCGGTCGCCCTACAGGGCTGCGGGCCTGGTCTTTCAGGGGCGCGGGGAACTGCGCGAGAAGCCCTACCCGCCCGCACCCGAGAACGCACCGAAGCCGCCCCCTCACCCCCTCACGGGGGCTTCGGGGGCGGCAGCCCTCGGCGTCAGGCCGGGGCGGTGTCCGAAGGGGTGTCCGCGATGTCGGCGGCCGACGCCGCGGCTTCGGCCGCCGCCTTCGCCCGCTCGTCCGCCGCGGCGCGGATCGCACGCCAGGCGGACTCGGCCGCCTGCTGCTCCGCTTCCTTCTTGCTGCGGCCGGTGCCGGTGCCGTACGAGACGCCTCCGACGCGGGCGGCAGCGGTGAAGGTCTTCTCGTGGTCGGGGCCGGTCTCCGTGACCAGGTACTCGGGCACGCCGAGCCCCTCGGTCGCGGTGAGCTCCTGGAGGCTGGTCTTCCAGTCCAGGCCGGCTCCGAGGTTCGAGGACTTCTCGATCAGCGGGTCGAACAGGCGGTGCACCAGCTCCGCCGCCGAGTCGAGCCCCTGGTCGAGATAGACCGCACCGATCACCGCTTCGAGGGTGTCGGCGAGGATGGATGCCTTGTCCCGGCCACCTGTGCCCTCTTCACCGCGGCCGAGCCGGATGAAGGAGCCGAGGTCGAGCCCACGGCCCACCTCCGCCAGCGCACGAGAGTTGACCACCGCGGCCCGCAGCTTGGCCAATTGGCCTTCGGGCAGGTCGGGGTGGGTGCGGTACAGCGTGTCCGTGACCACGAGGCCGAGGACGGAGTCCCCGAGGAACTCCAGGCGCTCGTTGGTCGGCAGACCGCCGTTCTCGTACGCGTACGAACGGTGGGTCAGCGCACGCACCAGAAGGGCGGACTCGAGCTTGTAGCCGAGCCGCCCTTCCAGAAGCGTGTGGGACGAGGCTGTGTTCTCCGCCTTTTTCTTGGCGTTGGTCTCCGCCTTGGCGTCAGACATAGAGCCTCTCACCAGCCGCTCAGACCTCGAGGACCTGGCGCTTGTTGTAGGTGCCGCAAGACGGGCACGCGATGTGCTGCAGCTTGGGCTCGTGGCAGCGCTCGCACGCAACCAGGGTGGGGACCGCAGCCTTCCACTGCGACCGGCGGTGGCGCGTGTTGCTGCGCGACATCTTCCGCTTCGGAACAGCCACGGCTACTTCTCCTGCTTCTCGTCGACACCGGGTTCGGCGCCGCTCATCTCGTCCTTCTCGCCGTCTTCGAGTGAACCGGCGAGTCCCTGCAGTGCCGCCCAACGGATGTCGACGGCGTCGTGGTGGTGGTCCGGGTCGTCCGCGAGCCGGGCTCCACACTCGGAGCACAGGCCGGGGCAGTCGTCCTGGCACACCGGCTGCATCGGCAGTGCGAGCACCACCGCATCACGCAGCACGGGTTCGAGGTCGAACAGTCCGTCCTCGAGGAAGAGCCTGTCCTCGTCGTCCTCGGCGTCGCTGTCGGGTTCCGCGATCACGCGGCCCCGCTCATCGGCGTCGGGGTACGAGAACATCTCCTGGAAGTCCGCTTCGAGCTCCAGCTCGACCGGCTCCAGACACCTTACGCACTCCCCCTTGGCGTCGGCACGGGCGGTGCCTGTGACGAGCACCCCTTCCATGACCGATTCCAGACGGAGTTCGAGCTCCACCGGGGCGCCTTCCGGCACTCCGACGACCCCCTTGATCCCGAGGTCCTTGGGAGCGTCGACCGAACGCGTCAGGCGCTGCTGCGCACCGGGCCGCCGACCCAGCTCGTGTGTGTCGAACACGAGGGGGTTGCGGTGGTCGAGGCGGGCGTTCAGAGCCATTTCTGCTTTCGGTCTTCGAAACTCGTCAGGAGGGCGCCGCCCCTGGTGTTCCGGGCAGCGCTCGATCGCGGGCGTCTGTTGCGGACAGCATGAACGCACGCACGACCGAAGAACCAGGATACTGGACCTTTCGCTGTCGGCCCAATCCGCTGTCAGCGGCCCTGCTCGTAGCGGCGCAACTGCTCCGCCGTGATCATGGTGGTGTCGAAGAGGCTGGTCTCGTCGAGCGTGTTCGCCTGCGGCTGCGCGTACCCCTGGTGCCCCTGCTGGTCCTGCTGCCCCTGCGGGTCCACGTGCCCCTGGTTCGGCTCGTACGACGGCTGCTGCGGGTAGCCGGCCGCGTACGGGTCGGCCTGCTGGTAGCCGTAGGGGTCTGCGGACTGCTGGGGCTGGGCGTACTGCTGCTGGTAGCCCCCGTAGGGGTCCTGCTGGTACGCCGTCGCCGCGTAGGAGTCCTGCTGCCCGTACGGCCGCTCCGCCAGGGACGGGGTCTGCTGGGCGGGGCTGTCGGCGAGACCGGCCAGGTAGTCGGCGTCGCTGGTGGGCTGCGGGGAGGTGCCGTCGTCGTTCAGGGCGAGGGAGCCGAGGTCGTCGGTGGCGATCCGGCCGTGGAGCTTCTGGCGGCCGCGGCCGACGGCCTCCAGGGTCTTGGCGAGGACGGCCTCGAAGGCGCCGAGCTTCGCGTCCACGTAGGCGTCGGCGTCGCGGCGCAGGGTCTCGGGGTCGTGGCTGCGCTCGGGGGCGTCGTCGTCCGCGTAGCCCTGCTCGTCGAGGCCGGGGCCCGTACCGAGGAGCTTCTCGCGGCCGCGGCCGACCGAGCCGAGGGTCTTGGTGAGGACGACCTCGAAGTTGGCGAGCTTGGAGTCGACGTAGTCGTCGGCCTCGGCGCGGACCTCCTCGGCCTCCTGACGGGCCTCGCCGAGGATGCGCTCGGCCTCGTCCTGGGAGCGGCGGGCGACCTCGGTGTCGGAGATCAGGGAGCCGCGCTCGGCGTGCGCGTTCGCGACGATCCGCTCGGCCTCCTGGCGGGCCCGCTCGACCATGTGGTCGCGGTCGCCGATCAGCTCCTGCGCCTGGGCGAGGGAGTCGGGCAGGGCCGCGCGCAGTTCGTCGAGGAGGGAGAGCAGTTCGGCGCGGTTGAGCACGCACGAGGCCGACATGGGCATGGATCGGGCGCCGGAGACCACCGAGACGATCTCGTCGAGCTTCTTCTGCACGTCCACCGTGTGGTCCACCGTGTGCTCGCCACTCTCTACAGCTGTGTTGGAGACGGTCGGGTCGACTGTACGGCCAGCGGGGGACGTTCGTCCGCTCAGTCCCGCTTCAGTCGCTCGGCCAGCGCTTCGAGCACCAGCGGCGGCACCAGGTGGGAGACGTCGCCGCCCCAGGTCGCGACCTCCTTGACCAGGGAGGACGACAGGAAGCTGTAGGTGGGGTTGGTGGGGACGAAGAGGGTCTCCACGCCCGACAGGCCGATGTTCATCTGGGCCATCTGCAGCTCGTAGTCGAAGTCGCTGACCGCGCGCAGGCCCTTGACGATGGCCGGGATCTCGCGCTGCTTGCAGAAGTCGACGAGCAGTCCGTGGAAGGCCTCCACCCGTACGTTCGCGTACTCGGCGGTGACCTGGCGGATCAGCTCGATCCGCTCGTCGACCTCGAAGAGGCCCTTCTTGGACTTGTTGATCATCACCGCGACATAGACCTCGTCGTACAACTTGGAGGCGCGGCCAATGATGTCGAGATGTCCGTTGGTGATGGGGTCGAACGACCCGGGACAGACGGCACGGCGCACTTGGGATCCCTCGCTCTCCGGTCCGGTCATCGTGCGTCTTCGCACGTAGAGGCGGCGCGACCGTACCAAAACGTTCCCTCGCCGTAGCGACGGGCCCTGATGGCTTCGAAACCGGTCGGCCAGGCGAATTCACCGCCTCTGGTGCTGCGCTCCACGGTGACGAGGGCTTCGTCGCCGAGCCAGCCCCCGGTACGGAGTGTGAGCAGGATCTCCCGAAGATCGTCGTCCGAGACGGCGTACGGCGGGTCCAGGAAGACGAGGTCGTACGGCTCGTCCGGCGCCGGGCCCTGGATGATCTGCTCGGCTTTGCCCGATCTCACCTCGGCGCCGGGGAGGCCGAGCGATCGGACGTTGTCGCGGACCGTTCTCGCGGCGCGGGCGTCGGCCTCCACCAGCAGGGTGTGGGCCGCGCCCCGGGAGAGTGCCTCCAGGCCTACGGCGCCGGAGCCGGCGTAGAGGTCGAGGACGCGTTCGCCGTCCAGGGGGCCGCCGAGGAGGGACTGCCAGGTGGAGAAGAGGCCCTCGCGTGCGCGGTCGGAGGTGGGGCGGGTGCCGTTGCCCGGCGGGACGGCGAGGCGGCGTCCGCCGGCGGCGCCGGCGATCACGCGGGTCATCTTGGGTCCTTGTTCGAGGGCGTGGTCACAGGTCCAGTCTGGCAGTCGGAGGAGAGGGGTGGTGAGGGCCAGGGGCGACTGCGACAGCGTCGTGGTCGCTCGCGCAGTTCCCCGCGCCCCTGAAGGACGCGCTGCCCTCAGCCCTTGTCCAGGTACTGCTCCCTCTCCTCGTCCAGGAGGGCGTCCAGGGCGGTCCGCAGTGCCGGGAGGTGCTCCAGGTCGGGGTCGGCCGCGACCACCGCCGCCGCCTCCTCCCTCGCCTCCGCGATGATCTCCTCGTCGTCGATGACGGTGAGCATGCGCAGGCTGGTGCGGGCGCCGGACTGGGCCTGGCCGAGGACATCGCCCTCGCGGCGCTGTTCCAGGTCGATGCGGGAGAGTTCGAAGCCGTCGAGGGTGGAGGCGACGGCGCCCAGGCGCTGGCGGGCGGCACTGGCCTCGGGCATCTCGGTGACGAGGAGGCAGAGACCGGCGGCGGAGCCCCGGCCCACCCGGCCGCGGAGCTGGTGGAGCTGGGAGACACCGAAACGGTCGGCGTCCATGATCACCATGGCGGTGGCGTTCGGGACGTTCACCCCGACCTCGATGACCGTGGTGGCGACCAGCACCTGGGTCTCGCCGGCGGCGAAGCGGCGCATGACCGCGTCCTTGTCGTCGGGGTGCATCCTGCCGTGCAGGACTTCCACCCGCAGGCCGTTCAGGGGGCCCTTGGCGAGCTGGTCGGCGACGTCGAGGACGGCGAGCGGCGGGCGCTTCTCGGCCTCGTCCTCCGGGGACTTTTTGGCCTTCTTCGGGTCGCCGGGTTCGTCGATGTCGTCGCCGATGCGCGGGCAGACGACGTACGCCTGGTGGCCGTTCGCCACCTCCTCGCGGACCCGTTCCCAGGCGCGGGCGAGGAAGTGGGGCTTGTCGGCGGCCGGGACCACATGGCTGGCGATGGGTGAGCGGCCGGCCGGGAGCTGGTCCAGGACCGAGGTCTCCAGGTCGCCGAAGACGGTCATGGCGACCGTGCGCGGGATGGGGGTGGCCGTCATGACGAGGAGGTGCGGCGGCTGTTTGCCCTTGCCCCGCAGGGCGTCGCGCTGTTCCACGCCGAAGCGGTGCTGCTCGTCCACCACGACCAGGCCCAGGTCGTGGAACTGGACCTTGTCCTCGATCAGCGCGTGCGTGCCGATGACGATGCCGGCCTCGCCGGTGACCAGGTCCAGCAGGGCCTGCCGGCGGCCGGCGGCGCCCATCGAGCCGGTGAGCAGCACCACCTTGGTGGCGTGCTCGGCGCCGCCCAGCATCCCGCCCTCGGCCAGCTCCCCCATCATCTCGGTCACCGACCGGTGGTGCTGCTGGGCGAGCACCTCGGTGGGCGCGAGCATGGCGGCCTGCCCGCCCGAGTCGACGACGGCGAGCATGGCGCGCAGGGCCACCATCGTGTTGTGGGTGACCGTGAAGTTGTCGGTGACGTATGCGTGGCTCGGGTGCGCCACGCTGATGCACTGGACCGGCTTTCGCCCCACGTGCTCGACGGCTCGGATTCCCCGCCGGAAGGTGTTGCATTTCGGCCGTGGCCGGACACGGTCGGCCTTACGGGTCAGCCTGAACGGCGTGTACTCGTCGGGCAACGCGACCGAGACGTTGAAAGCCGCTTGCTTCGGCAGGACGCGGGCACGGCCGCCGAGCGAGCGCACCAGCCAGGCGACATCGTCCGCAAGCCTGCGCGAGGCCGTGCAGAGCGACACGCTCATGCCGTCCGCCTGGACCGTGCCATCGATGTCCAGGAGCCCTTGCAACAGAGCGAGACGGTTCTTGACCGACGTGTTCTTGAACTCGTCGGGAACGAACTTGCCGTGCGACGTCTCGCCCCAGAGGTTCAGATCCCGCAGGGTCTGGATCACCGGGTTGCGCAATCCGCCGACTCGTCGGGAGAGCTGGATCGTGTAGTCGCAGCGAGAGCCCTTCACCGGTACGAGACTGCATTCCGGCGCCACGGCTGCGGCCACGGCATCACGGATCTCGTCGTCGATCGCGGACAGCCGCAGGTTGTGCCGGAATGAGCCGTCCCCGAGGAGAAGGCCGAACAGATAAGGGTCCAGTGGCAGCCCCGAGTCGCCTCCGAGGTCGGCGGGTGCTGCGGCCGGGATGTACCACTTCGAGGACCCGTTCGCCTTGAACGTATCGAGACGGATCTCCCGCGTCGTCATGACCTTGGGCGCCTGGCCCCGGTGCCACCCACAAGTCGTTCCGACGATCCAGAGATGCTCGTCGTCGCACTCCACAGAACTTCCGTCGGAAAGGACCAGACGCCACACATCGCGCTCTCCTTGCGGGAAGACGCCGTCGATCAGCGCGGTCTCCCCGTCCGGTACGACGACTTCGTCACCGACCCGCATCTCCCCCATTCGACGGAAACCGGCAGGTGTGAGCACGAGCGAGTCGAGGGGTTGGGCCTTTCCTGATCCGACTTCCCCCTGGAGCAGCCGGTGCATCGGGTGCTCGGTGGCCAGGTCGTCGAAGATCTCCCGGGAGACCTTCTGCTGGCCGTCGGTGAGGGTGAAGGGGAGGCGGGCGTCGAAGGCGGTGAGGAGGCCTTCGGGGGCGGGGCGGCGGGCCACGGCGGGGAGTTGGGCGTCGGCGTGGCGGCGGCGGGCGAGGGCGACCTGGAGGACGAAGGCCTCGTCCCACTTGAGGCGGTCGCGGGCGGACTCGATGTCGGCCCTGGTGTGCGGGCGGTGGATCTTCAGGAGGGCTTCGGGGAGGGTGGCCAGGCCCCGGCCCTCGCGCAGGGAGTCCGGGAGGGGGTCGACGGCCTCCTGGGCGCGGGGGAGGACGGTCTGGACCGCCTTGGCGATCTTCCAGGACTCCAGCTTGGCGGTGGCCGGGTAGATCGGGATGAGGGCGCCTGCCCAGGTGTCCACGGTCTCCGTGTCGTCCTCGCCGCGCAGCAGTTCGTAGGCCGGGTGTGCCAGTTGGAGGCGGCGGTTGAAGACGGAGACCTTGCCGGCGAAGAGGGCACGGGTGCCCGGGAGGAGGTCCTTGTGGGGTTTGTGCACGCCGTTGCCGAAGAAGACGAGCTGGAGGCGGCCGCTGCCGTCGGTGATGGTGACTTCGAGGCGCTGGCCCTTGCCCCGGGGTGCCTTGGCGGAGGCGAAGGTGTGCAGGCGGGCGTCGGCGACCTGGGCGACCACCGTGACGTGCTCGTCCATCGGCAGGTCGGCGAGGTGGGTGAGCTGGCCGCGCTCCTCGTATCTGCGGGGGTAGTGGTGCAGCAGATCGCCTACGGTGTGCAGGCCGAGGTGCTCGGCCATCACCTTCGCGGTGGCGGCGCCGAGCGTGTTCTTGAGCGGTTCTTCGAGCGCGGGCACGAGATCCATTGCACACCACGCCACTGACAATCCCGTATACGTCCTTGAAATCCGCTGGTCAGGCGGGTCGTTCGCGCCTAGGATGACGCACTCCCGGGCCCAGCAGTCGGGCCCTGCCGCCTCCGTCCGCGGTCACCGTCGAACGGGACCGCCCGACCCCGCCGCCGTCGCCAGAATCCCCTCCCCACCGGCGCTGCGACGATGGATTCAATGACCTCACAGTCATCCCAGGCACCCCAGACTCCTCAGGCACCCCAGTCGCCTCACACGTTCCAGGTCGATCTGCGTGGCCTGGTGGATCTGCTCTCGCACCACCTGTACTCCAGTCCCAAGGTCTATCTGCGCGAGCTGCTGCAGAACGCGGTGGACGCGATCACCGCGCGCCGCGCCGAGCAGCCCGACGCGCCCGCCCGGGTACGGCTGTTCGCCGAGGGCGGCACGCTGCGGGTGGAGGACTCGGGCATCGGGCTCACCGAGGCCGATGTGCATGATCTGCTCGCCACGATCGGCCGCAGCTCCAAGCGCGACGACGGGGGCATCCAGGAGGTCCGCTCGGACTTCCTGGGCCAGTTCGGCATCGGGCTGCTCGCCTGCTTCGTGGTCGCCGAGCGCATCCGTGTGGTCAGCCGCAGCGCCCGCCGGCCGGACGCGGCGCCCGTGGAGTGGACGGCGGCCGACGACGGCTCGTACACCGTCCGGACGCTGCCCGACGAGGCGCGCCCCGAGCCGGGCACGACCGTGCATCTGGTCGCGCGGCCCGGGGCGGCCGAATGGCTCTCCCCCGCGCGCGTGCTGACGCTGGCGCGGGACTTCGGGTCGCTGCTGCCGTACGACGTCCGGGTGGGCGAGGAGGCGGTCACCGATCTGCCGGCGCCCTGGGACCGGGCGTACCCCTCCCCCGCCGGCCGGCGGGTGGCGCTGGCCCGGCACTGTCACGACCTGTTCGGGTTCACACCGCTGGACTCCATAGCCCTGGACGTGCCGCTGGCCGGGATCCGGGGCGTCGCGTACGTACTGCCGACCGCCGTCAGCCCGGCGCAGCGGGCGAGCCACCGGGTGCATCTGAAGGGCATGCTGCTCACCGAGCGGGCCGAACAGCTGCTCCCCGACTGGGCGTTCTTCGTGCGCTGCGTCCTCGACACGGACAGCCTGCGGCCCACGGCGTCGCGGGAGTCGCTGTACGAGGACGAGACGCTGGCGGCCGTGCGGGAGGCGCTCGGCGAGCGGATCCGGAACTGGCTCACGGGCCTCGCCGCGGGTGATCCGGAGCGGCTGGCGGCCTTCCTGTCGGTGCACCACCTGGGCGTGAAGTCGCTGGCGCGGCACGACCGGGAGATGCTGCGCACGATGTTGCCGTGGCTGCCCTTCGAGACCACCGACGGACGGCTGTCCCTGGAGGAGTTCGCGCAGCGGCACCCGGTGGTGCACTTCACGCGGACGGTCGAGGAGTACCGGCAGGTGGCGCCGATCGCGTCCGCGCAGGGCGTCGGGGTGATCAACGGCGGTTACACGTACGACAGCGAGCTGGTCGAGGCGCTGCCGTCGGTGCGTCCGGGGACGGTGGTGGCCGAGCTGGACGCCGACACGGTGACCGCGCACCTGGACGTGCTGGACCCGGATGACGAGCTGGCGCTGGCGGGCTTCCTGTCGGCCGCGCGGGCGAAGCTCGACCCCCTGGGCTGCGACGTGGTGCTGCGGGCCTTCCATCCGCTGTCGGTGCCCGCGCTGCACCTGGACGACCGGTCCGCCCGGCACGAGCAGGCCCGCGCGGAGGCGGAGGAGCAGGCCGACGACCTGTGGGCGGGCATCCTCGGTTCGCTCCGGGGCAGCGCCCCGCGCGCGCGGCTGGTGCTCAACCACCTCAACCCGCTGATCCGGCGGATCAGTTCCCTGACGGACCGGGAGCTGATCGGCACGGCCACGGAGTCCCTGTACGGGCAGGCCCTGCTGATGGCCCAGCGGCCGCTCAGGCCCGCGGACTCGGCGCTCCTGAACCGCGCCTTCATCGGCCTGCTGGAGTGGGCCACGCACACCGAGGGGAACGGCCGCACGTGACGGACGCCATGGACTTCGACGAGCTGCGCCGGGCCATGGCGGAGAACTACGAGCAGCCGGAGGGCCCGGCGCGCAACGCGCGCGCCGAGCGGCTGCTCGCCGAGGCCGAGAAGCTGAACGTGCCGCTCGCCGTGATCGAGGCGCTCGGTCACCAGCTGAAGGTCTACAACTACAGCTCCGAGAAGGCGAAGATGTTCGTCCCCTTCGCGCGTCTGCTGCGCATGTGGGACGAACGGCCGGAGGACTTCGACGAGTACGAGATCCACTCCCTGCACTGGGTGTTCAAGTGGATGTCGGCCGGCATGCTCAACCAGCCGCACGTCCCGCTGGCCTCCATCGAGAAGTGGCTCGGCGAGATGGAGCACCGCTACCGGCTCGCCGGGCACTCGGAACGGGCCGTGCGCAGCGCCGAGTTCAGTGTGGCCGCGCACATCGGCGACCTGGAGCGCGCGGAGCGGGCGTACGGGGCGTGGCTGGCCGCCGACCGGGACACCATGGCCGACTGTCACGCGTGCGAGCTGCACGGGCAGGGCTGGTGGCGGGCGCGGCGGCGCGAGGACGCCGAGGCGCTGGAGCTGTGGGCGCCGGTCCTGGAGGGCGAGTACGTCTGCGCCCACGAGCCGCACACCGTGCTGGCGTCCTCGCTGGTGCCCCTGCTGCGCCTGGGGCGCCCGGACGAGGCCCGGGCCCACCACCTGCGGGGTTTCCGGCTGGTGCGGGCCATGGAGAGCATGCGGGGCGCGTACGCGGACCATGTGGAGTTCTGCGCCCTGACGGGCAACGAGGCGCGCGGCCTGGAGCTGCTGGCCGAGCGCCCGGCGTACTTCACCGATTCCGGGGACCCGCGCAGCAAGCTGGACTTCCTGAGCGTGGTGGCCCTGCTCATGGACCGCCTCACGGCGCGCGGGGTGGGCGAGCAGGCGGTGCCCGGTCCCGTCGGCCGCGAGTGGACCGCCCGCGAACTGGCCGCCCACGCGCGCGAGGAGGCACTGTCGCTGGCCGCGCTCTTCGACGAGCGCAACGGCACGGCGTACGTCAGCACGCATGTCCGGGAGCGGATGGACCAGCGCCCCCTGCTGGACCGGCTGCCGCTGGGGGTGCGCGCGCGGCGGACCACGGTGACGGTGCCCGCGCCCCGGCAGCCCCCCGCCGTGGAGACGACGGGGACGGCCGCGGCCCCGGAGGGCCTGCCCGCCCTCCTCGCCGAGGCGCGGCGGCTCTCCGCGTCCCTGCATCCCGGTTCCGTGGAGGCCTGGGCCGCCGTGGCGCGTGCCGCCGAGACGGAGGGCGCGGAGCTGGACGCCTGGGACCGCGCGGAGATCGTCGACCACGAGGCGATCGGCCTCGGACCGGAGGGCCTCCCCCTCTTCGAACGCGCGGCCGACATGTACGAGGCCGCCGGTGACCCCGGCGAGGCACTCGCGGCACGCGCGCGTGGGGCGAACGTGCACGCTCTCACGGGCCGCGTGGATGCCGCCCTGGAGCTGATGGCCGAGCCGTACGAGCGGATCCTCGCCCTCTGGTCGAGCGGCGGGACGGGGGCGCGGCAGACGGCGTCGGTGCTGGTGGGGCGGGCGCGGATACTCGTGCGGCGGATGCACGAGTCCGACGACACCGACGCAGGCGCCGACGCGGTGGCCCTGGCCGAGGCCGCGGTGCGGGAGCTGGCGGACTTCGTCGAGCCGCGCCGCTCGGAGGACGTACGGCTGGCCTCGCGGGCCGCGGAAGCACGGGCGATGCTCGGCGAGCTGGCCGCGCACCGCGGGGACGCGGAGACCGCCGCCGAGCTGTTCGCGGACGCCGCGCGGCGGTACGTGGCGGCCGGGCTGCCGTGGTTCGCGGTGCAGTACGAGGCACGGCTCGCCGGGCTGGCGCAGCACCTGGGAGACCTGGAGACCGCCGAGCGGGCGGCCCGCGCGGCGCTGGAGCACGGCGGGGCGGAGCTGGAGCCGGTGGGCCACGCCCAGCTGCGCCTCCAGCTGGCGGAGCTGCTGGGCGCCGGGGAACGGGTCGAGGAGGCCGCCGGGCACGCCCTGGAGGCGGCGCACTGGGCCGACGAGGCGGGCGAGGGTCCGACCCTCGGCGCCTGGGCCCGGCATCTGCTCGGCGGGTTCCTGCTGCGGCTGGGGCGGTGGGCGGAGGCGGCCGAGGTGCTGGAGTCGGCGCTGCCGGATCTCACGGCCGAGACGCACGGGGACGGGGCGGTCGCGCAAACCCTGTGGTGGCTCGGCGACTGCCACACCGAACTGGGTGAGCACCGCGAGGCGGCGGAGCGGTGGCTGCGGGCCGCCGACATCGCCCGGCACTGGCCCGAGCAGCGCGACCACGCGATGCTCGCCCATCTCGCCGCGGAGGCGCTCGCGCGCGCGGGGCTGCCCGCCGACGCCGACCGGGCGTACGCGCGCGCGGTCGACCTCTGGGGCGAACTGGGCCATGTCCACGGGTACGTCCGGGCGCTGCGGGCGCGGGCGTGGTACGCGGCGCGCGAGAGCCGCGCGGCTGCGGCGCCCGCTTCGCTGGACGAGGCCCGGGAGCTGATGGGGGACGCGGTCGCGGGCTGCGAGGCGGCGCTGTCGGACGTGGCCGGTGAGGAGCACCGGCGGCGGATCGTCGCGGAGCTCGGCGAGACGTACCGGCAGTTCGGCGATCTCCTCGCCCGGTCGGTGGCCGAGGACGCGGAACTCGACTCGTTCGGGCCGGTGTTCGAGGAGGCGCTGGGGTTCGTCGAGCGGGCGGTGTCGGTGTACGACTCCCTGGGGCCGGACTTCCTCGACGCGCGGACCGCCGCGGAGCTGGCCGCGGGCTGGTTGGAGGTGGATCTCCGGCGGAGTGGGGCGGCTGCCGGGCGGGCGCGGGGGGTGCTGGCCGTGTTCGCCGACGGGGGCGAGGACGACGAGACGGTGGTGGCTCGGCGGGTGGAGGCGGGGCGGCTGCTGGAGGCGGCGGATCAGGGCTGAGCGACACGGCGGGCCGCGTGCCCGAGCTTCCCCGCTCCCGCCGCCCCTACCTGTCCCGTCCCCAGGGGCTGCGCCCCTTCGGCCCCCACACGTCCGTCCGGTGGGGCTTCTCGCGCGGTTCCCCGCGCCCCTGAAAGGCCTGCGGCCATTTCATAGGGGCGCGCAGCCCCTGGAGGCGGGGACGGGGCGGCGGGGGCGGGGAAAGGTCTCACTCCACGCCGATCAGCAGCAGCGCCCCCTGCCGCCCACCCCGGTACACCACCGTGTCCACCGCCAGATACCCCTCCCGCACCCGGGCCTCCACCCGCTCCACCACGTCCTCCGGCGCCTCGTCCCCCAGCACCAGCGTGACCATCTCCCCACCTGCCGCCAGCATCCGGTCCACCACCGCCGCCGCGGTCACCGTGACATCCGACCCGATGACGGCGACGTCCCCGTCGACGAGCCCCAGGACGTCCCCGGCCTGGCAGATGCCCGCCATGGTCCAGGACTGCCGCTCGGCGACGACGACCTCGGCGTAACGGGTGGCACCGGCGGCGGAGGTCATCGAGACGACGTCCTCGTCGAAGCGGCGGCCGGGCTCGTGGACGGCGAGGGCGGCGATGCCCTGGACGGCCGAACGGGTGGGGATGAGGGCGACCCGGACCCCCTCGGCGCGGGCCTGCTCGGCCGCGGCGGCCGCCGTGTGCCGCAGGTCCGCGTCGTTGGGCAGCAGCACCACCTCGCGCGCGTGGGCACGCCGTACGGCCTCCACCAGCTCCCCGCTGGCGGGCGGCTCACCGGGCCGGGCCAGCACCGTGGTGGCGCCGGCCTCGGCGTAGAGCCCGGCCAGTCCCTCCCCCGGCACGACGGCCACCACGGCCCGCCCGGCGCGCTCACGCGGCTGCCGCCCGGCCTCGCCGGTCATGTGAGCGTCCTCGGCCCCGAAGTGGGTGATCCGGATCCGGTAGGGCCGCCCGGCCTCGACCCCGGCCTCCACGGCGGCGCCCGCGTCGTCGACGTGCACATGGACGTTCCACAGCCCGTCCCCGCCGACCACGACGAGGGAGTCCCCCAGTTCGTCCAGGCGTCGCCGCAGACGGGCCACCGCCGTGTCACCGGCCTCCAGGAGGTAGATCACCTCGAAGGCCGGGCCGCCCGCCTCGGGCCGGTCGTCCCCGTCGCACAGCTCCGCCACGGCTCCGGCGGCGGCCTCGGCGACGGCCACGCGCGTGTGCACGGCGGGAACGGCCACCGCCCTCGGCGCCTCCCCCGTGAACGTCTCCACCAGCGCCGCCAGCACCGCCACCAGCCCCCGTCCGCCCGCGTCCACGACACCGGCCCGCGCCAGGGCGGCCAGCTGGGCGGGGGTCGCCGCCAGGGCCCTCCCGGCGCCCTCGTGGGCGGCACGGGCGACGCTCGCGCAGTCGTCCTCGGCGTCACCGGCCGCGTCACCGGCCGCGTCTGCGGCGGCGGAGGCGACGGTGAGGACGGTCCCCTCGACGGGGTGCGCGACGGCGTCGCGGGCGGAGTCGGCGGCGTGCCGCAGGGCGAGGCGCAGTCCCCGGCCGTCGGTGCGGGGCGTCTCCCCGTCGTCGGCGAGGACCTGGGCCATGCCCCGCAGGAGCTGCGCGAGGATCGTCCCGGAGTTCCCCCGGGCGCCGATCAGCGCGCCGTGCGCCATGGCCCGCGCTGCCTCGGCGAGCGTGGGCTGTCCCGCTCCGGCCGCCGGGCCCGCCGTCTCGTGGCCCGCGAAGACCGCCTCGACGGCCGCCGCGGCCGACTCCATCGTCAGATACAGATTGGTGCCGGTGTCGCCGTCGGCCACCGGGTAGACGTTGATGGAGTCGATCTCCTCGCGCGCGCGTCCCAGCGCCGCCAGCGCGAGTCCGCACCAGGTGCGCACCGCGAGAGCATCGAAGAATGTCTGCGGCACCTGCGGCACCTGCGCCTCCTTGAGCTGCTGGGACTGGGACGCAGAGTAGACCTTGGAAGGGTGTCCGCCGGAAGGGGGCGGAGCAGGGCTCCTGAGCGGCCATGGTAGTTTCGTTGTACTGGCGCAGTCGTTGTATGCTGCTCCGGTTGCCCGATCCACATCGGGCCATTCCCCCTGGCAACGCCACTCAGATCTCTGATCCTGTGATCATGATCCCGGCCTGCCGGGATCATCCGTAAGTGCATCTGAAGTCTTTGGAGTGACCCGTGGCTGCCAACTGCGACGTCTGCGGCAAGGGGCCGGGCTTCGGCAACAACATCTCGCACTCGCACCGCCGTACGTCCCGTCGCTGGAACCCCAACATCCAGCGCGTCCGTACCGTGGTCGGCGGGACGCCGAAGCGCGTGAACGCCTGCACCTCGTGCATCAAGGCCGGCAAGGTCTCGCGCTGACGCACAGCTAAGCGCGCGGCCACTGCTGGTTCGCTGCATCGAGCCGGTCCACCTGGTGTGGACCGGCTTCTTGCTGTCCCCGCGGCGGCGTCCGCCTCAGGCCGCCGGAGTACCCGGGCCGAGCGTCCACCGGTGGTCCACCGGCCCGATGCCCCCGCCGAGCGCGAACCCGGCGGCGATCGCGCCCGTGACGTACTCCTTGGCCGCCGCGACGGCCTCCGGCACGGTCCGGCCCCGGGCGAGGTGCGCGGCGATCGCGGAGGCGAGGGTGCAGCCCGTGCCGTGGGTGTGACGGTTGTCGTACCTCGGGGCCCGCAGCCAGTGCTCCTCGGAGCCGTCGGTGAGCAGGTCGACGGCCTCCCCCGAAGCGGCCCGTCCCGAAGCGGCTCCCCCCGGGACGGCTTCACCGGAGAGAGCCTCACCCGGCAGATGGCCGCCCTTGATCAGCGCCCACCGCGGCCCGTACGCCAGCACGGCCTCCGCCGCCTCGCGCATCCCGGCCTCGGACTCGACCCTGACCCCGGTGAGTTGGGCCACCTCGTCGAGGTTCGGCGTCGCCACCGTGGCCACCGGCAGCAGGAGCGTGCGTACGGACTCCAGGGCGGAGGCGGCCAGCAGCGGGTCGCCGTGCTTGGAGACGCCGACCGGGTCGACGACCACCGGCACGTCCGTGGCGGCCAGCAATTCGGCGACGGCCTCGACGAGTTCGGCGGAGGCGAGCATGCCGGTCTTGACGGCCTGGACGCCGATGTCGTCGACGACGCTGCGGTACTGGGCGCGCACCGCCGCGACGGGCAGCTCCCAAGCGCCCTGCACACCGAGGGAGTTCTGCGCGGTGACGGCCGTGACGACGCTCATGCCGTGCACCCCGAGCGCCAGCATCGTCTTCAGGTCGGCCTGGATGCCGGCCCCGCCGCCGGAGTCGGACCCGGCCACGGTGAGGACCCGCGGCGGCGCCGCGCGCACGGCCGGGCTCATGACTCGATGTCCCCGAAGTGGTCCCAGCCGCCCTTGCTGGTCCAGGGCGCGCCGTCGACGGTCACCTGGGGCAGCGCGGAGGGGTTCTGGACCTCGCCGATCACCTTCCACCGCGCGGGCAGCTTCACGTCCTGCGGGAAGGTGGCGACGATCGCGTGGTCCTCACCGCCGGTGAGCACCCACTGGAGCGGGTCGACGCCGACGGCCTGGCCGATGTCGTGCATCTGGGTGGGGATGTCGATCGCGCCGGAGCGGATGTCGATCCGGCACTTGCTCGCCTCGGCGATGTGCCCCAGGTCGGCGATCAGTCCGTCGCTGACGTCGCACATGGCGGTCGCGCCGAGCGAGGCCGCGGCCGGACCCGCGTGGTACGGCGGCTCGGGGCGCCGGTGGGCCTCCACGAAGGCGCGCGGCGAACGGAAGCCCCGGGAGAGCACCGCGTGCCCGGCGGCGGACCAGCCGAGCCAGCCGGTGACAGCCACGACGTCGCCGGGTTGGGCTCCGCCCCGGGTCACGGGCTCGTGGTTGCGCAGATCACCGAGCGCGGTGATCGAGATCATGATGGTGTCGCCGCGGACGACGTCACCGCCGACCACGGCCGCGCCGGCCACCTGGCACTCGTCGCGCAGGCCGTCCATCAGCTCGGTGGCCCAGGTCACCGGCAGGTCCACGGGCGCGACCAGACCGAGCAGCAGCGCGGTGGGCACGGCACCCATGGCGGCGATGTCCGCGAGGTTCTGCGCGGCGGCCTTGCGCCCCACGTCGTACGCCGTGGACCAGTCGCGCCGGAAGTGCCTCCCCTCCAGCAGGAGGTCGGTGCTCGCCACGACCCTGCGGTCCGGCGCCGCCACCACGGCGGCGTCGTCGCCGGGGCCGACCCGGACCGCCGGGGTGGTGGTGAGCCGGGAGGTGAGCTCCCTGATGAGCCCGAACTCCCCCAGCTCTCCCACGGTGCCCTTCATCGTCGTATCGCCCCTTCTCGTGCCGCTTCCAGTGTCACTCGCGCCCGGTCGCGGGCCGTTGTCGTCCTCGGTACGGTCGAGTGGACCGTCAACTTCCGTCGCCCCCGCACCCCGGTGCGTGCGGCGCGGCCTCCGGGGGTCTCCCCCTGGCGCTCGGCGACGCGATACCGTGGCGTTCCTTTTCCCGACATGATCCACATGATCCTCGTGGCCGCCCTGGAGGTTCCGTGGTACAGGCGTACATCCTGATCCAGACGGAGGTCGGCAAAGCGTCGACCGTCGCCGACACGATCAGCAAGCTCCCTGGGGTCATCCAGGCCGAGGACGTGACGGGCCCGTACGACGTCATCGTGCGCGCCCAGGCCGACACCGTCGACGACCTCGGCCGGCTGGTGGTCGCGAAGGTCCAGCAAGTGGACGGGATCACCCGCACCCTGACCTGCCCGGTCGTTCACCTGTAGCCCCCGTCTACCCTTGCCCGGTGAACTCGTTCCGTCACCGGCGCCCCGCTCGTCTGGGGCTGCCCGTCCTGGCCGTCTCGTTGATCGCCGTCGCGGGCTGCTCCTCAGCAGACGACAGCGGCTCGGTGGCGGTTCCCGGCCCGGGGGCCGCCGCCACGAAACTGTGCCGGAACCTGGACGAGGTGCTGCCGCGGAAGGTGGACGGTCTCGACCGCCGGGATCCTCAGCCCGCCTCGACGCTGACGGCGGGCTGGGGCGACGCGGTGATCATACTGCGCTGCGGGGTGCCCCAGCCGCCCAAGATGGTCGACCCCGGGGTGGCGGAGGGACGGGACGCCGACGCGGTGGCCGGGGCCGTCGACGGGGTGGACTGGCTGATGGAGAAGCGGGACGGGGGCGCTTACCGCTTCACGACAGCCAATCGCTCCGTGTACGTGGAGGTGTCCGTGACGGCCGAGCGGGCCGCCGAGGACACGTCGCCGATCCTGGTGGGGCTGGCGCCCGCCATCAAGAAGGCGGTTCCCGAAGGGGTCGCCTCCTGAGGGGGTCCCTCAGGAGGCCGTCGGGAGGCTACGACGCCTTCGTGGCTGGTCGTGCGGCCCCCGGATGGGGCACGTCTCAGCGCAGGCCCGTCGAGCGGTGCAGGGCCGCCTGGATCAGGCGGTCCACCAGCTCGCCGTACTCGACGCCGCTCGCCTTCCACATCGCCGGGTACATCGAGATCGGCGTGAAGCCGGGGAGCGTGTTGATCTCGTTGATCACGAAGTCGCCGTCCTCCGTGAGGAAGAAGTCGGCGCGGACCAGACCCTCGCAGGAGGCCGCTTCGAAGGCGTCGACCGCGAGCCGCTGGACCTCGGCCGTCTCCGCCGGCGTCAGCGGGGCCGGGACGATGCCGGGGGTGGAGTCGATGTACTTGGCCTCGAAGTCGTAGTACGCGTGGGCCTCGGGCGGCGGGATCTCGGCGGGGACGGAGGCGCGCGGACCGTCCTCGAACTCCAGGACGCCGCACTCGATCTCCCGGCCGCGCAGGGCCGCCTCGACCAGGATCTTCGGGTCGTGCCGCTGGGCCTCGGCGATCGCCTCGTCGAGGCCGTCGAGGTCGTCGACCTTGGTGATGCCGATGGAGGAGCCCGCGCGGGCGGGCTTCACGAAGAGGGGCCAGCCGTGCTCGCCGGCGAGGTCGATGATCTTCTTGCGGGCGGCGGACTCGTCGAGCTGCCACTCGCGCGGCCGGATCACCACGTACGGGCCGACCTTGAGCCCGAACGAGGTGAACACCCGCTTCATGTACTCCTTGTCCTGGCCGACGGCCGAGGCGAGGACACCCGAGCCGACGTACGGGACGCCGGAGAGCTCCAGGAGGCCCTGGAGGGTGCCGTCCTCGCCGTAGGGGCCGTGCAGGACGGGGAAGACGACGTCGACCTCGCCGAGGGCCTTGGGCACCGAACCGGGCTCGCTGTAGACGACTTCGCGGTTGGCGGGGTCGACGGGCAGGATCACGCCGCCCTCCCGGGACTCGGCGAGTTCCTCGACGCTCGGCGTACGGCGGTCGGTGATCGCCATCCGCTCCGGTTCGTCGGCGGTGAGCGCCCAACGGCCGTCCCGCGTGATGCCGATCGGCAGGACGTCGTACTTCGTCCGGTCGATGGCACGCAGTACGGCGCCGGCCGTGACCACGGAGATCCCGTGTTCCGAGCTGCGGCCGCCGAAGACGACGGCCACGCGCGGCTTGCGGGACGGCTGCTCAGGGCTCTGGGGGAGGTTCTCGCTGCTCATATCGCGACGAGAGTACCCGGTGGTAGGGCGCGCGTCAGTGCCCGAACGGTCGCTTTCGCTCAGCGTCGCTCCGGTTTGGCGCTGCGCGACATCATCTCCTTGAGGGCGACGACCGGCGGCTTGCCGTCGTGGACGATGTCGACGACCGTCTCGGTGATGGGCATGTCGACGCCGTGCCGGCGGGCCAAGTCCAGCACGGACTCACAGGACTTGACGCCCTCGGCGGTCTGCTTGGTGACCGCGATGGTCTCCTGGAGGGTCATGCCCCTGCCGAGGTTGGTGCCGAAGGTGTGGTTGCGGGAGAGCGGCGAGGAACAGGTCGCCACCAGGTCGCCGAGGCCCGCGAGTCCGGAGAAGGTGAGCGGGTCCGCGCCCATCGCGAGACCGAGCCGGGTCGTCTCAGCGAGACCGCGGGTGATGAGCGATCCCTTGGCGTTGTCGCCGAGGCCCATGCCGTCCGCGATGCCGACGGCGAGACCGATGACGTTCTTCACCGCGCCGCCCAGCTCGCAGCCGACGACGTCGGTGTTGGTGTACGGGCGGAAGTACGGCGTGTGGCAGGCGGTCTGGAGCTTCTGGGCGACCGCCTCGTCGGTGCAGGCGACCACGGAGGCGGCCGGCATGCGGGAGGCGATCTCACGCGCCAGGTTGGGGCCGGAGACGACGGCGACGCGGTCCTGTCCCACCTTGGCGACGTCCTCGATCACCTCGCTCATCCGCATGGCGGAACCGAGTTCGACGCCCTTCATCAGCGAGACGAGGACCGTGCCGGGCGCCAGCAGGGGCGCCCATTCGGCGAGGTTGGCGCGCAGGGTCTGGGAAGGGATGGACAGGATCGTGAAATCGGCGTCGGCGGCGGCCTCGGCCGCATCCGTGGTGGCCCGCACGTTCCGCGGGAGTTCGAGGCCCGGCAGGTAGTCGGTGTTGGTCCGCGTGGAGTTGATCGCGTCCGCGACCTCCGGACGGCGCGCCCACAGGGTGACCTCGCACCCGGCGTCGGCGAGCACCGTGCCGAAGGCCGTACCCCATGAACCGGCGCTGAAGACGGCCGCCTTGACCGGCTTGCTCACTTGCCCTGCCCCTCTTCCTGATGTTCCTGGGCCCGCTGGACCGCGCTGTGCTCCTGCCGCTTCCCATTGTCGAGGACCGCACGCGCGCTCCTGCGCCGCTGCTCGATCCGCTCCCGCTTGGGGTCGTAAGGCGTCGCGGGGGCCTTCTCGCCGCGGATCTCCTCCAGCTGGTGGGTGATGGCGGCCATGATGACCTCCGTCGCGTCCTTCAGCAGGTCGGGGCTCATCTCCCGGCCGTAGAAGCGCGAGAGGTCGACAGGCGGGCCGGCGAGCACGTGGTGGGTCTTGCGCGGCAGGAGGTGGGGCTTCTTGGCGTACGGCGGCAGCAGCTCGTTGGCGCCCCACTGGGCGACCGGGATCACCGGGCACCTGGTCTGCAGCGCGACCCGCGCGGCACCGGTCTTGCCGGTCATGGGCCAGCCGTCCGGGTCGCGGGTGAGGGTGCCCTCGGGGTAGAAGGCGACGCACTCGCCGCGCTCCACGGCGTCGATCGCGGCCCGGAAGGCGCTCAGCGCGTCGGTGCTCTCGCGGTAGACGGGGATCTGACCGGTGCCGCGCATGACGGCGCCGATGAATCCCTTGCCGAAGAGGCCGCTCTTCGCGAGAAATCGCGGAACTCGGCCGCTGTTGTACTGATAATGGGCGTACGCAAAGGGATCGACATGCGAATTGTGGTTCACGGCAGTGATAAATCCACCCTCGGCCGGAATGTTCTCCATTCCGCGCCAGTCCCGCTTGATCAGCACCACCAGGGGTGGTTTGGCGATCACCGCGGCGAGGCGGTACCAGAAGCCGATTCTCCGGCGGGGCACGCGGACACCTTCCTCTAGGACTTCCCAGGGCCTGTTCCGGGGGCCCGGAGCCGCACAAGTGTCGCCCCGGGCTGCCGGTCTGTCGAGAACACCGTACGCCCCGCCCTGCGGCCGTCCTTGGCGCCCAGGTGACAATGGCCGCGACAAGAGAGGGACGGAACGCCCGTGCAGTGGACCCTGGTCGTACCCCTGAAGCCCCTGGCGCGGGCGAAGAGCAGGCTCTCGGACACCGCCGACGACCAGGTGCGCCCCGGTCTGGCCCTCGCCTTCGCGCAGGACACGGTGGCCGCGGCCCTGGCCGCCACGGCCGTCCGGGGTGTGGTGGTGGTCACGGACGACGCGCTGGCCGCGCGCGAGCTGGCGGCCCTGGGCGCCCGTACCGTCCCCGAGAATCCCCACGAGGGCTCCGGGGGCGGCCTGAACGCCGCTCTGCGGCACGCGGCGGCCGTCGTACGCGATATACGCCCGCAAAGCCCCGTGGCGGCCCTGAACGCCGATCTGCCCGCTCTGCGGCCCGGGGAATTGACCCGCGTCCTGGACGCGGCCGCCGAATTCCCCCGCTCTTTCCTTCCCGACGCGGCCGGCACCGGGACGACCCTGCTCGCCGCGACCGGCGGCCATGACCTCTCCCCCGTCTTCGGCCCCGACTCCCGTCGGCTCCACCGCCGCTCGGGCGCGGCCGAGCTCGCCCTCGCCGACGTCGACTCCGTACGCCAGGACGTGGACACCGGGGACGACCTGCGCGCCGCCCTCGGCCTCGGCGTCGGTCCCCGGACGGCCGCGGCGGCCGCGCGCCTGCTGATCCCCGGCCAGTAGGCTGCGGCCATGCAGGCCACCGCGTACACCTACGACCCCGCCACCCGCACCGGCCAGGTCCTCCTGGACGACGGCACCCCGCTCCCCTTCGACACCCCGGCGTTCGACGCGGGCGCCCTGCGGCTGCTGCGCCCGGGTCAGCGGGTGCGGATCGAGACGGAGGGCGAGGGCGAGGCCCTGCGCATCACGCTGATCACCCTGCAGACGTTCTGATTTCCTTGCGGCGCCTTCGCCACCCGCCCATGGACCAGATCCCCCACGGCGAACAGGCGCCCCGGATTCCTCCCCGAAACACGCCGCGGGCCGGGCTCCGAGTAACAGGGAGCCCGGCCCGGTGCGTGTGAGTACCCGGCGTTCTAAGCCTGACGCGCGGCCGTCTTCTTCGCGGTCGTCTTGCGAGCCGTCGACTTCTTGGCCGGCGCCTTCTTCGCGGTGGCCTTCTTGGCCGGGGCGCTCTTCGCCGCGGTCTTCTTCGCCGCCGCCGTCGTCTTCTTGGCGGTCGTCTTCTTCGCCGCCGCCGTCTTCGTGGTGGCCTTCTTGGCGGTCGTCTTCTTCGCCGTGGTCTTCTTCGCGGTGGCCGTCGTCTTCTTGGCGGCGGCCGTGGTCTTGCGGGCGGTCGTCTTCTTCGCCGTGGTCTTCTTCGCCGCCGCCTTCTTGACCGTCGCCGAAGCGCCACCGCTCAGGCTGCCCTTGGGCGCCTTCTTGACCGCGACCTCGCCACCACGGGGAAGCTTCTTCGAGCCGCTCACCAGGTCCTTGAAACCCTGGCCCGCGCGGAACCGCGGCACGGAGGTCTTCTTGACCCGAACCCGCTCACCCGTCTGCGGGTTGCGGGCGTAACGGGCCGGCCGGTCGACCTTCTCGAACGAACCGAAGCCGGTGACCGACACCCGGTCCCCGCCGACGACCGCGCGGACGATGGCGTCCAGAACAGCGTCGACCGCGTCGGCGGCCTGCTGACGCCCGCCGACCTTGTCCGCAATCGCTTCTACGAGCTGCGCCTTGTTCACGTCTTCCCCTTCGGAGACATCGCCCGAACGATAGTGTTCAAGCTTTTTCGCACGTTAGGCAGATATATACCGCAAATCAAACACGAAACGGGCTTATCACCCTTGTGCCGCAACGAACTCGGACGGTCATGGAGTTCCTTCAGCGTTCCTCTACGGGCATTCGCCCCTCGTCGAGGTCCGTCGTGAAGCTCTCCAGCCGCCTTGCCGCGTCGGCGAGATCGTGCTTGGCCACGGCCGTAATGACCAGCAGCTTCCGGGTCAGCGCCATGCGTACGCCCTCCGGGACTTGCAGTGCGCGCACTCTTGCGTGCGCTTCCTTGAGTTGGCCCGCGACCGCCGTATAGAGCTCGAGTTGGCCGTCGTGTTCCATGCACAGATTGTGCCATCTGGGGCGAGTTGTCGCCTGCGCAGGGGGCAACTGCCGTCTCCCCGGGGCTCTGGGAGCACCCCGAGGCGATGCCACACCATGATGCGCGTACCCCGGCAATCACCTTTGTAACTAGGGGAGTTGAAACCTTTCTGCACATGACTTCGAAGGTGCCCGGACCCGGACATGGAGGTACCCCCAACCGTGCACGATTGGGGGTACCTGGGGGTGTCGCGGTGGCTGGAATCCGCCTTGCGCGGCCCGCCCGAGGGTGGGTCCGCGTCGGCGGATCAGACCTTCAGCGTCCTCGGCTTGTACGAGGGGCGCTTGGCCTCGTACGCGGCGATGTCGGCCTCGTTCTGGAGGGTGATGGAGATGTCGTCGAGCCCGTTCAGCAGCCGCCAGCGGGAGTTCTCGTCCAGCTCGAAGGAGGCGGTGATGCCCTCGGCGCGCACCTCGCGGCTCTCGAGGTCGACCGTGATCTCGGCCTGCGGGTCGTTCTCCGTGAGCTGCTGCAGCGCGTCCACGATCTTCTGCTCCAGGACGACCGTGAGCAGGCCGTTCTTGAGCGAGTTTCCGCGGAAGATGTCGGCGAAGCGGGAGGAGATGACGGCCTTGAAGCCGTAGTTCTGCAACGCCCACACCGCGTGCTCGCGGGAGGAGCCGGTGCCGAAGTCGGGGCCGGCGACCAGGACGGTGGCGCCCTCGCGCTCGGGCTGGTTGAGGATGAAGGTCTCGTCCTTGCGCCAGGCCTCGAACAGCCCGTCCTCGAAGCCGTCCCTGGTCACCTTCTTGAGCCAGTGGGCGGGGATGATCTGGTCGGTGTCGACGTTGCTGCGGCGCAGCGGGACGGCCCGGCCGGTGTGCGTGGTGAATGCTTCCATGGCTGTTCAGACTCCAGCGGGCGCGGGGGTGTCGGTCAGGTCGGCGGGGGACGCCAGGTGGCCCAGGACGGCCGTAGCGGCGGCGACCTGCGGCGACACCAGGTGGGTGCGGCCGCCCTTGCCCTGCCTGCCCTCGAAGTTGCGGTTGGAGGTGGACGCGGAGCGCTCACCGGGGGCCAGCTGGTCGGGGTTCATGCCCAGACACATCGAGCAGCCCGCGTGCCGCCATTCGGCGCCGGCCTCCTTGAAGACGACGTCCAGGCCCTCGGAGACGGCCTGCAGACCGACCCGCGCGGAGCCGGGGACGACCAGCATCCGTACGCCGTCGGCGACTTTGCGGCCCTTTACCAGCTCGGCGGCGGCGCGCAGGTCCTCGATGCGGCCGTTGGTGCACGAACCTACGAAGACGGTGTCCACGGTGATGGACTTCAGCGGCTGGCCGGCCTCCAACCCCATGTACTCCAGGGCCTTTTCGGCGGCGAGGCGCTCCGAAGCGTCCTCGTACGAAGCGGGGTCGGGGACCGAGGCCGAAAGCGGCGCGCCCTGGCCGGGGTTGGTGCCCCAGGTGACGAACGGCGACAGGGAGGCGCCGTCGATGATCACCTCGGCGTCGAACTCGGCGTCGTCGTCCGTCTTCAGCGTCTTCCAGTACGCCACGGCCGCGTCCCAGTCCTCGCCCTCGGGGGCGTGCGGACGGCCCTTGAGGTAGTCGAAGGTGGTCTGGTCGGGGGCGATCATGCCCGCGCGGGCGCCGGCCTCGATCGACATGTTGCAGATGGTCATGCGGGCCTCCATCGAGAGTTTCTCGATGGCTTCGCCCCGGTACTCCAGGACGTAGCCCTGGCCGCCGCCCGTGCCGATCTTGGCGATGATCGCCAGGATCAGGTCCTTGGCGGTGACGCCCTCGGCCAGCTCGCCCTCGACCGTGATCGCCATGGTCTTGGGGCGGACCAGCGGCAGCGTCTGGGTGGCCAGCACATGCTCCACCTGGGAGGTGCCGATGCCGAAGGCCAGACCGCCGAAGGCGCCGTGCGTCGAGGTGTGGGAGTCACCACAGACGACCGTCATGCCGGGCTGGGTCAGACCCAGCTGCGGGCCGACGACATGCACGACACCCTGCTCGACGTCGCCCAGCGGGTGCAGACGCACACCGAACTCGGCGGCGTTCGCGCGCAGCGTCTCCAGCTGGACGCGGGAGACCGGGTCCGCGATGGGCTTGTCGATGTCGAGGGTGGGGGTGTTGTGGTCCTCGGTCGCGATGGTCAGGTCGAGCCGGCGAACCTTCCGCCCGCTCTTGCGGAGACCGTCGAAGGCCTGGGGGCTGGTCACCTCGTGCAGCAGGTGCAGATCGATGAAGAGGAGGTCGGGCTCGCCCTCGGCGCGCCGGACGACGTGGTCGTCCCAGACCTTCTCCGCGAGTGTCCTACCCATCGCTTTCCCTCCGGCCGACGCGACAGCGCGCCGACCCAACTAGAGATCTCGGAGGTGGCGAGCGCGCGAATCCCCTCGTGGCGCGCGCCGGCCGCCGGGCTCGTCGGTCCGCGAGCCGTTGTTGTTCTGCTTCCAGAGTGGCAAGGTCCACGCGAAATTGAACTTGCGTTTCACAGAGTGAGACGCGAGTATCGTTGCATGGACAACAGTAGCGGCGTCGGCGTTCTGGACAAGGCGGCCCTGGTCCTGAGCGCTCTGGAGTCCGGTCCGGCCACCCTCGCGGGTCTGGTCGGAGCCACCGGACTCGCACGACCCACGGCCCACCGCCTGGCCGTGGCTCTGGAACACCACCGCATGGTGGCACGCGACATGCAGGGCCGTTTCATCCTCGGCCCCAGGCTGGCCGAGCTGGCCGCGGCCGCCGGCGAGGACCGCCTCCTCGCGACGGCGGGCCCGGTGCTCACCCATCTACGGGACGTGACGGGCGAGAGCGCGCAGCTCTACCGCCGCCAGGGCGACATGCGCATCTGCGTCGCCGCGGCGGAGCGCCTGTCCGGTCTGCGGGACACGGTCCCGGTCGGTTCGACCCTGACGATGAAGGCCGGCTCCTCGGCGCAGATCCTGATGGCCTGGGAGGAGCCCGAGCGCCTGCACCGCGGCCTGCAGGGCGCCCGCTTCACCGCCACCGCCCTGTCGGGTGTACGGCGCCGGGGCTGGGCCCAGTCCATCGGCGAGCGGGAGCCGGGCGTGGCTTCGGTCTCCGCCCCCGTGCGCGGGCCGTCGAACCGTGTGGTCGCCGCGGTCTCCGTCTCCGGCCCCATCGAGCGGCTCACCCGGCATCCCGGCCGTATGCACGCCCAGGCGGTGATCGACGCCGCGGGCCGTCTCTCGGAGGCCCTGCGTCGCACCGGCTGACCCCTCGAAGCGTCCGTCCCACCACGAAGAAGGCCTGCCTCAACGCCGCGGCGGGCCTTTTCTCGTGTCGTCGAACTCAGGCCCCGGTAGGCCGAGTTGGGCATGACGAAGGCCCTCCACCAGAGGTGGAGGGCCTTCGTCGACGTACCCCCGACCGGATTCGAACCGGCGCTACCGCCTTGAGAGGGCGGCGTGCTAGGCCGCTACACAACGGGGGCGTGGAGCCTGCAGGCGCTCAGTACTGCACCGCCGCAGGTCCGAGCTGGTCTACCTGGACTCGAACCAAGACTAACTGAACCAGAATCAGTCGTGCTGCCAATTACACCATAGACCAATGTGGTTTAGACCAGTCAGTACCCCCGACCGGATTCGAACCGGCGCTACCGCCTTGAGAGGGCGGCGTGCTAGGCCGCTACACAACGGGGGCCCTAGCGATCCTGCGTCGAGGTGAGTGGGTGCGACCCGAACTCTCCCCGCGGGAAGGATCTGTACCCCCGACCGGATTCGAACCGGCGCTACTGCCTTGAGAGGGCAGCGTGCTAGGCCGCTACACAACGGGGGCTTCGCGGAGTTGATCTCCGCCTGCAGATGAGCTCTGCGAGCTGGCCTACCTGGACTCGAACCAAGACTAACTGAACCAGAATCAGTCGTGCTGCCAATTACACCATAGGCCACTGGAACGCAAGCCCCTGAAGGGATCTTGTTCTAGTGTGCTCCGTCGGTTCCGGCCTTTCGGCCCGCTCCCCGGCGGCGCAGAAAGAACATTACCCGAAGGTGGACGGCGCTCCAAAACGGGTATCCGAGCCGAGGATCGCGGGGAGTTCGGCGAGGGTGGCGATCCGGTGCGGCCCGACGGGCGGGTCGACGGTCGCATGGAGATCGCCGCGGTCGATCCAGACGGAGAGCAGACCGGCGTCGGCGGCGCCCCGGCCGTCGATCTCCGGGTGGTCACCGACGTACGCGACCTCGTGCGGAGGCAGCTCCAGGGCCTCGCAGGCCACGTGGAACGCCTCGGCGGCCGGCTTGTGGACACCCAGCTGCTCGGCGCACAGCACCGTCTCGAAGCGGTCCCACACGCCGAGGGTGCGCAGCTTGCGCTCCTGGACGGGGAGGCTGGAGTTGGAGAGCACCGCGTGCCGGTGGCTGGCGGCGAGGGCGTCCAGGACGGGCAGGACGTCCGGGAAGAGGGTCCAGGCACGCTCGTAGTGGGCGACGTACCGCTCGAACCAGGCGTCCGCCTCCGGGTCGGTCAGCGGTTCGCCGAGGAAGTCCCGGACGCGGTCGCGCCGGGTGGCCTCCCAGTCGCCCTCGCCGGCCGCGTAGCGCCGCCAGTGCAGGCTGGTGAGGTCCTTCCAGCGGGTGATCGCCTGATCGACGGAGGCGTATCCGTGGAGCAGCCCCTCGACGCCCAAGTGGGCGCGCATTCCGGCGCGGTCGGCCGCGGTGTAGTCGAAAAGGGTGTCGTCGACGTCCCAGAGAACGGCCTTGATGTTCATGGAACCGACCGTAACCCGAGGTCGCTCCCCGTGTCCGGGGGACGCGGAAGGGCGGCACCCGGATCCCCGGGTGCCGCCCCTCACACACCGTGCGTCACGCCGCGAGCTTCGCCAGCGCCGCGTCGATCCGGGCCAGCGTCTTCTCCTTGCCCAGGATCTCCAGGGACTCGAAGAGGGGCAGGCCGACCGTGCGGCCGGTGACGGCGACGCGTACGGGTGCCTGGGCCTTGCCGAGCTTGAGGCCGTGGGCCTCGCCCGCGGCCAGGACGGCCTCCTTCAGGGACTCCGCCGAGGTCCAGTCGGCGGACTCCAGCTTCTCGCGGGCCGTGCGGAGCAGGGCGTCGGAGCCCTCCTTCATGGCCTTGGTCCAGCTGGCCTCGTCCTCGGCCGGCTCCGGCAGGAACAGGAAGTCCACGTTCTCCGTGATCTCCGAGAGGACCTTCAGACGGGTCTGCGCGTGCGGGGCGATGGCCTCCCACTTGGCCTCGTCGAAGTCCTCCGGCGCCCAGGGGGCGAACGGGGCCTTCAGCCACGGGGCGCAGCGCTCGGTGAACTCCTTCACATCCAGCAGACGGATGTGGTCGGCGTTGATCGCCTCGGCCTTCTTCAGGTCGAAGCGGGCCGGGTTGGGGTTCACGTCGGCGATGTCGAAGGCGGCGACCATCTCCTCGATCGTGAAGATGTCCTTGTCGGCGGAGAGCGACCAGCCGAGGAGGGAGAGGTAGTTGAGCAGGCCCTCGGGCAGGAAGCCGCGCTCGCGGTAGAGGTTGAGCGAGGACTGCGGGTCGCGCTTGGACAGCTTCTTGTTGCCCTCGCCCATCACGTACGGCAGGTGCCCGAAGGACGGGACCTCCTTGGCGATGCCCAGCTCGATCAGCGCCTTGTAGAGGGCGATCTGGCGGGGGGTGGAGGAGAGCAGGTCCTCGCCGCGCAGGACGTGGGTGATCTCCATCAGGGCGTCGTCGACGGGGTTGACGAGCGTGTAGAGCGGGGCGCCGTTCGCGCGGACGATGCCGTAGTCCGGCACGTTCTCCGGGGTGAAGGTCAGCTCGCCGCGGACCAGGTCCGTGAAGGTGATCGCCTCGTCGGGCATCCGGAAGCGGACGATCGGCTCGCGGCCCTCGGCCTCGTAGCGCTCCTTCTGCTCCGGCGTGACCTCGCGGCACTTGCCGTCGTAACCGGAGGGCCGGCCGGCGGCGCGGGCGGCGTCGCGGCGTTCCTCCAGCTCGGAGGCGGTGCAGTAGCAGTAGTAGGCGTGGCCGGCGTCCTTGAGCTTCTCGGCCACCTCCTTGTACGTCTCCATGCGCTGCGACTGGCGGTACGGCGCGTGCGGGCCGCCGACCTCGGGGCCCTCGTCCCAGGTGAAGCCCAGCCAGCGCAGGGAGTCCAGGAGCTGCTCGTAGGACTCCTCGGAGTCGCGGGCCGCGTCGGTGTCCTCGATGCGGAAGACGAACGTGCCGCCGGTGTGGCGGGCGAACGCCCAGTTGAACAGGGCCGTGCGGACCAGGCCCACATGGGGGTTGCCGGTCGGGGACGGACAGAAACGTACGCGGACGGAGCCGTTAGCCACGCTTGATCACCTTGTTGGTGAGAGTGCCGATGCCTTCGATGGTGACGGCGACCTCGTCGCCGACGTTGAGGGGGCCGACCCCTGCCGGGGTGCCCGTGAGGATCACGTCGCCCGGGAGCAGCGTCATGGCCTCGGTGATGTTGACGATCAGGTCCTCGATGGAGTTGATCATCTCGCTCGTCCGGCCGAGTTGGCGCTGGTCGCCGTTGACGGTGAGCTGGATGGTCAGGTCGCCCGGGTCGAGGTCGGTCTCCACCCAGGGGCCCAGCGGGCAGGAGGTGTCGAAGCCCTTGGCCCGGGCCCACTGCTTCTCGCGCTTCTGGACGTCACGGGCGGTGATGTCGTTGGCGCAGGTGTAGCCGAAGATGACGTCCTTGACGCGTTCGCGCGGGACCTCGCGGCACATCCGGCCGATGACGACGGCCAGCTCGGCCTCGTGGTGGAGGTCCTCCGAGAAGGAGGGGTACTGGATCTCGTCGCCGGGCCCGATCACCGAGGTGGCGGGCTTGAAGAAGGCGAACGGGGCGTCGGGGACCTCGTTGCCCAGTTCGCGGGCGTGCTCGGCGTAGTTGCGGCCGAAGGCCACGACCTTGTTGGGGAGCACCGGCGGCAGCAGCCTGACCTTGTTGACCGGGACCTTCGTACCGGAGAGCTCGAAGTCCGCGAACGGGATGCCCTTGATGATGTCGAGGACGAGCTCGTCCGGCTTGTCGCCCTCGACCGCGCCGAAGGCTACGTTCCCGTCGATGGAGAACCTGGCGATGCGCACGGGTTGCCTGCGCCCCCTTGACTGAGCTGGCTGGAGTCTGACGGTCCAGGCTAACGCGGGGCGGGGTGGCCACCTCGCCCATGAGGTCGGTGGGCACACGGAAGGGCGCCCGGCTCGCGCCGGGCGCCCTTTCACCGAGCCCTCACGGAGACCCGCCGATTCCTCACCGGAACCGGCTTGAGTGATCGGCGGATTCCGCGCGTACTTGAGCCTGCAACTACTCCGCCGCCTGCACCGGGACCGTCATCAGGATCGTCCGGCGAGGGTTGGCGGTCACGGAGGGGAGGTCGACGGAGTGCTCCTGCTCCGGCGTACGCAGGTCCTCGGCGTCGGCGAGGTGGGCCAGGGTCGTGCGCCGGGGGTTGGCTATCGTGCGGAACATCGTCGTCGTCTTCACTGTTGTCCTGGACCTCGTCGTGTACGGGCGCCGGGCGGCCGCAAGGGCCGCCCCACAAGCGCGGGTTGTTGTCGGATTCGCCATCCCTGTAAAGCGTCAGGCTAAACATCCGATTCCCGGGTCAAGTCGTGAAGAAGGCATGATCGGCGTGTGAGTTTGCTCACTCAGTAGTGGGCAAAAGGGGCAATCCACACCACCAAGCCGCGCCCGCTAAACGGACATTAGTGACCTGAAGCCCGCATTCCGCTCCTGATCATGGCGACTGGGACACCCTGCTCACACCCCCGGATCGCACGGGTATGTCCGCAATAGACGGAAACACCTTCCACGCCTGGTGACGTAGTCCTCACATGCTGTCACAGTGAACAGACCGTTACCCATTGGCCTTGTTGGAGATCCGGCACTGTGCTGGAATTCCACGGACCGCCGCAGGATCGTGCCGGCGCGCAGGGGCGCAGAGAAGAAGCGCCTGGCGGCGGTGGAAGGGGGAGCCAGCGCCGGTCACTCACGACCACCAATTGGGGACGTATTCAGGGCGCCCCCGAAGACGCCGACACCGTCCCGCCGTTCACGCGGGGGGACGCCTGGTCCAGAGGTTGCGACGCTAGTGCAGGGACGTTTCAAGAGGGATGGCAGTGCTTCGGCGGAGCCGGAGCCACACATCGGGACCGGCAACGGTTCCTCCCCCCAGCACGCCCAGAACCCGGGTCCGGCGGAGATCGGCGACGGCGGGGAGCGCTCCGGGCGCCCCGGCGCGTCAGTTCCTGCCGTGCCGCCCGGGAAGCCCAAGGGCGGCACCAAGGCGGGCACCGGCAGCGGCTCGCGAATAGCCCTGCGCAACTGGCGCATCTCGACGCGTCTGGTGTCGCTGCTGGCGCTCCCCGTGGTGGCGGCGACCTCGCTCGGTGCCCTGCGTATCGGCGACAACGTCGACGACATCCAGCAGCTCGACAACATGCGGCTGCTGACCGACATGACGAAGCAGGCGACCGAGCTCGCCGCCGCGCTCCAGCAGGAGCGCGACCTGTCCGCCGGTCCCCTCGCACACGGTCTGGACGCCACCGACTTCACCGTCAAGGGCACCCGCGAGAAGACGGACCAGGCCCGCATCCAGTTCACGGACGCGACGCAGGCCGCCGAGACCGCGAACACCACCGCGAAGATGCCCGGCGTCCGCGACAGCCTCGTCCGCGTGGTGCGCGAGCTCTACAACCTCAGCAGCATCCGCAAGAACGCCTACGTGGACCCGAAGAACTCCACGCAGACGGTCGAGGCCTACCACCGCCTGATCTCCCAGCTGCTCGACCTGTCCACGGACATGGCCGAGGCCACCAGCAACCCGGACATGATCAAGCGGACCCGTGCCCTGGCGGCCTTCTCCTCCGCCAAGGAGTACGCCTCCATCCAGCGCGCGGTCATCGCGGCGGCCCTGCCCGCGACCGACGACAAGGGCGGCAAGCTCTCCGAGAACGACCGGCTCTACGCGAACTCGGCCCTCTCCAACGAGGAGTCCGACCGCAGCACCTTCTCCGACATCTACGGCACGGGTGCCGAGGAACTCACCAAGCCGATCGACGACGCGAGCCCCACCATCGAGGCCGCCGACGTCTACGCGGACCGGGTCCTCGCGAGCGCCGGCGGTCTGGGCGGTCAGGACAACCGCTCGTACAAGGACTGGACCGACGACTCCTCGGCCAAGATCGAGCAGATGAAGAAGATCGAGGGCTCGCTCCTCGAGCAGATGGAGCAGACCGCTCGCAACCTGCGCGCCGACGCCGAGCAAGAGGCGATCATCTCCGGTGCGCTGATCCTGCTCGTCCTCGGTGTCTCCCTGGTCGGCGCCTTCGTCGTGGCCCGGTCCATGATCCGCTCGCTGCGGCGCCTCCAGGACACCGCGACCAAGGTCGCCCAGGACCGGCTGCCCGAGCTGGTCAAGCAGCTCTCGGAGTCGGACCCGCAGGACGTCGACACCTCCGTCGAGTCGGTCGGTGTGCATTCCCGGGACGAGATCGGCCAGGTGGCCGCGGCCTTCGACGACGTGCACCGCGAGGCCGTCCGCCTCGCCGCCGAGCAGGCCCTGCTGCGGGGCAACGTCAACGCGATGTTCACCAACCTCTCGCGTCGCTCCCAGGGCCTCATCCAGCGTCAGCTCTCGCTCATCTCCGAACTCGAGTCCCGCGAGGCCGACCCGGACCAGCTGTCCTCCCTCTTCAAGCTCGACCACCTCGCCACCCGCATGCGCCGTAACGGTGAGAACCTCCTCGTCCTCGCCGGTGAGGAGCCCGGCCGCCGCTGGACCCGCCCGGTCCCGCTGGTCGACGTGCTCCGCGCCGCCGCCTCCGAGGTGGAGCAGTACGAGCGCATCGAGCTGGCCTCCGTGCCGACCACCGAAGTGGCCGGCCGCGTGGTCAACGACCTCGTGCACCTGCTCGCCGAGCTGCTGGAGAACGCCACCTCGTTCTCCTCGCCGCAGACCAAGGTCAAGGTCACCGGTCACGCGCTGCCCGACGGCCGCGTCCTGATCGAGATCCACGACACCGGTATCGGCCTCTCCCCCGAGGACCTCGCGGCGATCAACGAGCGGCTGGCCTCGCCGCCCACCGTGGACGTGTCGGTCTCCCGCCGCATGGGTCTGTTCGTGGTCGGTCGTCTGTCGCAGCGCCACGGCATCCGTATCCAGCTGCGACCGTCCGACTCGGGCGGTACGACCGCGCTCGTCATGCTTCCCGTCGACGTGGCCCAGGGCAACAAGAAGCCCACCCCGGGCAAGCCCGGTCAGGGCGGCCCGTCCACCGGTGGCCCCGCCGCCGCGCAGGCCGCGGCCGGTGCCGCCGCCGCGCGCCGCCAGGCGGGCAACCAGTCAGGTCCGCCCCTCGGCGGCCCCTCCGCCGGTGGCGGACTGCTGGGCGGCGCCCCGCAGCGTGGGCAGGTCGGCGCGGGCCAGGGTCCGCGGGCCGCGCTCCCCGGCAACCCCAGTGGTCCGGGCGGCTTCGGCAACCCCGGCGGCGGCCCGCGTGGTCCGCAGGCCGGTCCGCCGGTGCCCCCGCAGGGCGGTCGTCCGGCTCCGGCCGGCGCCGGTGCCGGCGGGTTCGGCGGCGGTCAGGCGCCGGGTGCCCCGCAGGGGCTGCAGGCCGCCGGGACCGGTGGTCCGGGCGGGTTCGAGAGCTTCGACGACTCCGGACGCCAGGGCGGCTTCCCGACCGGCACGGGCCTGCGCCCGGCCGGCGGTGCCGGTGACGCCGGTGCCGGACGGCAGGGCGGGGCCGACAATGGCCCGGGCGCCGTGCCGCCCAAGCAGGGCAAGGAACGTTCCGGCAGGCGTCGCCCGCAGCTGCCCGGCCGCGGTGGCCCGCGCGCCGAACTGCCCGGCGGCAACGCCCCGGCGCGGCCGAGCTGGAGCGACGACAACGCGCAGCCGCCGGTACCGCGCGCCTCGCTGGACGCCCCGCGCGGCCACGAGGAGCAGCCGGACGTCACCGCGCCGATGCCGCGTGTGGACCCCCACCAGGCTCCGGGTTCGGCCAACGACTACTCGCGCGCCCCGCAGGGCGACTTCGACAGCCGGAACCCCGGCACGGGCACCCCGCAGAACGGCACCGGGTCCTACGTCCGCTCCGACGTGTTCGGCGGGGCCGGTGCTCCGCCGGCGCCCACCGGCCCGTCCCACGGCGCCCCGCAGGACCCGTCCTCGACGGGCCAGTTCGCCACGCAGGGTTACGACGGCTCCAGCACGGGTCAGTTCCCGGCGCCGGGCCGGCAGAACCCGCAGGACACCGGCCAGTTCCCCGCGCCCGGCAGGCAGAACGGCCAGGGCACCGGGCAGTACGGTGCTCCGGGGCGGCAGAACCCGCAGGACACCGGCCAGTTCGAGCGGCCGCAGGTCAACGGCGAGAGCTACGGCGCGCCCCGCCCGCCGGTGCCCCCGCAGCGTCCTCCGGTGCCCCCGCAGCGTCCCGCGCGGCCGCAGGAGCCGGAGGCACTGCCCCCGGCGACGGGCCCGATGGACGGCCGTACCCCGCTGTACGACACGCTGGAGACCAACTGGTTCCACGGTCAGGGCGGCCAGAACGGCCAGCAGCAGGGCAACGGTTCCGCGCCGCAGCACACCACGCCGCAGCACACCGCTCCGGCACCCCAGACTCCGGCCGCCCCCCAGCGTCCGGCGGCTCCCGCAGCGCCTGCTTCCCCCACCTGGCGCAGCACTCCCAACGACGACCTGGTCCGCCAGGCCGAACGAGCCCGTCAGCCTTCGGCGGGCGGGGTCACCACCTCCGGCCTGCCGCGCCGGGTCCCGCGCGCGAACCTCGTGCCGGGCACGGCTCAGCAGCAACAGCACCAAACCGGTCCGCAGGTCTCGCGTTCGCCTGACGACGTACGCGGCCGGCTGACCAATCTCCGTCGGGGCATCGCGCAGGGTCGACAGGCCGGCAACGGCCAGACCGGCAGCTTCCCGAGCCCCACTCACCAGCAGGAGCGTTAGTTGAGCCAGATGAGCCAAGCGGCACAGAACCTCAACTGGTTGATCACCAACTTCGTGGACAACACCCCCGGGGTGTCCCACACCGTCGTCGTGTCCGCCGACGGTCTTCTTCTGGCGATGTCGGAAGGCTTTCCGCGCGACCGTGCCGATCAGCTCGCGGCCGTCGCCTCGGGACTCACCTCGCTCACGGCCGGGGCGTCCCGGATCTTCGAGGGCGGGGACGTGGCCCAGACGGTGGTCGAGATGGAACGCGGTTTTCTCTTCCTGATGTCCGTCTCCGACGGATCGTCCCTGGCCGTCCTCGCCCACCCCGAGTGCGACATCGGCCTGGTCGGTTACGAGATGGCGCTGCTCGTCGACCGCGCGGGCGCCGTGCTCACGCCCGACCTGCGCGCCGAACTCCAAGGCAGTTTGCTCCACTGACGCCTGCGGATCCACAGAATTCACCACATCACCGTCCGGCCGCCACAGTCCCCCCACCGGCCCCCGTCAGACGGCACGACTGACCGACTTGCTGTCCCGCTCGGAGGATCAATGACCCCGCCCACCGCTCCTCACGATCCGTACGCAGAGCCGTACGGAGACGAGGGCGACCAGCCGCTGGTACGGCCGTACGCCATGACCGGTGGCCGGACGCGGCCGCGTTACCAGCTCGCCCTCGAGGCGCTGATCAGCACGACGGCAGACCCCGCGCACCTGATGGGGCTGCTCCCCGAGCACCAGCGGATCTGCCACCTGTGCCACGAGGTGAAGTCGGTGGCCGAGGTGTCGGCCCTGCTGTCCATGCCGCTCGGTGTGGCCCGGATCCTGGTCGCGGACCTCGCCGAGGCCGGACTCGTCGCGATCCATCAGCCCGGTGGCGACGAGAACGCCGGTGGCGCCCCGGACGTGACTCTGCTGGAAAGGGTTCTCAGTGGACTTCGGAAGCTCTGAATCGGGGCGGGCCACCACCTCGGCGAAGATCGTGGTGGCGGGCGGTTTCGGCGTGGGCAAGACCACGTTCGTCGGGGCCGTCTCGGAGATCAACCCGCTGCGCACCGAGGCCGTGATGACGTCCGCGTCCGCGGGCATCGACGACCTCACCCACACCGGGGACAAGACGACCACCACGGTCGCCATGGACTTCGGCCGCATCACCCTCGACCAGGACCTGATCCTGTACCTGTTCGGCACCCCCGGCCAGGACCGCTTCTGGTTCATGTGGGACGACCTGGTCCGCGGCGCCATCGGCGCGGTGGTGCTGGTCGACACCCGGCGGCTGGCCGACTGCTTCCCGGCCGTCGACTACTTCGAGAACAGCGGCCTGCCGTTCGTCATCGCCCTCAACGGCTTCGACGGGCACCAGCCGTACTCGCCCGACGAGGTGCGTGAGGCGTTGCAGATCGGGCCCGACACCCCGATCATCACGACGGACGCCCGCCACCGCGCGGACGCCAAGTCGGCCCTGATCACCCTGGTCGAGCACGCGCTCATGGCCCGCCTGCGGTAGTTCCGCGGGTCGGAAGCACCACGACTGGGGCCAAAACAGGACCCAAGTCCACAACCGCATACGGCAGTTGTCGTAGTTACACCGAAGCCGGCTGTGTCCTTTGACACGGTCGGCCTCGGTGTTCATAACGTTTCGACAGAGAAATAGGGTGGTACGACCACGCGTCGCGGTCGATCGGTGCCGCTGCGCTCACAATGCCCCCGCTTTTTGCCGGGGCTCGCTCTTTATGACCGTTTTATCTGGGACTTACATCACGCGGAATCGTTGCCTCCCAGTGTTTGGAAGTCCTCAGCGTGACGTGCTGGAATGCCTGAACTGCCCATTAGTCAAAGACGTACTAGGGCGTGGAGTCACCCGCGGCACGACGTAGGTGCCGGCGCCGAGAGGTTGTTGGTCGAGTGAGGCGAAGCAAGAAAGGTCCCGAGCCGTCGGCGCGGGGCAACTTCACCCCGCCGCCGCGCGGAGCGGCACCCGCACAAGGACCGGAGCCGACGGCAGTTCCCGCGCCCAGCGGCAGTCGTCTCTCCCCCCGCAACTGGCGCGTACCCACCCGCCTGAACGCGATTCTCCTCATACCCGTGCTGGTCGGCCTGGTCATGGGCGGCTTCCAGGTGAAGGGCTCGATCGACACCTGGCAGGAAGCGAAGGACGCCGAGAAGGTCGCCAAGATCGTGGCCGCCGCCGGTACCTACGCGGAGGCCCTCCTCAACGAGCGTGACCTCTCCGCCCAGCCGCTGTTGGACGGCGACCGCGACAGCGACGTCGTCAAGGACGCCCGCGCCTTCACCGACGAGAAGGCCGACGCCTTCCACGCCGAGGTCGTGGGGATGCCGGCCGGGCAGGGCCTGGAGCGCCGGCTGCGCCTGGTGGAGGAGGCCGAACCGGCGCTGGAGAAGCTGCGGCAGACCGCCTTCACCCGCGCCGCCGACCCGGTCCAGACCGAAGAGGGCTACGTCACCGTCGAGCACCTCCTGGCGGAGTTCTCCAACGAACTCGGACTCGGTACCGGCAACATCACCGCGTACGGCCGTACGGTCTACGCGGTCACGCTCGCCAAGGGCGCCGCCTCTCTGCAACGTTCGATCGGCACCCACCTGCTGGTCCGGCCCAGCGAGGACGAGAGGGTCTTCCGTCAGCAGGTCACCGCGTTCACCTCGTACGCCTACCTGGAGAACATCGCCGTCCAGGAGTACGTCTCCGGCGGTACCGAGGCCGACGCCGCGCGGCTCGAGTCGGTCATGGCGCAGAAGACCGAAGAGGGCAAGAAGCAGGCGGCCGAGGCCGCCGCGAAGGACCCGGACTACGTCGCGCCGCCGGACACCATGCTGAAGATGATCCAGGCGATCGGCAGCGGTGCCTCCCCCGAGGACCTCGCCAAGCAGGGCGTCACCTACCAGAACTGGATGGCGGCCTCCACCCTGAAGTTCGAGGGCTACAGCGAGGTCGAGACCGAGCTGATCAACCGCGCCGTGGCCGAGGCCGGCCAGATCGCCTCCGACGCCCAGCGCGACGCCTACATCAACGGCGCCATCGTCATCGTCGCCCTGCTCGCCGCGTTCATCATCGCCGGGATCATGGCCCGCCAGATGAGCCGCTCGATGCGCCAGCTGCGCAACGCCGCCTTCGGCATCGCCGAGCAGCGTCTGCCGATGCTGGTCGACCAGCTCTCGCGCACCGACCCCGGCCGGGTCGACACCCGGGTGGCACCGATCCCGATCACCTCCACGGACGAGATCGGCGAGGTCGCCCGCGCCTTCGACCAGGTCCACCGCGAGGCCGTCCGGCTCGCCGCCGAGCAGGCCCTGCTGCGGGGCAACATCAACGCGATCTTCACCAACCTCTCGCGCCGCAACCAGTCGCTGATCGAGGGCCAGCTGACCCTGATCACCGACCTGGAGAACAACGAGGCCGACCCGGACCAGCTGGAGAACCTCTTCAAGCTGGACCACCTGGCGACCCGTATGCGCCGCAACGGCGAGAACCTCCTGGTCCTCGCCGGCGAGGAGCCCGGTCGCCGCTGGGACCAGCCGGTCCCGCTGGTGGACGTGCTGCGTGCCGCCTCCTCCGAGGTGGAGCAGTACGAGCGCATCGAGCTCTCCGGCGTCCCGGAGGCCGAGATCCACGGCCGCGCCGTGACCGACCTCGTGCACCTGCTGGCCGAGCTGCTTGAGAACGCCACCACGTTCTCCTCGCCCCAGACCAAGGTCCGCGTCACCGCGACCCGTCTCCCCGACGGCCGTGTGATGATCGAGATCCACGACAAGGGCATCGGCCTCACCGCCGAGGACTTCGCGGACATCAACCACAAGCTGGCCAACCCGCCGACCGTGGACGCCGCGATCTCGCAGCGCATGGGTCTGTTCGTGGTCGGCCGCCTGTCCGACCGGCACGGCATCCGCGTCCAGCTCCGCCCCTCGGGCGAGCAGGCCGGTACGACCTCGCTGGTCATGCTCCCCGACGTCATCACCCACGGTGGCGGTGGCGAGCAGCAGCCGGCCGCCGACCAGTTCACGGTCTCGCAGATCATCCCCGAGCAGCACTCGTTCCAGCAGCCGGCCGTGGCCCCGATGCGGACCGCCGCCGAGCTGGGCTTCGACGACAGCCGCTACGAGGTTCCGGACGACATCCGCGACCTGGACCCCGTGGGCCGGTCCCTGATGCGCGAGGAGCGCCGCGCGGCCCTGGAGTCCCAGGCGCACCAGAACCCGCAGCTGCCCGCCGGCGAGGCGCCGCGCTACGGCGACGACTTCCAGGCGCCCGAGCCGTCCTACGACAACGGCGCGAGCGCGTACGCGGACCCGCAGCGGTCGTACGACCATCAGACGGCGTACGAGGAGCCGCAGCAGCCGTCGTACGACGAGGCGTACTTCGGCCAGGGCAACGGCATGGCGAACGGCAACGGGCACCTGCCGGGCGGGAACGACACGTTCAGCGCTACCGGCGGTTACCCCGAGCCCGCCTATGCGGAGCCCGTCCAGGAGGACCACACGGCGGCCGCCGCGAACGCCCCGGAGACGTACACGGGCTTCGAAGAGCCGTCCTATCAGGACGACTGGCCGCAGCAGCAGGACTACCAGAGCTCGTACCGCTCCGAGTACGCTCCGGAACCGGAATCTGCGCAGGCCGCTGACGTGACGGAGCCGGACCGCGTAGGCTTCGACCGTCCGGGACCCACCCCTTCCGCCGGCCACGCGCTGACCGACGCCGGCCTGCCCCGCCGCGGCTCCACCGCGAGCGCGGGCGGCACGAGCGCGGGCGCCGCGAACGGACGACAGGATGTGGCCCAGGACCAGCCGACGACGGCCGGGGGACCGAACGGCGACTGGCGCTCCGCCAACGACGAGCGCTGGCAGCAGGCCTCCCAGCTGAAGAAGCCCAAGGCAGGCGGGGTCACCTCCTCCGGTCTGCCTCGGCGGGTGCCCAAGGCCAACCTGGTCGAGGGCGCCGCCACGACGACCCCGCAGGGAGGTCCACAGATCTCCCGTGCTCCCGAGGACGTCCGGGGCAGGCTGAGCAACCTGCGCCGTGGTGTCCAGCGTGGGCGCAACGCAGGCAGTGAAACGAACGGCCAGGGCTTCGGTCCTGACAGCACCTACAACCAGGAGCGTTAGTGTGAGCCCGATGAGCCAGGCGGCACAGAACCTGAACTGGTTGATCACCAATTTCGTGGACAACACCCCCGGGGTGTCGCACACGGTGGTGGTCTCCGCCGACGGACTCCTTCTGGCGATGTCCGAAGGGTTTCCCCGCGACCGTGCCGACCAGCTGGCGGCCGTCGCGTCGGGTCTGACCTCTCTGACCGCGGGTGCCTCCCGCATTTTCGAAGGTGGCAGCGTCAACCAGACGGTTGTGGAGATGGAGCGGGGATTCCTGTTCATCATGTCCATTTCCGACGGATCCTCGCTCGCCGTTCTCGCACATCCGGAAGCCGACATCGGCCTCATCGGGTACGAGATGGCCCTTCTGGTGGACCGTGCCGGTACGGTCCTGACGCCCGATCTTCGTGCGGAGCTCCAGGGCAGCCTGCTCAACTAACAGTCAGACGGTGCGTTTTGACGTCCCGGGGCCGTAAGGTTTCGGGACGCGGCTTCCAATGAGCCATGGATGCCAGCACAGTCGGAGGAGGAGAGAACGTGGCAACACCCCCAGGCGGTTCATCGTCGGGCAACTGGTCCTACCCTGGCCAGGGGCCGGGCCAGGGTGACCAGAACCGGTACAACTTCCCCTCCGCACCGAGCCGCCAGCAGCCGTACGCACCGCAGGGCCCCGGCCCCTCGCCGTACGACCAGCCGCCGGCGCCGCGCATCCAGCCCGTGCAGCCGCAGCGCCGCACCCCGGAGCCGTCGCCCGCCGGCGCGGCGACCAACCCCCTGGTGCGCCCGTACGCCATGACGGGCGGCCGCACCAGGCCGCGCTACCAGCTCGCCATCGAGGCACTGGTGCACACCACCGCGCAGCCGCACCAGATGCAGGGCCAGTTGCCCGAGCATCAGCGGATCTGCAACCTCTGCCGAGAGATCAAGTCGGTCGCCGAGATCTCGGCGCTGCTGACCATCCCCCTCGGCGTGGCCAGGATCCTCGTCGCCGACTTGGCGGAGGCAGGCCTGGTCGCCATTCATCAGCCCGGCGGCGACGAGAGCGCCGGCGGCCAGCCAGACGTGACACTGCTCGAAAGGGTGCTCAGTGGACTTCGCAAGCTCTAGCGGCGGTCCTTCCCGCTCCACCACCTCGGCGAAGATCGTGGTGGCGGGTGGCTTCGGCGTGGGCAAGACCACGTTCGTCGGGGCCGTCTCGGAGATCAACCCGCTGCGTACCGAGGCCGTGATGACGTCCGCGTCCGCGGGCATCGACGACCTCACCCACACCGGGGACAAGACGACCACCACGGTCGCCATGGACTTCGGCCGCATCACCCTCGACCAGGACCTGATCCTGTACCTGTTCGGCACCCCCGGCCAGGACCGCTTCTGGTTCATGTGGGACGACCTCGTGCGGGGCGCCATCGGCGCGATCGTGCTGGTCGACACCCGGCGGCTGGCCGACTGCTTCCCGGCCGTCGACTACTTCGAGAACAGCGGCCTGCCGTTCGTCATCGCGCTGAACGGGTTCGACGGTCAGCAGCCGTACAACCCGGACGAAGTCCGGGAAGCCCTTCAGATCGGTCCGGACACCCCGATCATCACGACGGACGCGCGGCATCGGGCCGATGCGAAGTCGGCGCTGATCACCCTGGTGGAGCATGCGCTGATGGCCCGGCTTCGGTAGCGGCCGCGGCTTCGACAGGGACCTCTTCCTTCGTGGGAGGGGTCCTTGTTCGTTGTCGGGTGCGGGTCCGGTGGGGGCTGGTCTTTCAGGGGCGCGGGGAACTGCGCGAGAAGCCCCACCGGACCCGCAGACACCCCGCACGCCAAAGGGCCCCCTCCCAGTAGGAAGGGGGCCCTTTCAAGCCACGGCTCAGCGCCAGCTGTGCGGTGCCCGGAAGCCCGGCTCGCGCTCCAGGCGGCGCCAGCCCGCGCGGAGGCGGCCGCGGTGGGCCGGGAGGGTCTCGGTCGGCTGCGCGGCCGCCCGGGCGAGCAGCAGCGCGGTGATCGCGGCCACTTCCTCGGGCTCGGCGTGGCCCTTCTCGACGCGAATATCAGGCAGCTTCATGGGTGTCAGTCTCCGTGGATGAGGTTTCCGCAGGGGTACCGCGAAGGAACCGGCGGGTTACTGCGGCGGGTTGCCGTGCTTGCGGGACGGCAGGTCCGCGTGCTTGGTGTGGAGCATCGCGAGGGAGCGGATGAGGACCGCGCGGGTGTCCGCGGGGTCGATCACGTCGTCCACGAGGCCGCGCTCGGCCGCGTAGTACGGGTGCATCAGCTCGGCCTTGTACTCCTTGACCATCCGGACCCGCATGGCCTCGGGGTCCTCGGCCTCGGCGATCTGGCGCCGGAAGATGACGTTGGCGGCACCTTCGGCGCCCATGACGGCGATCTCGTTGGTCGGCCAGGCGTAGGTGAGGTCGGCCCCGATGGACTGGCTGTCCATGACGATGTAGGCACCTCCGTACGCCTTGCGCAGGATCAGGGAGATCCGGGGCACGGTCGCGTTGCAGTACGCGTACAGCAGCTTCGCGCCGTGGCGGATGATTCCACCGTGCTCCTGGTCGACGCCCGGGAGGAAGCCGGGTACGTCCAGGAGAGTGACGATCGGGATGTTGAAGGCATCGCACATCTGTACGAACCGCGCGGCCTTCTCGCTGGCCTCGATGTCGAGGACGCCCGCGAGGGACTGCGGCTGGTTGGCGACGATGCCGACCACCTGACCGTCGAGCCGGCCCAGGGCGCAGATGATGTTGCGGGCCCAGCGCTCGTGGACCTCCAGGTAGTCGCCGTCGTCGACGATCTCCTCGATGACCTTGGCCATGTCGTACGGCCGGTTGCCGTCGGCCGGGACCAGGTCGAGGAGGACGTCGCCGCGGCGGTCGGCGGCGTCGGAGGCCTCCACGCGCGGCGGGTTCTCACGGTTGTTCTGCGGCAGCATCGACAGGAGGTAGCGCACCTCGGCGATGCAGGTCTCCTCGTCGTCGTACGCGAAGTGCGCGACGCCGGAGGTCTCGGCGTGCACGTCCGCGCCGCCGAGGCCGTTCTGGGTGATCTCCTCACCGGTGACCGCCTTGACGACGTCCGGGCCGGTGATGAACATCTGCGAGGTCTCGCGGACCATGAAGACGAAGTCGGTGAGGGCGGGGCTGTAGGCCGCGCCGCCCGCGCAGGGGCCGAGCATCACCGAGATCTGGGGGATGACACCCGAGGCCCTGGTGTTGCGCTGGAAGATGCCGCCGTAGCCGGCGAGCGCCGAGACGCCCTCCTGGATACGGGCGCCCGCGCCGTCGTTGAGCGAGACCAGGGGGGCACCGGCCGCGATGGCCATGTCCATGATCTTGTGGATCTTCGTGGCGTGGGCCTCGCCGAGGGCGCCGCCGAAGATGCGGAAGTCGTGGGCGTAGACGAAGACCGTACGGCCCTCCACCGTGCCCCAGCCGGTGACGACGCCGTCGGTGTACGGCTTCTTGGCCTCCAGACCGAATCCGGTGGCCCGGTGCCGGCGCAGCTGCTCGACCTCGTTGAACGAACCCGGGTCCAGCAGCAGCTCGATGCGCTCCCGGGAGGTCAGCTTGCCCTTGGCGTGCTGCGCCTCGGTCGCCTTCTCGCTGGGGCCGGCCAACGCCTGGGCACGGATCTCGTGCAGTTCGGCCACTCGCCCGCGCGCGTCCGTCGGCTCACCCGGTGCCTCATCCAAAACGGTCATGTAGCGACCTTACGAAGCCGAGCGAGGAAAGCGGTCCGTCGACTCCGTACAGTCTCCGGCGTGTTTTCCTGGTACCCCTGAACAGAACCTCGTCGGCATGCAGTCGAACCGACTGCTCAGGGGGTGTGGGGCTTGTAGGGGTCACACAAAGGCGGGGTTCTCCCTCAGGGGAGAGTCAGGTCACAGGTGTGAGTGGCGCAGGCCGTGCCGGGCGTGACGCGGAGCCGTAGGCGTCCCGGTGCCGACTCCAGCACCTCGACGGTGTCGTCCGCCCGGCCCACCCCACGGAACGGGCCGTTCCAGGTGATCTCCATCGGCTCGCCCGTGCGCGGCGGTTCGCTCACGCAGAGGGTAGCGGTCCTCCCCCTGCGGCGGACCAGCACGCTCGTCCCGGCGGATGCCGTCAGCGGGCCCACCGTACCGGGCTGCCAGAAGTTCGCGGCGAACAGCCCCAGCGAGGGGACGTGGACGGCCTGGCACCTGCTGTCGTTGGCGTAGATCGACAACCAGCGCCGGTCGGCGGCACGGGCCTCGACGGCGTGGCGGGAGGCTCCGGGCATGAGCAGATAGGCGTAGCCGGCGTTCACCGGATCGGTGCCGTGGTCCAGCCAGAGGGTCTGCCAGCGCCGGGTGCGGCGTTCGGTCGTACTGCCGGTGTTGATGTCGGACCAGGCGCCGGTGCGGTCCTCGCGCAGGGTGCGCAGGGCGCCGTCCGTCCGCGCCTCGGGGAAGACCCAGCCCCCGTGCCCCGCGAGGTGCGCCCAGCGGCGGCCCCGCAGCAGGGCCCGGGGTGCCGAGGCAGTGGCCGCCTCCCCCAGGTTCCGGTTGTCGACCACCGTCTCCACCGGCACCCCGTCCGCGCAGGTGATCCCCGCCCCGAGGCAGACGACGGCGTCCGCGACGCAGAACCACGACTTGTGGGCCTCCAGCGTGGAGCCGAGCCCCTTGAGGTGCTGGCCGATCGCCGCGTACTCGCCGTCCGTGGTGCCGCCGACCCACCGCACGGCGGGCTTCGGCGCGCCCCACTCGCCGCCCTCCCGGTCGGCGAGCCGCTTGGTGGAGACGGTGGTGCCGGGGAGGCGGTACCAGTCGACGGTGGGCCAGAACCAGTTCGTGTACTGGTCGCCGTGTCCGTCGGCCCACCACAGGGTCGTCCCCGAACCGGTGTGCCAGCCGCGCGGGTTCTCGCCGTTGCCGCACTCGTAGTGGGCGATGCGGTCGGAGGCCATGGCGATGTTCACCGTGAAGGCGGGCCGGCGGTGGACGGCTCTGTCCATGGCCGGGAAGAGTCGGTGGCCGACGGGTTCGGGCGCGGCGGCGACCGGGGAGGCGGCGACGGCGTGCAGCCGGGCCAGGTCCGCGACACCGAACTGGCGCGCCGTGAGGATCGGTGTCACCGTGTCGCGTTCGATCCATCCCTTGATCCGTCCGTGCCACCGCCGGCGCTCGGCGGCGTCGGCGCCGAGCGCGAGCAGCGCGATCGCGGCGATGACGCCGTGTCCGTGGAAGTGGTCGCCGCGCATGATGTGCCGGTCGTCGCCCTTGAGGTAACCCCGGCTGATGGCACGGCCGTTGACGCTGTCCATCACCAACCCGTCGTGGATGAGCGGGGCGTAGGCCCGCTCCACGCCGTCGAGCACGATCTGGCGGTTCGGATCGGTGACCGCCCAGCTCGACCCGGCAAGCAGGGCGAAGAGCCGGCCCAGTCCGTCGAGCATGACCTGCCCGTACGTTCCCGAGTAGGCGACCCAGGTGTGCTGGACGAACGAGCCGTCGGCGTACAGGCCGTCGCCCCGGGTGACGTACGGGAAGACGGGCGAGAGGGCGTCACGGGCGAGGGCGATCTTCTCGGGGGCGCGGCCGAGGATGCCGCGCAGGGCCACGGAGCGGCAGAGGTCGACGCGGTTGGCGCCGGTGGAGGTGCCGGTGTAGTCGCGGAGCATCGCGTCCGGGATGAAGTGGTCGATCGCCGCGCAGGCGGCGGCCCTGCGGGCAGGGGCCAGCTCGTCGTACAGGGCGGCGACGATGTCCAGCAGGAGGCGGGGGCTGCCGATCTGCCACTCCCACCAGTTGCCGTAGCGGGTGGTGCCGGGGTGGTAGACGGTCGTGGTGAGGTGGTCCAGGCCGCGCAGGACGTCGGCGAGGAGGGCGGCGTCGCCGGTGCGGCCGGTGCCGGGCTGGGCGTACGCCTGGGCCATCGTCCACAGACGGCTGTAGCTCTGGGTGATTCCGGCGGGCGGGTCGAAGGGATGGCCCGGCCAGAGGGAGTTCACGGTGGGCGCCATGGCAGCGCGGAAGGCGTGGGCCAGGTCGCCGGTCTCACGCAGCCGGGTGGCGTAGGGCTCGGCGGCGGGGTCGTAGCCCTCGCCGAGCGCGATGGCGAGCCAGCGGTGGCGGAGGGCGTCGAACTCGTCGTCGGCGTGCGCGGCGGCGCGCACACCGGGGCGTGAGGAGGGGCGCGCGAAGGGGCTGGGGGCGTTCGCCGCCACCAGGGTCGCGGCGGCGAGCAGGAGGGCGCGGCGCGTGGGGGTCATGCCCATGCCGTCTATCACTCGGGCCGCACAGGATCAACAACGCGTGACACTTCGATCACCGAAGCGACACGGTTGAACATTGAACGGAATAGGTCTACGGTGGGCCGTGTTCAGTTCGTTGAACATTGAACGACATCACTCAAGGAGCACGTCATGGGCATCTTCGGCCGCACCAACTCGACCACCGAGACCGCCACCACCCCGGCGACCGTCTCCGCGGTGAACCCCGACCTCGCCGCGCTGACCGGTGACTACTCGATCGACGCGTCCCACACCACGATCGGCTTCACGGCCCGCCACGCCATGGTCACCAACGTCAAGGGCTCCTTCCTCGACTTCTCCGGCAGCCTGCACCTGGACGGCACGGACCCGTCCCGGTCCACCGCCTCCATCGACGTCAGGATGGAGAGCATCGACACCGGCAACGCCGACCGTGACGGTCATCTGAAGAGCGCGGACTTCTTCAAGACGGAGGAGTTCCCGACGATGACCTTCCGCTCCACCAAGGCGGAGGCCCTCGGCGGCGACGACTACCGCATCACCGGCGACCTCTCCATCCTCGGCACGACCAGGCCCCTCACCATCGACCTGGAGTTCAACGGCGCCGCCAAGGACCCCTTCGGCAACGAGCGCGTCGGCTTCGAGGGCAAGGCCGAGCTCCTGCGCTCCGAGTGGGGCCTGACGTGGAACGCGGCGCTGGAGACCGGCGGCGTCCTGGTGTCGGACAAGATCAAGCTCACCTTCGACATCTCGGCGATCCGCAACGCGTGACCCCTTCGCCGGCGACGCCGCGCGTCTTCGACGCACCGCTGAGCACCCCCGCCCTTCGACTGCCCGGTGGGCAGGAGGGCGGGGGTGCGGCGTGTCCGAGGCCCACCTCCGTCTCCTCCGATGTCGCCGTCGCCATCGCTGTCACCGTCGCCATCGCCGTCGCCGTCGCCGTCGCCTCCAGCCTCTCCACCGTCGCGGCCGACCGAGCCACGCGCTGATCCGGGGTGCGCGCCCGCAGCACGCCGAGCATGGCGAGGTACCGCTCCGTCCTGCCGAGCCCGTCGAAGGCGGCCTTCGCGCGGGGGTTCCGCGCCAGCGCGGCCGCGAGGGCGTCGGGGACCACGGCGTTCTTCTGCGACTCGTACGCCGCCGCCCACCGGCCGTCCGCCCGAGCTGCGGCCACCTCCGCGAGACCACCGGACCGCATCCGCCCGGCGGCGGTCAGCGCCGCCACCCGCCGCACGTTCACCATCGACCAGTCGGCGCCCGGCCGACGCGGGGTGATCCGCTGGAGGAAGTACGAGGCGTCGAGACGCCGACGGCTCCCGGTGATCCACCCGTGGCAGAGGGCGACGTCATTGACCTCCCCGGCGTCGACGGAGCGGATCCCGGTCCCCTTCTTGGCGACCTTGACCCAGAGGCCACCGGAGGACGGGGCGGGGTGGGCGCCCAGCCAGGCGTCGAGGTGGCCGGCGTCGGGGAAGGCATGGAATTCCGGGACTTCGGAAGTGGTCATACCCGCACGGTAGACAGCCTCTAGGACGGTTTCGGTCCTAGACGGCCCTGGCGGGCTGGATGGTCCTCGCGGTCCTGGAGGGCTCTCGGTGCTAGACGACCGCGTCCTCCATCACCTGGTCGAGCACCCGGCGCTGTCGTCCCTCCGGGTCCGGGCTGGACAGGCCCGCCGTGCTGACCAGGGCCTTCCACAGTGCCCAGCCCCGGGCCCGCCGCCAGGCGTCGTCGGGCAGGCCGACGGCCTCGCGGAAGACCTTTCGTTCCTCGGCGGTGAAGTGGTTCCAGGCGATCACGAGGTCGCAGGCGGGGTCGCCGACGCCGGAGGAGCCGAAGTCGATGACGGCGGAGAGGACCCCGTCCGTGGTGAGGAGGTTGCCGACCGAGACGTCACCGTGGAACCACGTCGGCGCGGAGGGCCAGGCGGATGTCAGGGCCTGTGCCCACACGGCCCGGCAGGCGGCCACGTCGACGGAGTCCGCCAGCCGCTCCAGGGCCGCCTCGACCTCGTCGCCGTAGACGCTGGGATGACAGCCACGGAAGTACGAGTGCCGTCCGGCGGCCGGGCCGCGCCCGACCGGCGCCTCGCGCAGCCGGGTGAGGAAGTCTCCGAGGTCGCGGGCGAGCCGCGTCCGGTCGACGCCCGTCGCGGCCTCGACCGTCTCCCCCGGCAGCCATCGCCGCACCGACCACGCGAACGGGTACCCCGCCCCGGGCGCCCCGACGGCGACCGGCTCAGGCACGGGCAGCGGCACATGCCGGGCCAGCTCGGGCAGACAGCGGTCCTCCTTGGCGACGGCGGCCACGTACCCCTCCGCGCTGGGCAGCCGAACCGTCAGTTCGTCCCCGAGTCGGAAGGTCCGGTTGTCCCATCCCTGCCGGTCGACGGCTCTGACGGGAAGATCGCCCCACTGCGGGAACTGGCTGGAGATCAGGGCACGTACGAGTTCCGGTGAGATGTCGACCACCGGGTCAGTGTGCGCACTCCTCCGGCGCGGCCGCACTCCCTTTTCCGCCGGGACGGTTCCTCGGGCGGAAGGGGAGCTGGCTGGTTCGCGCCTCTTGTGCGGGGGGTTTCGGCGTTCTCATAATCCTGCAACAGAAATTGACCTGGGCATGCCACCCAAGGTGATTTCCTGGCGCCATATTGGCATGTCTGCGTCATGTCTGCGGTTCGGCAGTACGCGTCATCGAACGACTCATCGCATGTCAACCCCCCACGGAAGGCATCACGTTGAAGCGACTCATCACCGCTCTGAAGAGATGTGCGGCTGTCGGCGCCGCCGCGCTCGCGATCGCCAGCCTGCAGCCCCTGTCGACGGCGACGGCCGCGCCGGCGCCGGTGGTCGGCGGCACGCGGGCCGCGCAGGGCGAGTTCCCGTTCATGGTCCGGTTGTCGATGGGCTGCGGCGGCGCGCTGTACACGCAGCAGATCGTGCTCACGGCCGCGCACTGTGTCGGCGCGACCGGCAACAACACCGGCATCACGGCCACGGCCGGCGTCGTGGACCTGCAGAGCACCAGCGGCCGGGTCCAGGTCCGCTCGACCAAGGTGTACCGGGCCCCCGGCTACAACGGCGACGGCAAGGACTGGGCGCTGATCAAGCTCGCCTCGCCCATCAACCTCCCGACGCTGAAGATCGCCACGACCACCGCGTACAACTCCGGCACCTTCACGGTCGCCGGCTGGGGGGCGGCGACCCAGGGCGGCGCCCAGCAGCGGTACATGCTCAAGGCGACCGTGCCGTTCGTGAGCGACGCGACCTGCCGTTCCTACAGCGGCTACAGCGGGCTCATCGCCGGTGAGGAGATCTGCGCCGGTTACGCGGCGGGTGGCGTCGACACCTGTCAGGGCGACTCCGGCGGTCCGATGTTCCGCCGGGACGACGCCAACCAGTGGGTCCAGGTCGGCATCGTCAGCTGGGGCATAGGCTGCGCCCAGCCCAACGCCCCCGGTGTCTACACCGAGGTGTCCACCTTCGCGTCCCAGATCGCGTCGGCCGCGGCCACCCTCTGAGCGAGCCACCGCACCGCTTCCGTACGACGACCACGGGCCCGGCGGCTCCCAGCACCGGGCCCGTGCTCGTGTGCCTGCTCACCGACCGTTGGTCGCGGCTTGCGGCCGGCCCGCGTCGGGGTTGGGGCACAAGCCGGCCCGGGGTCTCAGAAACCTCCGCCGAAGTCGCCGCCTCCCCCGAAGTCGCCACCGCCGCCGAAGTCCCCACCGCCGAACCCGCCGCTGAAGTCGTCCGTGTCGAAGCCGCCGCCCGAGACGTCTCCGCCGCCGTAGCCGGAGGCCGCGCCGAAGTCGCCGTAGCCGGAGCCGTACATGGCGGCGTACGAGGGGGTGGCCATCATGCTGCCGAGCATGGTGCCGACGAGGAGGCCGGGGAGGAGGCCGCCGCCGAAGTAGCCGCCCGCCCAGGGGCCGTAGGCCGGGCCGGCGTCCCAGTAGGGGCGGCGGCCGCCGGACACCGTCTCCACCTCGCGGACCATGGGGTCCTGGCCGTCGGCGAGGCGGGCCCGGTCGGCGGCGCAGACCGGCACCTCGCGTGCGGTGCCGACGCCTGGGGCCCACAGGACGTCCGCGACCGACGGACCGTGGCGGGGGTCGAAGAAGCAGGGGGAGCGGCGCTCCGGCAGGGGGCGGCCCTCCCTGCGGGCGGCGAGCTGGGCCAGGGAGAAGCGGCCGTCCTCCAGGGTCTGGGTGACCGCGCGGACCTCCTCGGGGCGGGTGGTCGCCGCCATGAGGGACTTGGCCTTCTCGTAGGCGTCCAGGGCCCGTTCGTAGTCGGCGCGCATCGCGTCGTCGGCGCCCGCCTCGGCGGGGTGGAAGTCCAGGCGCTCCAGTTCCTCACCGAAGGCCGTGATGTCCTCGTCCACCACCACGGCGAGCTTGGCCAGCGCCTCGCGGCGTTCCTCCTCCTTGCGGCGACGGTTGCGGCGGACCAGCGCGTACGCGCCGGCGCCGCCCGCCGCCAGGACCACGCCCGTCGCGGCCAGGGTCCCTACGTCCACGCCCGCGTCGGCGCCGTCGCTCCAGCTCGACGGGGCCGAGCCGCCCGGGTTGCTGCGCAGGGCGTCGTCCACGAAGTCGTTGAGCTGGGCCTTCGGGTCGCCGGCCCCCTGGACGGCCGTCACCAGGTTGGCGACGGTCTCCTGACTCAGGACACTGCTGTCGGCCCGGGCGTCGAAGCGGTCGCCGAGGCGGACGCCGTAGAGGCCGGTCACGCCCGTCTCGGTGCGGAGGTTCTGGAAGAGGTCCTCGGTCGGGTAGCCGGCCGGGAGGACCGCCACGAAGATCGGCTCGTCCGCGTCCTCGATCTTGTCCGCGAGGGCCTCGGCGTCCGCCGCGGAGAGCAGGTCGGTGGCGGCCGGGTCGACGTAGACGGGGGCCTCGCGCAGGGCCGCGGCCACCGTGGACAGGTCGGTGGCCGCGTGGGCGCTCGGCGCACCGACCGACAGCACCGCCAGGGCCGCCGCGGCGAGCGACGCGATCAGCAGGCGGAGGAGGAGACGACGTCGACCCGGTACGCCTTTCATACCTTCGAAGCTACCTCGATCGTCACGAAAACGGACGATCCGATCAATGCGGGTGCGGGGAACCGGCACCGGCTCCGTTTCCGGCTCGGGGCGAATCCCTTATCCGCTTCGTGACGTGATGGGAGTCGTCCGCCGACTTGGGTGGGCGTCACAGTTGGCTGTACAACCGTTCGAGAGGGGCGAGTCACGCAGGGCGACGGGGAGACGGGGGCGGGCGGGATGTTGCGGAGAGTTCTCGGTGCGGCCGGTGCGCTGGCGGCGTCGGTGGTGCTGAGCGGTTGCGGTCCGGAGGTCCTGCCGTTGGCCGCCGTGGCGGTGGACGGCGACGGGACGCCGCGTGTACTGGTGCGGCCGTGCGGCGACGACACCTATGCGAAGCCGATGGTCGAGGGCTGGGCCGGCTCCTACGAGGAGAAGCCCGCCGCGGACGACGCGGACACCACGGTCTGGGAGACGGACGGCGCCTGGTCGGGGGACGTGGAGTTCCCGCTCTTCTCGCCGCCGGCCGCGTGGAAGGCGGAGGCGAGGGGGGAGCAGCGGTTGCTGCCGGGGCACACGTACGCGTTCGTCTTCTACGGGCACACCGACGACCGGGCCGACGGCGAGGTCAGCTTCACCGCGGCGGATCTGGGGCGGCTGGAGCGGGGTGAGGTGTGGGCCGACGATCGGGTCATGGGTGCGGACGAGTTCGAGGAGCTGGCCGAGGGGGCGTGCTGACGGCTCCGCCGTAGGGGCGGGATGCCGGGTGTGGTCGCTGGGTGCGTCGTCGGGTGCGGGTCCGGTGGGGCTTCTCGCGCAGTTCCCCGCGCCCCTAAAAGACCACGGCCCTGCGGGCCTGAAAGACCACGGCCCTGCGGGCCTGAAAAGCACGGGCGCAGCCCCGGCTTTTCAGGGGCGCGGGGAACTGCGCGAGCAACCCCCGCTCACCCGCACCCGGCGACGCACCTTGGCCACCCCGGGCCTACTCCGCCGGCTCGACGCCCGCGCGCAGCAAGCCGTACGTGTACGCGTCCTCCAGCGCCTGCCACGACGCGGCGATCACGTTCTCGGCCACGCCCACCGTGGACCACTCGCCCGTGCCGTCGGTCGTGGAGATCAGCACCCGGGTCGTGGAGTTGGTGCCGTGCTTGCCCTCCAGGATGCGGACCTTGTAGTCGACCAGCTCCAGCTTCGCGAGCTGGGGGTAGATCTTCTCCAGGGCGACGCGCAGGGCGCGGTCGAGCGCGTTGACGGGGCCGTTGCCCTCGGCCGTGGCGACGATGCGCTCGCTCTTGGCCCACAGCTTCACCGTGGCCTCGTTGGCGTGGCTGCCGTCGGGGCGGTCCTCGACGATGGCCCGCCAGGACTCCGTGCGGAAGTACCGCTGCGGCTTGCCCGCGACCTCGTCGCGCAGCAGGATCTCGAAGCTGGCGTCGGCGGCCTCGTAGGTGTAGCCGCGCAGTTCGCGCTCCTTGACGCGCTCGACGACCCGGCCGACCAGTTCGCGGTCGTCGCCGAGGTCGACGCCCAGTTCCTTGCCCTTGAGCTCGATGGAGGCGCGGCCGGCCATGTCGGAGACCAGCATCCGCATGGTGTTGCCGACCTGCTCGGGGTCGATGTGCTGGTACAGGTCCGGGTCGACCTTGATCGCGGAGGCGTGCAGGCCGGCCTTGTGCGCGAAGGCGGAGACACCGACGTACGGCTGGTGCGTGGAGGGCGTGAGGTTGACGACCTCGGCGATGGCGTGGGAGATCCGGGTCATCTCGCGCAGGGCGCCCTCGGGGAGGACCTTCTTGCCGTACTTCAGCTCCAGGGCGGCGACGACCGGGAAGAGGTTGGAGTTGCCGACGCGCTCGCCGTAGCCGTTGGCTGTGCACTGGACGTGGGTGGCGCCGGCGTCGACGGCGGCCAGGGTGTTGGCGACCGCGCAGCCGGTGTCGTCCTGGGCGTGGATGCCGAGACGGGCGCCGGTGTCGGCGAGGACGGTCGCCACGACGGCCTGGACCTGGGCGGGGAGCATGCCGCCGTTGGTGTCGCAGAGGATCACCACGTCGGCGCCGGCCTCGGCGGCGGCGCGGACGACGGCCTTGGCGTACGTGGGGTTGGCCCGGTAGCCGTCGAAGAAGTGTTCGCAGTCGACGAAGACCCGGCGGCCCTGCTCGCGCAGGTGGGAGACGGTGTCGCGGATCATCTCCAGGTTCTCGTCGAGGGTGGTGCGCAGGGCGAGTTCCACATGACGGTCGTGGGACTTCGCGACCAGGGTGATCACCGGGGCGCCGGAGTCCAGCAGCGCCCTGACCTGCGGGTCCTCGCTCGCCTTGCCGCCCGCGCGGCGGGTGGCGCCGAACGCGACCAGCTGGGCGTGCTTGAAGGCGATCTCCTGCTGCGCGCGGGCGAAGAACTCGGTGTCGCGCGGGTTCGCGCCGGGCCAGCCGCCCTCGATGAAGCCGACGCCGAAGTCGTCCAGGTGCCGTGCGATGGCCAGCTTGTCCGCGACGGTGAGGTTGATGCCCTCGCGCTGGGCGCCGTCGCGCAGGGTGGTGTCGAAGACGTGGAACGAGTCGTCGAGTTCGCTGGTTTCCGTCATGGTGTCAAGGCTCCTGCTGTTGGATCCCGCTGGATCTCGGTCTGTACCGGAATGACCGGCTCCACCGCCCCCAATGGTCCCTCGCGCTGCGCTCCCGGCTGAAGGTGGGCCAGAAAAGCGAAAAACCCCTCGCGGGTGCGAGAGGTCTGCGCGCGGGTCGAGGACGACGGTGTCCGCCCGTACCTGGTCGTACGTGGCGGTCACTGCGGACCGGCGCGCCTGCTGCCAATAATCGTGGCGAACGAGAGCACGGGGGCAGTCTGGCACAGACCGTCCCCGTGCTCACCGTCCGTCTCAGGATGCGAACAGTGCGCTGATCACCTCAGGGTCACCGCGTGTGGCGCACGAAGACGTCCGGGGCGTCGTTGGTGTCGCCGCCCGGGATCAGGGCGGGGTCCCCGGACACGAAGGCGACCCGGCCGGCGCCGTCGGCGATCGCGCCCGGTTCGACGGACGCGGTGGCCGCGCCGCCGGTGGGGTCCGGGGTGAGCAGGACGGTGGTCCCCCGCTTCAGATCCCGCAGGTGGACCGGGTGCCACGAGCCGCCGCCCGGCTCCTCCACCCACGACGTGAAGGTGACGAAGCGCCCGTCGGCGCTGACCGCGGGGTTACGGGTGTGGGCGTTGTGCGGTCCGCCGTGGGCGGCGTGCAGCCGCCGGTTCTTGCCGGTGGCGACGGTGTGCACGAACACGTTCCAGCTGCCGTCGCGGTCGTTCGGTACGAGACGGGTGTCCCGGGACTCGAAGACGACCGTGCGTCCGTCGCCGCTGATCGACGGTTCCAGGGACTCCCGCTCGGTCGGGGAGCCGTCGTGCGAGCGGTCGATCTGGGTGCGCTCGCCCGTGGCGCGGTCGAGCATCCAGATGTCGCCCCAGTCGCCGCCGCGCGGCCCGTTCGCGTAGACGTACTGGTAGGCGACCCGTTCGCCGTCGTCGCTGACGGTCGGAGCGAAGGCGTCGCGGGGCTCCCAGGTCGGCCTCGGGTGGCTGATCCGCTCGGTGGTTCCCCTGGCCCGGTCGCGCAGGAAGACGACGTGGCCCTCGTCGGCCGAGGCGACGAAGACGGCGTAGCGGGCGTCGGCGCTGAGGGAGAGTTCCCCGGAAGGTGTGAACCCGTCCGGGAGGCCGGTGTCGAGGCGTTCGGTGCGGCCGGTGCGGCGGTCGTGCAGTCGGAAGGTGCTGCCGACGGCGACGTACCGTCCGTCGGCGCTGATCGCCGGGGCGGCGCCGGCCGCGACGCGCTCCAGCCTCCCCGTGCGCAGGTCGCGGACGAAGACGCCGCCCGGCTTGCCCGGGACGAGGTTCGTGGCGGTGGAGGAGAACGCCACGTGGTGGCTGTCGCGGCTGATCACCACGTGCTCCGAGGCGCTGTCGCCCGCCCTCCCTCCGGGCGTGACGCTGATCGGTTCGGTGCGCGGAGCGCCGGGCGCGGCGGTCGAGGCCGGCCCGGTCAGGGCGACGGCCGCCGCGACGAGCGCGGCGACGAGCGCGGTGCGTGTGCGGGCGTACAAGGTCTGTTCCCCCTGTGCACTGGTCCGTGGGACCGGCGGTCAGCGGCCCCGCCGGGTGAACACGGCCACGGCTACGTTGGTGGCGTGGGCGACCCCGTCGTCACCCATGGGGGTGACGACCACGGCGTGGCCGTGACGGGGCGCCGCGAGGACGCGGGGGCCGACCGGGGGTCCCGGGTCGCGCTCACCCCAGTGACTCGTCGAGGAACTCCCGTACGTGGGACAGGATCTGCTCGCGGTGCCGGGCGCCCTCGATGGCGGCACTCCAGAAGTCGCTGTCCGGGGGACGCGGCAGGGCCGCCGCGGAGGAGTGTCCGCGGCGGCCCTGGAGGAGTTCCGGCGCCCTGGAGAAGATCTACGGGCGGTGTCAGCCCAGCTCGTGCATCCAGCCGTGCTTGTCCTCGACCGTGCCGCGCTGGATGTTCAGCAGCGCCTCGCGGAGCTTGAGGGTGACGGGGCCGGGCTCGCCGCCGGACTGCTGCCAGGAGGCGCCGGTGCGCTTGACCGTGCCGACGGGGGTGATGACGGCGGCCGTACCGCAGGCGAAGACCTCGGTGAGGGCGCCGCTCTCGGAGTCGGCCTGCCACTGGTCGATGGAGATCCGGCCCTCCTCGGCGGCGTAGCCGAGGTCGGCGGCGACCGTCAGCAGGGAGTCACGGGTGACGCCCTCCAGGATCGAGCCGGTGAGGGAGGGGGTGACGATGCGGTCGCCGTAAACGAAGTACAGGTTCATGCCGCCGAGCTCCTCGACCCACTTGCGCTCGACCGCGTCGAGGTAGCACACCTGGGCGCAGCCCTCGGCCGCCGCCTCGGCCTGGGCGAGGAGGGAGGCGGCGTAGTTGCCGCCGGTCTTGGCATCGCCCATGCCGCCGGGCACCGCGCGGACGTGGTCCTCGGAGACCCAGATGGAGACGGGCCGCACGCCGCCGGGGAAGTAGGCGCCGGCCGGGGAGGCGATCACCAGGAAGAGGTACTCGTTCGCCGGCTTGACGCCCAGGCCGACCTCGGTGGCGATCATGAAGGGCCGCAGATAGAGGGACTCCTCGCCACCGTGGGCCGGGACCCAGGCCTGGTCCTGCCGCACCAGCACGTCACAGGCCTCGATGAAGGTCTCGACGGGCAGCTCCGGCATGCCGAGCCGGCGGGCGGAGGCCTGGAAGCGCCTGGCGTTCTTCTCCGGGCGGAAGGTGGCGACGGAGCCGTCCGGCTGCCGGTAGGCCTTCAGGCCCTCGAAGATCTCCTGCGCGTAGTGCAGGACCATGGTGGCCGGGTCCAGGGAGAGCGGCGCGTACGGAACGAGCTGGCCGTCGTGCCAGCCACGGCCCTCGGTCCACTTGATGACGACCATGTGGTCGGTGAAGTGGCGGCCGAACCCGGGGTCGGCCAGGACCGCCTCGCGCTGTGCGTCGGAAAGTGGCGAGGCCGAGGGCTTGAGCTCGATCGTGGGCGTCGTCATGAGTGGTTGTCCTTCACCGGTTGTGTGTGACGGGCCGCGCTCACGTCCGTACTGCCGGTGGCGAGTGCTAGGACGTCCGAGCATTGCCTCATTCGGCGGCTCCGCGTTCGATTATCGCAAGCGGAGTCGGCGGACGAAAACGGCGTGAATGCGACCCAGGGATGATGGTGACACCCGGCGGGACCATGGGGAAGCCATACGGAAGCCGCCGGGTGCTGGTGCGACCCGGCGGCTTCGAAAGATTCGAGTGGCGCGGCGGGTCAGCCGGCTACTCGTACGGCGAGGGCGTCGCCGATCTCGGCCGTCGAACGGGCCGGCTTTCCGACGCGCTCCGCGAGGTCGGCGGAGACGGCCTCCTCGATGCGGGCGGCCTCGGCCTCGTAGCCGAGGTGGCGCAGGAGCAGGGCGACGGAGAGGACCGTGGCGGAGGGGTCGGCCTTGCCCTGGCCGGCGATGTCCGGGGCCGAGCCGTGGACGGGCTCGAACATGGACGGGAACTCGCCGGAGGGGTTGATGTTGCCGGAGGCCGCGACGCCGATGCCGCCGGAGACGGCCGCGGCGAGGTCGGTGATGATGTCGCCGAAGAGGTTGTCGGTGACGATCACGTCGAACCGGGCCGGGTCGGTGACCAGGTAGATCGTGGCCGCGTCGACGTGGATGTAGTCGGTGGTGACCTCGGGGAACTCCTCGGCCACCTTGTTGAAGATGTTGGTCCACAGGTGACCGGCGAAGGTCAGCACGTTGTTCTTGTGGACCAGGGTGAGCTTCTTGCGCGGGCGGGCCTGCGCGCGGGCGAACGCGTCCCGCACGACTCGCTCGACACCGAAGGCCGTGTTGACGGAGACCTCGGTGGCGACCTCGTGCTCGGTGCCCTTGCGGATGGTGCCGCCGTTGCCGGTGTACGGGCCCTCGGTGCCCTCGCGGACCACGACGAAGTCGATCTCGGGCTCGCCGGCGAGCGGGGTGGCGACACCGGGGAGCAGCTTCGACGGGCGCAGGTTCACGTGGTGGTCGAAGGCGAAGCGGAGCTTGAGCAGGAAACCGCGCTCCAGGACGCCGGAGGGGACGCTCGGGTCGCCGATCGCGCCGAGCAGGATCGCGTCGTGCCGCTTCAGCGCGTCGAGGTCGGCGTCGGTGAGGGTCTCACCGGTGGCGTGGTAACGCTTGGCGCCGAAGTCGTACTCCTGGGTCTCCAGCTTCACATCCTGCGGAAGGACGGCGGAGAGGACCTTGAGCCCCTGGGCCACGACTTCCTGACCGATGCCGTCACCGGGGATCACTGCGAGATTGAGGCTGCGAGACATGACGGCACCGTACTCCTTGTCCCACGGGATGACACGAGCTGTCCGCGATACGGACGCCCGGTCGGGTGACGCTGCCCACACGTCACCACGCGTTCACCCGTACGGGGGGCGGGTGTTGGGATTCGCTGGGAAGTTCGACAGCATGACCCACCCTTCCAGGGGGACACCCCCCGGACCCCCCGTCCTCGACTTCGGCATCCCGCCGCGGCTCGCGCGCCGGATGAGCATGGCCGAGCAGCACGAGTACCTGCGCACGAAGCTGTCGCGGCGCCGCACCCTGGTGACGGCGGGCTCCCTCGCGGCGGGCGGGGTGCTGACCGGCTGCGGCGGCTCCGACTCGTCGGCCTCGCCGAACGCGACGACCTCGGCCCCCTCCCCCGCCACCTCCAAGGCGCCCGGCTCCGCCGTCACCCCCTTCGGCCGTCATCTGGCGTTCGGCGCCGACCCGAAGACACAGATGCGGGTCTCCTGGCAGGTGCCGCTCGCGGTGCGCAAGCCGTATCTGCGGGTGGGCCTGAGGCCCGAAGAACTGACCCGGAAGGTCGAGGCGGAGGTCCGCGACCTGCACACACCGGGGGTGAAGGGCGTGCGGCTGGAGTTGGAGCAGTACTACCTGCACGCGGCCCTGGACGGCCTGCGTCCCGGCACGACGTACTACTACGGCGTCGGCCACGAGGGCTTCGACCCGGCCGCCCCGGCCCACCGCGCCACGATCGGCACCTTCCGTACGGCGCCCGCCGCGCCGGAGACGTTCGTGTTCACCGCGTTCGGCGACCAGGGCGTGGGAAAGGCCGCGGCGGCGAACGACAACCTGATCGTCCGCCAGAAGCCCGCGTTCCACCTCCACGCCGGCGACATCTGCTACGCCGACGGCAACGGCAAGGGGGTGGAGTCGGACGGCTACGACCCCGGGTTCTGGGACCTGTTCCTGAAGCAGAACGAGCCGGTGGCCAGGTCCGTGCCGTGGATGGTGACGACCGGCAACCACGACATGGAGGCCTGGTACTCGCCGGACGGTTACGGCGGTCAGCTCGCCCGCTGGTCGCTCCCGGACAACGGCTTCGACCCCCGCTCGGCGCCGGGGGTGTACGCCTTCACCTACGGCAACGTCGGCTTCGTGGCGCTGGACGCGAACGACGTCTCGTACGAGATCCCGGCCAACCTCGGCTACTCGGGCGGCCGGCAGACCAAGTGGCTGGACGCGAAGCTGAAGGAACTGCGGGCCGCGAAGGGCGTGGACTTCGTCGTCGTCTTCTTCCACCACTGCGCCTACTCGACGTCCTCGCACGCCTCCGACGGCGGTGTCCGCGACGCGTGGCTGCCGCTGTTCGCCAAGCACCAGGTGGATCTGGTGATCAACGGCCACAACCACGTCTACGAGCGGACCGACGCCGTCAAGGACGGCGAGGTCGGCAGGCCGGTGCCCGTGGGCGCGTCCACCGACCCGACCCGGGACGGAACGGTGTACGTCACGGCGGGCGGCGGCGGCCGGGATCTGTACGGTTTCCCGTCCGGCGTGAAGGAGAGCTACGAGGGACATGTGACCCGTCACGACGCCGTCGAGACGTTCACGTGGACGAAGTCCCGCAGGGCGAAGGCGGAGACGGTGGAGTGGTCGCGGGTGCGCTACCGGGGGTTCTCGCTGCTCTCGGTGGAGGCGGTCGGCGGCGCGCGGCCGGCCCTGAAGGTGTCGGCGCTGGCGCAGAACGGCGACCGCGTCGACCACTTCGAGGTGCGGCGCGGCGCGTGAGACGTCCGCTCACGGCCGCACCGCACCCCGAACGGGTGCGGCTCCCGGCTGGTGGGGGCACCGAAGTGCCCTGGCGGGCGGGCGGCTCAGTGCCCGGTGGAGCCGCCGTTGTCCCGGCGGTCGAGGGCGCGCTGCAGCGCGGCTGCGGCGTTCTTGCGGTCGGACTCGGTGGTCCGGGAAACGTGACGGACTCGGCGGCGGACGGTCGTCTCGGCCATGGGGAATCGACTCCTTCGAGGCAATCCGGAGTACGGAAACGGGAGGGTTACGAGACGCCGGAAGGGGCGGGGAGCGGGGCCGCAGGGGTTGCCTGCCTAGGGCTCCGGCTCACGACCGCCATTCGCTGGATCGAGCGAGACGTTCGGCTCCTACAAAGCTAGGTGAGCGGAGCGCATCTGTCTCCACAATTAGTCGGACTTCCTACTATCTGAGACGGTGGAATGGGTCACACCCCTCTGACCTGCGGTTTCCTCGATCTCCCCGAACGCGGCGGCGCCCGGCACCTCCATGACGGGAGGGGCCGGGCGCCGCGACGGTGGCCGGTGTCAGCCCATGTGCGGGTACGTGTAGTCGGTCGGCGGGACCAGGGTCTCCTTGATGGCGCGGGTCAGGGTCCAGCGCATCAGGTTCTGCGGGGCGCCGGCCTTGTCGTTGGTGCCGGAGGCACGGCCGCCGCCGAAGGGCTGCTGGCCGACGACGGCGCCGGTGGACTTGTCGTTGACGTAGAAGTTGCCGGCCGCGTAGCGGAGCTTGTCCATCGTGTACGCGGTGGCCGCGCGGTCGCCCGAGATGACCGAACCCGTCAGGGCGTAGGCCGACACCGATTCCATCTGGGTCAGCATCTCCTCGTAGCGGTCGTCCTCGTAGACGTGCACGGCGAGGAACGGGCCGAAGTACTCGGTGGTGAAGACCTCGTTGGCCGGGTCGGTGCACTCGACGACGGTCGGGCGGACGAAGTAGCCGACCGAGTCGTCGTAGGAGCCGCCGGCGACGATCGTGCAGGTCGGGTCGGACTTGGCGCGGTCGATGGCGGCCTTGTTCTTGGCGAAGGAGCGTTCGTCGATGACCGCGCCGACGAAGTTGGACAGGTCGGTGACGTCCCCCATGGTCAGGTACTCGACCTCGGCGGCGAACTCCTCCTTGAACCCGGAGTTCCAGATCGACGCCGGGATGTAGGCCCGGGAGGTCGCGCTGCACTTCTGGCCCTGGTACTCGAAGGCGCCGCGGGTGAGGGCGGTCTTGAGCACGGCGCGGTCCGCGCTCGGGTGCGCGACCACGAAGTCCTTGCCGCCGGTCTCGCCGACGAGGCGCGGGTACGACCGGTACTTCTCGATGTTGGCGCCGACCGTCTTCCACAGGTACTGGAAGGTCTTGGTCGAGCCCGTGAAGTGGATGCCGGCGAGGTCGCGGTGCTCCAGCGCGACGTTCGACACCTCGATGCCGTCGCCGGTGACGAGGTTGATGACGCCCTTGGGCAGGCCCGCCTCCTCCAGCAGCCGCATGAGCAGGACGGCGGCGTGGGTCTGCGTCGGGGACGGCTTCCAGACCACCACGTTGCCCATCAGCGCCGGGGCGGTCGGCAGGTTGCCCGCGATGGCCGTGAAGTTGAACGGCGTGATCGCGTAGACGAAGCCCTCCAGCGGGCGGTGGTCGAGGCGGTTCCACACGCCGGGCGAGTTGGCCGGGGGCTGCTCGGCGAGCAGGTCACGGGCGTACTTGACGTTGAAGCGCCAGAAGTCGACCAGTTCGCAGGGACAGTCGATCTCGGCCTGCTGGGCGGTCTTGGACTGGCCGAGCATGGTGGAGGCGGCCAGCGTCTCGCGCCAGGGGCCGGCGAGGAGGTCGGCGGCGCGCAGGATGATCGCGGCGCGGTCGTCGAAGGACATCGCGCGCCAGGCGGGCGCGGCGGCGAGGGCCGCGTCGATGGCGTCCCGGGCGTCCTGCCCAGTGGCGTTGGCGTAGGTGCCGAGGCGGGCCTTGTGGTTGTGCGGCTGCACCACGTCGAAGCGGTCGCCGCCGCCCATGCGCCGCTCGCCGCCGATGGTCATCGGCAGGTCGATCGGGTTCTCGGCCAGCTCCTTCAGCTTGACCTCCAGCCGGGCACGCTCGGGCGAGCCGGGGGCGTAGCCGTGCACCGGCTCGTTGACGGGGGTGGGGACCTGGGTCACAGCGTCCATGGGTTCCGTAACTCCTAACTGAGCGGTGTGTGGCGAGCCGTTGTGTGGGGCTCAGCCCTTGCTGACCATGGCGCGGAGGAAGAACCGCAGGTTGGCGGGCTTCTCCGCGAGGCGGCGCATGAAATAGCCGTACCAGTCGGTGCCGTACGCGGTGTAGACCCGCATCCGGTGTCCTTCGGCGGCCAGCCTCAGGTGCTCGTCGCCGCGGATGCCGTACAGCATCTGGAACTCGTACTCGTCGAGCTTGCGTCCGGCGCGGTGGGCGAGTTCCTGGGTGATGGAGATCAGGCGCGGGTCATGGGACCCGATCATCGGGTACCCCTCGCCGTCCATGAGGATCTTCAGGACGCGGACGTACGCCCTGTCGATCTCGGCCTTCTGCTGGAAGGCCACGTCGGCGGGCTCCTTGTAGGCGCCCTTCACCAGCCGCACCCGGCTGCCGGCGGCGGCCAGGCGGCGGGCGTCGGCCTCGGTGCGGAAGAGATAGGCCTGGATGACGCAGCCCGTCTGCGGGAAGTCCCGGCGCAGTTCGTCGTGGATGGCGAACATCGAGTCGAGGGTGGTGTGGTCCTCGGCGTCGAGCGTGACCGTCGTCCCGATCGCGGCGGCGGCCTCGACGACCGGGCGGACGTTGGCCAGGGCCAGCTCGTGGCCGCCGTCGAGCGCCTGGCCGAAGAGGGAGAGCTTCACGGACATCTCGGCGCGCTCGCCGAGCTCCAGCTCCTTCAGCCGGTCGATCAGCTCCAGATAGGCGTCGCGGGCGGCGGCGGCCTGCTCCGGACGGGTGATGTCCTCGCCGACGACGTCCATCGTGACGTCGAGACCGCGGCCGGTGAGCTCGCGGATGACGGGGACGATGTCGTCGACGCGTTCACCGGGGATGAAGCGGTCGACGACCTGCTTGGTCACGGGCGCCGCCGAGATCAGGCGTCGCATCCGGTCGCTGCGCGACGCGGCGAGAATCACGGGACCCAGCACGGGGCACCTCCACAAACCAGCAGATAGAACCACCGTGAAACCTAAGGATCCCTCCGTTCGCCGACCATCGACAGCTGTCACGTATCCGTGCCGCAGATCTCAGACAGATGTATGAAGACCGGTACGTGCGGAAGAATGCCCGCGTGACGCCGGAATCCGCATCGCCCCACCCCCTGGGTGGTTACCAGGACCTCGTCGACGAGATCTCCGCGCTGCTCGGCGCCCCGGCGACGCTGGAGAACCGCGACTTCGAGCTGATCGCCTTCGGCGCCTATGACAGCGAGGGCGAGCTCGATCCGTCGGCCATGGACCCGGTCCGCACCCGCTCGATCCTGACCCGCCGCTCGACGACGGCGGTACGCGAGTGGTTCGAGGGCTTCGGCATCACCCGCGCGACGGGCCCGGTCCGGATCCCCCCGACGCCGGAGGCGGGGGTGCTCCGGGGGCGGGTCTGTCTCCCGGTACGCCATCGGGGGGTCGTCCTCGGTTACGTCTGGCTCCTGGACGGCGATCCGGGCCCGACCGACGCCCAGCTGTCCGCCGCCATGGCGGTGACCTCCCGCATCGGCGCCCTCCTCGCGGACGAGGCCCAGGCCGGCGCCGATCTCACCCGGGAGCTGCGCGCGGTGCTCACCGCCGGGCGCGACTGGGAGCGCGACATGGCCGTGGCGGAGCTGCGCGCGGCACTCGGCCCCCGCGGCGACGGCGTCCACACGCTGGTGTGCGTGGCGCCCTGGCCGTCCGCCGACCCCGACGACGCCCCCTCCTTCCGTACCGTGCCGGGGGCGACCGCGCTGTGCACGGTGCCGTGGGACGAGGCGGACCAGGGCCTCGCCCTGCTGGTGCGGCTGCGCTCGGCGGACGTGCCCGCCCCGGCGCTCACGGCGGCCGCCCGGCTGCTGGAGCGCGCGGGCGCGCACGCGGCGGCGGGTGTCTCGGGGGCCCGCGCGGGCCTCGCCGAACTGGGCACCGACTGGCGGGAGGCCTCGGCGGCGGCCCGGGCGGCGCTGGCGGAGCCGCGGCTGGGCCCGATCGCCGAGTGGCGCTCCATCGGCCCGTACCGGCTGCTGACCGCGCTGCCTTCCGGCCTCCCCCAGGACCCGGCCGTGCGCACCCTCCTCAGCCCCGCCCACCGTGAACTCGCCCGCACCGCCGAGGTCTTCCTCGACCACGCGGGCCAAGCCGGGCGGACCGCCGCCGAGTTGGGCATCCACCGCCAGACCCTCTACTACCGTCTCTCCCGCGTCGAGCAGCTCACGGGCCTGCGTCTGACCGACGGCGAGGACCGCCTGCTGCTGCACATGGCGCTGAAGGGCGCGCGGCTGTGAGGTCTTTGGTGAGCGCCCATGAGGCCCTTGGTGAGCGTCGGCTCGCCGGGAGAGCCGGTGGGCGTCAACTCGCCGAGGGGAGCGGGAACAGCGCGCTGAGGCGGGGCAGACGGCGGTGCGACTCGGCGTCGTCGCGGGCGTCCCAGCGTTCGCCGGCGGGGTCCCCCGATTCGGGGTCGTCGCCGCCGAGTCTGTCCATGGCGTCGTAGAAGTCCTCCTCCGTACACCCCGTGACATGTTCGTAGGCCCGCGCGGCCACATAGTCCAGCTCCTCCCACTCCAGCCACTCCTCCTCGTCCCAGACCTCCGGCGAGCGGCCCACGAGCCGCCGCACCGCGGGCACCTCGGCCAGGGCGTCCGGGTCGCGGGCGACGCTGTCGAACCCCTCCCGGCCCAGGCCGACCAGCCAGAGCCGGAAGTAGAAGAAGCTGTCGTCGGAGCACCAGCCCATGATCCGGTCGGCGGCGCCCCACAGGTCCCAGGTGAGGGTGGGGGCCAGCACCCGGTCCAGGCCCGCCTGGAACCGCAGGATCTCGGGCTCGGGCCGGCCCGCCAGTCGCTCGCGCAGCCACTCCAGCCGCTCGTCGGGGCCGGCCGCCGCCCGGCGGCAGCCCTCGATCAGGTCCCAGAAGGTCTCGTCGTCCACGGCGCCACCATGACAGGGGGCACTGACAACGCCCTCCGGCCTGGGGGTTCGAGGCCGCGTGGCGGCATCGTGGTGGCGCGAAACCGCGCTTCTGAAAATGATTGTCATCGTGCTACGGTCAGGCACGTTGAATCTTTGACCACGCCTTTACTCGGAGTGTCCTGTGCGCGTCCCGGCCCGTTTCGTCCCGCTCACCGCGGTCACCACCGCGACCTCGGCCCTGCTCACGGGCTGTTTCTCGGCAGCGGGCCCCGAGAAGGCGGGCGGCGAGGGCAAGCGGATACGGGTCGCGATGATGCAGCCGCCCCGCTCGGGCCTGTCCCCGCTCTCCGACGACGCGTTCAAGCTGTCGCGCTGGTCGACCGCCGAGACCCTGGTGAAGCTGAACGCGGAGGGCGACGCACAGCCCGCGCTCGCCACCGAGTGGAAGCGCTCGGGCAAGAAGTGGACCTTCACCATCCGGGAGGGCGTGACCTTCCACGACGGTACGAAGCTGACGGGTGAGGCCGTCGTCAACTCCCTCACCGAGGCGGCCACCGCCTCCCCCAAGCCCCGCATCCTCGACGGCGTGGACCTCACGGCGAAGGCCGACGGCGACACCGTCACCGTCACCACGGCGGTCGAGGACCCGCTGGTCCCGCAGCGCCTCAGCTCGCCGCAGCTGTCGATCCTCGCGGCGAAGGCGTACAAGGGGAAGACGGTGAACCCGCAGGGCGCCGGCACCGGTCCCTTCGAGCTGACCGAGGTCGACGGCACCGCCTCCGCCACCCTCGACCGCTACGACGACTACTGGGGCGACAAGGCCAAGGCCCCCGGCATCGACGTGAGGTTCGTGCCGGACGGCACCGCCCGCGCGGCCTCCCTGCGCAGCGGCGAGGCCGACATCGTCGAGGCGGTCCCGGTGTCACAGGCCGCCGTGCTCGACCAGGACCTGATCACCGAGGTCCCGATGCCCCGCACCAACACCCTCTATCTGAACACCGAGAAGGGCGTGTTCAAGGACGCCTCGCTGCGCGCCGCCGCCCGCGAGGCCATCGACGCCGAGTCGATCGTCGAGGGCGTGTACGAGGGGCGCGCCGACGTCGCCGAAGGGCTGCTGGGGCCCGCGCTGCCCTGGGCCGCCGACCTGCGCTCGACGGTCGAGCGCGCCAAGGCCGGTGACCCGTCCGGAAAGTCGATCACCATCGGCACCTTCACCGACCGCGCCGAGCTGCCCGAGGTCGCCGCCACGCTGCAACAGCAGTTGCAGAAGGCCGGGTTCAAGGTGAAGCTCGACGTGCGCGAGTACGCCAACATCGAGTCCGACGCGCTCGCGGGCGAGTTCGACGCCTTCATCCTCTCCCGGGCGACCGTCCTCGACTCCGGCGACCCGGCCGCGTACCTCTACAGCGACTTCGCCTCCGACGGCTCCTTCAACATCTCCCAGCTCGCCGACAAGACCGTCGACACGGCTCTCGACTGGGCCTCCGACGCCGCCGCCGGTGACGCCCGGCGCCGGGCCGTCATCGACGCGGAGGCCGCCGTCCTCACCACCGACGCGGCTGTGCCGATGCTGCACGAGCGGGTGATCCAGGGCGACGCCGCCGGTGTGGTCGACGCCGCCCACGATCCGAGGGAGCGGCAATTGGTGACTGCGGACACCTACGTCAATTGAACCCTCCCCCGGCGGCAGTCGAGGGATTCCTGGCTCACGCCGCTCAGTCGCTCGACGAGCGATCGAGTCTTCCGCGATCAACACCAGCCGGGTTGGCACCAGCCCGGTCACGTCAACGTCAAGGATCCAGCGAATGTCTGGTTCGCGCAGAACTCTGGCCGCCGATCACGCGATCGAGTGGACGGTCCGCGCGCCTGGGCTCACCCGCCTCCTCTGTCTCCTCGCAGTGCTGACCGTCGTCGGTCTGCTGCCGTGGCTGTCCGGCCGTGACCCCGCGCTGACCGTGCTGCGGGCCCGGTCGGCCGAGCAGGAGGCGACCCCCGAGGCGCTGGCCGCGATCCGCGAGGACCTGGGCCTGGGCGCGGGTCCCCTGTCCCTGTTGGGTAGTTGGGCCTCCGGGCTGCTGCGCGGCGACCTCGGCACCTCATGGGTGTCCGGCACGGACGTCCTGCCCTCGGTGGTCTCCGGCCTCCAGGTCTCCCTCGCCCTGATGGGCACCGCCTTCGCCGTCGCGCTCGTGCTGGCCGGCGCGCTGGTCGCCCCGGTCCTCGTCCGGGGCCGGGGGTCGGCCGGCGCGTTCGCCGCGATGCTCGCCGCCGTCCCCGAGTTCCTGCTGGCCACGGTGGCGCTGCTGGTCTGCGGGGTCTGGCTGGGCTGGCTGCCCACGTCCGGCTGGGCGGGCCCGGAGTACCTGGTGCTGCCCGCGATCGCCCTCGGTGTCCCGGCCGGCGGTCTGCTGGGCCGCCTCGTCGCGGACGCGCTGCCCGCCGTGCTCGACGAACGCTGGGTCGAGCTGTGGCGGGGCGCGGGCGTCGGCCGGGCCCGTGTCTCGGCGGCCGCGCTGCGCCGCGTACTGCCGCCCCTGGTACCGCAGTTCGGCATGGCCGCCGTCGGCCTCACCGGCGGCGCCGTCGCCGTGGAGACGGTCTTCGCTGTCCCCGGCATCGGCCGTACCGCACTGGGCGCGGCCAAGTCCCAGGATCTCCCCCTCCTCCAGGGCGCGGTCCTCGCCCTCCTCGCCCTGGGCCTGGTCGCGGGCGCCCTGGCCGCCCTCGTCCGGCGCCGGCTCCTCGGCCCGGCGCTGCGCGACGCGAGCCTCACCCTGCCGCCGGCCCGGCCGGTCCGCGCCCACCCCGCGATACCGCTGACCCTCGCGGCCGTCCTCCTGGTCACCGTCGGCTGGGGTCTGCTGCGCGACCCGTACGCCGTGGACACCACCGCCCGTCTCCTCCCGCCGTCCTGGGCGCACCCGCTCGGCACCGACGGGCTCGGCCGTGACGTCCTGGCCCGCCTCGGCCACGGCGCGGCCGCCACGGTCGGCACGGCGGCGGCGGTCTGCGCGCTGAGCCTGCTCGTCTCCCTGGCGCTGGGCTTCCTGCCGCGTGCGGCGGCGGGCGCGGCGGACATCGCCAACGCGCTGCCCCCGGTGATCGTCGGCATCCTCGTCGCCGCGGCGGCCGGCCCCGGCACGGGCGGCGCGGCTCTCGCCGTGGCCCTGATCTCCTGGCCCGCCCTGTCCGCCCACGCGGCGGCGCTGGTGCAGGAGGTCCGTGCGTCCGCGTTCCTGACCGCCCAACGGGCCATCGGCGCGAGCCCGTGGTGGATCCTCACCCGGCACGTCCTCCCGTCGGTCGCCGCCCCCGTCGCCCGCCACGCCGTCCTGCGTCTGCCGGGCATCGCCCTGGCCCTCGCCTCGCTGGGCTTCCTGGGCCTCGGCGCCCAACCGCCCACGCCGGAGTGGGGGTTGCTCCTCGACGAGTCCCGCGCGTACGTGGAACGCGCCCCGTGGGCGGCCCTGGCACCGGCGGTCGCCCTCGCCCTGCTGGCCGGTCTCGCCGTGTCGGGCGCGGCGTACGCGCGGTCGAGGACGGGCGCGCGGCGCACGCGCACACCCGGTCGGGCCCACCGTACGAAGGGAAAGGCATCCGTTGAAGCCGCAACCGAGGTCTGACGTGCCGCGCGCGGACGCGCCGCCCGCCTCCGACGTCCTGCTCTCGGTCCGCGGGCTGCGGGTCGCGTTCGGCGGGGTCGAGGCCGTGCGCGGGCTGTCGTTCGACGTGCGGCCGCGCGAAGTGCTCGCCCTGGTCGGCGAGTCGGGCGCGGGCAAGTCCCTCACGGCCCGGGCGCTGCTCGGGATGCTGCCCGAGGGCGCGACGAGCAGCGGCACCGTACGGCTGCGCGGGGAGACCGACCTCGCCGCCCAGCGCGGCCGCCGTATCGCCCTGGTCCCGCAGGACGCCTTGTCGGCGCTCTCCCCCGTGCACCCCGTGGGCGACCAACTCGCCGCGGCCGTACGGTCGGTGGCGCGCGTCTCCCGCAAGGAGGCCCGCGCCCGGGCGGTCGCCGCGCTCGACCGGGTGGGCATCCCCGACGCCGGGCGCAGGGCGCGGGCGTATCCGCACGAGTACTCCGGGGGTATGCGCCAGCGGGCCGTGATCGCCATGGCGACGATCAACGAACCGGACGTGGTCGTCGCCGACGAGCCGACGACCGCGCTCGACGCGGAACTCCAGGAACAGGTGCTGCGGGTCCTCGCCGCACAGCGGGAGGCCGTCGGCGCCGCGCTCGTGCTGATCACCCACGACCTGGGCGTGGTCCGGGAGCACGCCGACCGCGTGCTGGTCATGTACGCCGGACGCCAGGTCGAACAGGGCCCGGCGGCGACCGTGTGGGGGCGCCCCCGCGCGCCGTACACGGCGGGCCTGCTGGCGTCGCTGCCACCGGACGACGCCGCCGACCACGGCAGCGACGACGACAGCAGCCGCAGCGACCACCGTCCGCGCCCCGCCGGTCGTCGTCGCCGGCGGCTGCCCTCCATCCCCGGCTCCCCGCCCGCCCCCGACGCCCTCCCGCCGGGCTGCACGTTCGCCCCGCGCTGCCCGCTCGTCGAGGACCGCTGCCGCCGCGAGGAACCGCCGCCGTGGGCGGCCGGGGACGGCCATGAGGTCTCCTGCCACCGCTGGGACGAGGTCCCGCACCCCGCGACCGAGTTGTTCCTGGAGCCCGTGTGAACCCGCAGACCCCCCTGCTCGACGTGCGCGACCTGGTCGTCCGCTACGGCCCGGTCACCGCCGTCGACCGGGTGTCCTTCACGGTGGCCGCGGGCGAGACCGTGGCGCTGAACGGCCCGTCCGGCTGCGGAAAGTCCTCCACGGTCGCCGCCGTGCTCCGGCTGCGCCGCCCGGACGGCGGCGAGGTCCGCTTCGAGGGACGGGAGCTGACGTCGCTCTCCGAACGCGAGCTGCGCCCGCTCCGGCCCCGTATGCAGCCGGTCTTCCAGGACCCGTACGGCTCGCTCAGCCCCCGCCACCGCGTCCGCGAGGCGGTCGCGGAACCCCTGCGCGTGCAGGGCCGCTGGGACGCCACCGGCCCCGACCGGGTCGCCGGGCTCCTGGACCGGGTCGGTCTGGACCCGGCCCTCGGCGACCGCTTCCCGCACGAGCTGTCCGGCGGCCAGTGCCAACGGGTCGGCATCGCGCGGGCGTTGGCGTCCGAGCCGCGCCTGCTGGTGCTCGACGAGCCGGTGTCCGCCCTGGACCCCTCCATCCGGGCCGGCGTCCTCAACCTGCTCACCGACCTCCAGGACGAGCTGGACCTCGGGTACCTCTTCATCTGCCACGACCGCGCGGTCGTACGCCACTTCGCGGACCGCTCGATCGAGATGCGCGCCGGGCGGTTCGTGCCGGAGGGGTCCACCGCGGTCTAGAGATGCCGCCCCGGCCCCGCGCCGGCGACGCGTCCCCGGAGCCGTGGGTCAGGTCGGCGAGCCGGTGGTGATCAGCCCCTGCCGGTAGGCGATGGCCACCGCCTCCGTACGGCTCGCCGCCCCCAACTTGGCCAGGATGTTGGACACATGGACGCTCGCCGTCTTCCCGGTGATGAACAGCTCCTCGCCGATCTGCCGGTTGGTGCGCCCGAGCGCGAGCAGCCGCAGGACATCGCTCTCCCGCGCGGTGAGGGCGGGCACGCCCCCGTCCCCCTGCGCCTCCCCCAACCGCCCCCGCCGCACCAGTGCGTCCAGGGCGGCCCGCAGCGGCACGGCGCCCAGCCGGTCGGCGGTCTCCCCGACCACGCGGGCCTCGGCCGCCGCCTTCTCCCGCGCCCCCGCCGCCAGCAGCGCCTCCGCCAGCCGCAGCCGGCACCGGGCCGACTCGTACGGATCACCGAACGCGAACGCGTCCACCGCCCCGCGCCAGACCTCCACCTCGGGGCCGGTCCGCACCCGCGTCCACTCCGCCTCGGCCCGCGCCAGCCAGGCCAGCCCCTCCGGCCCCTGCCCGCCGCCGTCCTCCCCCACGGCCGCCGTGTCCCGCGCGGCCCGCACCAGCTCCTCCCCCGTGGCGGCCCAGCGCCGCACCTCCTCCTCGTCCCCGGCCGACCGCCGTTCCGCCACCGCGTCCGCGACCGCCCCGAGCGCCAGCGCGGCGAGCCGGACGGTCGCGTCGGGCCGGGCCCCGACCTGCTCGGTGAGGAGGGAGACACTCTTGCGGAACTGCGCGACCGCGGCGTGGGGATCGCGCCGCAGGAGCGCCGCCTCGGCGAGGGTGATGCCCGCGACCAGGGCCGCCATGAAGTCGTAGCGCCCCTCCAGGAGCGCCCGTGCCCGCTCGACCACGCTCTCGTCGCCCCGGGCGAGGGCGACGTACAGGGCGGGACCGACCGCGTATCCGGCGTCTGCGGGCAGCCGGTCGGCGTCGGCGGCCGAGCGGACGCACTCGTCCCAGCGGCCCAGGGTGTAGAGGCACAGGGAGTGGAGGTAGCGCATCTCCACCGGGTACGGGGAGGAGAGCAGGCCCGCGCGGCCCGCCCGCTCCAGCCCCTCGGCGAGCCAGGCGAGGCACGCGTCGAGGTCGCCGGATTCGAAACAGCCGACGGCGAGGTTGAACAGGGCCCGCATCTCCACCGGGACGTTGCCCGCGCCACGGGCCAGGTCACGGGCCTCGCACAGCCGCGCCCGGCCCGGCGCCGTACGCCGGTTGGTCCGGGGGTCGAGGCCCACCACGGAGATGATCAGATCGGCCTGCGCGTCGGACAGCCCGAGGCGCTCGGCCACGTCCAGCGCCTGCCCGGCCACCCGCCCGGCCTCCTCGTCCTGCCCCACGTACCGCGCCGCCATCACATGCGTGGCCGCCGCCCACACCCAGGTACGGGACGGCGGCTCGACCGGGATCATCGCCAGCGCCTCGCTGCTGTACCGGAACGCGGCCTCCAGATGGTCCACGCGCATCAGGTCACCGGCGAGCGTGTAGCGCACCCTGGCGGCCAGCTCGGAGTCGGCGTCCGGGCCCGCTCCGGCGAGCGCCGAGCGGGAGAGGGAGACCGCGCGGTGGTTCTCCCCGGCGCGCGCGGCGGCGGCCGAGGCGCGCAGGGTCAGGGTCACCGTGTCCAGGTCCCTGGGCCGGGCCCCGGCGTCCACGGACGTCCACAGCTCCAGGGCACCCTCCAGGTGCCGCAGCTCCTCGGCGGGCGCCCCGATGCCGTGCGCGTGGTCGGCTGCCTCGACGGACGCCGCCAGCGCGTCCGCGAGGTCATGGCTCTCGCGGGAGTGGTGGGCGCGCTCGGCGCTCTCGGCCGCCCTCCCCCTGCGGGCCAGCAGCTTGGCGAACACCCCGTGCAGCCGGGCCCGTTCGCCCGGCAGCAGATCCGCGTAGACGGCCTCCCGGGTGAGCGCGTGCCGGAACTCGTACGTCGATCCCTCGCCCGGCAGCAGCAGTTGCCGGCCTACCGCCTCGCGCAGCGCCGACTCCAGCTCGTCGTCGGGGAGTTGGACGGCGTTCCGCAGCAGGTCGTGCTCGACCCTGCGGCCCGCGACCGCCGCCGTGCGCAGCACCTGCTGGGCCGCGCCGGGCAGTTGCTCGATCCGGATCAGCAGCACGTCGGCCAGCCCGCTCGGCAGCACCGCGCCCGGTTCGTCCGCCGTCGCGGCGAGCAACTCCTCGGCGTAGAAGGCGTTGCCCTCCGCCCGCTCGACGATCCGGCCCACCGTGGCCTCGGGCAGCGGCTCGGCGCGCAGCGAGCGCACCAGCCGGGCCACCTCCGTGTCCGGCATCGGCCTCAGCTCCAGCCGCTCCACGGCGGGCAGCCGCACCAGCTCGGCGAGCAGGGGGCGCAGCGGGTGGCGGCGGTGCAGATCGTCCGCGCGGTACGAGGCGAAGACGGCGAGCCGGTGGACCGGGGCGCCGGGGGTGGGCCGCTGGAGCACGGCCCGGCTGAGCAGGAAGCGCAGCAGGTCCCGCGAGGACTGGTCGGCCCAGTGCAGGTCCTCCAGCACGAGCAGGACGGGCGTCGTGCTGGAGAGGTCCGTCAGCAGCGCGGCGACGCCCTCGAAGAGCTGGAGCCGGTCCCCGCCGTCCGCTCCGCCGCCGAGGAGGCGGCCGGTCGCCGGGTGCGCCCGAAGGAGCGGCGCGAACCGCTCGTCCGCGGCCAGGGCACCGAGAATCTCGGTGAACGGCAGATAGGGCAGACCGACGTCGCCGAGGTCCACGCAGTGGCCGGTGAACACGACGGTGCCGTTGCGCGTCGCGTAGGCCGCCGCCTCCGCGAGGGTCCGGCTCTTCCCGACCCCCGCGTCCCCCGCGACCAGCACGGCCCGGGGCTCACCACCGCCGGCCCGGTCCAGCACGTCCCTCAGCCGGGCCATCTCTGTGTCCCGCCCGACGAACGGCGCGTGAACGATGCTCTGAGCCACGCCGCCATCCTGGCACGCCCGCGCACGCCCTCCGGGGTGCGGTGCGTTGTCGGGTGCGGGTGGGTGGGGCTTCTCGCGCAGTTCCCCGCGCCCCTGAAGGAAGCCTTCGGCCCCTTCATCAAAAAGCACGGGGCGCAGCCCCTGCTTTTTGAGGGGCGCGGGGAACTGCGCGACCAGCCCCCACCGGACGGACGTGTGGGGGTCGAAGGGGCGCAGCCCCTTGAGGATGGGACGGGTAGGGGCGGCGGGGGCGCAGAAGGCGGGGCCGGCCACCCGCAGGTGACCGGCCCCGCCTCCGGGCGGAACAGCGGCCTCAGACCAGGTTGACCGACCGCGCCGACGTCGCGCCGATCTCCTCCGCGACCTCGGCGAGCACCGCCGGAGGAACCGTGTCGTCCACCGTCAGCACCGCCAGCGCCTCCCCACCGGCCGCGGACCGCGCGACCTGCATACCGGCGATGTTGATCCCGGCCTCGCCGAAGACACGACCCACGGTGCCGACGACACCGGGCCGGTCGACGTAGCTGAGGACGACCATGTGGTCGGCCAGCGCGAGGTCCACGTCGTACTCACCGACCGCGACGATCTTCTGGTGGTGCTTCGGCCCGGCCAGCGTGCCGGACACCGACACCTCCTCGCCGCTGCCGAGCGTGCCGCGCACGGTGACGACGTTGCGGTGGTCGGGCGACTCGGAGCTGGTGGTCAGCCGCACCTCGACGCCGCGCTCCTGCGCGAACAGCGGAGCGTTGACGTACGACACCGTCTCGTCGACGACGTCCTCGAAGACACCCTTGAGCGCGGACAGCTCCAGCACCTTCACGTCGTGCTGGGTGATCTCGCCGTACACCTCGACGTCGAGGCGGACCGCGACCTCACCGGCCAGCGCGGTGAAGATCCGGCCGAGGCGCTCGGCGAGCGGCAGGCCCGGCTTGACGTCCTCGGCGATGACCCCGCCCTGGACGTTCACCGCGTCCGGGACCAGCTCGCCGGCGAGCGCGAGGCGCACGGAGCGCGCCACCGCGATGCCCGCCTTCTCCTGGGCCTCGTCGGTCGAGGCGCCGAGGTGCGGGGTGCAGACGACCTCGTCCAGCTCGAACAGCGGCGAGTCGGTGCAGGGCTCCTTGGCGTACACGTCGAGGCCCGCGCCGGCGACCCTGCCCTCCTTGAGCGCCGAGTAGAGCGCGGCCTCGTCGACGATCCCGCCGCGCGCGGCGTTGACGATGCGCACCGAGGGCTTGACCTTCTGCAGCGCCTCGGCGCCGATCAGGCCGACCGTCTCGGGGGTCTTCGGCAGGTGGACGGTGATGAAGTCGGAGACCTCGAGCAGCTCGTCCAGCGACAGGACCTTGACGCCCATCTGCGCCGCGCGCGCGGGCTGCACGTAGGGGTCGTAGGCGACGACCTTCATGCCGAAGGCGGACATGCGCTGGGCCACCAGGGCACCGATGCGGCCGAGGCCGACGACACCGAGGGTCTTCTCGGCCAGCTCCACGCCCGTGTACTTGCTGCGCTTCCACTCGCCGTTCTTCAGCGCCGTGTTCGCCTGCGGGATGTGGCGGGCGGTGGCGAGGAGCAGACCGCAGGCCAGCTCGGCGGCGGTCACGATGTTCGAGGTGGGGGCGTTGACGACCATCACGCCGGCCTTGGTGGCGGCGGAGACGTCCACGTTGTCCAGGCCGACGCCGGCGCGCGCGACGACCTTCAGCTTCTTCGCGGCGGCGATCGCCTCGGCGTCGACCTTGGTGGCCGAGCGGATCAGGATCGCGTCGACGTCGGCGATGGCGGGGAGCAGTTCGGCTCGGTCCGCTCCGTTGACGTTCCGGATCTCGAAGTCCGGGCCCAACGCGTCGACGGTGGCGGGCGACAGCTCTTCAGCGATCAGTACGACTGGTTTCGAGCTCACGTGAGTCCTCACAAGTCCAATGCTGCGGACGGCCGTCCCGACGGCCGCAGGCGGTGGAGGGGAGTGACACCCGGAATTCCCCGGTGTCGCTTGGCCGCGTGGAAGACGCACGACGCTGTGGGCCTGACGCGTATGTAGTGCAGCAGTGTAGTGGCGCCGGGGGCGTCGTCCCACGCCACCACGGAAAGGTCACCCGGACGTGAGAACGAGGCCGGTCGCGGCACCGGGTGAACCCCGCCGCGACCGGCCCCTCGGATCACGCCTCTTCGTCGTTGACCCAGCTCATGAGCTTGCGCAGCTCCTTGCCCGTGGTCTCCAGCAGGTGCTCGGAGTCCTGGGTCTTGTACTCGTTGTACTTCTTCAGACCGCCGTGGTACTCGTCCATCCACTGCTGGGCGAAGGTGCCGTCCTGGATCTCGGCGAGGACCTTCTTCATCTCGGCCTTGGTGGCGTCCGTGATGATGCGGGGGCCGGTGACGTAGTCGCCCCACTCGGCGGTCTCGGAGATCGACCAGCGCATCTTCTCCAGGCCGCCCTCGTACATGAGGTCGACGATCAGCTTCAGCTCGTGCAGGCACTCGAAGTACGCGATCTCCGGCTGGTAGCCGGCCTCGGTCAGCGTCTCGAAGCCCGCCTTCACCAGCGCGGCCGTGCCACCGCAGAGAACCGCCTGCTCACCGAAGAGGTCGGTCTCGGTCTCCTCGGTGAAGGTCGTCTTGATGACGCCGGCGCGGGTGCCGCCGATGCCCTTGGCGTACGACAGGGCCAGCGCGAAGGCGTTGCCCGTGGCGTCCTGCTCGACGGCGGCGATGCACGGAACGCCGCGGCCCTCCTCGTACTGGCGGCGGACCAGGTGGCCGGGGCCCTTGGGGGCGACCATGCAGACGTCGACGCCGGCCGGGGGCTTGATGAAGCCGAAGCGGATGTTCAGGCCGTGGCCGAAGAACAGCGCGTCGCCGTCGTTCAGGTTGTCCTTGATGTGGTCCTCGTAGACCTGGGCCTGGATGGGGTCCGGGACGAGGATCATGATGACGTCGGCCTCGGCGGCGGCCTCCGCCGGAGTCACCACGCGCAGGCCCTGCTCCTCGGCCTTCGCCTTGGACTTGGAGCCCTCGTGCAGACCGACGCGGACGTCGACACCCGAGTCGCGCAGGGACAGCGCGTGGGCGTGGCCCTGGCTGCCGTATCCGATGACCGCGACCTTGCGGCCCTGGATGATGGACAGGTCGGCGTCGGCGTCGTAGAACAGCTCGGCCACTTTGGGTTCTCTCCTTGAGTGCAGGTGTTGCGTCCCACCGTATGACGGCGGGCGGAATGAAGGTCTGCGGGTCTCGGCATACGGGCGGCCGCGCGTCGCCGGCCGCCCGTTTCACGCGTCAGGCCGATCGGTCCAGGGCGCGCAGCGAGCGGTCCGTGATCGAACGGGCGCCGCGGCCGATCGCGATCGTGCCGGACTGGACCAGCTCCTTGATACCGAACGGCTCCAGCATCTTGAGCATGGCGGCCAGCTTGTCGCTGGATCCGGTGGCCTCGATGGTGACGGCCTCCGGGGAGACGTCGACGGTCTTGGCGCGGAACAGCTGGACGATCTCGACGATCTGGGAGCGCGTCTCGTTGTCGGCGCGCACCTTCACCAGAACGAGTTCCCGCTGAACGGCGGAGGCCGGCTCCAGCTCGACGATCTTCAGGACGTTGACGAGCTTGTTGAGCTGCTTCGTCACCTGCTCCAGCGGCAGTTCGTCGACCACCGTCACCACGATGGTGATCCGGGAGATCTCGGGGTGCTCGGTGACGCCGACCGCGAGCGAGTCGATGTTGAAGCCGCGGCGGGAGAACAGGGCGGCGATCCGGGCCAGGATGCCGGGGGTGTTCTCCACCAGGACGGAGAGCGTGTGCTTGGACATGGTCGGGTTCCTTTACCTACGGCTCTCAGTCGTCTTCGTTGTCGCCGAAGTCGGGGCGGACGTCCCGGGCGGCCATGATCGTGTCGTTGGAGGTGCCGGCGGCGACCATCGGCCACACCATCGCGTCCTCGTGGACGACGAAGTCGACGACGACCGGGCGGTCGTTGATCGAGTTCGCCTCCTCGATGACCTTGTCGAGGTCGTCCGGGGACTCGCAGCGGATGGCGTAGCAGCCCATGGCCTCCGACAGCTTCACGAAGTCGGGGACGCGGGTGCCGCGGGCGTTGGGGTTGACGTCGTCCGGGCCGCTGTGCAGGACGGTGTTGGAGTAGCGCTGGTTGTAGAACAGCGTCTGCCACTGGCGGACCATGCCGAGGGCGCCGTTGTTGATGATGGCGACCTTGATCGGGATGTTGTTCAGGGCGCAGGTGGTCAGTTCCTGGTTGGTCATCTGGAAGCAGCCGTCGCCGTCGATCGCCCAGACGGGCCGGTCCGGGGCGCCGGCCTTGGCGCCCATGGCGGCCGGGACCGCGTACCCCATCGTTCCGGCGCCGCCGGAGTTCAGCCAGGTGGCGGGCTTCTCGTACTGGATGAAGTGGGCGGCCCACATCTGGTGCTGGCCGACGCCCGCCGTGAAGATCGTGCCCTCGGGGGCGAGTTGTCCGATGCGCTCGATGACCGCCTGCGGGGAGAGCGAGCCGTCGGCCGGCTGGTCGTAGCCGAGGGGGTAGGTCTCGCGCCAGCGGTTGAGGTCCTTCCACCAGGCGCTGTAGTCGCCCGGCGCGCCCTCGCTGTGCTCCTTCTGCACCGCCTGGATCAGGTCGGCGATGACCTCGCGGGCGTCTCCCACGATCGGCACGTCGGCGGCGCGGTTCTTGCCGATCTCCGCCGGGTCGATGTCCGCGTGGACGATCTTGGCGAACGGCGCGAAGCTGTCCAGCTTGCCGGTGACGCGGTCGTCGAAGCGGGCGCCGAGGGCGACGATCAGGTCGGCCTTCTGCAGGCCGGTGACGGCGGCCACCGAGCCGTGCATACCGGGCATGCCCAGGTGCTGGGGGTGGCTGTCGGGGAACGCGCCGAGCGCCATCAGCGTGGTGGTGACAGGGGCGCCGGTCAGCTCGGCCAGCACCTTCAGCTCGGCCGTGGCACGGGCCTTGAGGACGCCGCCGCCGACGTACAGCACGGGCCGCTTGGCGGCCGTGATCAGCTTGGCGGCCTCGCGGATCTGCTTGGCGTGCGGCTTGGTGACGGGCCGGTAGCCGGGCAGGTCCATGGTCGGCGGCCAGCTGAAGGTGGTCTTCGCCTGGAGGACGTCCTTGGGGATGTCGACCAGGACCGGTCCCGGGCGGCCGGTGGAGGCGATGTGGAACGCCTGCGCGATCGCCCGGGGGATGTCCTCCGCCTTGGTCACCAGGAAGCTGTGCTTGGTGATCGGCATGGTGATGCCGACGATGTCCGCCTCCTGGAAGGCGTCCGTACCGATCGCCTTGACCGCGACCTGTCCGGTGATCGCGACCAGCGGCACGGAGTCCATGTGCGCGTCCGCGATCGGGGTGACCAGGTTGGTGGCGCCCGGCCCGGACGTCGCCATGCACACCCCGACCTTGCCGGTGGCCTGCGCGTAACCGGTGGCCGCGTGGCCGGCGCCCTGCTCGTGACGGACCAGCACGTGGCGCACCCGCTTGGAGTCCATCATCGGGTCGTACGCCGGGAGGATGGTGCCGCCGGGGATGCCGAACACCGTGTCGGCCCCGACCTCCTCGAGAGAGCGGATGAGGGACTGCGCACCCGTGACGTGCTCGACGGGGGTGGTCGGTCCTCCGGATCGGGGCCGCGGCTGCGGATGGTGGGCCCCGGTGGCCTGCTCGGTCATCGGCATTCTCTTCTCGATGCTGAGGGTGTTTTGCGAGGTTCGTGCGGTGTGCGGCTAACGCCGACTGGTGCCCGTGCAACAAAAAACCCCTCCTTGCCACGAGGCAAGCGAGGGGAGCGCGCCGGGAACGTTCGCTGGGGATTCCGGATCGTGGTCCGGTGGGTCCCAGCTTCAGCCGACGCGCTTTCCAAGTACGAGGATTCGGGTGCGCATGGCACTGACCCTCCCCCTCGCGCGCACCACGTGTCAAGCGGGTGGGACGGGAGTCTCATTATGTGAGCGAAGGGCACTTCCGCCTCCGTAGACAGCGGGTACACCACCTGTGTACACCCCCGCGCCTCGCCACGCCCGCTCACCCCCGACGCGTCCCTCGGGCTCTCGCGCGCCACCCGCGAACGCGGGTTCGGCGGCGCCTCCGGGCACCGGGTAGTGCCCGAGGGAGAGGGCCCGGCGGAGCCGGTACTCGTCCAGTGGTCCGGAGAAGGCCGCGCCCTGGCCGTGAGTGCAGCCCATCGCGCGCAGGACGATCACCTGCTCGGGCAGATCCACGCCGTCGGCGACGGACTGGAGCCCGAGGTCGTCGGCGATGCGCAGCAGCCCCCGGGTGATCTTGTGCAGCCGGGTGGACTCCACGATGCCCTCGACGAGGCTCCGGTCCAGCTTCAGCACGTCGACGGGGAGACGGCGCAGCGCCGTGATGGCCGCGTGGCCGCTGCCGAGGCCGTCCAGGGCGATCCGGACACCGAGGCGCCGCAGATGGTGCAACCGGCGCTCCAGCTCGTCGAGCGGGCACTTCAGCTCGGTGTCGGAGAGCTCGACGACCAGGGAGCCGGAGGGCAGGCCATGGCGGCTCAGGAGCGCCTCCAGCGAGCCCGGGGGCAGTGAGCGGTCCAGCAGGCGCCGGGCGCTCATCCGGACGGAGACCGGTACGTTCAGGCCGTTGCTGACCCGGTCGGCCGCCTGCTCGACGGCCTGCTCCAGCATCCAGCGGCCCAGCTCGGCGGTCTTGTCGCTGTCCTCGGAGACCCGCAGGAACTCGGCGGGGGTGAACAGCACCCCCTGGGAGGAGCGCCAACGGGCCGCCGTGGCGACCGACGAGATCCGGCCGGTCTCCAGCTCCACCACGGGCTGGTTCAGCAGCATGAACTCGCCGTCGTGCAGCGCGGCCCGCAGCCGGGTGGCCAGCTCGGCCTTGCGTACGACGTCCTGCTGCATCTGCGGCTTGTACAGCTCGACGCGGCCCTTGCCGGACGCCTTGGCTCGGTACATGGCGAGGTCGGCGTTGCGCAGCAGCTCGCCCGCGCCGAGGCCGGGCTCGGCGAAGGAGACCCCGATGGAGGCGGCCACCCGGACGTCGTTGCCGTCGATGGTGTACGGCTGCGAGAGGGCGATCCTGAGACGGTCGGCGAGCTCCACGATGTGCTGTTCCCGGGCGGCGCGGTCCCGGGAGCCGTCGCCGACGATGAGGGCCGCGAACTCGTCGCCGCCGAGACGGGAGGCGGTGTCCCCCTGCCGGACGGCGTCCTGGAGTCTGCGGGCGGCCTGGACGAGCAGTTCGTCCCCGGCCTGGTGGCCGATGGTGTCGTTGACGGCCTTGAAGCCGTCGAGGTCGATGAAGAGGACCGCCGTGTTGCGCAGGGCGACGCCCCGGTCGGAGGAGCGGCGGCCGGAGAGCGCCTGCTGGACGCGCTTGGTGAACAGGGCACGGTTGGGCAGGTCGGTGAGCGGGTCGTGCTCGGCGTTGTGCTGGAGCTGGGCCTGCAACCGCACTCTCTCGGTCACGTCCCGGCTGTTGAAGATGAGGCCGCCGTGGTGACGGTTGACCGTGGACTCCACGTTCAGCCAGCCGCCGTCGCCGGACTTGAAGCGGCACTCGATACGGGTGGTGGGCTCCTCGGCGGGGCTGGCGGCGAGGAAGCGGCGCACCTCGTGGACGACGCAGCCGAGGTCCTCGGGGTGGATGATCGAGGCCAGCTCCTTGCCGACGAGGTCCTCCGCGGGGCGTCCGTAGACCCCGGCGGCGGCCGGGCTGACGTAGCGGAGGATGCCGTTCGGCGCGGCGATCATGATGACGTCGCTGGAGCCCTGGACCAGGGAGCGGAAGTGGTTCTCCTTCTGGGCCAGCTCCTGGGTGAGCGTGATGTTGTCCAGGAGCATGATCCCCTGGCGCACGACGAGCGCGAGCACGACCGTGCAGGCGGTGATGAGCACCACGCGGTCGACGCTGCGGCCGTTGAGGACGTTGTAGAGGATGCCCAGGGTGCAGACGGCGGCGGCCAGGTACGGGGTGAGCGCGGCCAGGGATCCGGCGATGGGGCGGGTGGCCGGATACCGACTGTGACCTCCTCCCTGGAGGAGCACATGGACGTGCCCTCCCTGCGCCCCGTCATGGCGGTGGCCGAGCTGTGCCTCGTGGCGGTGGCCCGGGTGCGCGTCGTGCCGCTGACCGGGGATGTGTTCGTGCACCACGCGCCCGTGGCCGCCCTCGTCCTGCCCGCCCCGCTGGCCGGCCCAGGGGGCGTAGGCGAGGAGCAGGGAGCCCGCGAACCAGCCGGCGTCGAGGAGCTGACCGGACTGGTAGCTGGTGTGCAGCAGGGGCGAGGTGAACAGGGCGTCGCACATCACGGTGAGCGCGAGGGCGCCGATCGCCGTGTTGACCGCGGAGCGGTGCATCGAGGAGCGGCGGAAGTGCAGCGCGAGCACCATGCTGACCAGGGCGATGTCGAGCAGCGGGTAGGCCAGCGAGAGCGCGGTGTGCGCGGTGTTGGAGTCCTCCAGCTGGGCGTTCTGGGCGAGCGCGAGGCTCCAGGAGAGGGTGACGAGGGAGCCGCCGATGAGCCAGGAGTCCAGGGCCAGGCAGACCCAGCCGGCCTTGGTCACGGGCCTCTTGGCCAGCACCAGCAGGCCGACGATGGCGGGTGGCGCGAAGCAGAGGAAGAACAGGTCGGCGTAGCTCGGCTCGGGCACGGGCCGCTCCAGGACGACCTCGTACCACCCCCAGACGCCGTTGCCCAGGGCGGCCATGACGGAGGAGAGGGCGAACAGCAGCCAGGCGGGTCGAAAGCGGCTGCGCCGGGTGCGCGCGTAGCGGAAGCAGGAGACGGCCGCGGCCGCCGCGGCGGCGCTGAGCCCGAAGTCGCCCATGACGAGGGCGACTTGCTCATTGCCCCAGCCGAACGCGGCACCGACCGCGTACGCCGCGCAGAGCAGGGCGAGGACGAGCTGGGCTCGGATGCGGCCGCGGCCGGTCGCCCGCCCACCGGGCGACTGCGGTCCGGGCAGCGGCTTGGCGGCCCGGAGCGTGGGGTCCAGCGTGGCGGCGGAGGACGGGCGGGTACTCACGGGGTCTCCCCGGTGAACACCGCTCCCGTGTCCCGCCGGTCCCGGCGCGTCGGGTGGGTGTGCTTTCTGCGGCTGCTGTGCCTGCGGTACTGACCGTGACCGCCGCGTCCGCCGTGGCTCCCGTGCGGGTGCCTCCGCGTCGCAGCTCGCCAGGGCCGCCGTCGGCGGCTCCGCCGCGTCGGATCGTTCGTCCATAGGCCGTGCATCGCCCGTCGCCCCCCTCGCTGTCTCAAGTCCGTCCCCGGCGCCGAACGGTGCGCGGCGCAGCCCCTGTCGGGGACGATACACCAGTCTCGTCACTCAGGGACATAGTTCCTCTACGCTCAGTGACCACCTGCGGCAACACGAGCACGTTCCGCTTCCGAAGGAATGCGGAGGGTGCCCGAAGTGGATTACGCGTCGTCCGTCTCGCCTGTCGTAAGGACCACGTTGCGCAATGGCTCCCGGTTCACGAAACGCCCCAACTGGTCCACCAACAGCCTTTTCGCGCGCGGCAGGAAGGCCGATGTGGGGCCGCCGACGTGCGGGCTGATGAGCACCCCGGGCGCGCGCCAGAGGGGGTGGCCGGGCGGCAGCGGCTCGGGGTCGGTGACGTCCAGCGCCGCGGTGATGCGGCCGTTGTCCAGTTCCGCCAGCAGTGCCTTGGTGTCGACGACGCCTCCGCGGGCAACATTCACCAGGAGGGCCCCGTTCTTCATGTGGGCCAGGAAATCGGCGTCGACCAGGCCTTTCGTCTGTTCCGTGAGAGGCGTGGACAGAATCACGACATCCGCCTGCGGCAGCAGGGAGGGCAGTTCGGTGAACGAATGCACCGGTCCGCGCGCCGTGGTGCGCTCAGAGCGCGCGACGCGCGCCACCCGCGCCACCTCGAAGGGTACGAGCCGGTCCTCGATGGCCGCGCCGATCGCGCCGTAACCGACGATCAGCACGGTCCTGTCGGCGAGCGCGGGGCGGAAGGCGCCCTCCCAGCGCTCCTGTTGCTGAGCCCGGACGAAGTCGGGGACACCGCGCAGCGAGGCGAGGGTCAGGGTGAGCGCGAGTTCGGCCGTGCTGGCCTCGTGCACTCCGCGGGCGTTGCACAGCTGGACACCGGGAGCGACCACGGACAGCCGGGCCAGGACGTCGTCGACGCCCGCCGTGAGCGTCTGGATCACCCGCAGGTTCCGCATGTGCTCCAGCGGGTTCACCTTCACCGGCCAGCGCTTCATATAGGGCACCACGTACAGGACGCAGTCCGCGGGGTCGCCCGGATACGGCTGCGTGCCGTCCTCACCTCCGTCCCAGAAGAGGTAGTTGGGGCCCTGTGGGAGCCCCTCGATCTCGTCCGGCGGGATGGGGAGCCACACATCGGCGGTCACGTCCGCGGTCGGGTCGGCAGTCGCGTCAGCAGTCATGCTCCGGAGGCTATGTCAGGTACCCGCTACGGCAGAGGTTAGGTTGGGGGTTCGGGAGAGGGAGGGTCACGACCAGGTGGAGCGCAGGACGATCGGCGCGGCGACGCTCGAGGTGGGGGCCGTAGGACTCGGGTGCATGCCGATGAGCTGGGCGTACACCGGGTCGCGGCAGCGGGGCGACGAGTCGATGCGGACGGTGCACCGGGCCCTCGACCTCGGCACCACGCTGCTGGACACGGCCGACATGTACGGTCCCTTCACCAATGAGCTGCTGGTGGGCCGGGTACTGAAGGAGCGGCGCGCGGAGGCCTTCGTCTCCACCAAGGTGGGCCTGCTGGTGGGCGAACAGCACATCGTGGCCAACGGCCGCCCCGGTTATGTGAAACGTGCCTGCGACGCCTCGCTGCGCCGGCTCCAGACCGATGTCATCGACCTCTACCAGCTCCATCGCGCGGACCCCGAGGTCCCCGTGGAGGAGACGTGGGGCGCGATGGCGGAACTCGTACAGGCCGGGAAGGTACGGGCGTTGGGCCTGTGCGCGGTGGGCGCGCGGGCGGGCCGCCGGCCGGGGGCGGGGGTCCACGACACCACGCTCCGCCAGCTCCGGCGCATCCAGCAGGTGTTCCCGGTGAGCGCGGTGCAGGCGGAGCTGTCGGTCTGGTCGCGGGAGGCCCTGGACGCCCTGCTCCCCTGGTGCGTGGCCCGTGGCATCGGCTTTCTCGCGGCCATGCCTCTGGGGAACGGTTTCCTCACCGGCACCCTGACCCCCGGCGGCGGCTTCGAGCCGGACGACCTCCGGGCCCGTCATCCCCGCTTCACCGCCGAGATGATGGCGGCCAACCAGCCACTCGTCGTCGGCCTGCGCCGGATCGCGGCCCGCCACGGGGCGACGGTGACCCCGGCCCAGGTGGCCCTCGCCTGGATCCTGTCCCTCGGCCCCCACGTGGTCCCGGTGCCGGGCACGAAGCAGGCGCGGTGGGTGACGGAGAACGCGGCCGCCCACGCGCTGCGTCTGACGCCGCAGGACCTGGCCGAGGTGGCAGGTCTGCCGCCCGCGCGGGGATCCTGGGACTGAGGGAACGCGGCACCGAGGGACGTACGCCTCGGGGAGCGACCGGCTGAGCCCGCCACGCGGCCGGCACCGCGAAAGATCCGCTGGTTCCGGCGGAGGTGGAACTTGTGGGGCACTCGCGGTGTAAGACAAGTAGAAGCTCCACGCCGAAGGGATCGTGATGGTGCAACGTCGTGTGGTGACGGCCGCGTTGGCCGCCGCCGTGCTCCTGGTGACGACCGGCTGCTCCTCCGACGACGGAGAGAAGACGGACGCGGCCGGCAGCCCACCCCCGAGCAGCAGCAGTGCCGGTTCGTCCCCGCCCGGCAAGGCGGCGGACGAGCCACCTCCCGCGAAGGGCTCGGTGAAGGTGGTCCGCACCGTCGCCGAGGGCCTCGACACCCCGTGGGGGCTTGCGCCCCTCCCTGAGGGCGGCCTCCTCGTCTCCTCCCGTGACGGGGCCACGATCAGCAGAATCGACGAGAAGACCGGCAAGCGGACCGAGCTCGGCGAGGTCCCCGGCGTCGCCCCGGCGGGCGAGGGCGGCCTCATGGGCATCGCCGTCTCCCCGGAGTACGCCTCCGACCACATGATCTACGCGTACTTCACCTCGGAGTCCGACAACCGCATCGTGCGGATGCTGTACGACCCCGAGAAGCCGGCCGGCGAACAGCTCGGCGCCCCTGACACCATCCTCCGGGGCATCCCCAAGGGCACCAACCACAACGGCGGCCGGCTCGCCTTCGGCCCCGACCGGATGCTCTACGCGAGCACGGGCGAGCGGTACGAGGGGCCGCTGGCCCAGGACAAGGACTCCCTCGGCGGCAAGATCCTCCGTATGACCCCGGAGGGGCAGCCCGCCCCGGGCAACCCCTTCGACGACTCCGTCGTCTACTCCTACGGCCACCGCAACGTCCAGGGCCTCGCCTGGGATCCCGAACAGCGCCTGTGGGCCTCGGAGTTCGGCCAGAACACCTGGGACGAGCTGAACCACATCCGCCCCGGCGGGAACTACGGCTGGCCGGAGGTGGAGGGCAAGGGCGGCGAGTCCGGCTATGTGGACCCGGTGGCCGTGTGGAGCACGGAGGAGGCCTCCCCGAGCGGGATCGCCATAGCGGAGGGCTCGGTCTGGATGGCGGGCCTGCGCGGCCAGCGTCTGTGGCGCGTCCCCCTCGACGGCACGAAGACCGCCGCCGACCCCCAGGCCTTCCTGGAGGGCGACTACGGCCGACTCCGCACGGTCGTCTCCGCCGGCGGCGACAAGCTCTGGCTGGTGACCAGCGAGACGGACGGACGGGGCTCCCCGGAGGGCGGCGACGACAAGATCCTCGAGCTGGAGGTGACGTAGACCTCCGCCTACTCCTCGGCCGCCGTGGCCGAGTCGGCCTCCTTCTCCACGGGCTCGGGCGGGCGTATGACGACCTTCCCGGACGCGAGGTCTATCGGTCCGCGTCCTGGATCGTTGTCCCCGACGTCCTCACGGGTCAGTGCCAGCCGGTTCTCCTCGTCACGGGTGTGCTTGCGGCCAGGTGCGAACAGTTCCTCGAAGGCGTTGAACACTGTCTTCCCTCCCCCAGGGCCACGAGGCGGCGGGCGGGCGGTCCCGGTCGGGCAGCGGAGCCTCGGTGGTCCTCCCTTCCATCATCCCGCGGCCAGCCGTTCTCCGGCCCCTGTAGGGGCCAGGCCCACCCGGTGGGCCACCGCCGCCGCCTCGCCCCGGCTGGAGACGCCGAGCTTGGCGAGGATGTTGGAGACGTGGACGCTGGCCGTCTTGGGGGAGATGAAGAGTTCCTCGGCTATCTGACGGTTGGTGCGGCCCGCGGCGACCAGGCGCAGGACGTCGTCCTCCCGGTCGGTGAGGCCGAGCGCGGCCACGGGGTCGGCGGCGGTGGGAGCCGGCTCGGGTGCGCGGCTCAGGGTGAGGCGGGCTCGGCGGGCGAGGAGGGCGACCTCGTCGGCGAGGGGGCGGGCGTCGAGGTGGTCGGCGACGGCGGCGGCCAGCCGCAGCAGTTCCGTCGCCCGGTCCCGGGCCTCGTCGGTGCCGTCGGCCAGCAGCGCCTCGGCGAGGCGGTGCCGGACGCGGGCGAGGTCGTAGGGCCGTTCCAGCGGCTCGAAGGCGTTGACGACGTCGGACCAGGTGTCGGGGTCCGTCCTGCCCTCGGCGCGCTGGAGTTCGGCGCGGACCCAGCGTTCGTGGGCGAGCCAGATCGGTGAGCCGGTGGTGAGCTTCCTGGCCACGGTGAAGATCCGGTCGAGGGTCTCGGCACGGCCGGGCCCGGCGGCCGGGAGGGTGCGGGCGTCGGCCTCGGCGGTGGCGGCGGTGAGCAGCAGGGGCCAGGCGTAACGCTGGGTGCCGACGGAGAAGCCGGTGTCGAGGACGCGGGCCAGTTCCGCGCGGGCATCCATGAGGCGGTCCTCGGCGGCGGCGATGCCGAGGGCGAGGAAGGAGAGCGGCAGATCGTTCTGCGGCATGGGGTTGTGGTGGCCGTAGTGGCCGCGGGCGGCGGCCAGGTGACCGCGGGCTTCGGCGATGTCGCCGCGGGCGAGGGCGATGAAGGTCTGGATGAGGGTGCTGAGGCCTCGGGACTTCTGGCTGGAGGCGACGCTCTGGGCCATGGTCACCGCTTCGAGGGCCTCGTCCCAGCGGCCCAGGGAGAGCAGGGACTCGGCGAGGTTGCCCCACACCCAGGCCTCGGACTCCAGCAGGCCCCGGCGTCGGGTGATGTCGATGCCCTCCTTCAGCAGGCGCACGGCTTCCTGGGAGCGGCCGATGCCTTCCAGGCAGGAGGGGATGTTCACATAGGAGCGGCCCACGACGGCGGCGGGTCCGCGTTCCAGGGCGCGGCGGCGGACCTCCTCCATCACCGCGATGCCCGTGTCGACGTCGCCGGCGTCGACCATCAGGCCGCCGAGGGTGAGGCGGGCGTTGAGTTCGATGTCCTCGGCGCCCACCATGCGCGCGTAGTCGACGGCGCGCTGGGCGTCGGAGAGCGCGTCGGGTCCGGGGGCGTGGAGCATGGACCAGCCGGCCACCCGGGAGAGCACTTCGGCGTGGACCTCGGAGGGCGGCAGTCCGCGGACGAGGTCCTGGGCGGTGGCGAGTTCCTTCCAGCCGTCGCCCCGGGCGAGACCTTCGGTGAGCAGGGAGCGCTGGACCCAGAACCAGGCGGTGCGCAGCGGGTCGCCCCCGTCCGCGAGCAGGTCCAGTGCGCGGCGGGTGATCCGCATGGCCCGCTCGCGCTCTCCGCACAGCCGTCCGGCGACGGCGGCCTCGGCCATGAGGTCGAGGTAGCGCAGCGGGGTGGTGGCCGGGTCGCAGCCGCAGGGAGGGTAGACCTCGGTGTAGTCGACGGGGCGGAGGGCGGCGCGGACGGCCTCGGGGGCGGTGTCCCACAGCTCCATCGCCCGTTCCAGGAGGCGGAGTTGCTCGGCGTGGGCGTGCCGGGAGCGGGCCTCGGCGGAGGCGTCGAGGACGGCGGGCAGGGCCTTGGCGGCGTCGTGGGCGTGGTACCAGTAGCTGGCCAGGCGGGTGGCGCGGCCGTCGGTGGGGACGAGGGACGGGTCGGCCTCCAGGGCCTCGGCGTAGCGGCGGTTGAGGCGGGAGCGTTCGCCGGGCAGCAGGTCGTCGCTGACGGCCTCGCGGACCAGGGAGTGCCGGAAGCGGTAGCCGTCGTCGCCGGGGGCGGCGAGCAGGATGTTGGCGCCGACGGCGGCCCGCAGGGCTTCGATGAGGTCGTCCTCGGGGAGCCGGGCGACCGCGGCGAGCAGGGCGTACTCCACGGTGGAGCCGCCCTCGGCGACGAGGCGGGCGATCCGCTGGGCGTCCTCGGGGAGCCGTTCGACGCGGACGAGCAGCAGGTCGCGCAGGGAGTCGGTGAGGCCGGGGCAGCCGCCGTCGTGGGCGGCGACGGCGAGTTCCTCGACGAAGAAGGCGTTGCCGTCGGAGCGGTCGAAGATCTCGTCCACGCGCTCCGGTTCGGGTTCGGTGGCGAGGATGCCGGCGAGTTGGTGGCCGACCTCGGCGCGGTTGAAGCGGGGCAGTTCGATGCGGCGGACCGTGCGGAGGCGGTCGAGTTCGGCGAGGAGGGGGCGCAGCGGGTGGCGGCGGTGGATGTCGTCGGAGCGGTAGGTGGCGAGGACGACGAGGCGGCCGGTGCGCAGGGTGCGCAGGAGGTAGGCGAGGAGGTGGCGGGTGGAGGCGTCGGCCCAGTGCAGGTCCTCCAGGACGAGGACGATCGTGCGGTCGGCGGCGAGGCGTTCCAGCAGGCGGGCGGTGAGTTCGAAGAGGCGCGCGGTGCCCTCCTCGTCGTGCCGTGCGCGGGGGGTCTCGCCCAACTCGGGCAGCAGCCGGGCCAGTTCCTGTTCCTGTCCGGTGGCCGCGGCGGCCAGTTCGTCGGGCAGTCGGCGGCGCAGCGCCCGCAGGGCGGTGGAGAAGGGGGCGTAGGGCAGGCCGTCGGCCCCGATCTCGACACAGCCGCCGAGGGCGACGACCGCGCCCCCGCGCGCGGCCTCGCCGGTGAACTCCTCGACCAGGCGGGTCTTGCCGACCCCGGCCTCACCGCCGAGCAGCAGTGCCTGTGGGCCGCCGCCCCCTCCGCCCCCGTCTCCCCCGTTCCCCGCCGCGACCGCGGCGCCTCCCCCGGCGCGGGCCAACGCCTCGCGCAACACCTTCAGTTCGTCGGTACGACCCACGAACACCGGACTGACGGACCTGGTCTCCACAGCGCCGAGCATCGCACGGCCCTCGGACACTCGGGCACCGATTATCCGCGGCCCCCGGGCGGCCAGGAGGCGATCGGCCGCCCAGGGGACGGCTTCCGTCCCGGCCCGGGCGGCCCTCCCCGTCATGCGGGACGCGGGAAGCGGAGCCGGCGTGGGCGGTGGTGTGGCACGCTCCCCTCCGCGTCCTGTTCCCCGTCCCCCGAGGCGGACCTCGTCGTGGTCGTGGAGTCGTGTGCGGCCGCGCGGCGGGCGCGGCGGGCCTCGCGCACCTGGCGGTAGTGCTCGGCCTCGCGGATCAGCTCGGCGGAACGGATCTGCTGGAGCTCGTACTCGAACATCTCGTACCCCTCGTGAAGAGTCGGTCTCGGCTCGCTTGCTGCGATGCCTCAACCTTCGTCCTTGACGCGGGTGCGCCACATCGGGAGAGTTCCGCATCTTGGACGCGGCGAGGGGCCTTAGGCCCGTCGTAGGGATGCCTACGACGGGCCTAAGGCCCCTCAGAAGCCGCTTCCGCCCGGTCGGGCGAGGGCGTCAGGTGCTCGGCAGTGCCAGCAGGAGGTCGGAGTACTTCAGGGCGGCCAGCACCAGCCCGATGAAGCCGACCGAGACACCGGCCCAGGCCACCGACTTGATCCACGGCGCCTGGACCTGGTCGGGGTCGCCGAACGCGGGCCGCACCAGCACGGCGACGCCGACGATCAGGCCGACCACCGCGAAGAGGCCGCCCCAGAGGGCGGAGGCCTGCCAGGCGTCGCCGTAGACGGCCTGGAGCTGGGTGGCGACGGTCGCGTTGGTCGCGGCCTGCATCTCCAGCTGTCCGGTGATCTCCTCACGCGCGGAGGCGACGGTGCCGACCCAGCCGCCGGTGAGGGAGACGAGGCCCAGGACCACGGACACGATGCCGGCGGCCCCCTGGCCGACGCCCGGCGTCGCCTTCGCGGCGGCCGGCGGGAACTCCTCGCTGGCTTCCTCGGCTTCCCCGGCCTCGTCGGAGGCGTCGGTGCCGTCGGTCTCGACCGAGTCGTCGGCCCCCGGCGCGGCGTCCTCGGGCGCCGCGTCCTCCTTGGTGACGTCGGTGCCCTTCACCGACTCGTCGTCGTTCCTGGCCTCGGCGCCCGTCTCGGCCCCGGTCTCGTCAGCTGTCTTGGTTCCCATACCTCGCACCGTACGAATGTTGTCTGAGAGGTTTCTTAATGATCCTGGTGAGCGCTGCGGGCGCGTGCCGCACGCCATTCGGGCGCCAGGACGGACCATATCTCCAGGTCGTGCCGTACCCCTCGGTGGGGATATCTCTCGCGCTGCACACCGTCCCTGACCATGCCGAGCCGCCGTGCCACATCGAGGCTCGGGGTGTTGCCGGAGGCCGCGATCCATTCGACCCGGTGGACGGCGCGGACGTCGACGGCCCAGTCGATGAGGATCCGCATGGCGCGGGTGACGAGCCCCCGCCCGGTGGCGGCGGGCTCCAGCCAGCAGCCGACCTCACAGTTGGCGTTCTCCGCGTCGAAGTTGAGGAAGAGGACCCCGCCGACGAGTGTGCCGTCGAGCCAGATGCCGTGCAGGGAGCCGGTGTCGGCGGCGCGCATGTCGGCGTACCGCTGGAGGACGACGCGGGCGCCGTCGACGTCCGTGGCGCTCTGGCCGAAGGGGACGTACTGGTTGATGAAGTCCCGTCCCCGCTCCAGGTGGGCGAGGAACTCCTCGGCGTGCCAGGGCTCCAGGGGCCGTAGTTCGGCGCCGTCGTCACCCAGGGATATCGCGTACATCCTCCGGTCGCTCCTTCTCCAGATCTTCCACCACGACGTCCGCGAGCCTCTCATGGGCGGCGCGGGTCTCGGGCGGTTCGATGCTGATGCGGGGCATGCGCCGGTCGAGCCAGCGGGGCAGCCACCAGTTGGCGCCGCCGAGCAGGTGCATGAGGGCGGGGACGAGGAGCGTACGCAGGACGAAGGCGTCCAGGGCGACGGCGGCGGCGAGCGCGATGCCGAACATGGCGATCACGCGGTCGCCGCTGAGCACGAAGGCGAGGAAGACGGAGATCATGATGACCGCGGCGGAGTTGATCACCCGGCTGGTCTCGGCGAGGCCGACGCGGACCGCGCGCCGGTTGTCGCCGGTCTCCAGCCACTCCTCGTACATCCGGCTGACCAGGAAGACCTGGTAGTCCATGGAGAGTCCGAAGAGGACCGACACCATGATCACGGGGAGGAAGGGTTCGATCGGTCCGGCGCGGCCGAGGCCCAGCAGCTCGCTCCCCCAGCCCCACTGGAAGATCGCGACGACCACGCCGAACGCGGCGGCGACGGCGGCCACGTTCATCGCGGCGGCCTTGAGCGGTATCCCGATGGACCGGAAGGCGAGCAGGAGCAGCAGACAGCCGAGGCCGATGACGACGCCCACGAACAGCGGCAGCTTGCCGACGATGACGTCCGCGAAGTCGTCGTACCCGGCGGTCACCCCGCCGACGTGCAGATCGAGCGTGGTGCCCGTCTCGGCGCGCGGCAGCACCTCGTCGCGCAGCCGTTCGACCAGCTCGCTGGTCCTCGCGGACTGCGGGGAGGAGTCGGGGACGACAGTGAGGTAGGCGGTGTCGCCGCCGGTGTCGTACGTCACCGGGGTCACCGTCGAGACGCCTTCGGTGGCCCTGAGCGTGGTGTCGAGGTTGTCGAGGGCGAGCTTGTCGGCGGCGCCGTCGACCTCGGTGACGAGGGTGAGGGGGCCGTTCACGCCCGGGCCGAAGCCGCCCGCGAGGAGGTCGTACGCCTGGCGGGTGGTGGTCGTCGCGGGGTCGTTGCCCTGGTCGGAGGTGCCGAGGCGCAGTCCGAGCGTGGGCAGGGCGAGCAGGGTCATGACGACCAGGGCGAGGGCGCCGAGCTTCTTGGGGTGCCGTTCGACGAAGGCGGACCAGCGGGCGGCGAAGCCGGTGGGCACCTCGGGCTCGGGGCCGTGCTCGGCGAGACGGCGGCGCTCGCGGCGGCTGAGCGCCCGCATGCCGATGAACGACAGCAGGGCCGGCAGCAGCGTCACGGAGGCGGCGACGGTCAGGACCACGGTGAGGGAGGCGGCGATCGCGACGCCGTTGAGGAAGCCGAGCCGCAGGATCAGCATGCCCAGCAGGGCTATGCAGACCGTGGCGCCGGCGAAGACCACGGCCCGTCCGGTGGTCGCGACGGCGCTGCGCGCGGCCTCCTCGACGGACAGGCCCCGTTTCAGCCCCCGGCGGTGCCGGGTCACGATGAACAGCGCGTAGTCGATGCCGACGCCGAGGCCGATGAGGGTGCCCAGCATGGGCGCGAAGTCGGCCACCGTCATGGCGTGCCCGAGCAGGGTGATCCCCGCGTAGGCGGTGCCCACGCTGACGAGCGCGGTGGCGATCGGCAGCAGCGAGGCGGCGAGCGAGCCGAAGGCCAGGAAGAGGACGACGGCGGCGACGAGGACACCGACGATCTCCGCGAGGTGCCCGCCGGAGGTCTCGGTGAGTCCGATCGAGGTGCCGCCCAGCTCCACCTGGAGCCCGCTGCTCTCGGCGGCCTTCGCCGTGTCGACGACGGCCTCGGCCTGCGCCTTGTCCACGTCCTCGGCGGGCCGGTCGAAGGTGACGGTGGCGTAGGCCGTACGGCCGTCCTCGCTGATCCGGCCGCCGTCGGCGCCGTCGTAGGGGTCGGTCACGGCGGCGACGCCCGGCAGCTCGGCGATCTTGTCGAGGGTCTTCGTCATGGTCTGCTCGACGGCGGCGGCCCGCACGCTCGCGGCCCCGTCGCTCGCGGCCCCGCCGCTCGTGTGCCAGACGACGGTGGCGCTGTCACCGCTGACGCCCGGGAAGCCCTCGTTCAGCAGTTCGGTGGCACGGCTGGACTCGGTTCCGGGGGTCTTGTAGTCGTTCGAGTACGCGGCTCCCGCGACGGCGGCGCCCGCGGCCGTGCCGGCGAAGGCAAGAAGCCACAGGAGGACGGCGACAAGACGGTGCCGGAGACACCAGCGCGCGAGGGCTGCCACGGATCGTGCTCCTGAGGGGGGAGGCGTGAGTGATTCCTGGCAACTGTTGCACCACAATGTGATCGTTTGGCCCCTTTGAGGGTCTCCTCACAGGGGATGGGAGACACCTCACAGGACAGATGACGGCACTCTGTCGCCCTGCGTCACGGCCGCACGCACGCCCGAGGGCGACGCATCGCGGGGATGCGCCGCCCTCGGGGATACGCGGAGAACCGCCGTCGCGTTCAGCCCTCGCCGACGCCCAGCTTCTCCAGGATCAGCTCCTTGACGCGGGCCGCGTCGGCCTGACCGCGGGTGGCCTTCATGACCGCGCCGACCAGGGCACCGGCCGCGGCGACCTTGCCGGAGCGGATCTTGTCGGCGATGCCCGGGTTGCCGGCGATGGCCTCGTCGACGGCGGTGCCGAGGGCACCCTCGTCGGAGACGACCTTCAGACCGCGCTTCTCGACGACCTCGTCCGGGGTGCCCTCACCCGCGAGGACGCCCTCGATGACCTGCCGGGCGAGCTTGTCGTTCAGGTCGCCCTTCGAGACCAGCTCGGTCACGCGCGCGACCTGCTCCGGCGTGATGGCCAGCTCGTCGAGCGCCGTGCCCGACTCGTTGGCGCTGCGCGCCAGCTCGCCCATCCACCACTTGCGGGCGGAGGCGGCGTCCGCCCCGGCCTCGATGGTGGCGACGATGAGGTCGAGGGCCCCGGCGTTGAGGATCGCCTGCATCTCGGTGCCCGAGATGCCCCACTCCGCGAGGAGCCGGTTGCGGCGGACCAGCGGCAGCTCGGGCAGCGCGGCCCGCAGCTCCTCGACCCACTCGCGCGAGGGGGCCACCGGCACGAGGTCCGGCTCGGGGAAGTACCGGTAGTCCTCGGCCTCCTCCTTGACCCGGCCCGAGGTCGTGGACCCCGTGTCCTCGTGGAAGTGGCGGGTCTCCTGGATGATCGTGCCGCCGGACGAGAGCACCGCGGCGTGCCGCTGGATCTCGAACCGGGCCGCACGCTCCACGGACCGCAGCGAGTTGACGTTCTTGGTCTCCGAACGCGTGCCGAACTTCTCGGTGCCGTTCGGGCGCAGCGACAGGTTCACGTCGCAGCGCATCTGGCCCATCTCCATCCGGGCCTCGGAGACGCCGAGCGCCTTGATGACCTCGCGCAGCTCACGGACGTACGCCTTGGCGACCTCGGGGGCACGCTCGCCGGCGCCCTCGATCGGCTTGGTGACGATCTCGATGAGGGGGATGCCCGCGCGGTTGTAGTCGAGCAGCGAGTGCGAGGCGCCGTGGATACGGCCGGTGGCCCCGCCGACGTGCGTCGACTTGCCGGTGTCCTCCTCCATGTGGGCGCGCTCGATCTCCACGCGGAAGGTCTCGCCGTCCTCCAGTTGCACGTCGAGGTAGCCGTTGAAGGCGATCGGCTCGTCGTACTGGGAGGTCTGGAAGTTCTTCGGCATGTCCGGATAGAAGTAGTTCTTCCGGGCGAAGCGGCACCACTCGGCGATCTCGCAGTTCAGCGCGAGACCGATCTTGATCGCCGACTCGACGCCGATCGCGTTGACGACCGGGAGCGCGCCGGGCAGGCCGAGGCAGGTGGGACAGGTCTGCGTGTTGGCGCCCTGACCGAGTTCGGTCGAGCAGCCGCAGAACATCTTGGTCCTGGTGCCGAGTTCGACATGGACCTCAAGGCCCATGACGGGGTCGTACGACGCCAGCGCGTCCTCGTACGACACCAGGTCGGTCGTGGTGGTCACGGTGGAAACTTCCCTCTCAGCCCAGCAGGACGTCGTCGTCGCCCAGCCGCTTCAGTTCGCGGTAGAGGACGGCGAGGCCGGTGACGATGCCGATGGCGGCCACAGACGCGTCGATCAGCCGCAGCGTGTCCTGATCGGCGCGGGCCTTCCTGATCCGCTTGGCGATGCCCCACGCGCCGAAGGCGGTGGTGGCGATGGACACGTACGTACCGGACTTGGACTTCTGGAAGTCCTTGGCCTTGGACAGTGCGTTGCTCACAGCGACGGAGCCTCCTCCAGGAGCGGGTGCCCCCACTTTTCCACGAAGGCGGCCTCGACGGCGGCGCCGACCTTGTAAAGACGGTCGTCCTTCAGCGCCGGGGCGATGATCTGCAGTCCGACCGGCAGTCCGTCCTCCGGCGCGAGGCCGCAGGGCAGGGACATCGCGGCGTTGCCCGCGAGGTTGGTCGGGATGGTGCAGAGGTCCGCCAGGTACATCGCCATCGGGTCGTCGGCGCGCTCGCCGATCGGGAAGGCGGTGGTCGGCGTGGTCGGCGACACGATGACGTCGACCTTCTCGAACGACTTCTCGAAGTCCCGGGTGATGAGCGTCCGGACCTTCTGGGCGCTGCCGTAGTACGCGTCGTAGTAGCCGGAGCTGAGCGCGTACGTGCCGAGCATGATGCGGCGCTTCACCTCGGGGCCGAAGCCCGCCTCACGGGTGAGGGAGGTGACGGCCTCCGCGGAGTTCGTGCCGTCGTCACCGGCCCGCAGGCCGTAGCGCAGGCCGTCGAAGCGGGCGAGGTTGCTCGAACACTCGCTCGGCGCGATCAGGTAGTACGCGGCCAGCGCCAGGTCGAACGACGGGCAGTCCAGCTCGACGATCTCGGCGCCCAGCTCCTTGAGGAGGGCGACGGACTCGTCGAACCGCTGGAGCACACCGGCCTGGTAGCCCTCGCCGCGGAACTGCTTGACCACACCGACGCGCATCCCGGCGACGCTGCCGTTGCGGGCGGCCTCGACGACCGGCGGGACCGGGGCGTCGATGGAGGTGGAGTCGAGCGGGTCGTGGCCGGCGATCACCTCGTGCAGCAGCGCCGCGTCCAGGACCGTACGGGCGCAGGGCCCGCCCTGGTCGAGGGAGGAGGAGAAGGCGACCATGCCGTAGCGGGAGACCGCGCCGTACGTCGGCTTGACGCCGACCGTGCCGGTGACGGCGGCCGGCTGGCGGATGGAACCGCCGGTGTCGGTGCCGATGGCGAGGGGCGCCTGGTAGGAGGCGAGGGAGGCGGAGGAACCGCCGCCGGAGCCGCCGGGGATACGGGTGAGGTCCCACGGGTTGCCGGTCGGGCCGTACGCGCTGTTCTCGGTGGAGGACCCCATGGCGAACTCGTCCATGTTGGTCTTGCCGAGGATGACGACGTCCGCGTCCTTGAGCCGCTTGGTGAGCGTGGCGTCGTACGGCGGGATCCAGCCCTCCAGGATCTTCGAACCGACGGTGGTGGGAACCCCGACCGTGGTGAAGATGTCCTTGAGCGCGAGCGGGACGCCGGCGAGCGGGCCGAGCTGCTCGCCCCGGGCCTTCTTCTCGTCGACGGCACGGGCCTGCGCGAGGGCGCCCTCGCGGTCGACGTGCAGGAAGGCGTGCACCTTCTCGTCGACGGCCTCGATCCGGGCGAGGTGGGCCTCGGTGACCTGGACGGCGGTGAGTTCACCGGCGGCGATCTTCGCGGCGATCTCGGCCGCGGTGAGCTTGATGATGGCGTCGGTCATGACGTGATCAGTCCTCCCCCAGGATCTGCGGCACCTTGAAACGCTGCTGCTCCTGGGCCGGGGCGGCGGACAGCGCCTGCTCGGGGGTGAGCGACGGACGGACCTCGTCCGCGCGCATGACGTTCGTCAGCGGCAGCGGGTGCGAGGTCGGCGGTACATCTTGGTCGGCGACCTCGCTGACGCGGGCGACCGCGCCGATGATGTCGTCCAGCTGGCCCGCGAAGTGTTCGAGTTCTTCGGGTTTCAGCTCCAGACGCGCCAGCCGTGCGAGGTGGGCGACCTCCTCGCGCGTGATGCCAGGCATGCAGCGATCCTCTGGGGTGAGTGTGTGTGGTTTGGCGCCAATCCTATGGGGCGCGCGCCGTTGTCCGCGCACGGGTTCTTCGCCCCCGCCGCCCCTACCCGTCCCATCCTCAAGGGGCTGCGCCCCTTCGACCCCCACACGTCCGCCCGGTGGGGGCTTCTCGCGCAGTTCCCCGCGCCCCTGAAAAAGCGGGCTGCGCCCTGCTTTTTTCGGGCCGAAAGGCCGGAGGCCTTTCAGGGGCGCGGGGAACTGCGCGAGAAGCCCCCACCCACCCGCACCCGCCGACGAAACCCGCACCCCCGAGCTGTCAGGCGCCCCGCTGCTCCTCGGCGGTAGCCGCAGGCAACGCCGCCGCCGGCCGCTGCCACCCCCGCGACCCCCGCGCCCGCAGCCAGGCCGTGGCCTCCTCGGGCGGCATCGCGGCAGCGACGAGCCACCCCTGCACCGCGTCGCACCCCAGATCCCGCAACCGCTCCCACGTCTCGTCGTCCTCGACCCCCTCCGCCACGACGAGCAGCCCCAGCGAGTGCGCCAGATCGACCGTGCACCGCACGATCTCCGCGTCCTCGTTGTCGATCGCCAGCCGTGCCACGAACGACCGGTCGATCTTCAGCTCGCTCACCGGCAGCCGCCGCAGATGCACCAGCGACGAGTACCCCGTCCCGAAGTCGTCGAGCGACATCTTCACCCCGTGCCCGGTCAGCCCGGCGAGCGTGTCCGCCGCCCGCTGCGGGTCCTCCAGCAGCACGTGTTCCGTTATCTCCAGCTGCAACGCCCCGGCCGGCACCCCGTGCCGGGCCAGCCGCGCCGCGACCGCCCCCGCGAACCCGGGGGTGTGGACATCGCGCGGGGAGACGTTCACCGCGACCGGCACGTGCAGCCCCTGGGCCCGCCACCGCGCCACCTGCCCGAGCGCCGTCTCCAGGACGTACTCCGTCAGATGCGGCATCAGCCCGGACGACTCGGCGATCGCTATGAACTCGTCCGGCGGCACCTTCCCCCGCTCGGGGTGCACCCACCGCACCAGCGCCTCCAGACCGGCGACCTGCCCGTCGAAGCGCACCTTCGGCTGGTAGTGCAGCTCGACCTCGCGCGCGTCCAGCGCGCGCCGCAGGTCACCGAGGAGACCGAGCCGGTCCGGGGTGTTGGAGTCGCGCTTGGACTCGTAGACCTCGACGCCCGTGCGGTCCCGCTTCGCCTGGTACATCGCCACGTCCGCCCGCCGCAGCAGCCCCTCCGCGTCGAGCGCGTGGTCGGGGAAGACGGCGAGCCCCGCGCTGGCCTCCAGGACGAGGGTGAGCCCGTCGAGGTCGAGCGGTGAACCGAGCGCGGCGACGAGGTTACGGGCGACGCGGGAGGCGGACGTGGTGGAGTCGGCGACGGGCAGCAGGACGGCGAACTCGTCGCCGCCGAGCCGCGCGGCCTCCGCTCCGCGGGGCAGGGCGACCCGCAGCCGGTCGGCTATCTGCAACAGCAGCCGGTCACCGGCGAGGTGCCCCAGCGTGTCATTGACGGAACGGAAGCGGTCGAGGTCGATCAGCATCAGTGCCGATCTCGCCCCGATGCGTTCGGCATCGTCCAGGGCGGTCCAGGTGCGCTCCAGCAGCCACTGCCGGTTGGGCAGTCCGGTGAGCGGGTCGCGCAGCTGTTCCTCGGCGCGGGCGCGGGCGATCCACAGCGTGGAGTCGAGCGCGATGAGGGGGATGGCGAAGAGCGGCAGCAGCAGCGGCTGGGCGAGGGCGACGACGCAGACGAGCGGGGCGATGCCGAGCAGCGCGACGGCGACGAGGCCCTGTCTGACCAGGGCGGTGCGCGCGACGGTGGGCAGACCGCCGCGCGGTGCGGCCAGGTACCAGAGCAGGACGCGGCTGACCACGAGGTAGGCGATGGCGACCAGGGCCACCTGGGGCGCCGAGTAGAGGTTCCAGCTGTCCGGGTCCCAGGGCCGTTCCACGGAGGGGACACGGCCGAAGACCCGCAGGACGAGCGCGCCGGCGCCGATGCCGAGGATGTCGACCGCGCCGTGCAGCACGCCCTGCCGCCAGCGCCCCCGGCGGGCGACACCGACCAGCACGACGACCGTGAGGCTGACCATCCCGGCGGCCACCCAGCCGTAGAGCAGCAGGACGGCGAGGGTGAGGGCGGCGCCGGAGCCGGTGCCGCCCCACCAGCGGGCGCGGCCCATGGCGACGAGGTGGCCGACGATGATGCCGGTGAGCAGGGCGAGGGACCAGCCGACCGCTCCGGCCGGGAAGAGGGCGCTCTCTCCCGTGAAGGCACGGTAGAACCCGGCGCCCAGGATGGCGCCGGCCAGGCCCACGATCACGGCGGGCAGTGCGGGCCAGGACAGCTGCCGGTCGGCGTCGTGCCCCACGAGGTCGTGGGCGCGGTCCTCGCCGAGCGCGCCGGTGAGGGCGGGCGCCCCGCCGGTGCCGACCGAGGTGCCGGTGAGCTGCGCCGGGCCCGGTACGAGCGGGCCGCGTGCGCTCGCGCCCGCACGGCCCGGCGGCCAGGCGCCCCCCGTCCTGGACTCCGCGGCCGTCGTCCGGCCGGGTCCCCGCTCCGGGCTTCCCGGTTCACGACGTCCGAGCCCCCGGCTTCCCGGCTCCCGGCTTCCCTCGAACGGGCGTACCCCCATGAGCAGGGAGCGGCCCCGTCGCCAGGCCCCGGAGACCCGGCGCAGGCGCAGCCTCGAGTCCGGGGCGACGCTCTCGGTCGGTTCCATTCCCGTCCCTCTCACAGCCGGCGGTGCCCACGCCACGCGGCCCGTTGCTCCCGATCGATCCGGGGCGGCACCGCGTCCGAGAACCCGCCACGCGTCCGGGCACGGCAGGCGCACACCTCAACAGTAGGCCGCACAAGGCTTCCACGGGCAGCGGTCGGTGTCGGTTGCCCGAATGCGACCGGCCACCCGTATGCATCTGGTATGCGCCGAACGGGTGGCCTTCAACCCCTACTCCTCGATCGGGAGCGCGACTTCCGCGGCCGCGTCCGGCCCTTGTTCGAGCAGGACGGCGAAGCCGTCCTCGTTGAGGACGGGGACCTTCAGCTGCATCGCCTTGTCGAACTTGGAGCCCGGATTCTCACCGACCACGGCGAAGGAGGTCTTCTTCGACACCGATCCGGTGACCTTGGCGCCCCGGCTCTGCAGCGCCTCCTTGGCGCCGTCCCGGGTGTGGTGTTCGAGTGTCCCGGTCACCACGACCGTCAGCCCTTCGAGGGGCCTGGGGCCTTCGTCCTCGCCGGAGCGCTCGTCCTCCAGACGGACGCCTGCGGCCTTCCACTTGCGCAGGATCTCCTGGTGCCACTCCACCGCGAACCACTCCTTCAGGGAAGCGGCGATGATCGAGCCGACACCGTCGGTGGCGGCGAGCTGCTCCTCGCTCGCCTCCCTGATGGCGTCGATGGAGCGGAACTCGCGTGCCAGCGCCTCGGCGGCCACCGGGCCGACGTGCCGGATCGACAGACCGGTGAGAATGCGGGCGAGCGGCCGGTTCTTGGCCGCCTGGATGTTCTCCAGCATCGCGACCGCGTTCTTCTTGGGCCCGCCCTCCTTGTTGGCGAAGACCATGGCGTGCTTCTCCTCGCCGGTCTCCGGGTCCCGCTTGGGCAGACCGCTGTCCTGGTCGAGGACGTACGCCTTGATGGGCAGCAACTGCTCGATGGTGAGGTCGAACAGGTCGCCCTCGTCGAGCAGCGGCGGCTCGGACGGCTCCAGCGGCTTGGTGAGCGCGGCGGCGGCGACGTAGCCGAAGTGCTCGATGTCGAGGCACTTGCGGCCGGCGAGGTAGAAGAGACGCTCACGCAACTGGGCCGGGCAGCTGCGGGAGTTGAGGCACCGCACGTCGATGTCGCCCTCCTTGGCCGGCGCCAGCGGCTCGCCGCACTCCGGGCACTCGGTCGGCATCACGAACGGGTGGGTCTCGTTCTTCTTGCGCAGCGCCACGACCGGCCCGAGGATCTCGGGGATGACGTCACCGGCCTTGCGGATGACGACCGTGTCGCCGATGAGGACGTCCTTCGCCTTCACGACCTCCTGGTTGTGCAGGGTCGCGAACTCGACCTCCGAGCCGGCCACCGTGACCGGCTCGACCTGGGCGTACGGGGTCACACGGCCGGTGCGTCCGACGCCCACCTTGATGTCGATGAGCTTGGTGTTGACCTCTTCCGGCGCGTACTTGTAGGCGATCGCCCAGCGGGGTGCGCGGGCCGTCGACCCGAGACGGCCCTGCAGCCGGATCTCGTCGAGCTTGACGACGGCGCCGTCGATCTCGTGCGCCACGGAGTGGCGGTGCTCGCCGTAGTAGGCGATGAACTCCCGTACGCCGTCGAGGTCGTCGACCACCCGGTTGTGCTCGGCGGTGGGCAGGCCCCAGGACCTGAGGAGGTCGTAGGCCTCGGAGAGGCGGGTGAAGCCGCCGTCGAAGCCCTCCAGGGCGCCGATGCCGTGGACGACCATGTGCAGCGGCAGGGTGGCGGTGACCTTGGGGTCCTTCTGGCGCAGTGAACCCGAGGCGGAGTTGCGGGGGTTGGCGTACGGCTTCTCACCGGCCGCCACCCGGCGTTCGTTGAGACCCTGGAAGGCCTCCATCGGGAAGTAGACCTCGCCCCGGATCTCGACGAGCCGCGGGAGGCGGTCGCCCTTCAGCCGGTGCGGGATCTCGGCGATGGTCATGACGTTGGGCGTGATGTCCTCGCCGGTCCGCCCGGTGCCCCGGGTGGCGGCACGGGTGAGCCTGCCGTCCTCGTACGTCAGGTTGACCGCGAGGCCGTCGATCTTGAGCTCGCACAGCAGGTGGTAGTCGGAGGTGCCGACGTCCTTGGCGACGCGCTCGGCCCAGGCGGCGAGGCCCTCGTCGTCGAAGACGTTGTCGAGGGAGAGCATGCGCTCGCGGTGCTCCACCTCGGCGAGGTCGGTCTCGTACTCGACGGCCACCTTCTGCGTCGGCGAGTCCGGCGTGCGCAGCTCGCTGTACTCGTCCTCCAACGCCTCCAGCGTGCGCAGGAGTTCGTCGAACTCCGCGTCGCTGACGATCGGGTCGTCCTTCACGTAGTACCGGAAGCGGTGCTCCTCGATCTGTTCGGCGAGCCGCGCGTGCTGCTCGCGGGCCTCGGCGGGCACCGCTGCCTCGGCGGGTACCGATGTGGGCTGTGCGTCCTTGTCGCCGGCCACCGTGTTGTCCTCCGTCACTCTGGGTTGTCCGCGAGGGATCTCGCCGCCTTGACGCAGTGGGCGAGCGCCCGCCGTGCGTACGCCGGGGAGACCCCCGCGAGCCCGCACGTCGGCGTGACCGTGACCGCCTCCGCGAGCAGCCCCGGATGCAGCCCCAGCCTGCGCCACAGCGTCCTGACCCCCATGACGCTACCGGCAGGGTCCGACAACGCCCCCTCCGTCGTCGGCACGACACCGACGAGCAGCTTCGTGCCCCCTTCGACCGCTTCCCCGATCATGTCGTCGTCACGCTCAGTGAGCAAGGTGAAGTCGAACGAGATACCGGTGGCACCGGCGCGGCGCAGGAGCGCGAAAGGTACGTCGGGGGCGCAGGAGTGCACGACGACCGCCCCCTGCTCCGCGTGCACGCCGATGACGTCCCTGAGGGTGGCCTCGACGAGCTGGCGGTCCACGGCGCGGTGGGTGCGGTAGCCGCTGGCGCTCTTGACCTGGCCGCGCAGGACGGCGATCAGGGACGGCTCGTCCAGCTGGAGCACGATCGTGGCGCCCGGGACGCGCCGCTGGACCTCGGCGAGGTGCTGGCGCAGGCCCTCGGCGAGCGAGCCGGCGAGGTCGCGGCAGGCGCCGGGGTCGGAGAGGACGGCCTCGCCGTTCTTCAGCTCCAGCGCGGTCGCGAGGGTCCAGGGGCCGACGGCCTGGACCTTCAGCGGGCCCTCGTACCCCTGGGTGAACTCCTCCAGCGCGTCCAGGTCCTCGCCGAGCCACGACCTGGCCCGCTTGGTGTCCCGGCCGGGGCGGTCGCCGATGCGCCAGCCGCTGGGCTCGACGCGGGCGTACAGCTCGACCAGCAGGCCCGCGGTTCTGCCGATCATGTCGGCGCCGGGGCCTCTGGCGGGGAGTTCGGGGAGGTGGGCCATGCCTGTCTCCGGCCACTCGAAGGTGCCGGTGACGCTCTTGGCGGCTTCGCGGGCGTCGCCGCCCGGCAGGGACCCGACGCCGGTGGCAGGGCCGAAACTGAAGTCTTCACTCACGCCTTGAAGCGTACGGCTCCGCTGGGGGCGCGTAGTCGGGTGCGGGTGAGTGGGGGCTGGTCGCGCAGTTCCCCGCGCCCCCGAAAAGCAGGGGCTGCGCCCCGCCTTTCAGGGGCGCGGGGAACAGCGCGAGAAGCCCCACCGGAGCCGCACCCGACAACGCACCCCGTTCGGCAGACCCCTCAGGCGCCCGGCCGGACCGTCAGGTCGTTCACCTCCGCGTCCCGCGGCAGGTCCAGCGCCATGAGGATCGTCGTGGCGACCGACTCCGGCGCGATCCAGCGCGAGGCGTCGTACTCCTTGCCCTCCTGCTGGTGCACCTTCGCCTGCATGGGACTGGCCGTGCGCCCCGGGTAGACCGTGGTCACCCGGACCCCGTTGCCGTGCTCCTCCCAGCGCAGGGAATCGGCGAGGGCCTTGAGCCCGTGCTTGGAGGCCGCGTAGGCGGACCAGTCCGCGTGCGCGTTGAGGCCCGCGCCGGAGTTGACGAACACCACATGGCCCCGCGCGGCGCGCAGTTGGGGCAGGAAGTGCCGGGTCAGCTCGGCGGGAGAGACGAGGTTGACGTTGAGCTGGTGCCGCCACGACTTCGGCGTCAGTTCGCCGACCGCGCCGAGGTCCACCACGCCCGCGATGTGCAGCAGCGAGTCCACCCGGTCGGGCAGCGTCTGGTGGGAGAAGGCCCAGGACAGCTTGTCCGGGTCCGCGAGATCGCCGACCAGGGTCCGCGCCCCCGAGAACTCGGCCGCCAGTTCCTTCGCCCGCCCCGCGTCGCGCGCGTGCAGCACGAGGTCGTCGCCGCGCTCGTGCAGCCGTCGGGCGACGGCCGCGCCGATGCCGGAACCCGCCCCGGTGATCACATGAGTAGCCATGCGGTCATGCTCGCATCACGGGAGCGGGACGGAAAACGGCTCAGGCGACGCCCCGGCTCTCCTCCAGGTACGCCATCGCGCCCACCGGCTCCTCCGCGAAGAAGACCAGGTCGGTCAGGGGGCGGGGCAGGAAGCCCTCGTCCTCCATGCGCCGGAACTGTTCCTTCAGCCCGTCGTAGAAGCCGGCTGTGTTCAGCAGGACCACCGGCATCTCCGTGTGGCCGTGCTTCTTCAGCTCCAGGATCTCCGTCGCCTCGTCGAGCGTGCCGGTGCCGCCGACCATGATGACGACCGCGTCGGCCTTCTCCAGGAGCAGCCGCTTGCGCTCGGCGAGGTCCCGCGCGACCACCATCTCGTCCGTGCCCGGCCGCGTCTTCGCCGCGAGGAACTCGACGGAGACGCCCAGCAGTCTGCCGCCCGCCTCCTGCACCCCGTCGGCGACGACCTTCATCAGCCCGACGTCCGAACCTCCCCACACCAGGGTGTGCCCGCCCTTGCCGATCAGCTTGGCGAACTCCTTCGCGGGGCGGGTGTAACGGTCGGCGAGGTCGGCGGCGGAGAGGAAGACACAGATGTTCATGGGTCCACGTTAGGGGGCGGCACCTACATCGGGTCCGCTCGTCCGCCGGGTACCTCCGCCACCGTCGCGCGGATCTTCGACTGGCGGTGCGGCAGGTCCTCCCAGTCGTCCATGAGGCGGGCGGACAGACCGTGTTCGCGGGCGAGTTCGACGAGGGTCTCGGTCCGGTAGTAGAAGTCCTCGTGCAGTACCTGGTGTTCGGGGCCCTCGGTGCGGCCGAAGGTGAAGTCGAAGAAGCCGCCGGGGGCGAGGACACGGCCGACGTGGGCGAGGCACTGCTCGATGACGTGCGGCGGCGAGTGGGAGAACACGCTGTGCGCGTGGACGACGTCGAAGTACCCGGCGGGCAGGAAGGAGAAGGTGAGGTCGGCGACGAGCGCCAGATGCGGGAGCTTGGCCTGCAGGCCCTCGCGGGCGAGGGTGCGCTGGGCCTCCATGAGGATGGCGGGCGAGATGTCGATGCCGTAGTAGTTGCCGGTGTCGAGGTGGTCGATGAACAGCCGCCCGGCCCGCAGGTTCCCGCAGCCGATCTCCAGCATCCGGTGCCGTGGCTCCAGGCCGTGCCGCAGGAGGTAGTCGAACTGCATCCGGCCCATGCGTTCCCACTTCTCGGCCGACGGGTTGTGCCCGACGGCGGCCTCCGGGCTGCGCGCGGTGTCGGCGGCCATGACCGCCCGGTAGTAGGCGATGTGGTCGCGGTGCTTCAGCCGCAGCCAGGTGTCCCGGGCCACGCGGTGAGCGTGCGCGGGCACCCGCCGGGGGTGCCGCAACGCGTACCGCACCCGATGGGACAGACTCCGCCGATTGCGGAAAGCGGCGCCGGTCTCCCTCCCGGCCCCCTGTCCACCGGACGGCCCTCCGGGCTGCTCGGGCGGTATGTCGGCGCGCCCCGGTGGTACGCCGGGCCTTTCGGGTGGGTCCATGGCTGGCATCTCGGCCTCCTCCGTCCCCCTGCGGCCCGTCAGGGCCTTCCGCCGGGCTCGGGGAGCCCACCAAGCAGCCTGCGCCGCGCACGCGCGGACGGCTACCCGGGGAGAGACGATCGTGGCCGGTGGACCTACGCCACGCCGGCCTTCGCGCGCGTGGTGGAGGCGATCGTCGCGGAGCCGACGACGCGCGTGCCGTCGTACAGGACGATCGCCTGGCCGGGGGCGACGCCCCGGACCGGCTCGGTGAAGCGGACCTGGAGGGTGTCGTCCACCAGTTCCGCGTGGACCTCGGTCTCGCCGCCGTGGGCGCGCAGCTGGGCCGTGTAGGTGCCGGGGCCGGTGGGGGCCGCGCCGCACCAGCGGGGCTTGATCGCGGTCAGGGCGTCGACGTCGAGGGCGGCGGCCGGACCGACCGTCACCGTGTTGTCCACCGGCGAGATGTCGAGGACGTAGCGCGGCTTGCCGTCGGGGGCGGGCGTGCCGATGCGCAGGCCCTTGCGCTGGCCGATGGTGTAGCCGTAGGCGCCCTCGTGGGTGCCGAGGACGGTTCCGGACTCGTCGACGATGTCGCCCTCGGCCTTGCCGAGGCGGCTCGCCAGGAAGCCCTGGGTGTCGCCGTCGGCGATGAAGCAGATGTCGTGGGAGTCGGGCTTCTTCGCGACGGCCAGCCCCCTGCGCTCGGCCTCCGCGCGGATCTCGTCCTTCGTCGTCACCGTGTCCCCCAGCGGGAACATCGCGTGGGCGAGCTGCCGGTCGTCCAGGACGCCGAGGACGTACGACTGGTCCTTGGCCATGTCGGAGGCCCGGTGCAGCTCCCGGGTGCCGTCCTCGCCCACGATCACCTGGGCGTAGTGGCCCGTGCAGACCGCGTCGAAGCCCAGGGCGAGCGCCTTGTCGAGCAGGGCCGCGAACTTGATCTTCTCGTTGCAGCGCAGGCAGGGGTTCGGGGTGCGTCCGGCCTCGTACTCGGCGATGAAGTCCTCGACGACGTCCTCGCGGAAGCGCTCGGCGAGGTCCCAGACGTAGAAGGGGATGCCGATGACGTCCGCGGCGCGGCGGGCGTCCCGGGAGTCCTCGATCGTGCAGCAGCCGCGCGCGCCGGTCCGGAACGACTGCGGGTTCGCGGACAGCGCCAGATGGACGCCCGTCACGTCGTGCCCGGCTTCCGCCGCTCGGGCGGCGGCCACGGCGGAGTCGACCCCGCCGGACATGGCGGCGAGGACACGGAGGGGGCGGGTCTGCTGCGAGATCTCAGTCATAACCCTTCCAGGGTACGGGTCGCCGGGAACCGGAACCCGCGAGTATCCGTTGACGCTCTCGTGGGAACGAGAAAGGCTTCGAAGAACGGCTCCGGCGGTGGCGACGCGGGCCGGCGCGTGGGGCGCCGGGCGCTGCTCATCGGCACGGCCGTGGCCGCCGTCGGCACGGCCGTGGTGGCGCGGGACGAGCTGACGCGCGCGTGGTGGCGGGTGCCGGGGGTCACGAAGCCGCGCAAGGAGGGCGAGGTCGACTACACGGGCGCGAAGTGGGTCGCGGCGTCCGACGCGAACTGGCGGCTGGCGGACCGGCCGGACGACTTCGGGATAGACATGGTGATCATCCATGTCACCCAGGGCAGCTTCGACAGCGCGGTGAAGGTCTTCCAGGACCCGGAGCACGGCGCGGCGGCGCACTACATCGTCCGCAGGGACGGCCATGTCACGCAGATGATCCGCGAGTTGGACGTGGCGTACCACGCGGGCAACCGCGACTACAACGAGCGCAGCGTCGGCATCGAGCACGAGGGTTTCGTCGAGAAGCCCGAGGACTTCACCGACGCGATGTACGAGGCCTCGGCGCGGCTGACGGCCCGGATCTGCGCGCGGTACGACATCCCGCTCGACCGCGAGCACATCCTCGGCCATGTCGAGGTCCCCGGCACGGACCACACGGATCCCGGCGAGGGCTGGGACTGGGACCGCTACATGAAGCTGGTGCGGGCGGCGGCGAAGACCGGGACGTCGACTCCCGCCTGACCCTCGACAGCCGGGCCACAGGGGCGCGAGAGGCCGGGGACGGCGCCACCACGGACCGTCGATCACGTGACGGGCATCGGACCGGCGCGTACCCGGACCTGAGGTGAGAGAGAGCCGGCGTCGGCGGGGGCTCCAGGACGGCGGTGGGGTCACGCATCGGCGGACTCGGTGACCGCCGCCCCGCCGTCGACTCGGCTGCCGGGCGGCGCTCTCAGCTCAGGCCCGCGGTGCGGGCGCGTTCCACCGCCGGGCCGATCGCCTTCGCGACCGCCTCGACGTCCGCCTCCGTGGAGGTGTGGCCGAAGGAGAAGCGGAGGGTGCCGCGCGCGAGGTCCGGGTGGGTGCCGGTGGCGAGGAGGACATGGCTGGGCTGGGCGACACCGGCCGTGCAGGCGGAACCCGTGGAGCACTCGATGCCCTGGGCGTCGAGCAGCAGCAGCAGCGAGTCGCCCTCGCAACCGGGGAACGTGAAGTGCGCGTTGGCCGCGAGGCGCCCCGCCGGGGACGGGTCACCGCCGAGGACGGCGTCCGGCACCGCCGTACGCACCGCCTCGATCAGGGCGTCGCGCAGGGCGCCGATCTCCCGGGCGAACCACTCGTGCTGCTCGGCGGCGAGCCGGCCGGCGACCGCGAAGGAGGCCACGGCCGGGACGTCGAGGGTGCCGGAGCGGACATGGCGCTCCTGGCCGCCGCCGTGCAGCACGGGCACGGGGCTGTACTCGCGGCCCAGCAGCAGCGCGCCGATGCCGTACGGGCCGCCGATCTTGTGGCCGGAGACGGTCATCGCGGCGAGCCCGGAGGCGTCGAAGTCGACCGGAACCTGTCCGAAGGCCTGCACCGCGTCGGCGTGCAGGGGGACGTCGAACTCCGCTGCCACGTCGGCGAGTTCGCGGACCGGCATGATCGTGCCGATCTCGTTGTTGGCCCACATCACGGTGGCCAGGGCGACATCGTCGGGGTTGCGGGCGACGGCCTCACGGAGGGCTTCGGGGTGGACCCTGCCGTACGCGTCCACCGGGAGGTACTCGACGGTGGCGCCCTCGTGTTCGCCGAGCCAGTGGACGGCGTCGAGGACCGCGTGGTGCTCGACGGGGCTGGCGAGGACCCGGGTGCGGGCCGGGTCGGCGTCGCGGCGGGACCAGTACAGCCCCTTCACGGCGAGGTTGTCGGCCTCCGTGCCGCCGGAGGTGAACACCACCTCGCTGGGGCGGGCTCCGAGGGCTGCGGCGAGGGTCTCGCGGGCCTCCTCGACGGTGCGCCGCGCTCGGCGGCCGGAGGCGTGCAGCGAGGAGGCGTTGCCGGTGACGCTCAGCTGGGCGGTCAGGGCCTCTGCCGCCTCGGGGAGCATCGGGGTGGTCGCCGCGTGGTCGAGGTAAGCCATGGTGAGCCGATTCTACGGGGCCGGGTCCGGGCGACCTCGGGGTGCTCCGGTGAGCCGGGGTTTTCCGGCCTCAGACGCTCCAGGACACCGTGTTCGTCGTCTGCATCAGGGTGGCCAGGACGATCAGGTCGGCGACGCCCAGGCCGAGGCCCAGGAAGGCGCGGCCCCGTCGGGTCGTGCCGCGCTTGAGGGCCACCGCCGCGAGGACGATCGCGATCGGGCCGAGGAAGAGGTTGAGCACGAGGAGGCCCAGGAGGCCGAGGACGAAGGAGGCGACGGCCATGCCGTCGGCGTCACGGCCTCGGGGGCGGGCGGTGGTCGTTCCGGTCTGCTGGCGCGGGGCGGTGAGCTGCATGGTCGGTCTGCTCCCAACGGGTTGGCGGTGACGGACGGTCAGTGCGTGCGGTGACCGCGGCGGGCGTGGCGCTCGCGGTACGCGAAGATCGCCAGCCAGAGCGCGATACCGACGGCCAGGACCGTCGAGACGGCCGGCGGCACATGGGCCACGGTGCCCAGGACGACACCCAGCAGCAGAAGTGCGGCGACGAGGAACAACATCGTGGAATGCCTCCGTGACAGTTGGGTGAACGGTTGTAGTAACAGTTGTTCACTGACTCTCAAGTCTAGCGCGCCGCCCGGCTTTGCAATTACGGAGAACAGTTGTTAACTGCATGGCATGAGTCACACTTTCGGCGTCCGGCAGGTGCAGAAGCAGAAGACGCGGCGGGCGCTCATGGACGCCGCCCTCGCCCTGCTGGAGGAGCAGAGCCTCAGCAGCCTCGGACTTCGCGAGGTCACCCGGGCCGTGGGGGTCGCCCCCACCGCGTTCTACCGGCACTTCCGGTCGACCGCGGACCTCGGCGTCGCGCTGGTCGAGGAGGCGCTCGGCAGTCTGCACCCGGTGCTCGGGGATCTGATGTCGGCGGTGGGCGACAGTGACGAACTCATCGAGCGCGCCGTGGATCTGATCGCCCGCCACGTCGACGGGTACCCCGCGCACGTCCGGTTCATCGCACGCGAACGGCACAGCGGGGTCCAGCCGGTGCGGGACGCCATCCAGGGGCAGCTCACCCGGTTCACCGAGGAGGTCCGCGGCGAGCTGGCCAAGCGGCCGGAGACGGCGGGATGGACCGACGACGACCGGCTGATGCTCGCGGGTCTGTACGTCGATCAGATGCTGGTGACCGCCTCGCTGTTCCTGGCGGCCCAGGACGAGCCGGAGGAGGAACGCCTGCGGGTGACCCGGCTGGCGGGCCGCCGGATGCGGCTGATCAGCATCGGCTGCCGCCACTGGCTGGACTGATCCATCGCGCGCACGACAGGGAGGGCGAGCCCGATGCACTCGGGCGCGCCCTCCCTGTCGCCGCTCCGCCGGTCAGTCGGACAGCCTGGCCCTGGCCAGCTGGCGTGACTGGGCGACCAGGCGGTCTGCGCTGTCCCAGACCTCGGCGTCCTCCTCCAGGAAACCCCCGGCGAGATTGCGGGTGGTGATGGCGACGCGGAGCGGCCCCGGCGCCGGGCGGCACCGGATGTGCACGGTCAGCTCGACCGTCGGGACCCAGCCCTTCAGGCCCATCTCGAAGGCGGTCGGCGGCAGCGCGTCCACCGCGAGGAGCAGGGAGAACGGGTCGGCGTCACGCCCGTCGGCGAGCCCGAACCAGGACCGCATCTCACCCTTGCCGGAGGGGGCGCCGAGGGCCCAGCCGAGCGTCGCGGGGTCGAGCTTCAGGAACAGCCGGTCGGCGATGGCGGAGCCGCCGGGGACGGGGCCGGGCGCGTCCTGCGGGCCGAAGCACTCCTCGATCGGCGGCATCGCGGGCGGCTGCGCCGTCGTCCGGACGTCGTCCGGGAGGGAGTCCAGGTCGCCGTAGGAGGCGAGGACTCGGATCCGCTCGATCTCGCGGCCCTCGTCGTCGTACTGGAAGAGGGAGGCCTGGCCGGTCGAGAGGGTCCGGCCGGTGCGGACGACGTCCGTGCGGACGACCGCCGGGCCGGGCTGGGACGCGGTCAGGTAGTACGCGGAGATCGTGAACGGGTCGTCGTGCGGGAGCGCGTCGGCGAGGGCGCGGCCGAGGACGGCCAGCAGATAGCCGCCGTTGACGGCACCGATGATCGTCCAGCCGGCGGAGAGGTCGATGTCGTAGACGCCGGGGGCCCGCCGGGTGAGCGCGGTGTCCCGGTCGAACTCGCTGTCGCCGACGGTGGCCTGTACGGAAGCTGCTTCGGGCATGGATGAACCGTACAACAGGTCATTACTAAGCGGTAGCTTTATGCCTGGGGTCCGCTCTCACGCCTCCTCGACGGCCGCGGACCGCCTGTTCCACGCGCGCGGCGCCCGCCAGTGGCAGCGCATCGCCAGCAGTCGCAGGACGAAGGCGGTGACCGCGGCGAGGGCCGAGGTGACGGGGGTCAGGGCGTCCTGGCTGATGCAGAGCACGACCAGCCCGGCGCCGACCATCGCGGGCACGGCGTACAGGTCGCGGTCCCAGCGCAGCAGCGAGGGCACCTCGTTGGCGAGGACGTCACGCAGCACACCGCCGCCGACCGCTGTGGCGAGGCCGAGAGTGGCGGAGGCGGTCAGGCCGAGCCCGTAGTCGTACGCCTTGGTCGTGCCCGCGACGCAGAAGAGGCCGAGGCCGGCGGCGTCGAAGACGTTCACCCCGGCCTGGATGCGCTCCACGTGCGGATGGAGGAAGAAGACGAGGAGGGCGGCGAGCAGCGGGGTGAGGAAGTAGCCGAGGTCGGTGAAGGCGGCCGGCGGTACGGCACCGATGACCAGGTCCCGGAACAGCCCGCCGCCGAGCGCGGTGACCTCGGCGAGGACGGCGATGCCGAAGATGTCGAAGTTCTTGCGGACGGCCAGGAGCGCGCCGGAGATGGCGAAGACGAAGATGCCGATCAGGTCGAGCGGGTAGGGGGACACCCGTACATTCTGCCCTGCAAACAAGCGTGCGCCTTGCAATGCAAGGCGCACACCGTCTGACGTCAGTCTTTCCCGGGCTTCTCGGGGCCCTCGGGCTCCTTGGGCGCTACGGGCGCTTCGGGCTTCTCGGGGGCCTCCGGCGCCGCAGGGGCCTCAGGCACCTCCGGCTCCTCCGGCTTCTTCACCGTGTCCGGTACCAGCTCGCCCGCCTCCTTCGCGGCCGTGAGCAGGACGACGTCCTGCGGCTGCTGGTCCTCGAAGTTCTCCGGGTGGTGGCAGGCGACCCGCTGGCCCGGCTTCAGCTCGGCGAGCGGCGGCTCGGTGGTCTTGCAGACCTGGGTGGCCTTCCAGCAGCGGGTGTGGAAGCGGCAGCCGCTCGGCGGCGCGATCGGCGAGGGCACATCGCCCTTGAGCAGGATGCGCTCGCTCTTGGCGCCCCGGCGCGACGGGTCCGGGATCGGCACGGCCGACAGCAGCGCCTTGGTGTACGGGTGCATCGGCGCCGCGTACAGCGAGTCCCGGTCGGCGAGTTCGACGATCTTGCCGAGGTACATCACCGCGATGCGGTCGGAGACATGGCGGACGACGGAGAGGTCGTGCGCGATGATCACGTACGTCAGACCGAGCTCGTCCTGGAGGTCGTCCATCAGGTTGACGACCTGGGCCTGGATGGACACGTCGAGCGCGGAGACCGGCTCGTCCGCGACGACCATCCGGGGCTTGAGGGCGAGCGCGCGGGCGATGCCGATGCGCTGGCGCTGGCCGCCGGAGAATTCGTGCGGGTAGCGGTTGTAGTGCTCGGGGCTCAGGCCCACCAGCTCCAGGAGGCGCTGGACCTCCTTCTTCACCCCGCCCTCGGGCTCCACGCCCTGGAGCTTGAAGGGCGCCGAGACGATGGTGCCGATGGTGTGCCGGGGGTTCAGCGAACCGTACGGGTCCTGGAAGATCATCTGGATGTCGCGGCGCAGCGGGCGCATCCCGGCGGTCTTCAGGTGCGTGATGTCCGTACCGTCGAACTCGACCTTCCCACCGGAGGGTTCGAGGAGGCGGGTGATGAGCCGGCCCATGGTCGACTTGCCGCAGCCGGACTCGCCCACGACACCGAGGGTCTCGCCGCGGCGGACCTCGAAGTCGATGCCGTCGACGGCCTTGACCGCCCCGACCTGCCGCTGGAGCAGGCCCTTCTTGATGGGGAAGTGCTTGACCAGGCCCTCGACCCTGAGCAGCGGTTTCTCGTCGGCGTCGGCGCGCGGGGCCGGCACGGCGGCCCGGGTCTCAGTCTCGCTCACAGCTTCGGCGCAATCTCTTCGGTCCAGATCCGCGTACGGTCCTCCTGCGACAGGTGGCAGGCGGTGAAGTGCCGGCCGCCGACCTCGCGCAGCTCGGGGCGCTCGGTGCGGGTGATGTTGTCCTTGGGGACGTCCGCGTAGGGGCAGCGCGGGTTGAAGGCGCAGCCCGAGGGGACGTTGATGAGGCTCGGCGGCTGGCCCTTGACCGGGATGAGCCGGTCGGTCTGGGCGCGGTCGATGCGCGGCATCGAGCCGAGCAGGCCCCAGGTGTAGGGGTGCTGCGGCTGGTGGAAGATGTCGTCGACCGGGCCGCGCTCCACACAGCGCCCGCCGTACATCACGAGGATGTCGTCGGCGATCTCGGCGACCACGCCGAGGTCGTGCGTGATGATGATGACCGCGGAGCCGAACTCCTTCTGCAGGTCCCGGATCAGGTCCAGGATCTGTGCCTGCACGGTCACGTCGAGCGCGGTCGTGGGCTCGTCGGCGATCAGCAGTTCGGGGTTGTTGACCAGGGCCATGGCGATCATGGCGCGCTGGCGCATACCGCCGGAGAACTCGTGCGGGTAGCCGTCGACCCGCTTGTGGGGCTCCGGGATGCCGACGCGGTCGAGAAGTTCGATCGCGCGCTTGCGGGCGACCTTCTTGCTGACGTCGTGGTGGACCCGGTACGCCTCGACGATCTGGCTGCCGACCTTGTAGTACGGGTGCATCGCGGACAGCGGGTCCTGGAAGATCATCGCCATGTCGCGGCCGCGCAGCCGGCGCACCTCGTCGGGGCTCGCCCCGACGAGTTCCTTGCCGTCGAGCCAGATCTCGCCGGACATCCGGACGTTCTTGCCGCGGGCGCCGAGCCGGTGCAGGCCCATGATCGCCAGCGAGGTGACCGACTTGCCGGAGCCGGACTCGCCCACGATGCCGAGGGTCTTGCCCTTCTCCAGCTGGAAGGAGAGACCGTCGACGGACTTGACCACGCCGTCGTCGGTGGGGAAGTGCACCTTGAGGTCGCGCACTTCGAGGAACGCCTCGGGGGCGTCCCCCGCGCGTGCGGGCTCGCCGACGGCGGCCCCGGTCTTGGACAGTTCGGTCACGAGAGCCTCACCCGCGGGTCGATCGTGGCGTACAGCAGGTCCACCACAAGGTTCATGAAGACGACGAAGAACGCCGCGAGCAGGGTCACCCCGAGGATCGGGGGCAGGTCGTTGGCGCTGATCGACTGGACCGCGTACTCACCGATGCCGTGCAGGGAGAACACGGTCTCGGTGATCAGGGCGCCGCCGAGGAGCAGGCCGAGGTCCATGCCGAAGACCGTCACCAGCGGGGTCAGCGCGGCGCGCAGGCCGTGCTTGACGACCACCTTGCGCTCGTGCAGGCCCTTGGCCCGCGCGGTGCGGATGTAGTCCTCGTTCATCGTCTCCAGCATGCCCGAGCGGGTGAGCCGGGCGTAGATGGCCGAATAGAGGAGTGCCAGCGAACACCACGGCAGGAAGAGGGTGTTGGCCCACTGCGAGGGGTTCTCGGTGAAGGGGACATAGGTCCTGCCGAAGATCTCCAGCTGGTAGCTGAACAGCAGCAGGGCGAGCTGACCGGTGAAGAACATGGGCAGGGAGACGCCGGCGAGCGCCACGCCCATCGCGGCCCTGTCGAAGATCGACCCGGGCTTGAGGGCCGAGATGACACCGGCCGCGATACCGCCCAGCAGCCACAGCACCGCGGCACCGGACGCGAGCGAGATCGTCACGGGGAGCCGGCTGGTGAGCTGCGGCCAGACCTCCAGATGGTCCTTGAAGGAGTAGCCGAAGCAGGGCGCGTCGCAGCGGACCGTGGTGGGTCCGAGGTCGTACGTGGCACCGGAGACGATCCCCTTGAGGAAGTTCCAGTACTGCTCGTAGACCGGCTGGTCCAGACCCAGGTTCCGCTTGACCGCCGCGATGTCCTCGGGCGAGGGGTTCTTGCCGATGTACTGCTGTGCCAGCTGGTCGACTGTCTGCCCGGCGAGCTTCGGCAGAATGAAGAAGATGCCGAAGGTGACCGCGGTGACGACGAGCAGCAGGATCACCGCCGCGATCGTCCGGCGGATGATGTACGAGATCACGAGGACCGGCGCCGGCGCCCGCGGGTGTGCTCACCCGCGGGCGCCAATGCCTTCACCTGCCTTCCGGGGCTACTTCTTTTCCGTGGTACCGATGTTGAGGTAGTCGTACTGACCGCTGAAGGCCGAGGACGACACCAGGTTGGTGGCGTACGGCGAGCGGTACAGCAGGACCTTGAAGTAGGTCAGGGGCACGATGGCGGCCTGCTCCATGACCTTCTTGTCGACCTCGGTGTACGCGGCGGTGCGGGCGGCCTCGTCGGTGTTGCCGATCGCGTCGTCGAGCAGCTTGTTGATCGCGGGGTCGTTCAGCTCGGACAGGTTGGTGTTGCCGGACTGACCGATGGCCTTGCCGTGCACGATCTGCTGCAGGAAGCCGTAGCCGGTGGGCCAGTCGGAACCCCACTGCATCATGATCAGGCCGATGTCGTTCTTCTTGTTGAACGCCGGCACACCCGCGTAGTCGGAGAAGTACTTGCCCGACGGGTACTGCTTGATGTCGGCCTGGATGCCGACCTTCTTCAGCGCCTCGACGACCGCGGTGGCCGCGTCGACCTCGCCCTGACGGTCGGTGCGGGCGGAGATGGAGGTCTTGAAGCCGCCCTCCTTGCCGCAGGCCTTCAGGCTCTCCTTGGCCTTGGCGACGTCACCCTTGCTGTCCGGGGTGGCGTACGCGTCGGCCTTCTCGTAGCCCGTGACGTCCGGGGGCAGCACCGTGGAGGCGATGTCACCGCGGATCGGGCCACCCATGGCGGTCTGCACGGCGACCTTGTCGATCGCGTACTCGACGGCCTTGCGGCAGTCGACGTTGTCGAACGGCGCGACCTTGGTGTTGATCGCCGTGTAGACGAGACGGCCGCCGGACGCGTTGTCCGTGTTGGCCTTCTGGTCCGCGTCCTTGAGGACCTGGGCCTGGGTCTGGGCGTCGACACCGGTGCCCTGGATGTCGATCATGGTGTCGCCGGACATGACGTCCTTGTCGATGGTGGCCTTGTTGACCTTCAGGTTCACCACGATCTTGTCCGGGTACTGCTTGCGCAGCGGGTCCGTCTTGGCGTCCCACTCGGGGTTGCGGACCAGGACGATCTGCTTGCCCTCGTCGTACTTCTGGAACTTGTACGAGCCGGTGGAGACGACCTTCTTGGTGTAGTCGACGCCGGTGTCCTTGGCCTTCGGCACCGGGGCCGTCTGCGGCATGCTCGCCAGGTAGTCGAACTCCGAGAACGCCTTGTTCAGCTTGAAGACGATCGTGTGATCGTCCGGCGTCTCTATGGAGGAGATGCCCTTGTCGCTCTTGTCCGCGTAGGGACCCTTGTACTTCTTGGGGTCGTTCAGCATCTGCTGGAAGTAGTTCGGGCCCAGCGAGAGCACGTCACGCGCGAAGTTCGAGCGCTCCACGGCGTACTTGACGTCCTTGGACGTGACCGGGGTGCCGTCCTCGAACTTGACGCCCTGGCGGATCTTGTACGTCCAGGTCTTGCCGCCGTCGCTGGGCGTGCCCGCGCTCTCGGCGAGGTCCGGGACCAGCTCGTTGCCCTTCTCGCCCGGGCCGGGCTTGAACGTCATCAGCGGACGCGCGTAGAGGCGGCTGAAGTTGAAGCCGTACGCGTAGTACATGTTGCCCGGGTCGAGCGACTCCGGTGCGTCGGAGCTGGCGTACGTGACCGTGCCGCCCTTGTGGGTGGACTCGTTGACGACACCCTTGGTCGCGGCGTTGGCGCCGGCGCCCTTGGGGGTGTCCGTACCGTCTTCCGCCTTGCTGCAGGCGGACAGGAGCAGGCCGGCGCTGCTCACAACCGCGACAGCGGCCATTGCTGACCTTCGCATGATGGTCGGTTTCCCCTTCGTAGTTGGACAGTTGTGTGGGACGACGTCCGCAGACGTCAGCGGCTGCGGGGGTCGAGGGCGTCCCGGAGGCCGTCACCGAGGAGGTTGAAGGCCAGCACCGTGATGAAGATCGCGAGGCCGGGAACGATCATGTACTGCGGGTCGACCTCGAAGAAGTCGACCGCCTGGTTGAGCATGCCGCCCCAGGAGGCCTGCGGCGGCTGGATCCCGACCCCGAGGAAGCTGAGCGACGCCTCGAAGATGATGTTGGTCGGGATGAGCAGGGTGGAGTAGACGATGATCGGCGCGACGAGGTTGGGCAGCAGCTCCTTGAACAGGACGTACGGGCCGCCCGCTCCCATGCCGCGCGAGGCGTCGATGAACTCCCGCTCGCGCAGCGCCAGGGTCTGACCGCGCACGATGCGTCCCATGTACGGCCAGTTGAAGAAGCCGATGACGAAGATCAGCACCGAGATGTGCAGCGGCAGTCCTTCGAGGCCGAAGGCGCCGCCCTGGAGCGTCGCCGAGATGGCGATGGCGAACAGCAGCAGCGGGAACGCGAGGAAGGTGTCCATCAGCCGGCTCACCACCGTGTCGACCCGGCCGCCGTAGTAGCCGGCGACCAGTCCGAGCACCACGCCGATGGCGTTCGACAGCAGCGTCGCGCCGAAGGCCACCACCAGGGAGACCCAGGAGCCCTCCAGGATGCGGGCGAGGATGTCGCGGCCGAACTTCGGCTCGACACCGAGCGGGTGGTCCCAGCTCATCCCGCCGAAGTCACCCTTGGGCAGGGAGGTGTTGGGGTCGATCAGGTCCTGGTTGAACGCGTTGGGGTCGAGCCCCAGCAGCGCCTGGAGCGGCCGGGAGAGGGCCGCGATCAGGATCAGCAGGACGACGATGATGCCGCCGGCGACCGCCACCCTGTCGCGCTTGAAGCGGGTCCAGGCGATCTGGCCGAGTGAACGGCCCTCGATCTTCTTGGCCTCGACGCCTACCAGCACGGCCTCGGGCTGTGCCTCGGCCTGCGATCCGGTCGTCTCAATGGGTGCGGTCATCGTCCCTCGTGCTTGCCCGTGCCGGTGGTTGCCGACTGTGCCTGGCGGCCGCCCGGGTCTGCGGTGCGGTCCGTCACCACTACTGCTCTCTTGCTCTGTGACTACTGCTGGGTACGAGAGGGAGGTACGGCACCGAACTTCACCGCATGAACAGCGTGTTCGCCGGATCCCCCCACTGCTCTGGGGGAGTCTTCAACGGTCGCGCGATCAGGCACCAGACTTGGCGGCGAATGTATGCGCAACCGTGATGTGGCCAGCAGGGTTCCGCTATGCGGACGTCACGCTCTGTTGAGCGGTGGAAACCACGCTCACCCGGCTCAGTACCCGCTCGGGTAGCCGTATCCGCCCGCCGCCGGTGCCTGGGCGGGCGCCGCGTGGGCCTCGCGGTCGTAGAAGGGGCGGGCGCCCGCGCGCAGCCACATGGCGACCGGGTCGTACTCGTCGGACATGGCGACGGTGGAGACGGGCAGACCGTCGGGGACCGCGCCGATGGACTGCTGCATCATCGCCCGCACCGAGTCGACGGCCGGCGGCGAGGTGTCGTACACGTCGAGGCCGATGGCGAGGTACGGCGCGCCAAGCGCGGGCTGCACCCAGGCGCGGCGCAGGGAGCGCACGGCGGGCGTGCGGTGGGCGTTCTGCGTCAGCAGGGCGTAGAACTGCGGGATCTCGATGGCCGGCTCGGAGAGCCTGAGCGGGCCCGCGGGCTGCCGCTCCAGGCCGGTGGCGATACGGCGCAGGTCGAGCCAGGGGACGCCGACGCCGCCGCCCGGCGCGTGCGGGTTGAGCCAGAGGCCGTAGTGGTCGGGGTAGAGGGTGCGGGCCACGTCGAGGCCGTCGACCACCTCGTAACTGCGGTTCCAGCCACTGGCGGAGAGCTCCTGGGCGGAGGTCACGCACGGGGCGTAGTTGAACCCGTCGACCTCCATGTTCCCGTACTGGGCGTCCGGGGAGCCGGCCTGGCCGTGCCAGAGCAGCATCCAGATCTGGCCGGAGGACGGGGTGGCGAGGGCACGCAGCAGCGCCTCGTAGGCGTCGTAACGCCCGGGCGTCACCTGCCGCAGCATGTGCTCGACCTGCCCGGTGGCGATGCTGCCGCTCACGTTGGCCGTCCTTCGTGTTGGACCCTGGTTATAGGAGACAGCTTAGGTGGTGCGCTGGTTGAGCCGGTCAGGACTCGGGGGGTGCGGTGATCTGCGGACTACGGGTCGTGTGTGGTTGATCGCGCCCACGCGGCGGACCCGCTTATGGACACAGCCCGCGCCCCTGACGGGGCGCCGGTCAGTACCCCTGTTGGTAGAAGGGCCGTACCTTTTCGCGGAGCCAGTCGCCGACCGGGTCCTGGGCCACGTCCAGGAAGACCATGTTGACCGGCCAGGGGACGGGTGCCTTGGTGAGGGCCCGGCCGAGGGCGGCGAGGGGGAGGGAGCGGTCGGCCTCCCAGGAGGCCAGTTCGACCCCGATGAACATGACGGGGTCGGCGGTCTCGATGGTGGCGAGGCAGCGGCGGGCGGAGAGGACGACTCCGGTTCCGGCGAACTCGGCGGAGGCCGCGGCCAGGAAGTCCACCGGGTCGTCCTGCCAGTCCGGTTCGTGGAGACGGACGCGGGCGCCGCTCGCCGATCCGTCCAGCGGGGTCCGCCCGGCCCGGCACAGCTCGGCCACGGCGGGCGGCGGCAGCGGGATGCCCACGACGCCGTCGGGGTTGAGGGCGAGCCCGATCTGCGGGGGCAGGCCCCGCGCGAACTCGACGGCCGGGGCGATCGTGTACGACATGTGGTTGCCGACGACCTGGCGGAACTGCTCCTCGGAGCTGAAGACCGGCACGTACGCCTGCCCGTCGAACTCCATCGTCGGCAGGTCGAGCTGACCGCTCTGCGGGCCGCCGCCCTCCGGCAGCGGCACCCAGACGAAGCTGCGGGCCAGCACCTCCACGATCCGTGCCCCGGCCTGGGGCACACCGAGCGAGGCGGACAGCACCTCCTCCAGCTCGTTGCCGGGCCATCCGCCGTGCCCATGGGGATACGCCTGTGCCGGAAAGTCCGCCGGGAAGTCCATCTGCTGCCTACCGCTTTGCTCCGTGATGCTGTTGTCCCTGCACCTTAATTGCTTCGGGGTGCGGGCGCGCCCTTCAGGAGCGCGGGAAGTCGATCCGCTTCAGGACGTCGGCGGCGTCCCGGTCGATGAGCACCGCGGCCCCGCACCCCTGGGGCAGCCGCCCCTCCTCCACGGCCCGCAGCAGCCGGGTCATGGCCCCCCGGTGCCGTGCGAAGGCGTACCGGGAGACGCCCCGTCCCCGCTCGCGCTGTCCGTGCCGGGCCTCACCGGGGGTGACGTCGAGCAGCAGCAGGTGCAGCGTGCCGCCACGGCGGCGCGCCTCGCGCGCGAGCCAGTTGCGCACCCACGCCTGCGCCCCGCAGTCGTGCACGACGACGCCCTCCCCCGAGCGGAGGGCGCGTCGCAGCGCGGCGTAGTGCGCGAGGCGCACGAAGGGCCGGTAGACGGCGTACGGCAGCTGCCGGGCGAAGCGGGCGTCGAAGCGGTCGCGGGTGTCCTGGGAGTCGATGCGGACGCCGGGGACGGCCCGCCGCATCAGGGTCGACTTGCCGCTGCCGGGCAACCCGGTGACCACCACCAGGTCGTCCGGCCCGAAGGAGAGCTCGTGGGGACTGCGCCCGGAACGCGCCCGGAGGTCGCGGACGACCGCCCTCGGGAACGGGCCGCACGCCGCGCCGACCGGTGCGACGGGCTGCTTGGGCATCGCGATGCCCGACGTCGTCGCGTACGCCGTGGTCCTGTTCACCGTGATCGTCCTCCCCAGGGGTATGGAGATCCCATCCCCACAGACCGTAAAGAAAAGGTAATGCCCGATCCCTCCTGGTTCAGTCCTCATATGGCCACAAGAGTGCTACGGACCGCTGTGTCTGTCTGTGCTCGGGCGACCCCCACCTGTGAAAGGTCCCCCTGCCGCCCCGCGTCGATGCGTGCAATGATGTGGCCGCCAACTGCATACCGGCCGCTTGAACCCGCGCGGGAGAGCTCCCAGCAGTGGATCGCTGGGGCGCCGAAGGAGCAAGTCCCTCCCTTGAATCTCTCAGGCCCAGATACCGCGTGGGCGAGGCACATCTGAAAAGCGGGCCGCACCTCCTCTTCCACGGGGGCGGCTCCACCCACGGTGCAAGTCACGACCACCGGTACGTACGGTCGTGGTGAACCTCTCAGGTTCCGATGACAGATGGGGAGGACTTTCCTCACCTGTCATCTGTCATTCCCTGGGAGCAGAAACCGATGAGCAGCAGCCCCACCACCGGACCGCGCCGTACCGCGCTCGATGCCCTGCATCGCTCGCTCGGCGCGACGATGACCGACTTCGCGGGCTGGGACATGCCCCTGCGCTACGGCTCCGAGCGGGACGAGCACATCGCCGTCCGCACGAGGGCCGGCCTCTTCGACCTCTCCCACATGGGCGAGATCACCGTCACCGGCCCGCAGGCCGCCGCGCTGCTGGACCACGCACTCGTCGGCGACCTCGGCGGCGTGAAGCCCGGCCGTGCCCGCTACACCATGATCTGCCGCGAGGACGGCGGCATCCTCGACGACCTGATCGTCTACCGGCTCGCGGACACCGAGTACCTGGTCGTCGCCAACGCCTCCAACGCCCAGGTGGTGCTGGACGCGCTGGTGGAGCGGTCCGCCGGATTCGACGCCGAGGTGCGCGACGACCGGGACGCCTACGCGCTGCTGGCCGTGCAGGGCCCCGAGTCGCCCGGGATCCTGGGCTCCCTCACCGACGCCGACCTCGACGGCCTGAAGTACTACGCGGGGCTGCCGGGCACGGTCGCCGGGGTTCCCGCACTGATCGCCCGCACCGGGTACACCGGCGAGGACGGCTTCGAGCTGTTCGTGAAGCCGGAGCACGCGGTCGAGCTGTGGCAGGCGCTGACCAAGGCGGGCGAGGGCGTCGGCCTGGTGCCCTGCGGACTGTCCTGCCGGGACACCCTCCGTCTGGAGGCGGGCATGCCGCTGTACGGGCACGAGCTCTCCACGGCGCTGACCCCCTACGACGCGGGCCTCGGGCGGGTGGTGAAGTACGACAAGGGCGACTTCGTTGGCCGCGGGGCCCTGCGCGAGGCCGCCGAGAACGCCCACCACGAGCCGCCCGTCCTCGTCGGCCTGATCGCCGAGGGCCGCCGTGTCCCCCGCGCCGGGTACCCCGTGGTCGCCGAGGGCAAGGTGGTCGGCGAGGTCACCTCCGGCGCCCCCTCTCCCACGCTGGGCCGGCCGATCGCGATGGCCTACGTCGACGCCATGTACGCCGCGCCGGGGACCCCCGGGGTCGCCGTGGACATCCGGGGCAGCCACGAGCCGTACGAGGTCGTGGCGCTGCCGTTCTACAAGCGGCAGAAGTAGACACTGGGCGCGAGGTCGCCCGCCCCGAGCGTGACACTGGGCACATTCGCGCTGCTCAACAGCGGTTTCAGCAGTCCCCCATTCATCACCACTCCCTCGCGTACAGGAGAATTCAGGCCATGAGCAACCCCCAGCAGCTGCGCTACAGCAAGGAGCACGAGTGGCTGTCGGTCGCCGAGGACGGCGTCTCGACGGTCGGCATCACGGAGTTCGCGGCGAACGCGCTCGGCGATGTCGTCTACGCCCAGCTCCCCGAGGTGGGCTCCACGGTGACCGCGGGCGAGACCTGCGGCGAACTGGAGTCCACGAAGTCGGTCAGCGACCTGTACTCGCCGGTCTCCGGTGAGATCACCGAGATCAACGAGGACGTGGTGAGCGACCCGTCGCTGGTGAACACCGCCCCGTTCGAGGGCGGGTGGCTGTTCAAGGTACGCGTCGCGGAGGAGCCGGACGATCTGCTCTCCGCCGACGAGTACGTCGCCCACACCGCCGGCTGAGAAGACTCGAAAGCACTGAGGTCGTACGCATGTCGCTTCTGAACACGCCCCTGCACGAGCTGGACCCGGACGTCGCCGCCGCCGTCGACGCCGAGCTGCACCGCCAGCAGTCCACCCTGGAGATGATCGCCTCGGAGAACTTCGCTCCGGTGGCGGTCATGGAGGC
>NZ_JBVISJ010000012.1:0-288787 GCF_055575575.1 Streptomyces sp. NPDC034049
AACTGCGGCGGATAGTTCTTCATGACCACGAGATGTCCGTTCTCAGATCCTCAGGATCCAGTGTCTCGCGTGTCCAGGATCAAGGGTCAAGGCCCGTTGTCGGAGACGACGAGAATGTTGTAACGCGCTTCAGACACCGATTCCCCCGTATTCCTCAGTCATCCGTCCAGTCAGAAGCCGTATGTCTCTCTGAGTTCCCGGCCGATTCCCTGGGCGATGAAGTCCGTCAGGTCGTAGGACGAGAGGTGCATGACGCCGCATTGCGCACCCGGGTGGATCCTCGCCGCGTATTCGTCCAGAAGCTCCGCCAGGATCCCCGCACGGACGGCGGAGATGGCGACGTTCTCCGGGTTGCCCTTCTCCCGGAAGATGCGGCGCTCGTTCGCGTGCGGAGCCCTCGGCTTCCGCCCCAGCGTCGCGCTGCGCACGAAGTCCTCGGCCTCGGTCGCGATCGAGTCGGGGACCGGCTGCCCTTCGGGCCAGTCCACCCCCAGCAGCGTGTGCACCCGCGGATCGATCGTCTCGTGCCGCTCCCGCCAGTACAGCCCCGACCGGCCGGCCAGCAGGTTCTGCAGATCGTCGGCCGCGATCGTCGTCGCCGGATTCACCGAGAAGTCCCCGTGGTCCCGCATGTCCTTCAGGGACGGCAGGTTCTCCGACGCCCGCCAGGCCGCCCGGGACATGGTCTCGTACCGCGTCCGCAGGTCGTCCACGTCGGACGGCCGGTGGAACACCCGCGCCACGTCGACCGTGCCGACCGGGTGCGGGGTCGGTGTGGGCGTACCGATCGCGGCCCGCAGCTCGTCGGCCGCCTCGTGCAGAAGACGGCTCAACTCCGCTGTGTCCGCGCCGATGGTCACCGCGGGACGTCCCGCCGCCAGCCGGTGGACCAGCTCGTCGAGCGGGCGGGTCAGCACCATCATGTGGCCCTCGGGGATCACCACGGCCCGGCCCGGCACCAAGTACTCGTCCCGATAGGGCTGTTCCCGCAGCTCGTGGGGGCCGGGATCCTCTGCCAGCCGGGCCGTCCACTCGGCGACCGCCTCGGCGAAGGTGATCGGCCGGTCGACGGGACCCGCCGCCCGACGGGAAATCAGATGACGTACGGGATCGGACGGTTCACCGGGCTGCGGCGCAGGTGCCTCGGAGGCGCTGAGGGCCGCCTCCAGTTCCCGCCAGGCCTGCCGGCGCTCCTCCGGCCAACCGCCACCCGGGCTGTCCGAGCGCCACACACGGGTCTCTTCCACCCACATCATCCGTGCCGCCGCCGAGTACACGAGGTCGTAGGCGTCGGCAAGCTGCATCTGGCCGCTCATCCCGGCTCTCCTTCACGACTGATCAAGTAACTCACATTCTCACACTGCGCTTCAGCGAACCCGTGAAGGCCGAATCGGTACGAGCGGGGGCCTGTTGAACGTCCTCGGCCGCTGAACCGTTTGCCGTGGGGTGGCGTCTCACCAGGCGAAACGCGTAAGTAGCCGGTTGGGGAGGCACTCATGGCCATGGTCGGACTGTTCTGGATCGCCGAGGACGGTGGCGTGTACGTCGGGGCGCAGCCGGAGGGGTTCGGGCCCGGGGTGCGGCTGACGCGGGACTGGGTGGAAGGGCTGGGGACCGGGCAGAGCGCGGTGTGGGGCTGGTCGGAGATCCGGTCGGCCACCGTGCGGTACGTACGGATCCGGTCCAGCGCCCGGCTGCTCGCCACCACGGCCGTCGACCTCGTGACCAACGCCGTCGCGGGCGGCGGGGAGGCCGCGGCCGCGTTCGAGGTGCACCTGGAGACCGCCGACCGGACCGTCGAGCTCGACACGCGGTCGGCCGCGGCCCTCGGCGGTTACGTGCAGTCCGAGTACGACCTCTCCGTCGCCCTGCTGGACCGCCTCGTGGCGGGCACGGCGGACGTCGAGACCCTCGCGCGCTGGGGCCGCGCCCACGCCGCCGAGGGCACCCCACGACGTGAGCAGCGGGAGGCGCTGCTGCGGGAGTGGGCGGCCGGTGGCTGAGCCGCCGGCCGCGCTCCACCGTTCCACGGGCCTCGCTTCGCCCGTCCCGCCCGCCGCTTCCGACTTCCCGGGAACCCCGTTCCCCCCGCCCGCCGTCCCCCGCAACGACAGCTGGACACCGGGACACCGGAGGGACACATGACCGCACGGGAGACACCGTCAACCACCCCGCAGGGCGCTCCACGAGACACCGCACACGGCACCGCGCGGAGCAGCGGTGTCTCGGTCACCCACGACCTCGAACCGCACGACTGGTCGAACGAGGAGACCGCGGCGTACGAGGCGGCGATCGAGGCCGTGAACGGCGCGGTCGGCGCCTACAGCGCGACGATCGCGGCGGAGGAGGCCAAGGACGCCCCCGACCCCGCCGTCATCGAGGCCGCGCGCGCCGCGCAGGCACGGCTGGCGCGGGAGCGCGAGGAGCTGCGGTCGGCCGACCGGGAGCAGATCGCCGAGGCCCGCTCGCACTACGCCCGGCTGGCCCGCGAGGTCATGGCGGGCCTCACGTGACCGTCCCGGCCGAACACCAGCGGCACCGGCTGCCCGACGCCGAGAACCGGCGGATCGTCCCCGACCTCCTCGCGGGCCGCGTCGGGCAGGAGACGCCCCCGTGGTCTGCCTGGTCGGCCGGCCCGGCGCCCGCAGGAGCCGGTCACCGAGATGGTCGCCGGCGCCCTGAACCGGCACGGCGGTTTCGCGGACGTCGACAACGACACCCCTTCGACACCGGCGACGCCGTCACGGCCCAGGGCCGTAAGCACCGTAAGCACCTCCACCACCGAGCCCGCTGAGGCCGACTCCCCTCGGGAATCCGCGATGGCCGCAGAGATGAGCAGCCCAGGGCATCCGCGATGGCCGCAGAGATGAGCAGCCCAGGGAATCCGCGATGGCCGCAGAGATGAGCAGCCCAGGTCATGGACGGTCCTCACCTCGTGCGGCCACCTGGGGGTCAGCGCTGGTTCGGTTTGGGTCCTCGTTGCTCGTCTCCGCCGCGACGCAGATGTCCGGCCTGCTCCCCCTTGCCGGGGAACGACGGTCTCGTCGGCTTCCCGGCCGCGGTCGATCGGCTCCGTGCCGCGGCCGCGGACGTCCGTGGGGCATTGGCCCGATCATCGGCGATGACGATCCTGGAGGTCGGCGTGCGCCAGGCCATGGGGTTCTGAGGACTGTGGATGACCCAGTCGCTTTCGCGGAAATGGGAGGACAGGGTGCGCCCGATCCGGGTCGCGTCGAACGGACCGCTGGATTCGAAGACTCCGAGTGACAAAGGTCTGCCCAGGTCGCGTTCCCACCTGCTCGCCCACTGAGCCAGAGAGGGGAGGGCGCCCGTCACGGCCTGCTTGTCGAGATATCCGTGGCCGCCCATGAAATCGCCCGAGTAGCGGTCGGAATGGTTGGCTCTCCAATGCGCGCGTGCGGCCCGGACCATGGCAGTGCTGTTGAAGTCGAGGTCGACATCACTGGGCAGAGGGTCCAGACCGAGGCGCCACATGGAGTCGTACGGACGTCGCAGGGGTCGATCCTGGCTGTCGCCGAACCACTCCCGCAGGCGCCGTGCCGCCTCCGGATGGGCGGCCAGATCCTCCTCGCGCGGCAGCGTCTTGTGGATTCCGGCGAAGAATTCGGCGCCGGTCCCTTTGAGACGTACGTCGACCTGAGTCCATTCGATGCCGTCCTGCCCCAGCGCCTCGACCATTTCCGTACCGAACCGCTGGTAGAGCTCCGGGGTCATGCCCATGGGGGCCTCTCCGGTGAGCATCCACTTGATTTGGATCGGGTCGATGCCGAGAAAGTCCAAGTCGCGTCCGGTGACGGCGTAACCGGAGTCGTCGCGCGGCCACCAATTCGGGAGTTCCTCCTCGCCGGCGAGGATCCTGCGGATGCGGCTGTCCAGCGGATCGGCGGCATCGAACGAGGAAGTGATCGTGAGAGGGAGCCAGAGGTTGCCGCCTTCCTGGGATGCGGGCAGCCCGGCCGAGGGCGTTTCTTCCTGAGCTGTGACCGGCACGGCACCCTGAGGCGATGCGCCAGTGCTCGTCGACACCGCCGCTGTGGCGTCGGCGCCCTCCGCTCGACTCGGCTCGGTACCGAGGTCAGGGGCTCCCAAGGAGACGCTGCTCGCCGCAGTCTGTTCCAGCCCGGCTGTCGAACCTCTGCCGGTGTAGACGCCGTCCAGCGTCACCAGCCGGTCGCCCGGCAGCGTCACCCACTCCCGCTGAGCGAAGAAGCCCATGCCGGTCGTGGGCATGGACAGGATGTCCTGAGCGGGTTTGCGGTCGACCAGGATCACGGCGTCACCGCCTCGCTGTTCCAGCCAGTCGGCGACGATCCGGCGATCCGCCGCCCAACTCGCCAGAGGCCTGTGACGAGCCTCGAAGGCATCACCCACGTTCAGGCCGACCCAATCGGGCTGAGCCGCTTCCTCGTGCCAGGTGAGCGCTCGGTAGGCGATCACTTCGGTCACACCACGTGCGGCGAGAGTCTCCTGGGTGAGCGTGTACTGGGTGCGCAGAAAGTCACGCAGCGCGTCCCTGTTGTAGTCGAGTTCCAGGTCCACAGCGCCGCGTGTCCGGGCATCCATCCGCCACTCCAGCACTCCGGTGAGTCCGAACTCCTCCTTGGTTGCTTCCTGGAGTGCCAATACACGCACGTTGTTGTTGGAGCCGTACGCCCACGCTCCCATGACCTCGCTGACGGCGATCTGGCGGACGACGGCCTCGGCGCGCGGATCGTCCATGCGCAGTACTTTCCCCGGGGCGTGCCGGGGGTTGTCAGGCACGAGTTCGTCGACACGGAGGATGTCGGCGCCCATCGAGGGGTATTTCTCGTTGTGCGGTACGAGGACGTAGCGGTCGTCTCCCAGATGCTGAGCCATGTCCGTGCCGACGACCAGGCCGAACGCCGCCAGGGCGATCTCGGGTGTCGAGGACCTCATCCGGTTGGCGAGGGCCTCGATGGCGATGGTCTTGGCCTGGCTGGTGTCGGTGATCCGGCCGTCGTCCGTCAGCAACGCCTCGCTGATGCGCTGCTGGTCGGCCCGCTCCTGTGAGCCCGGTGGCGGGGGCAGGGGGTGGTGACGCGCGGGTGTCTGCTCGGGCAGTGCGATCTGGGCGCCAGGCGGTTGGGGCAGTAGCGGGGCGGTACCGCGCGCGTGGTCTGCCACCTGGTCGAATCGCTCCATGACGACGTGGTGCAGGTCCGTACGGGCGAGCCGCTCGAAGAGGGGGAGGAGCCCGTCGAGTTGCCGCCGCATGATCGCGATGTCGCCGGGGGGAATCGGGTTGTCCACCCAGGAGAAGACATGTGGCTCGGTCTGCCGGTAGAAGGTGTGTACGAACGGGTTCGCGGCGTCCGGGAGAGGGCCATGGGTCGGGGCACCGTCGCCGACCACGATCAGGCTCTGTCGTTCACCGAGGACGAGGTGGTGCGCGGTGACGTCGTGGGCGGCGGTCAGCGCGTGGTGCAGACCGAGGAGGACACCGTCGCGGGTCGTGGGCAGTCCCTGGTCCGCCAGTGCGTCCAGGCCCCCGCCTAGGCCGGAGGCCGGTTCGCCCGGCATGTGGTCGGTGTAGACCTCGTGCAGTCCCACCGGGTGCGACAACGGGACGCGGGCGCCCACCGCCCGGCCGACATAGCCGTCGAGCACCTTCGTGGTGACATCCCCCGGACGTGCGTACTTCTCGTACACGGCTCGGGTCCCGTCGGCGAAGGTGGTCAGTTCCCGGTTCGTGATGCCCTCACCGTGTTCGAGCGGCTCCCGAGCTATCACACGGCTGCCGGTGACGGGGTGCGGAGGCAACGGCAGCGCGCTGGTGGGGGGTGTGGGAGTGACGATCACGGTGGACGGCCCGCCGTTCAGCACGGCGTCGAGTTCGGCCCGTACGACCGGCCAGCTCGCGGCGAAACCGGGATGCAGGTTCAGGCCTTCCACCTCGGCCAGGGGAATCCAGGCCAGTGCGGCGGACTCGCTCCCGACGGGCCGGACCTCTGTCGCCCGGTCCACCGAAGCGAGCACGGTGTCGTACGACCAGCCACCGTGGTCGTCCCGGACGACCCGCTCGATACGGAGGTGGCTGGGATCGAGGGTGCTCTCCTCGACAGCCTCGCGAACGGCGGCCCGTGCCGCGGACTCGTGGCTCTCGCGCGCGCCGCCGAGCAGCGCCCACGTCCCGCCTTGGTCGGTGTCCGCTCCCCGTTGTTGCATGAGTACGTACGTCCGGCCGTCATCGGCGCGGTGGACGGGCAACAGCCCGGCCCCGCCGAACCGTCCCCAGTGCGCGTGGCCCTGGGAGCAGTTCGCCCAGCCGTCCCCCGTCATCGCCGGCAGCTCGGGTGCGTCAGGACGCCGGGCACGGCGGTCCGGCATGGCCTGGATCGCGGCGACCAGGGAATCGGCCGCACCCACCCAGGTGGTGTTGGCCTCGCTCAGATGTCGCTGCAGGGCGAGGGCGTTCGCCCGCGCCGTGGGGATGTCGAGCACGATGTTCCGCAGCTTGTCGGTCCAGCGCCCGACGTCCACCTCGTCCTCGAAGCCCTGCTCGACCAGGCTGTTCCGGGTGATCTCGGAGGGGAACCGGTTCGGGTCGCCGAAGAAGGCTCCTACGCCACTGGTGCGGGGCAGCAGCACGGGGAGTCCCGCGCCCGCCGCCTCCAGCCCCACCAGTCCGAAGCCTTCCGCCCGCGAGGGCATCACCAGGACGTCGGCCTGCCGTATGTCGGCCAGGATCTCCTCGCGGTCGATGGAGAACGGCTTCACCACGACTTCCCGGCCGACGATGTTCGACAGCCGCTCCCGAACCTCTTCCACGGTCTCCGGGGCCGCACCGCGGACGGTGAGCCGGACGTCGATGCCTTCCTCGTTCAGCCGGCGGACCATGAGGGCGGCGTGCTGAGCCCCCTTCTGCGGGGCGTCGGCGCGGCCGACGAGCAGGACGTGGCGGGTCCGCTCTCCGTCCCAGGGCAACAGCTGTTGCTGCTCGAACGGCACTCCGGGAATGATCTGGTGGACGGCGGGACTGTGATCGCCCGGATTGGTGGCGGCGAGCCGCCGGGCCTCGTCCGCCAGCACCGGGCCGACGCCCGCGACCATGTCGGCGGCGGCGACCATGCGGCGTTCAGTGCCCTCGAACTCCACTTCCAGATCAGGTCGGTTCGCCACCCGGGCCAGCGCTCCGGTCACCATATGGATGACCTGGACATAGGGCGTGTCCTGATACAGCTGGTCACGTACCTGGAGTGCTTCCGGGCCGGAGTAGCGGCTGTGCCCGATGACGGCGTCCACGTTCTGCGGCAGGTCCTCGCCGCCGTAGACGAGTTGTTCCTGCTCGCCACGCGTCGGGTCGAACTGGCGGGGCCCGATGAGCCGGATGCGTTCGCCGGGAGGCTCCGGCGGGACCTCGTGACCGACGCGGACGAAGACTTCGTGGCCGGCGGCCGCAAGTCCCTCGACGAGGTTCCGGTTGACGGCCACGATGCCGCCCTTGTGGGGGTCCCACTCGGTGCAGTACGCGAGGATGCGCATGCTGAACCGGCTGGCGTCGTGCCGCCGGGACAGTTCCGCCCACTGTGCGACGAACTCCTGGTGCGCCTCCTCTCGCCCGGCCGGCGGTGTCACCGCCAGCCGCCGCTGGTGGTCCCGGAGCAGCCGCTCGCGTTCCTCTGTGTACGCGGCGCGCAGTTCCTCGAGCCCGGCATCCGTGTACTGCCTGCGCAGGGCTTCGCCGGCACGGTGGGTCGAGCCGGGGGCGACAGCGACGCCGGGGCGGACGGGTGTCTCGCGGAACCGGCCTGCCCGTCCGTCGCCGAACTGCCATTGGCCGGGGCCGCCCTCGGCGACTCGGAAGATCCACTCATCGTGCTGAGAGGCGCCACTCGCCGGAGTGTCCGCCCACGGCGGCGGCGACGGGGTGTGTCCCCGGGCCACGATGTCCCGAGCCGTTCCGGCCAACTCGGTTTCCCATCGGGACTGTTCGCCACTGTCGCCGGCCTCTTCCCATTTGCGCGACAGCCACGCGTACTCGCGGGTTCGGGCGGGAACACAGTGGTCGCCGCCGGCCCGCCGCTCCGGAGCGAGTGGCTCCCGCGCGACGCCGTTTCGTGCGGCTTCCTGCGCCTCGGCTAGCTCCCGTACGGTGTCCGTGATCTCGTGGAGCCAGGTTCGCGCGAGCATGTCGGTGGGAGCGAGCCGAACCAGATGCGGGTCCGTGTCCGTGCCCGAGCGCACGTCTGTCTGGCCCATGAGCCCGGACGCCGGGGGCGCCTCCACGGGGTGGAAGTGTTGCGGCCCGAACGCCCGTGTCTCCACTCGCAACACTGTCCCGCCCGACACCCAGGCGAAGCCGTTCACCTCCGGGCCGAGGTCGGATATCCGGAGATCGTCGGTGCCGGCTCGGGCGGCCGACAGAGGTACGGGCCGGGAATCGGTGACGACGTACGCGGTGCCGGCGATCTCCGGCGAGGTGACGATCACTCCTGGCCCGGCGCCCCAGGACAACAGGTCCTGAAGACGGGTCTCGTCTCTGTCGTGCTCGGCCGCGAACAGCACGGGCTTCCTCCCTGAATGGTGGTGCTGGCCGGTCCCGGGTGAGGAAGATGCCAGGAGCATCAACGGGGTTCTGACTGTTGCGGCATCATACGCAGAAAGATCGTTTGAATTCGGGGTTATCCGACCCCGCCTTGCGGTGAACTTCTTGTTTCCGTCGCCCTGTTGGAGACAACGAGAACGGGGACCAGGAGGTCGCTTGCGCAGGGATACCGATGGCGAGCCAGGGAATCAGGGAGCATTTGTGCACGATGACGTGGTCCAGGCCGAGTACGCGCAGTTGCGGAGCGCCGCGATCGAAGTGCTCGACGCGATGCCGGAGGCGGCGGACTCGTCGCCGCAATTCGATGACGCGCTCAAGAGTCTGCGTGCGGCATTGCAGGGCGAGACGCCGCGGCGGTCCCTCCCCACGCGTAGTTCGCTTGATCCGTTCGAGCACTCGCTGGTGGCGAGGAGCTATGTGGGGCAGCGGGCCGAACCGATTTCTCTCGCGGAACGGGCGGTGGAGCTGCGACGGCGACTGGAAGGGGATCGCGACCTGGAGGACCGACTACCCGGTGAGCCGTCTCGCAATGTCGCCATCACAGAACTGCGCGCGATGATCGTCGCGGGCCTGCTGGAAGAACTGGCGGCCAGGCTCTCACCGGGAGCGGCCTTCGGGCCGGGACGCGGTGGCGAGGAACTGGCACGCCTCGCCAAGGACTTGGCCGACGAACTCCTGGCCCAGACGTTCGTCGGCGAGTAGCGGCGGGAGCCCGAATCTTCCTCGCTCTCAGACGCCGCGCAGGAAGTCGTCGGCTTGGCGGCGGAGGGACAGGGGGGCTGCGGACCACGCCGGAGTGCGCATGACCTCACGCAGCTTGATCTCCTTCACCTCGCGGGGGGCGTCCTTGCGCAGACCGATGTGGGGCCACATGTGGTCCAAGTCGTCGTAGGGCAGATCCCAGGTCACTCCGACGCCGGTCTCGGAAGCACCGGGGTGCGGGGGTGGGACATGGACCTCGTCGGCGGTCGCGGCGGGGGTGATCTCGACGAGGGTGAGGCCGACCTGTTCGATCGCGTCGCGGAGCAGCACCCGGTGGCCTTCCACGGTGTCGGCGGAAGGCGGTTCCCCGTCGAAGAACAGAGCGAGCACCCAGCCGGACTCGCCGGAGCGGGCGAGGTCCAGGACGAGAACGGTGCCCGTGTCGTCGGTGAAGGAGCGGTGTGCGAGGCTCTTCGCCGCTCCAGGGCCTTCGGGGCGGGGGATCTCTTCGAGCCGGAGCCTGCTGAGCAACCCCTGTAGCTGATCGGGTGTCAGTTCTCCCTGGGAGAGCACCCGGAGAGCGGGCCAGAGCATGAGGAGTTCCCTTCTTCGACTTACATCGGGCTGGGGGCGGGCGAAGTGTGTGTGCCTGAGCCGCTTTCCCCCATGGCACGGTAGTCGATCATTCGCGAGACCCCTGTGGTATCGGTGCATCGGCGACCGGCCGGACATCGCCGGCCAGGGAACGGTGAGGGTGTTGTCCCTGACTCGGGACGTGAAGTGATCAGGTTCTCTCGCGTCGCTCTTGCGGGACGGGCGTTTCCCCGGACTGTACGGGGTGAGCTCCGCCACCTGCCGGAGTTCCGGCTGTCGGGTGGAATGGGATACCCGGGTGTCGTTCTGGAGGAGTAACCTGGCTTTTCGCCCGGCCTCTCTCCGGCCGGGCCGGCCGGCCATTTCGGCAGCTGACGCGTAAACCCATGGGCGATGTGCGGGGCCGCGAGGGCGCGGGGATCGATTGATCACCGACGGCGTTCATAGGGTGACCCACGCATTCGGACACCCTCCTGCTTCAGCCGTGGCCTCGGTCACGTGAAGGCCGCGCGGCGACACCGGGGGCCCTTTGCTTTACCCTCTTCACACCGAGACCACACAAGGCTGTTGTCATCTCGTTAAGTGATTGGTCCTTGACGCTGAGGTGATCACCGCGTTGGCTTTCAGCCACCTGGGTCGCAGTGCTGCGCGCCCACGCCCGGAAGGCCCTTGATGTGAACGCCCGTACCACCAGCACCACCCCCAGCACCCGTATACGTCGTCGCACCACTGTTCTGCGCCGTACCGCCACCGCCCTCGTCGCCTCGGCGGCGGCCGTCTCCCTCGCCTCCTGCGGGGTCGCGGACATCGGCGACAGCGCGGAGGCGAGTCCCACCAAGGGCGACGACATCACGGTGGGTGTGCTGTTCCCCGACAAGGACACCAAGCGGTACGAGCAGTTCGACTACCCCAACATCAAGAAGAAGATCGCCGAGCTGACCGACAACAGGGGCGTGACCAAGTACGCCAACGCGGAGAAGGACCCGGAGACCCAGAACAGCCAGATCGAGCAGATGGTCGCGGACAAGGTCGACATCCTCATCGTCGACGCCGTGGACTCCAAGGCCGTCGCGCCCGCCGTGCAGACGGCGCACGACGCGGGCATCCCGGTGATCGCGTACGACCGGCTGGCCGAGGGCCCGATCGACGGCTATGTCTCCTTCGACAACGAGCTCGTCGGGCAGGTGCAGGGACGCTCGCTGGTCGAGAACCTCGGTGACAGCGCCGCCAACAAGATCGTCATGATGAACGGGTCGCCCTCGGACCCGAACGCCGCCATGTTCAAGGAGGGCGCGCTCTCCGAGCTCCAGGACAAGGTGACGATCTCCGAGACGTTCGACACCAAGGACTGGGACCCCAAGGTCGCCAAGGTCAACATGGAGCAGGCGGTCGCCAAGCTCGGTGTCGACAACATCGACGCGGTCTACGCGGCCAACGACGGCATCGCCGGCGCCGTGATCGACGTGCTGAAGACCGCGGGCGTCTCCAAGGTGCCGCCGGTCACCGGGCAGGACGCCGACCTGGACGCGGTGCAGCGGATCCTCTCGGGCGACCAGTACATGACCGTGTACAAGTCGTTCCCGACACAGGCGAGCGCCGCCGCCGAGATGGCCGTCGCCAAGGTCCAGGGCCGCTCCATCGAGTTCGACGCCCTCGCCAAGGACAGCGTCGACTCCCCGACCACCAAGAAGATCCCGGCCCAGCTGGTGCCCCCGGTCGCCCTCACCAAGAACAACATCGCGGACACGGTCATCGCCGACGGCATCTACACCGTCAAGCAGATCTGCACCGCCGAGTTCAAGTCCGACTGCGACGCGGTCAACCTGAAGTGACCTCCGAGCCCTCCGGGGCTCCCCTCCGTTCCCGCCTCCCGCCTCCCGCCTCCCGCATCCGCTCCCCTCACGCCACCCGCGTGAACTCGATCGTCACCTCCGGGGGGCCTCCCGCCACGCCTCGGTAGATGCCCTTGTGGGGGGTCACGTCGTCGTAGTCGCGGCCCCGGCCGACGATCACGTGGGACTCGTCGGCGGGGACGCGGTTGGTGGGGTCGTAGCCGGTCCAGTCGCCCGCCCAGTACTCGACCCAGGCGTGGCTCTGGCCGGCGACGGGGCGGTGGAGTTCGGCCTCGCGTTCCGGGTGGAGGTAGCCGGAGACATAGCGGGCGGGCAGGCCGAGGGCGCGGAGCATGCCGAGGGTGAGGTGGGCGATGTCCTGGCAGACGCCGGCCCCCTGCTCCCACGCCTCGGCCGCGCTGGTGTGCACACCGGTCGCGCCCGGCACGTACGCGACACGGTCGGCGACCAGGGCCGAGACCGCGACCGCCGTCCCGTGCGCGGAGAGCCCCTCCGACGCCTCCCGGGCCCGGTCCACCAGGTCCTGCGGCAGCGTCGTACGGCCCGTCGCCGTCAGGTACTCCAGGAGGCGGGAGTCGGCGCTCGCCCGGCGGATCTCCGCCCGGTCCGGCGCGTCCGGCAGCGGCTCGGGCGGGCTCGTCTCCACCAGGCTCGTCGCGGTGATCGTCAGATCGGAGTGCGGCTCGATGAGGTCGAAACCGGTGACCTGGGTGCCCCAGTAGTCCCAGTACGACCAGGTGGGCGTGGAGGGGTTGACCAGGACCCGGGCGTCCAGCGTGGTCTGGCCGGGCAGCGTCAGCGGCGTCATGCGGACCTCGTTGTGCGAGGAGGCCGCGGGCTGGGCGTACGCGACGCGGGTCGTGTGCCGGATGCGCAGACGCCGGGTCGCCCGAGGAGCCGTTACGGCCGTTGCGGGCAGGTTCATCGTGCTCACGCGCCTTCCTGGGCCCATTCGACGGGCCCCTGGTACGGGAAGAACTTCTCGGCGACCGCCTCCGCCGAGGCCATGCACGCCTGCTGGAGGTCGCGCAGCAGCGCCGGCAGCCCGGCCTCCAGCGCCTCGGAGTCGAGGTATTCGAGGTGGGTGCGCAGGGCGCCGATCGGACGCCGGGCCGGGTCCTGGCGGGGGCGGCCGAGCGCCGCCAGGCACTCCTCCGCCGTGGTGAGGGCGTGCAGCGCCGAGCGCGGGAAGTCGCGGTCCAGGAGCAGGAACTCCGCCACCTTGGGGCTGTCGCCGAAGCCGCCGTGCACCCGCGCGTACGCCTCGTCGGCGCCGCTCGCGCTCAGCAGCGTCGGCCAGTCCGGCGCGTGCGCCGCGTCCAGCACCCGTACCGACAGCAGCCGCACCGTCATGTCCACCCGCTCCAGGCTGCGGCCCAGCACCACGAAACGCCAGCTGTCGTCCCGGCTCATCGTGGAGTCCGCGAGCCCGAAGAAGAGCGCCGCGCGACGCCGTACCAGCTCCAGGTACGCGTACGGGCCGCCCGTGCGGCGCGCGGCCGTGCGCTGGTCGGCGAGCGCGTGCCAGGTGGAGTTCAGGCACTCCCACATCTCCGACGACACCGCCTCGCGGGCGCTGCGGGCGTTCAGCCGGGCCGCCCCGAGCGCGCCCTCGATCGACCCCGTCGAGCGGGCGTCGAAGGCCAGCCGGTCCAGCACCTGCTGCATGTCGCAGTGCCGGTCGGGCGCGTCGACGCCGAGGATCGCGTAGAGCGAGCGGCAGGCCGCGTCCTCGTCGCGCCAGGGGTCCTCCAGGAGGCGGTGGAGGTAGGCGTCGAGGATACGGCCGGTCGCGTCGGCCCGTTCCACGTACCGTCCCGTCCAGGTCAGGGCCTCGGCTATCCGGGAGAGGATCACGTCGTTCACTGCTGCTGCGCTCCTTCCTGGACGACCGCGCGCGTGCCGTCGGGGCCGAGCTGGCGCGGCGCCTTCTGCGGCAGCGGGCCGCCGGGCTCCTCGGGGCGCTGCTCGGCGGGGCCCTCGGCGAGCACCCAGGTGTCCTTGGAGCCGCCGCCCTGGCTGGAGTTGACGATGAGGTTGCCCTCCTGGAGGGCGACGCGGGTCAGCCCGCCGGGCAGGACCCAGACATCGCTGCCGTCGTTCACGGCGAAGGGCCGCAGGTCGATGTGACGCGGGGCCATCCGCTCACCGGCGAGGGTGGGAGAGGTGGACAGGGCGACCGGCCGCTGCGCGATCCAGCCGCGCGGGTCGGCCGCCACGGCCTGCCGGGTGCGCTCCAGCGTCTCCCGGTCCGCCTTCGGCCCGATGACGATGCCCTGCCCGCCGGCCCCGTCGACCGGCTTGATCACCAGCTGGTCGAGCTGGTCGAGGACCGCCTCCAGCTGTCCGGGCTCGTCCGGCCGGAAGGACTCCACGTTCGGCAGAATCGGTTCCTCGGAGAGGTAGTAGCGGATGAGGTCGGGGACGTAGGTGTAGAGGAGCTTGTCGTCCGCGATGCCGTTGCCGACCGCGTTCGCCAGCGTCACGTTGCCCGCCATCGCGGCGCTCATGATGCCGGGGCAGCCGATCACCGAGTCGGGCCGGAAGTGGAGGGGATCGAGGAAGTCGTCGTCGAGCCGCCGGTATACGACATGGACCGGCATCTCCCCGCGCGTCGTCCGCATCCACACCCGGTTGGCCCGGCAGACGAGGTCGTGTCCCTCCACCAGCTGCACGCCCATCAGCCGGGCCAGCAGGGCGTGTTCGAAGTAGGCGGCGTTGCTGGGGCCGGGGGTGAGGACGACGACGCGCGGATCGCCGATCCCGCCGGGCGCGGCGGCCCGCAGCGCGGCGAGCAGCCGCTGCGCGTACCCGTCCACCGGCACCACGTGCTGCTCGGCGAAGAGGGACGGGAACACCCGGGTCATCGCGCGCCGGTTCTCGATGACGTACGACACCCCCGACGGCACCCGGACGTTGTCCTCCAGCACCCGGAAGTCACCCGCCTCGTCCCGTACGAGGTCGATGCCGGCGACATGGATACGGACCCCTCCCGGGGGCTCCACCCCGTGCGCGGCCCGGTGGAAATGGGCGGAGTTGAGAAGCAGCCGCCAGGGCACCACCCCGTCCTCGAAGGCCCGGCAGGGCCCGTACGCGTCGGCGAGGTACGCCTCCAGCGCACGGACGCGCTGGGCCACTCCGCGCTGGATCAGGTCCCACTCCAGGGCGTCCAGGATGCGTGGCACCAGGTCCAGCGGCCAGGGTCTCTCCTCCCCCGCGAAGGCGTAGGTCACGCCCCGGTCCGTGAACGCGCGGGCCATCTGGTCCGCCCTGAACCGCAGTTCGGCCGGCTCGATCGGCTGGAGCGCCGCGAGCACCGGCTCATAGGCGGCCCTGACCTCACCCGGCCGCTCGAACATCTCGTCCCACGCGTCGGCCAACGCGTACGCGTCAAATATGTCCGCCATGGCCCGACGGTAAGCGCGCTCCGTAACGCCCTGATCACCGGTGCGTTTCCGCCATCTTGCGGGGATGGCCACGACCTGCGGAAACGGAGGGTTTGAAGTACGGCTGGGTGGGGGAGACGGGGTGCGGCCGCGCGCGGGGAACAGTCACCGGGATCTCCGTCCGACGACCTGCCGTTCGCGCGGGCGTGCGGGGGCGCAACAGGCCCGACGCAGCGAGGGCGCAACGGACCCGGCGCAACGCGGGCGCAACGGACCCGGCGCAACGCGGGCGTGCCGGACCGAGGCGTGCGCGGGGCGCTTCCGTCGTTGACTTCAGCGAGATTCACGCGAGGAACCCCAGCGTTTACGCCTGGGAGGAATCGCAGCGTGTGGTGGCGACGCGGAGGATCGCAGTGTCCGGGAGTTCAGGTGCGGAGCGCCCGCAGGGCTGCGGCGAAGCCGGGGCAATGCCGAACGTATGGCTGGTGGGTCGCTGGATGGTGGGACAGGTGTGCGGAAGTGGTCTGTGTGTGCGGGTGGCTGTGTAGGTTCGGGTGTCATGAAGCTGGTGGTGCAGGTCAAGCTGTTGCCGACGCCCGTACAGGCGGCGGCGCTTGAGGCGACCCTGCACGCCTGCAACGAGGCGGCGTCCTGGGTGTCCGGGGTGGCCTTCGCCCAGGATGTGAAGCGGAACTTCGCGCTGCGCGAGCACACCTACCGCGAGATCAAGCAGCGGTGGGGCCTGGGGGCGCAGGCTGCCCAGCACGTCATCAAGAAGACCTGCGACGCCTACCGCACGCTGGCGGCGAATGCGAAGGCCGGGAACCTGGGCAAGCCGTGGTCCGAGCGGTACCGGCGGGCCACCGAGAAACCGATCACGTTCCGGCCCGAGGGTGCGCAGCCCTATGACGACCGGATGCTGTCCTGGCAGATCACCGACCGGACCGTCTCCCTCTGGACCCTGTCCGGACGGGTGAAGGGGGTGGCGTTCATCGCCTCCCCGGAGCAGCTGGCCCGTCTGGCCCTGTATCGCAAGGGCGAGTCCGACCTGCTGTACCGGGACGGCATGTGGTTTTTGAACGCGACCTGCGAGATCCCCGAAGCCGAACCGAACGCGGATCCGGACGGCTTTCTCGGTATCGACCTGGGGATCGTGAACATCGCCACCACCTCGGACGGTCAGATCGTGGCCGGGCGCGAACTCAACCGGGACGGCTGCGCGAACGCACCCTGCGGACCAAGCTGCAGAAGAAGAACACCCCGTCCGCCGAACGCCGGCTGAAGAAGCGGCGGCGCAAGGAGGCCCGGCGGGCCAGGGACATCAACCACAAGATCGCGAAGCATGTGGTGGCCGAGGCAGAACGCACCGGTCGCGGAATCGCCCTGGAGGACTTGGGCGGTATTCGTGAGCGGGTACGGCTTCGCAAGCCCCAACGGGCCACCCACTCCAGCTGGTCCTTTGCTCAGCTGGGGGCGTTCATCGCGTACAAGGCCAAGAAGGCCGGGGTGCCGGTGGTGTACGTCGATCCGGCGTACACCTCCCGCACCTGCGCCGAGTGCGGCCACATCGACAGAGCGAACCGGGTCTCCCAGGCCTGGTTCGCGTGCCGGTCCTGCGGATTCGTTGATCACGCGGATCGATGGGGGCACCTCCCGCTCGAGCGAAGCCGAGAGTGGGGGAGGCTCCCGCAACATCCGTGCTCGCGCGGAAGAGTTGTGGCGACGCGGGGCGCAGTCCACCGCCCCAGACCCACCCCCGACATCCGGGAGCGGGACAGGACGCAAGCGCAGCACCACAGCCAGTGGCGCCCGGTGTGCAGGCCCGGGCTCTAGTCCCGGGTCGTTGACCTTGTTGCAGAGCGCACTGCCTGAGGGGTGGAGAAACGCAAACACAACCCCTCCTATGGGGGCATAACCATGGCGCAGTCGTGTTGCGGAGCCGGTGCGGGCCGCGCATAGTGGCGCTGCGAGGGGGCTGGAACCGGGGGTGAAGTGGGCGATGGCCGGGCACGCGACCGAGGAGCATCCGCACGGTGCCGACCGGCTCTGCGCCGCCGGGGACCGCGTGTACTCCCGAGCCGTACGACGGGGCCGTGTCCCGCGCGCGGACGCCGACGCCGTGCCCTGTCTGCTCGAACTCGCCCTGCTGCACCCCGACCCCGACGACATGGGCTGGCTGGTGCCCACCTCGCCGCAGGAGGTCATGACCCGGCTGCTGCGCAGTGTCCACGCCGAGGTCAGCGCCAGCCAGGCCAGGATGGGCGCGGCGGTGGACGCCGTCGAGTGGTACGCGGGCCTCGGCGGCTCGCGGGCCCGGCAGGCGGCGGAGAGCACGGCGATCCGGGTGCTTGACGGGCTGTCCCGGATCCGGGCTGCGATCGACGAGGCCACCGAGCGCTGTACGACCGAGGTGCTGACCGTGCAGCCCGGCGGCATCCGGCGCGAGGACGAGCTGCGCGAGGGGCTGCACCGGGCGCTGGCGATGTGCCGACGGGGTGTGCGGATGCGGGACCTGTACACGCATGTGGCCCGGCACGGGCAGGGCCTGCACAACTACATGGAGCTGATGGGGGAGTCGGCGGAGGCCCGCACCCTGGACGAGGTGGTGGAACGCCTCATCGTCTTCGACCGCACGGTCGCCTTCATCCCCGCGAACTCCGACCGCACCATGGCCCTGGAGATCCGCCACCCCGCGCTGGTGGAGTACCTGGTCACCGTCTTCGAACGCCTCTGGCGCCTCGGCGTCCCGCTGGCCGAGTCCCTCCCCTCGACCGGCGTCGCGGGCATCACCCACCGGGAACGGTCCATCGCGGCGCTGCTGGCGGAGGGTCACCAGGACGCGGTGGTCGCGGAGCGGCTCGGCATCAGCGTGCGCACCTGCCGGGCCCACATCGCCCGCCTCTCCGAACGCCTCGGCGCGGCCAGCCGCACGCAACTGGGCGTCCGCATCGCGGAGGCGGGCCTGGACGGCCCGCCCCGTTCCTCCCCGGCCGATCTCCCCGCCGCCCTGCCGACCCCGGCTCCCGCGACTCCTACGGCCTCCACAGCCCCAACTGCCCCTACGGCTCCTGCTCCAGGATCCCCGACCGTCCGATGAGATAGCCGAGCTGAGCCCGGCTCTCACTGCCGAGCTGGGCGGCGAGCTTGGCGATGTGGAGGCGGGCGGTGCGGACGTTGAGGCCGAGCCGGTCGGCGATGGACGTGTCGGTGTGGCCCTGCACCAAGAGGCGGGCGATGGCGCGTTGGCGCGGGGTGATGCCGTCGATCACGGGCAGCTGGACGGTCTCGGGGTACATGGGTGTGGCCAGGTGCCAGAGGCGGTCGAAGGTGGTGGCGAGGAAGGAGATCAGGGCGGGATGCCGGATCTCCAGGGCCATGGTCAGGTCGCTGCTGGCGGGGATGAAGGCCACCGAGCGATCGATGAGAATGAGGCGGTCGGTGACCTCGTCGAGCGTGCGGGCCTCGACGTCGCCCCGTAATTGTTCGTAGCGGGCCATGGCCATGGGGGCGTGGCGGAGCGTGTGCGGGTAGAGGGTGCGGATACGGGCACCCCGGTCCAGCAGGGACTGGTCACGCTCGAAGGCGACGACGTGCGGGGCGTGTTGCCCGTGGTAGTTGGTGTGCGGCTGGATGCAGAGGAGTTCCTGCGAGGCTCCTGCCATGGCCTCGGTGATGGCGGTGTTGATCCGTTCCTTGCTGCTGAGCACGGTGATCGCAGGGGGGCTGCCACCCGCCGGGGCGGTCTGGCGCTCCGCGATCCGCAGCAGCGGCTCGAAGGCTGCCGCCAACCGCTCCTCACGGCGCCGTTCCTCGGCAACCCTGTCCTCGATGTCGCGCACCAGTCTGTGCAGGGCCCTCGCCGGGGCCGCCGGCTCCAGCCAGGACGGGTCCTCTGTCGCCGGGTGCAGCAGTCCGGCCCGGACCAGACAGGGCGCTGCTGTCGCTTCCTCGCCTCGCACCCGCCCGTCCCGCAGCGCTCGCGCGTACAACTCAAGGCCGGCTGCGCACAGTTCGTCGACCCGATGCCCGTGGACCTCGCTGGTCACCTGTACTCGCCTCCCTCGCCCGTCAGTGGCTCTGCCCCTGCTCCAGGATCCCCGACTGCGCGATCAGATAGCCGAGTTGGGCCCTGCTGCCGCTGCCCAACGCCGTCGCCAGTTTGGCTATGTGGGCGCGGCAGGTGCGGACGTTCATGCCCAGGCGGCGGGCTATGGCCTCGTCCACGTGGCCTTCGACGAGGAGCTTGGCGATGGAGTGCTGGATGTCGGTGATGCCGTCTGGGGCCGTCTCGTAGGGGGCGCCGGCGGTCAGGGGGACGGCGCGGCCCCACATGAACTCGAAGACCTTGACCAGGTAGCGCACGAGGCCCGGATGTCTGAGTTCCAGGGCGACCTGCTGGTCGTCGCGGGTGGGGATGAAGGCCACGGTGTCGTCGCAGATGATGAGGCGCTCGACCAACTCGTCGATGGTGCGGTATTCCACCTTGCCGTCGGACAGCCGCGCCACGTAGGCCAGCTTCTCCGGGTTGTGCCGGGCCGTGTGTTGATACAGGGTGCGGATCCGCACACCACGTTCGATCAACGGTCTGTCACGTTCCAGCCCCTGGAGCAGGTTGCGCTCCGATATGCGGTTGCTCGGCTGGACCGTCAGCACCTCGATCTGGCACTCGGCGGTGGCCAGGTTCAGAGCCGTCTGGATCTGCTCGCCGCCTTCCAGCACTCTGATCGCGTGCGTCGGGGCCGACACCTGGGCGCTGAGCGCCATGAAGGGTTCGAAGGCGTCGCTGAGCTCGATCGACCGGCGCCGCTGTTCGGCGATCTCGCGCTCTATCGGGTTGAGTCGCTGGGCCAGTGCGACCGAAGGGGGAACGGGACGAAGCCAGTTCGCGTCATCAGGGTCGGGATGGAGCAGGGGGAACTCCATGAGGCAGGGGGCGGACTCCGCCTCCTCGCGTGCGATGCGTCCCGTCCGCAGTGCGTGTGCGTAGAGACGTGCTCCCTCGTCGCACAGATCAGCCACCGTGTGGGGATGTATCGCTTCAACCCGATTTTCCACCAAATCTCCACCCCCCAGGGTCCTGAACATGCAGGAACATGATGCATCGATTATGTGGCCATGACGTGCCCGAATGAGCCATCGTCGTACTCGACGGGGGAAGAGGGACCTTCAAGTGAGGACGAAGCCGACTATGCGCAAGAGAATGCTTCGCTCGGTGCTTGTCGCCGCCTTCTCCACCGTTGTCGTTTTCGGAGCGTTGAGCGGTCTCTCCGATACGAAGGGTGACTATCGCGCGGACACCAGTTGGCCAGCGGTGGTGGAGTCGACGACACTGGCGCGGGCCGCGGACACGAGTTGGCCGGTGCCCCCGGCTGACGACGGAGCAGGGAGCTGATGTGACGACTCCTCCCGACGACCGTTCCTTCCGGCGCGAGATGGCCACCGCCTATCGCTCCGGCTGGCACTTCATCGACCTGGCCACCGCCATCCCCCACAGCGGTGACTCGTTGATGGTGACCGTGTTCGGCGAACCGGTGGTGGTGACCCGGGACGAGGACGAGGACATCCGGGCGTACCGGTGTCTGCGGCGACCGCGCGGCGCGCCGCAGCCAGTACGGTGTGCCGTTCGGTACGGGATGGTCTTCGTCAATCTCGACCAGCGCGACCACCGGCTCGCCGAGCCGGAGACCCAGGCCTCCACGGCCGTCTCAGCCACCCCCCGCAGTGCCTGAAGCGATTCCCCCGTCGTTTCAAATCGCTCAGGCGCTTCCCCCCAGCAGCGGCGTCACCGTGACCTGAACACGGTGACGCCGCTGCAGGTTTACGGCGACATTTCGGGATGTACCCAGGTATCGGAACCACCCCACCCGCCCGCCCATCTGTCCGAAAAAAGGTCAACCGGAAGCGGGCGGTCACCATCCGCGTCCAGGTCCAGGTCCAGGCCCCGGCCGCACCCCCGCGTCAGCCCCGCCCCAGCGCTCCGGTCAGTTCGATCTCGATCACCACGCGCTGCGGGTTCGGCCGGGGCTCCCTGCCGTACCGCTCGGCGTAGCGCCGCTCGGCGTCCGTGATCCGCTCCCGGTCCGTACGGACGAACGCGCGCCCCTCCAGCGTCGCCCAACGCTTGCCCTCCATCTGGCAGACGGCGACCCGGGCGCCCTCCTCCCCGGCCAGGCGTACGTGCCGCGCCTTCGCACTCGTCGAACTGGTGATCACCCGAGCGAGACGTGCCTCGGGTTCGTATGTCACTCCGACCGGCACCACATGGGGGCTGCCGTCGGCGCGGAGGGTGGTCAGGGTGCAGATATGGCGCTCCCGCCAGAAGGCGAGGTACGCGGCGTCCGGGGCACCCGGATCCACTCGGTAGGTACTCACGGTCCTGGAATCTAGCGGTCTCGGCTCCCGGTCCGTCGGCGGTATCGCTCCCGACTCCACCTTGAGTGGAATAGACTCAACTTTATGCACGTTGCCCAAGTCACTGCGGCCGACGGCTGACGCAAGGAGGGAAACGCGAACGTGGACGCCGAGCTGACCAACAGGAGCCGGGACGCGATCAACGCGGCCAGCAACCGGGCCGTGTCCGAGGGACACCCCGACTTCACCCCCGCCCACCTGCTGCTGGCTCTGCTCCAGGGCCAGGACAACGAGAACATCACCGACCTGCTCGCCGCCGTCGACGCCGATCAGGCGGCCGTGCGCGCGGGCGCCGAGAAGATCCTCGCCGGTCTGCCCAGCGTGACCGGCTCCACCGTCTCGCCGCCCCAGCCCAACCGCGAGCTGCTGAGCGTCGTCGCCGAGGCCCAGGCCAAGGCGAAGGAACTCGGCGACGAGTACGTCTCCACCGAGCACCTCCTGATCGGGATCGCGGAGAAGGGCGGCCAGGCCGGGGACGTACTCTCCCGGCAGGGGGCGAACGCCAGGAAGTTGCAGGAGGCGTTCCAGAAGGCAAGGGGAGGACGCCGCGTGACCACCGCCGATCCGGAGGGCCAGTACAAGGCCCTGGAGAAGTTCGGGACCGACTTCACCGCCGCCGCGCGGGAGGGCAAGCTCGATCCCGTCATCGGCCGGGACCAGGAGATCCGACGGGTCGTGCAGGTGCTCAGCCGCCGTACGAAGAACAACCCCGTCCTCATCGGTGAGCCGGGCGTCGGCAAGACCGCCGTCGTCGAGGGGCTCGCCCAGCGGATCGTCAAGGGCGACGTGCCCGAGTCGCTGAAGAACAAGCGGCTGGTCGCGCTCGACCTGGGCGCCATGGTCGCCGGAGCGAAGTACCGGGGCGAGTTCGAGGAGCGGCTGAAGACCGTGCTCGCGGAGATCAAGGACTCCGACGGGCAGATCATCACCTTCATCGACGAGCTGCACACCGTCGTCGGCGCGGGCGCCGGCGGGGACTCCGCCATGGACGCCGGCAACATGCTGAAGCCGATGCTGGCCCGTGGTGAGCTGCGCATGGTCGGCGCCACCACCCTCGACGAGTACCGGGAGCGGATCGAGAAGGACCCCGCCCTGGAGCGCCGCTTCCAGCAGGTGCTGGTCGCCGAGCCGACCGTCGAGGACACCATCGCGATCCTGCGCGGACTCAAGGGCCGCTACGAGGCCCACCACAAGGTGGTCATCGCGGACGCGGCGCTCGTCGCCGCCGCCACCCTCTCCGACCGCTACATCACCTCCCGCTTCCTGCCCGACAAGGCCATCGACCTCGTCGACGAGTCCGCCTCCCGGCTCCGGATGGAGATCGACTCCTCGCCCGTCGAGATCGACGAGCTCCAGCGGTCCGTGGACCGGCTGCGCATGGAGGAGATGGCCCTCGACAAGGAGACCGACGCCGCCTCCCGCGATCGCCTGGAGCGGCTGCGCCGTGACCTCGCCGACAAGGAGGAGGAGCTGCGCGGCCTCACCGCCCGCTGGGAGAAGGAGAAGCAGTCCCTCAACGCCGTCGGTGAACTGAAGGAGAAACTGGACGAGTTGCGCGGCCAGGCCGAACGCGCCCAGCGCGACGGCGACTTCGACACCGCCTCCAAGCTCCTCTACGGCGAGATCCCCACGCTGGAGCGGGCGTTGGAGGAGGCCTCCGAGGCCGAGGAGGAGGCCGCCGCCTCCAAGAACACCATGGTCAAGGACGAGGTCGGCTCCGACGACATCGCCGACGTCGTCGCCTCCTGGACCGGCATCCCGGCCGGCCGGCTGCTGGAGGGCGAGACCCAGAAGCTGCTGCGCATGGAGGACGAGCTGGGCCGCCGTCTCATCGGCCAGACCGAGGCCGTACGGGCGGTGTCCGACGCCGTACGCCGCAGCCGGGCCGGTATCGCCGACCCGGACCGCCCGACCGGCTCCTTCCTCTTCCTGGGCCCCACGGGCGTCGGCAAGACGGAACTCGCCAAGGCCCTCGCCGACTTCCTCTTCGACGACGAGCGGGCCATGATCCGCATCGACATGTCGGAGTACAGCGAGAAGCACAGCGTGGCCCGGCTGGTCGGCGCGCCCCCCGGCTACATCGGCTACGAGGAGGGCGGCCAGCTGACCGAGGCCGTCCGCAGGCGCCCGTACTCCGTGGTCCTGCTCGACGAGGTGGAGAAGGCCCACCCGGAGGTCTTCGACATCCTCCTCCAGGTGCTGGACGACGGCCGCCTCACCGACGGACAGGGCCGCACAGTCGACTTCCGCAACACGATCCTGATCCTGACCTCGAACCTGGGCAGCCAGTACCTGGTCGACCCGCTCACCACCGAGGTGGTGAAGAAGCAGCAGGTCATGGACGTGGTGCGGGCCTCCTTCAAGCCGGAGTTCCTCAACCGCCTCGACGACCTGGTCGTCTTCTCCGCGCTGGACAAAGCGGAGCTGGAGCGCATCGCCAAGCTCCAGATCGACCGGCTCGCCAAGCGGCTCGCCGAACGCCGCCTCACCCTGGAGATCACCCCCGAGGCCCTGACCTGGCTCGCCGACGAGGGCAACGATCCGGCCTACGGCGCCCGCCCCCTGCGCCGCCTCGTCCAGACCGCCATCGGCGACCGTCTCGCGAAGGAGATCCTCGCCGGCGAGGTCAAGGACGGCGACACGGTCCGGGTGGACGCGTTCGGGGAGGGAGAGGGCCTGATCGTGGGGCCGGTCCCGGCGGAGACTCCGGGCAAGACGCTGTAGCCGCCCGCGCCGAAGCAGGCCCGTCACCCTCGTGGGCGGCGGGCCTGTCTCCGTTCGCGAAGGGGGACTAGCATGGAAACACAGGGCCTATCGCGCGAATCACTTGTTCACAAGCGCGGAAGTGAGGTGTACCCGCCGTGCTGCTCAGTTTCCGGGTGGCCAATCACGGCTCACTGCGCGAGCCGCAGGAGCTGAATCTCGTACCCGTCTACGAGGACGAGCGGCCCGCGCTGACGGTGGCGGCGATCTACGGGGCGAACGCGTCGGGGAAGTCGACGGTGCTGGACGCCTACCGGTTCTTTCTGGCCGCCGTGGAAAAATCGCAGGCCCAGTGGCTCCCCGATGCTCCCGTCGAGCGGCGGCCCTTCCTCCTGGACCACGACAGCAGGCGCGAACCCTCCATGTACGCCGTGGATGTGCTGGTGGACCAGGTCCGCTACGTGTACGGGTTCGCGGTCTCGGACCGAGCCGTCGAGGAGGAGTGGCTCTACTCCTATCCCCGGGGACGCAAACGCGTCCTCTTCGAGCGCCGGGCGATGGACGTGACCTTCGGGACGACGCTGTCCGGTGAGCGGGTCGCCGCCGAGCGCGTGATGCGACCGAACAGCCTGTACCTCTCCGCCGCCGCGCAGAACGCGCACGTGGAGCTGAGCAGGGTCTGGCAGGCCATCAAGGGTGCCTCGGTCATCTCGGACGACATGCGGCACGCGATCACTCAGGGGGGCGCCTTCCTCACCAGGGTTCTCACGTTCTTCGAGAGTGTGGGACTCGCGCGGGGGGCCGACGTGCTCACGGCGGCCGACCTGGGGGTGCAGGGGGTCCGCGAGAGCACCGACGAGGACCCGGGCAGCAAGATCTTCCAGCGCCATCAGGGCTGGGGGGAGCTGCCCACCGACATCAGGGCGGCCCTCGGCAAGAAGATGGAGTTCGTGCACAAGGTGGGGGACGAGGAGTTCCTGCTCCCGGCGAAGGACGAGTCGGCGGGCACCAAGACGTGGTTGAACTTGATGAGCTGGGCGTTGATGGCGGTCTACAAAGGCCAGCCTCTGTGGATCGACGAGGTGGACGTCAGCCTGCATCCCCTCCTCACCGCCAAGCTCCTGAAGCTCTTCCAGAACCCGGAACTCAACCCCCGCGGCGCACAACTGATCTTCACCACGCACAGCGCCACACTCCTCGGCACCATGCTCGGCGAGGAGGTCATGCGCCGGGACCAGATCTGGTTCGTCGAGAAGAGCGCGGAGAGCGGCGCGTCCGAGCTGTATCCGCTCAGCGACTTCAAGCCCCGCAAGGGCGAGAACTTCGAGCGCCGGTATCTGGCAGGCAGCTACGGCGCGGTGCCCGTCCTGCCGGACACGGCGCTGGAGGACGTGGTCAGGGCGTACTGGGGGGCTCATGGCAAGGTCGTTTCCGCGTGAGGGGTCGGGCCGCAGGCGTGGCCCCACCCGCAGGTCCGCGCGGACGATGCTCGTCGTCTGCGGCAGCAAGGAGACCGAGCGGCAGTACCTCCAGGGGCTGAGGGAACACCTCCGCAACCCCGCCGTCTCCGTCGTCGTCCGCGGCAAGGCCTGCTCACCGACCCAGCTCGTCGACTACGCCAAGAAGCAGCGCGGCCTCAGCAAGGGCAGCTTCGACGAGGTGTGGTGCGTCTTCGACGTGGATCAGTTCGTGGACGTCGCAGAGGCGGCCGTGGCCGCGCGCAAGGCGGGCATCATGGTGGCGGTCTCCAACCCGTGCTTCGAATTGTGGCTGCTGCTGCACTTCGCATCGCAGACGGCACACGTGGCGACGTACAAGAAGCTGTTGCCGCTGCTCCAGAAACACGTGCCGGGATACGACAAGACACGCGTCGACTTCGCGGTCTACCGCGACGGTCGCGCCCATGCGGTGGAGCAGGCGCGGAAGCTCGATCCGACCGGTGAAGCACACCTGCGGAACCCGTCGACGGGCGTATGGCGGCTGGTGGCGCGTATGGAGGAAGGCTGACCGCGCCACACCCGCCGATTCTCCTCATGCGGGGCAGAAAGCAATGGACCGGGGGTACCCGAAAGGTTCCCGGCCACGCTCGTAGCTGAATCCCCTCCCGGATCCGGCCAAGGGCGACGAACCACGCGGGGCGGGGGTTGCCACTCCCGCCCCCGCATGGGGGAGGATGGCGGAATCCGTACGAAGGGAAAATCACGGTGAGCATCGACCCGTCCTCGATTCCGAACTTCGGGGGCCAGCCCGAGCCGCAGCCCGGCCCGCCGCCCGGCCCCGTGGTCCCGGATCAGGACCTCGTGAAGCAGCTCCTGGACCAGATGGAGCTGAAGTACGTCGTCGACGACGAGGGTGACCTCGCGGCGCCGTGGGAGGAATTCCGTACGTACTTCATGTTCCGTGGCGAGGGTGACCAGCAGGTCTTCTCGGTGCGCACGTTCTACGACCGCCCGCACCAGATCGACGAGAAGCCGGCCCTGCTGGAGAGCATCGACGACTGGAACCGCCGCACCCTGTGGCCCAAGGTGTACAGCCACACCCATGACGACGGCACGGTCCGTCTCATCGGTGAGGCCCAGCTCCTGATCGGCACCGGCGTCAGCCTGGAGCACTTCGTCTCGTCGACGGTGAGCTGGGTGCGCGCGGCCATCGAGTTCGACAAGTGGCTCGTCGAGCAGCTCGGCTTGGCCGAGGACGTCGACGAGGCCGAGAAGCCCAAGGGCGACGAGGGCGACCAGGGCGACGAGTAGCCGCCCCGCACCTCTCCGCGGCCACCGGCGGCCGGCGATCATCGGCCCCCGGCGGTGAGGGGAGGCCTGGCCCACGACGGCCGGAACCGCCTCGCGGACAGACCGCGGACAGACCGCGGACAGACCTACAAGAGCCCGGCCGAAGCGCCCGCCACCACGGCGACGCACTCCGGCCGGGCTCTCGTCGTCCGGGACCGCGAGGACGCCGCGACGCAGGGTGGCGCGGGAACCGGGCCCCGGCCGCCGTCCGTCCTCCGGGCTCACCGGGCCCTTGTCCACGAGGGTCCGGCGGGCCGCTGACCTCCTGAAAGAACCGGGGGAAAGAACTACCCGCCCACCCACCCTCCCCGGCCGCGAGGGGCGCGTCACCCGTCCGGGTGACCGGCTTGCAGGCGTGGGATGCGGGCGGTTACGTTCGCCGCGACAACCGCACACAGACATCGGCCCCCGGCCGGGACGGCAATCCCGAACGAGGGCCTGACCAACCAGGAAGACAACACCTTCCCGATGGCTGATTCGCAGTCTAACGCGCCCCTGCGCGCCGACGCCGGAGCTGCTCCGACCTCCGGCGTGATCCACGTCCGCACCCGCCTCACGGCCGACTTCACCGTGATCTCCAACGCCCTCGCCCAGCGGCGCGGCAGCGCGGTCACGGTCGGCGTCGCGGCATACATCTCCTCACTTCCCTCAGGCACATGCGTGAGCATCGCCGCCCTGTGCGCCCACTTCGACGAGGGCGAGATCCTCGTCTCGCGAGCGCTGAGGGAACTGGAAGCGGCCGGATACCTGGAACGCCGCCGCGAACGGACGCCCACCGGCCAGGTCCGCACCCGGACGTACTTCTACGACGTACCCGGCGGCGAACCGGGCCCGGCGCCGGACGGACCTCCCAGGCCGCCCGGACCTCGTCGCCCCCGTCAGCAGACCACTGCTGCCGTACCCGCGACCGGGGCCGGGCGGGACACGACGGAGACGCCCTCACCGCCGGAGGGGAAGACGGAGGCGACAGCCGAGCCGGAACCGGAACCGGCATCGGAGGCCGAGGCCGTGGCCGTGGCCGAGGTACCGGTTGCGCTCGCCCACTCCGACCCCCGAGCCATCGGCCTGCTCGCCGGGCTCCGCCGGGTCGATCCCCGCCTCGTCCTGTCCGAGCGGGAAGCCGCCCGCCTCGCCCCGGCCGTCACCCGATGGCTCGGCGCCGGCCTGCTGCCCACCCAGATCACCGACCACCTCACCGCACGTCTCCCGGCGGACCTCCTCGTCCGCCCGGTCGGCATCCTCGCCTACCGGCTCAAGGAGACCCCACTGACCGCACCGGAGACCGGCGGCCCCGAGACCCCGGAGCGCCCGGCGATCCTGAGAATGCGGAACTGCGACGGCTGCGACCGTGGCTTCCGCTCCGCGGGACACAGCCACTGCCGGGACTGCCGAACCCGGGACCAACTCCCCGCTACCGGCTGAGCAGGTCGCGCGTGGCCGGCATGTCCGCACAGAGCCCGTCCGCCGTATCCTGACCGCACGAGGGAAGGAGCCGTCCATGAGCGTCGACGCGATCGTGCACACCGAGTTCCCCAAGGGGTACACGGTCCTGTTCGGGGCCGACGGAAAGGTGATCATGACCCCGCAGAGCGAGGAGCACTCCAGCACCATCCGGTCGATGCAGATCGACTCCGCTCACGCCCTCGGCCGTCACGCGAAGGTCACCTCCGATGTCTATATCGACTTCCCCGCAGACGAGAACTCCGCCCCCGACCTGGCGATCCTGCGCGAGGACGCACGCAAGGAAGGCATGCGGTACAGCTTCGAGGACGTCCTGCTGATCTCCGAGGTCGTCTCGACCCCCTCCGCGCGCAAGGACTACGACGACTGCGCGGCCAAGTACGGCCGCTACGGCATCCCGGTCTACCTGGTCGTGGACCCTTACGCCCAGGAAGTCGTCCTCCACACCCAGCCGACCGCCATGGGTTACATCGCGGCACACACTCACAAGTACGGCACGGGCAAGCTCCCCATCCCCTTGGCTGACGGCCGCACCTTCACCCTCGACCTCGACGAGCTCCCGCGCCCGGAGTGATCGGCGACCGGAGGAGCCGAACGACGGTGGTCAGCGCGCGAATGCCGAGCTGAGCCGTTTCGCGGCCTCCCCCAGCACATCCGTGCGCTTGCAGAACGCGAAGCGGACGTAGGGTGCCCCCGTCTCCTTGTGGTCGTAGAAGACCGCGTTCGGGATGGCCACCACTCCCGCCCGCTCGGGCAGGGCGCGGCAGAAGGCGAAGCCGTCGGTCTCGCCGAGGGGGCGGATGTCGGTGGTGATGAAGTACGTGCCCGCCGTGCGGAAGACCCCGAAGCCGGCGTCCTTCAGGCCCGTCGCCAGCAGGTCCCGCTTGGCCAGCATGTCCGCGCGGAACGCCTCGAAGTAGCTGTCCGGCAGCGCGAGGGCCTCGGCGACGGCGTACTGGAACGGCCCAGAGGCCACATAGGTGAGGTACTGCTTCGCCGAGCGCACCGCCGTCACCAGCGCGGGCGCGGCCGTCACCCAGCCCACCTTCCACCCGGTGAACGAGAACGTCTTGCCCGCCGAACTGATGGTGACCGTCCGCTCCCGCATCCCCGGGAACGACGCCAGCGGCAGATGCTCGGCGTCGTCGAAGACCAGGTGCTCGTAGACCTCGTCCGTCACCACCAGCAGGTCCCGCTCCACCGCCAGCTCGGCGATCGCCGTCAGCTCCTCGCGGGTGAGGACCGTGCCGGTCGGGTTGTGCGGCGTGTTGATCAGCAGCAGCCGCGTCCGGTCGGTGACCGCGTCCCGCAGCTCGTCCAGGTCCAGCCGGAACCGCCGGTCCCCGCCCGCGTCGCCCGAACCCTCGGACGGCTCCTCCGACGGCCGCAGCGTCACCGGTACGCGCGTGCCGCCCGCCATCGCGATGCAGGCCGCGTACGAGTCGTAGTACGGCTCCAGGGCCACCACCTCGTCGCCCGGCTCCAGCAGCCCCAGCAGGGCGGCCGCGATGGCCTCCGTGGCACCGGCGGTGACCAGCACCTCGGTGTCCGGGTCGAACTCCAGTCCGTACCGTCGCCGCTGGTGCTCGACGATCGCGGCACGCAGCTCGGGCACGCCGGGCCCCGGCGGGTACTGGTTGCCCCGGCCGTCCCGCAGCGCCCGTACGGCCGCCTCGCGGATCTCCTCGGGGCCGTCCGTGTCCGGGAAGCCCTGTCCGAGGTTGATCGATCCGGTCTGCAGGGCGAGCGCCGACATCTCGGCGAAGATCGTCGTCCCGAACTCGGCGAGCCGCCGGTTGAGCGGAGGACGAGGGGTACGGGCGGGGCTTGAGCTGGAGGTCATGGGCGTCATCCTGCGCCGAAGCTCCGGAGTTCCTCAACCCGCGTTCGGAGTGTGGCGGCCGAGGCGCCGCCCCACGCGCCGCCCGGCCGGGAAACCCCGGCCGGGCGGCGTGCTCCCCGACGTCAGGCGGGCGGACCGTCGAAGGAGGACCACTCGGACCAGGCGTCGTCGGGGTGGGTGCTCACCTTCCACGAGGACACCGAACCGTTGTCGGTGCCGACCACGATCTGCGGGCGGCCGTCCGTCAGGGTCGCCACACCCACACTGCGCGCCGATCCCGGCAGGCCGTTGAACTTCGTCCAGTCGGCCCAGGCGGCGCTGGCGTCGGTGGTCACCTTCCAGGTGCTCCACAGCTCGCCGCCTTCGGACACGGCGAAGATCTGCGGCCGTTCGTCCGTGAGCGGGGCCGCGGCGAGCGACACCACGCGGCCGTGGTCGAAGTCGAACTGTTGCCAGTCGGTCCAGCCGGCGTCCGGGTGCTCGCTGACCTTCCATCGGGTGAACAACCCGTGGTCGCTCCCCGCGAACACCTGCGGGCGACCGTCCGTGAGCCGCGCCGATGCCATGCTTCGAACAGACATATGATCCGTCTCCTTCTTCAACGCCCACGCAGGCGTTCACGTCCCTCCCCTCGGCTCCAGCGTTCGTGCGGCCCCACGGAACCGCAAGTCGGGTGTGGGTTTCGAGCGGCCGTCGACCTGAATATCCGCGCAGGTCAGAAGGTGTTGACCGCAGAGAACCCTCTGAAGTTGCTCAACTCCGCTTTGACCCGCGAGAGGCGAGGGCATCCCCCCGTCACGCACGGCCCACGGGGGGTCTGCACGGGGGAACGAAAGGCGGGTGTCGTAATGGACGTCCTCTTCATCTGCTTCATGGGCGCGGTAGCCCTGTTCGGTGTGGTGTCGTCGCTCGGCCGAGGTGCGCGGCGCAGCCGCCGGCGCAGCTGGTGGGCGGACGACGGGTCGTCCCACAGGTCGTCCCACGGGGGCGGCGGTTGGTTCTCCTGCGGTGGTGGCTCGTCGTGCGGCGGCGGGTCCTCCTGCGGTGGGGGAGGCGGCGGTGGCGGCGGTTGCGGTGGCGGCAGCTGAGCAGGTCCGCCCGCGGACGAAGCTCTGGACTTGCTCAACTCGGCTTTGAGCGGTCGTCGGCGGGGGCATCCCCGCCACACGCAGGTGAGCGAGGCGCCCACGGGGGGTCGCTTCGGGGGACACATGCAGGGGAGAGGGGAGGGTGGCCATGGCGGAAGTCGGTTCCATCCTGTTGGTCAGCGCCATCGGTCTGGCCATCGTCATCGGGGTCGTCAGGAACTCCAGGCGACGCGCCCGCCGCGGCAGCTGGTGGGCGGGCGGGGGCTCGTCCGGAGGCTCGTCCGGGGGTTCGTCGTGCGGCGGCGGCTCGTCGTGCGGAGGCGGGTCCTCCTGCGGCGGTGGGGGTGGCTGCGGCGGCGGCAGCTGACCGCGCCATACAGACCTGCTCGACCCGGTTCGAGCGGTCACCCGCGGGGGGCACCCCCGCGACAGGCACATGAACGAGGCACCCACGGGGGGTCGCTTCGGGGGACCAAGAACAAGAGGGGAGGGGTGACGCCATGAACGCGATCGCGGTGATCGGCATCATTCTGGCGGTGGTCTTCGTGGGGACGGTGGCCGTTGTCGCCGCCAACAACCGCCGGAGGAGGCACGCGGCGCGGCGCCGTCCGTCGGCGGCCCGGGGCGGCAGCGCGTACCGCGGCAGCCGGAGCGACAGCGGTTCCCACAGCAGCAGCTCGGACAACAGCTGGTGGGTGCTCGGGGCGGCGACCGTCGGCGACTCGGGATCGTCGCACTCCTCGTCGCACGACGACCGCGGTTCGTCGTCCGGCGGCGGTGGCTCGTCCTGCGGCAGCAGCGGGTCCTCGTGCGGCAGCAGCAGTGGATCCTCGTGCGGCAGCAGTAGTGGCTCGTCCTGCGGTGGCGGGTCCTCCTGCGGTGGCGGGGGCGGATGCGGTGGAGGCAGCTGACACGGGGCAGCCGAGCTCCACGACACGAGCGCCCGCCGGGACGAACCTCCCGGCGGGCGCTCGCGTGTGTAGTTCCGTCAGAACGGGGCAGGCGCACCGGTGTGGTGTCACTTCACGCCTGAGTACGCCGGGTGGGCCCGGTTGTCCGGCAGGCGCTCCCGGGAGTTCGCGCGCCCGGCTCGGTGGGCGCGCGGGGAGCGTGTCGATCGATGGGGCGCACGCCCGGTTGAACAGTTGAGCTGGGCAGCCCTCGGGGGGATGGAAAGCACGTCAAGTTGGGTAAAAACGCTGTGGTTACACCACAGTTCATGATTCCCTATAAATCGCCAACGCAGCCCCCGGACGTCCCTCCCGGCAGGCCTGACCTGGCTGACCGGACCGACCGGGACGTCGTCCTCACCCGACCTGTCTGACCGGGCCACAGCTCCCGGCGCCGACCGGGTGCGCCGGACCCACCCCTCTTCTCTTTCTCTTTGCGTCGCTGCGGAGCCGATCCATGCTCACGACCCTGAACACCGCCTACACCGACACGCGCGCGGCAGACCTCGCCTGGGCGCTGGGACGCGAGCCGCTGCCCGCGCTCGCCACGCTCGACCTGGAACTCACCGGTGCGAAGCTGCAGTTGAGACTGCTCGGCGCGTCCCACCAGGTACTCCTGGAGGAGGAGCGGGGGAGCCACTGTTCGGAGACGGTCGCGTGCATCCCGGGATCCAGCACACCGCTACCGCTCGGTGTGGCCAAACGTGTGGGCGACTGGGAGTACGAATTCGCCGCCCGGGTCGAGGTCCTGTCGCCGGGGTCCTTCGCGGGGCGCGCGCAGGAACTGCTGGCGCTCGTCTCCGATCATCCGCACGGGCTGGCCGGTGTCTTCCCCGGCAGCCCGCACGCCTTCACGGCGATGCTCGCGCAGCGGTACGAGGGGCAAGTGCACTGGCGTACCTGGCACGCGTATCCCCAGGACGGGCAACTGGTGGCCACGAGAACGAGGGTGGGGGTGCGGGTGTCGGTGCCCGCCGCGCTGTGACGGGTGCCTGAGAGCTCGGGGGTTCGGGTGGTTGGGCGGCTCCGGGTGCGTGGAGCGTCTCGCGCAGTTCCCCGCGCCCCTGAAAAGCAGGGGCTGCGCCCCATGCTTTTCAGGCCCGCAGGGCCTGGCTTCTAGGGGCGCGGGGAACTGCGCGAGAAGCCCCACCGGAGCCGCACCCGCCCCACCCACCCGAACTCCCGAGCGATTACGCACCCGGCCAAGCGTCGCAGACCACCCGTGTGGGTGACACAGCGCAGCGTGACCGTGACGGTAGCGTGCCAGGAGTGATCGAGCCGCACGCCCCCGCACCCCCCGGCGCCCCTCCCCCCTGGCGCGGTCCCGGCGGTCCCGGCGGCCATGGCGGCCCCGGCGCCCACGCGTTGCTCCCGGTCCGCCCGGGCATCGGCCGGTTCCTCGTCCTCGCCGGCGTGTTCGTCTGTGCCGCCTGCGGACTCGTGTACGAACTCGAACTCGTCGCCCTCGCCTCGTACTTGATCGGCGACTCCGTCACCCAGGCCTCCGTGGTCCTCTCGGTCATGGTCTTCGCCATGGGCATCGGCTCCCTCGCCGCCAAACGCCTCCGCCCCCGCGCGGCCCTCGGTTTCGGCGCCATCGAGGCCGCCCTCGCCCTCGTCGGCGGCTGCAGCGCCCTCGCGCTGTACGCGGCGTTCGCCTGGACCGGCGACTGGGGCGGCATGTGGGCCGGCGGCTCCCGCTATCTCCTCGTCGCCTTCTCCCTGGCCATCGGCCTGCTCATCGGCGCCGAGGTCCCGCTGCTGATGGAGCTGATCCAGCGCATCCGCCGCCAGGACGCGGGCGGCGCGGTCGCCGACCTCTTCGCGGCCGACTACGTGGGCGCGCTCGTCGGCGGCCTCGCCTTCCCCTTCCTCCTGCTGCCCTGGCTCGGCCAGCTGACCGGCGCCCTGCTCACCGGCACGGTCAACGCCCTGGTCGGCGGCGCGCTCGTGCTCGGCCTGTTCCACCGGGACCTCACCCGCCGCGCCCGCTGGCTCCTGCTCGTCACCAACCTCGCCGTCCTCGGTCTCCTCGCCACCGCCGCCGTACACGTCGACGACTTCGAGCGCGCCGCCCGGCGCGCGGTGTACGGCAAGGACGTACGGGTCGCGCTGCAGACCGGCCGGCAGGAGGTCGTCCTCACCGGCGGCCGGGACGGCCGCCCACTCTCCCTCTACCTCGACGGCCGGCTCCGGATCAGCGGCACCGACGAGCGGCGCTACCACCGGGCCCTCGTCCACCCCGCCATGGCCGCCGGACCGCACGCCCGCGTCCTCGTCCTCGGCGGGGGCGACGGCCTCGCCGCCCGCGAAGTGCTCCGCCACGACGGCGTACGCCACGTGGACATCGTCGAGATCGACCCGGCCGTGGTGCGCCTGGCCCGCACGGACCCGGCCCTCTCCGCGCTCAACCAGCACGCCTACGCCGACGACCGGGTCCGCGTCCACACGGAGGACTCCTTCGCCTGGCTGCGCGGCGCCCGGCCGACCGAGCGGTACGACGTCGTCGTCTCGGACCTCCCCGATCCCGGGATCACCGCCAGCACCAAGCTGTACTCGCAGGAGTTCTACGGGCTGGCCCGCGAGGTCCTGGCGGCCGACGGGCGCATGGTGGTGCACGCCGGGCCGGTGGCCTCCCGGCAGCAGGTGTTCTGGACGGTCGACGCGACCGTCCGCGCCGCCGGGCTGCGCACCACGCCCTACGGTGTCGCCGCCGCCGACCCCGGTTTCGTCACCGGCCCCGACCGTACGGCCCACACCTTCCGCACGCCCCACGACTGGGGCTTCGTCCTGGCGACCAGCCTCGACGACGGCCGGCGCCCACGCCTCGCCCTCGGCACCGGCATCACCCGGCTCGCCGCCGCCGACGGGGTGCGGGACCTGCCCCCGTCGACGCTGGTGCACCCGAGGTACGCGGGCTAGCGGTGGCCGGACGTGTTTCGCTTCGCGTAGGTGGCGAGGTGGGGCGTGTGGGGCCGCGTGGGCGGAACACGAGCAATAACGCGTATGTACGGGTGCGGTGCGGGGCCTCGTGGGTAGGCTCGACTGCCATGGAGCATGAGGTGTTCGTTCCGGTTCCCGTCGGCCGCCTCCGGGAGGCGCTGTCCGACCCCGAGCGGGTGGCCCGAGCGGTCCCCGGGCTCCAGCAGGACGCGGGCACGCCGCCGGTCGCGGGGCGCCTGAAGGTACGGGTCGCGGGGCACACCATCACCTATCGCGGCACCCTGCGCGTGAACCCCCAGGACGACGGCTCCTACGTCGTGGAGGGGGACGCGGCCGAGGTCCGGGGCTCCGGCACGGTGAAACTCACGCTCACCCTCCGCCTGGTCCCGACCGCCGAGGGCACCACCCTGACCTGCTCCGCGAGCGCCGACGCCACCGGCCGCATCACCGACCTCCCACCCGACGCGGTGACCTCGGCGGCCACCCGCCTGCTGGAGAGGTTCACGGAGAACCTGACGACCCGCCCGGAACCCGAGCCACACGAGGCCACCGCCGACGAGGACAAACGGGCCAAGCCCCCGGCTTCGGCCGAGGAGGAGCCCAAGGTCTCTGTCGAGGGCGAGTCCGGGACTGCCGCCGACGAGGATCCCTCGGCTGCCGCCGACGAGGAACCCTTGGCTGCCGCCGAGGACGAGTCGTCCGCCTCCGTCTTCGAGACCGACGTCCCGCCGCCGGCACCGGACCCCTTCGGGGAGGGCGGCTTCGTCGCCGGGGACGAACCACCGGCCGAGGCCGCGCACGCCCGCCGGACGATGATCGGCCGCAGCGCGGAGGAGGTCGACCACGCCCCACCACGCGGCCGGTACGCCCCGGTCCCGGCCCCCGAAACGGTCTCCGCGAGCGCGACACTCCGCTGGGCGGCCCCGGCGGCGGCCCTGGCCGTGGCCTCGGCCATCATCGTGAGCCGAGCCCTGCGCAAACGCCGCTGAGCGCCCGGGCCGACGACCACGCTGAGCACCGCGCTCTGCCGAGCACCGCGCTCTCGCCGTTGGCCCCGCCTCAGGCTCCGGCGCCGGGGAAGCCGCCGCGAGCGCCGTACTCCGCAGTTCCCCCCCGTCGGCTCCCCCGACCCACCCCCGTCCCCTAACTCCCCCGTCCTGTCGACCAGTAGGGTCGAGGGGTGAGTAGTGAAGAGATCACGTTGGCCGCGGGTGACGCGGAGGTCGTGCTGGTGCCGGGGAACGGTGGCCGGGTGGCGGGGCTGCGGGTCGGTGGGGTCGAGCTGCTGCGGCAGGGCGAGCGGTTCGGCTGCTTCCCGATGGTGCCGTGGTGCGGACGGATCCGGGAGGGACGTTTCCTCAGCGGTGGCAGCGTGCGGCAGATGCCCCTCAACGCCCCGCCCCACGCCATCCACGGCACCACCCGCGAGGGTGCCTGGCGCGTCGCCCGCCACGACGCCGGCGAAGCCGTCCTCACGTACGACCTGGTCGACCCCTGGCCCTACCCCGGCCGCGTCACCCAGATGTTCACCCTCACCCCGGACACCCTCACCCTCGCCATGTCCGTGGAGACGTACGACTCCTCCTTCCCGGCGCAGATCGGCTGGCACCCCTGGTTCAACCGGAGTCTGGCCGACGGCGGCGAGGACGTGCGGATCGACTTCCGGCCCGCCTGGCAGGAGGAGCGCGGTGCGGACCACCTGCCCACCGGCAACCGCGTCGACCCCCGCCCCGGCCCCTGGGACGACTGCTTCGGCATGCCCGACGGCGTCGACGTCACCCTCACCTGGCCGGACCGGCTGGAGCTGAAGGTGGCCTCGCGCGAGGAGTGGGTCGTGGTCTACGACGAGCAGGCGGAGGCCGTGTGCGTCGAACCCCAGACCGGCCCGCCCAACGGCCTCAACACGCACCCCCGTCTGGTCACCCCCATCGACCCGCTGGAGGCCACCACGACCTGGACCTGGCGTCGCCTGTAAGCGGACACGCCTGTAAGCGGACATAAGGGCCCCCTTAAGCTGACTGCCATGACTGACGTGGACGTACGTGGATCTCTGCTGCGGCAGATCAAGGACAAGGCCGTGGTGCACGGCAAGGTGACCCTGTCGTCGGGTCTGGAGGCGGACTACTACGTCGACCTGCGCCGCGTCACCCTCGACGGCGAGGCCGCCCCGCTGGTCGGACAGGTGCTCCTCGACCTGACCGCCGACCTCGACTTCGACGCGGTCGGCGGTCTCACCATGGGCGCCGACCCGGTCGCCGGCGCGATGCTGCACGCGGCCGCCGCGCGCGGCCGCAGGCTGGACGCGTTCGTCGTGCGGAAGGCGGCCAAGGCGCACGGGATGCAGCGCCGGGTGGAGGGGCCGGACATCAGCGGCCGTCGGGTCCTCGTCGTCGAGGACACCTCCACCACCGGCGGCTCCCCGCTCACCGCCGTCGAGGCCGTCCGCGAGGCCGGCGCCGAGGTCGTCGCCGTCGCCACCATCGTCGACCGCGCCACCGGTGCCGCCGAGAAGATCGAGGCGGGCGCCGGCGTCCCGTACCGGTTCGCGTTCTCGAAGGACGAGTTGGGCCTCGACTGAGGTCCCGGCCGACGTTCGTACGACTGTCGGCACGGTCGAGAACACCAAGGTCAGCGGTTACCGACCAGTTCCGGACACCCTGGCCGGAGCATCGGGTCCCGTCTGGAAGGATGGGGCCGACGATGACGTCGCAACCCTAGGTCAGGGACCGTAAGCACAACGCCACCCGCACATACAAGGAGCGGACCATGCCCATCGCAACCCCCGAGGTCTACAACGAGATGCTCGACCGGGCGAAGGCAGGCAAGTTCGCCTACCCGGCCATCAACGTGACCTCGACCCAGACGCTGCACGCCGCGCTGCGGGGCTTCGCGGAGGCGGAGAGCGACGGCATCGTCCAGATCTCGACCGGCGGAGCCGAGTTCCTGGGCGGTCAGTACAGCAAGGACATGGTGACGGGTTCCGTCGCCCTCGCCGAGTTCGCGCACATCGTGGCCGAGAAGTACCCCGTCACGGTCGCCCTGCACACCGACCACTGCCCGAAGGACAAGCTCGACGGCTACGTACGTCCGCTGCTGGCCGTGTCGGAGGAGCGGGTCAAGGCCGGCCGCAACCCGCTGTTCCAGTCCCACATGTGGGACGGCTCGGCGGAGACCCTCGCCGACAACCTCTCCATCGCCCAGGAACTCCTCGCCCGCGCCGCCGCCGCGAAGATCATCCTGGAGGTCGAGATCACCCCGACCGGTGGCGAGGAGGACGGCGTCTCCCACGAGATCAACGACTCCCTCTACACCACGGTCGACGACGCGATCCGCACCGCCGAGGCGCTGGGTCTCGGCGAGAAGGGCCGCTACCTGCTGGCCGCGTCCTTCGGCAACGTCCACGGCGTCTACAAGCCGGGCAACGTCGTGCTGCGCCCCGACCTCCTCAAGGAGCTGAACGAGGGCGTGGCCTCCCGCTTCGGCAAGGAGTCCCCGTTCGACTTCGTCTTCCACGGCGGCTCGGGCTCGACGGAGGACGAGATCCGCACGGCCCTGGAGAACGGCGTCGTCAAGATGAACATCGACACCGACACCCAGTACGCCTTCACGCGTCCGGTGGCGGCCCACATGTTCCAGAACTACGACGGCGTCCTGAAGGTCGACGGCGAGGTCGGCGACAAGAAGACCTACGACCCCCGCACCTGGGGCAAGCTGGCCGAGGCGAGCATGGCCGCGCGTGTCGTCGAGGCCACGCAGAACCTGCGCTCGGCGGGCCAGAAGATCAAGTAGCCCCCCCCGCGTACGTCACTGTCGTACGACGAGCCCGGTGCCACCACGGCGCCGGGCTCGCCGTGGGTGCGAGGGCCGCTGTATACCTGACCCATGCCCGACATCCGGCTCGCCTCGCCCCAGGGCAAGTGGATCCTGTTCACCACGATCCTCGGCTCCAGCATGGCGCTGCTGGACTCCACGGTCGTCAACGTCGCCCTGCCCCGGATGGGCGAGGACCTCGACGCCGATCTCGCGGCCCTCCAGTGGACCGTCAACGCGTACATGCTCACCCTCGCCGGGCTGATCCTGCTGGGCGGCGCACTCGGCGACCGCTTCGGCCGGCGCAAGGTGTTCGTGATCGGGGTGGTGTGGTTCGCCGTGGCGTCCCTGCTGTGCGGTCTCGCCCCGAACGTCGGCGTCCTGATCGCGGCCCGCGCGTTGCAGGGCGTGGGCGGGGCGCTGCTCACCCCGGGCTCGCTGGCCCTCATCCAGGCCTCGTTCCACCCCGACGACCGCGCGCGGGCCGTCGGCCTGTGGTCCGGCTTCGGCGGCATCGGCGCGGCCGTCGGCCCGTTCCTCGGCGGGTGGCTGGTGGACGGGCCCGGCTGGCGCTGGGTCTTCCTGCTGAACGTCCCGCTGGCGCTCGTCTGCGTGCCCGTGGCCACCCGGCACGTCCCCGAGTCGGGCGACGGCCGGGCCCACGAGAACCGCTTCGACGTGCTCGGCGCGTTCCTCGGCGCGTCGTCGCTGGCGCTGGTGACGTACGCCCTGATCGAGGCGGCGGAGGGCTCGGTGGTGGTGACCGTCTCGGCCGTCGCCGGTGTCGCGGCGGGCGTCGCCTTCGTGTACGTCGAACGAGCTCGCCCGGACCCGATGATGCCGCCGGAGATCTTCGCCTCCCGCCAGTTCACGACGGTCAACCTGGTCACGCTGTGCGTGTACGCGGCCTTCGGCGGCTTCTTCTTCCTCGCCGCGCTCCAGCTCCAGGTGGTGTCGGGATACTCCGCACTGGGCGCGGGCACGGCCCTGCTCCCCATCACGGTCCTGATGCTCCTGCTCTCCTCCCGCGCGGGCGCGCTCGGCGAACGGATCGGCCCCCGGATCCCGCTCACCGTCGGCCCGCTGCTGTGCGCGGCGGGCATGCTGCTGGCCCTGCGGGTGGGTCCGGACGCGTCGTACGTCCTCGACGTCCTGCCCGCGCTGCTCGTGCTCGGCCTGGGCATGGTCACCCTGGTCGCGCCCCTGACCGCGACGGTCCTGGCCTCCGTGGACACCGAGCACGCGGGCCTGGCGAGCGGCATCAACAACGCGGCGGCCCGCGCGGCCGGTCTGGTAGCCGTGGCCGCGTTGCCGCTGATCGCGGGGATGGGCCCGGAGTCGTACCGGTCGGCGACCCAGTTCGACGAGGCGTTCGGCACGGCGATGATCGTCTGCGCCGCGACGCTGGTGGTGGGCGCGGTGCTGTCGTACACCACGGTCCGCCGCCCGCAGCCGGACTGCCGTCATCCCGAGTGCCGGACCCACTGCGGGGTGGTGTCGCCGCCGCTGGAGGCGGGGGAGAGAGGGGCGGGCGACAGGGGATCGGGCGGCCTCGGACCGGGTGACTGAACCGTCCCCGGCCCGTGCCACCGGCCGCGCCCGTATGAGCCAGACTGGAACCCATGACGATTCACGAGAACCTCCTCGGGGGCCCGCCCCCGACGCACCTCCCCGACGACCCGGAGCCCCGCGAGCTGCTCGCGAACGGCACGCCCCCGGCCGACGTCGCCGCCAAGTACCCCACCTCCTCCCTCGCCTGGGCCCAGCTCGCCGACGAGGCCTACGAGCGGGGCAGTGTCGTGGAGTCGTACGCCTATGCCCGTACGGGCTACCACCGCGGCCTGGACGCCCTGCGCCGCAACGGCTGGAAGGGCCACGGCCCCGTCCCGTGGGAGCACGAGCCGAACCGCGGCTTCCTGCGCGCCCTGCACGCCCTGGCCCGTGCCGCCGGGGACATCGGCGAGCAGGAGGAGTACGAGCGCTGCTCCCAGTTCCTGAAGGACTCCTCCCCGACGGCGGCGCAGACGCTCGGCTGACGGCAGGGTCGTTCGTGCAGGTCCGCCTGGTGTGACCAGGCGGACCTTGCGGTGCGGGGGTGGTATCGCCGACCATGCCGGTGGGGACCGGGGCCCCCGTGTCGGAATCGGCAGGGGCGGACCGCTACCCGGAGTACACAACAGGAGACAGCGATGTCCCTTCAGGCTCAGCCCCATGAGGCTTCGGAGCCCGAGACCCCGCATCTCGACTTCCAGGGCACGACCCCGTACGAGGACTACGTCCAGGCGGACGTCCTCACCCATCTCCAGCACCCTCGCTCCGACGACCCCGGCGAGATGGTCTTCCTGGTGACGACCCAGGTCATGGAGTTGTGGTTCACCGTCATCGTCCACGAGTGGGAGACCGCGACCGCCGCGCTCCGGGGCGACGACGTGGCACGGGCCAAGGACGCGCTGAAGCGTTCCGTGCGCGAGCTGGAGGCCCTGAACGCCTCCTGGCGCCCGCTCGCCCAGCTCACCCCCGCCCAGTTCAACTCCTACCGCGCCGCCCTCGGCGAGGGCTCCGGCTTCCAGTCGGCGATGTACCGGCGGATGGAGTTCCTGCTCGGCGAGAAGTCCGCCTCCATGCTCGTCCCGCACCGGGGTGCCCCGCGCGTCCACGCCGAGCTGGAGAAGGCGCTGCACGAGCCGAGCCTCTACGACGAGGTGCTGCGGCTGCTGGCCCGGCGCGGCCACGCGATCCCCGAGTCCGTCGTACGCCGTGACGTCTCCCAGCGCTACGAGCCGTCCCCCGAGGTCGAGGAGGTGTGGACCGCGCTGTACTCCGGCGACCCGGACCACGAACTCGCCCGCCTCGGCGAGGCGTTGACCGATGTCGCCGAATTGGTGTGGCGCTGGCGCAACGACCACCTCGTCGCCACACGCCGCGCGATGGGTTCCAAGGCCGGCACGGGTGGCTCCGCCGGTGTGGCCTGGCTGGAGAAGCGTGCCCGCAAGAACGTCTTCCCCGAGCTGTGGACGGCGCGCTCCCATGTCTGAACTCATAGCGGAAGCACGGGAGTCGGACGCGGCGGACGAACTGTCCGGGCTGCGCACCCGCTTCGTCCTGGACGACGCGGTGTACCTCGACGGCAACTCGCTCGGCGCGCTGCCGGTGTCGGTCCCCGGCCGGCTCGCGGACGTCGTGTACCGCGAGTGGGGCGAGCTGCGCATCCGGTCCTGGGACGAGAGCGGCTGGTGGACCGCGCCCGAGCGGATCGGCGACCGTATCGCCCCGCTGGTGGGCGCGGCGCCCGGCCAGATCGTGGTCGGCGACTCCACCAGCGTCAACGTCTTCAAGGCGGTCGTGGCGGCGGTGCGGATGGCCGAGGAGGACGGCTCGGGGCGGCGCGACGAGATCCTGGTCGACGCGACGACGTTCCCCACGGACGGCTACCTGGCCGAGTCCGCGGCCCGGATGACTGGCCGTACGCTCCGCCCGGTGACCCCGGCGGAGGTCCCGGCCGCCCTGAGCGACCGCACGGCCGCCGTCCTGCTCAACCACGTCGACTACCGCACGGGCCGTCTGCACGACCTCCCCGGTCTGACGGCGGCTGTCCACGAGGCCGGTGCCTACGCCGTCTGGGACCTCTGCCACAGCGCGGGCGCGCTGCCCGTCGGCCTCGACGCCCACGGGGTGGACCTGGCGGTCGGCTGCACCTACAAGTACCTCAACGGCGGCCCCGGCTCCCCGGCGTACCTGTACGTCCGCCGGGATCTCCAGCCCCGCTTCGACTCGCCGCTCCCCGGCTGGACGTCCCACACCGCCCCGTTCGCCATGCGCCCGACGTACGAGCCCGCGCCGGGCGCGGTACGGGGCCGGGTCGGCACGCCGGACATCCTGTCGATGCTGGCCCTGGAGGCGGCGCTCGACGTCTGGTACGGCTGGGGCGGCGGGGGCGAGGCGGGTCCGGCCGGTGAGGCCGCGGCGATGATCGAGTCGGTCCGCGCGAAGTCCCTCGCCCTGACGGACTTCTTCCTGCGCTGCGTGGCGGCGTACGTCCCCGAGGGCCGCGTCGAGTCCCTCACGCCGACCGCCCATGCGGAACGCGGCAGCCAGGTCGCCCTCCGCTGCGACGACGCGGGCGACATCATGAAGCGCCTCATCGCCCAGGGCGTCATAGGCGACTTCCGCCACCCCGACGTCCTCCGCTTCGGTTTCACCCCGCTCTACGTCAGCTTCAAGGACGTGGAACGCGCGGCGCGGGTGCTGGCGGAGACGCTTCAGGGGTCGGGTTAGGCCGGGGGAGGAGCCGGGGGGCGGTAGCCGAGCCAGTCGTGCGGCCCGGGGGAGCGCGGTCCCCTTGGCCGTACTCGGTCGCGGACCCTGACCCCCCGTCACATCCCCGTGTCCGCGCACGTCATCGGCCTGATACCGTCCCCGCCAACGGAGCAGGCGCCCCTTCCCCGGCACCCGCCCGCCCAAACCCTTCCAAATCCGTTTCACCCGAGAGGTTGGCGCATGCCGGACGACGACGCCGCAGCCCGCGATGCCGCCGAAGAGGCATCCGCCTTCTCGCACCCCCCGGTCACCCCGGACGCCACCGCCCCCTACGGCGACCACCCCGACCAGGTGATCGACTTCTACGCCCCCCGCACGCCCACCGACCCCGGCGGCGCGGCCACGGCCACCGCCCCCCTCGTCGTGGTCCTGCACGGCGGCGCGTGGCGGGCCCCGTACGACCGCCGGCACATCACGCCCTTCGCGGACTTCCTCGCCCGCCACGGCTTCGCGGTGGCCAACGTCGAGTACCGCAGGGGCAGTTCACTCCCCGCCCAGACCGGTCCCACCGGCACCCCCGGCCCGGTCGCGGGCCGCTGGCCGGAGACGTTCGACGACATCGCCGCCGCCCTCGACGCGCTCCCGGACCTCGTGCGCGCGGTCCTGCCCCGGGCCGACCCCCGCCGCACGGTCCTCACCGGCCACTCCGCGGGCGGCCACCTCGCCCTGTGGGCCGCCGGCCGCCACGTACTGCCGCCCGGCACCCCCTGGCGCACCGACCGCCCCGCCCCCCTGCGCGGCGTCGTCGCCCTCGCCCCCATCGCCGACTTCGCGATGGCCGAGAAGCTCGACGTCTGCGGCGGCGCGGCCGTCCAACTCCTCGGCGGACAGGACAAGTTCACGGACCGACGCCCTTGCGCCGACCCCGCCCTCCTCCTTCCGACGGGCATCGCCACCGCCCTCGTACAGGGCCGCTCCGACATCGTCGTCCCCCAGGCCGTCGCCGAGGCGTACGCCGACGCCGCGGCCAAGGCGGGCGAGGTCGTGGGCCTGACCCTGCTGGAGGACGTGGGCCACTTCCCCCTCATCGACCCGGCGGCGGACGCCTGCGCGGTCGTGGTGGAGGAGATCGCGCAGCTGGCCTGGTGAGAGCCGCCCCGACGGGTCCGGCGGGGCCCCGCACCCGCCCGTAGTACCTGAGACGGACCCGGACAGACCCTCCTCACTGGTGACGACGGCGCTCCCGCCCTCCGCCTACCGTTTTCCACGTGACCGAGACGACCCAGACGCAGACGATGCCCTCGCGCGGCGGGGGCAGGCAGAGCAGCCCGGAGTTCCGGGTGGCGATGGACGCGTGGCAGAGGCTGCGACACGACCTGATCCACGATGCCTCCGCCTACCGGCCGATGCCGCCCATGAAGATGGACGGCCTGTTCACCAGCAGGCTCTCCGGCCGCCTCCGTGACTACGTGTCCTGGGCCCCGCACGCGGCGGTGGTGTCGGCGGGCCTGCTCTCGATGACCATCGCCGCTGCCGCCATCGACGGCGACGGCCTCACCGCCATGATCGCGGCCGCCTTCGCCCTGATCCCGATCCTGCTGACCATGATCCGGCCCGTGGCCGCCTTCTGGGCATCCATGATCGCCATCCCGCTGACCTCGGTCTTCAGCGACGCGTGGGACGACTGGCCGTGGACGGCCGGCAGCTTCGCCACCCACCTCGTGGTGATGACGGTGGTGGCCCTGCGCAGTCGGCCGCGCATAGCCGCCTGGATGTGGGGCCTGACCGCGGCCTACGGGATGGTGGTGGAAAGCACCCTCGGCGGCGGTCACTACGCGTCCAACACGGGCCCCCTGCTCGTCGTCTCCGCGATGTCCCTGCTGGCCGTCTCCGCCCTGACCATCCGCCGTACGGCCCAGCGGGAGGTGACCGCCCAGCAGACGGTGACGGCCCACGAGCGTTCCCGGCGCACCCTCCTGGAGGAGCGCACCACGATCGCCCGGGAGCTGCACGACGTGGTGGCCCACCACATGTCGGTGGTCGCCATCCAGGCCGAGGCCGCGCCCTACCGTGTGGAGAACCCGCCGCCGGAGCTGGAGCAGGCCTTCGCCACCATCCGGGAGAACGCGGTGGCCGCGCTCACCGAGCTGCGCCGCGTCCTCGGGGTGGTCCGCGCCGAGGACTACGAGGCCCCGGACGCCCCCCAGCCCACCCTCGCCGACCTCGACCACCTGCTCGCCAATGTGCGGGAGGCCGGTCTCACGGTCGACAAGGCGGTCACCGGAGCGGTCCGTGAGCTTCCGCAGGGCGTGGAGCTGTCGGCGTACCGCATCGTGCAGGAGGCCCTCAGCAACACCCTGCGGCACGCGCCGGGCGCGACGGCCCGCGTGGAGATCGGCTATGTCCTGGGCGGCCTGGGCCTGCGCGTGGTCAACGGCCCGTCCCCCGAGGTGACCCTGGTGAAGTCCACCCATGGCACGGGCCACGGCCTCACCGGCATGCGGGAGCGCGTCACCATGCTGAACGGCGAGATGACGACGGGCGAGACGGAGGACGGAGGCTACGAGGTGACGGTGTTCCTGCCGGTGGCAGGCGTGAGCGAGGCCGGCGTATGACGATCCGCGTGCTGATCGCCGACGACCAGATGATGGTCCGCGAGGGCTTCTCCGTGCTGCTCGGCGCGATGCCGGACATCGAGGTGGTCGGCGAGGCGGTGAACGGCCGGGACGCGGTCGACCGGGTCCGGGAGCTGTCGCCGGACGTCGTCCTGATGGACATCCGGATGCCCGAACTGAACGGCATCGAGGCCACCCGGGAGATCGTCGCGTCGGACGGCGGGGCGAGGGTGCTGGTGCTGACCACGTTCGACCTGGACGAGTACGTGTACCAGGCGCTGCGCGCGGGCGCCTCCGGCTTCCTCCTCAAGGACGCCTCGGCCCGCCAACTGGCCGACGGGGTACGGGTGGTGGCCGCCGGTGAGGCCCTGCTCGCGCCGTCCGTCACCAGGCGGCTGATCACGGAGTTCTCCAAGCTGGCCCAGGCTCCCCGTCCCTCGGCGGCCACCCAGCTGGCGTACGGCGAACTCACCGACCGCGAGACCGAGGTCCTGGTCCTGATCGCCCAGGGTCTGTCGAACGCGGAGATCGCGGAGCGCCTGGTGGTCGCCGAGTCCACGATCAAGACCCATGTGAGCCGGGTCCTGGTCAAGCTGGGCCTGCGCGACCGGACGCAGGCGGCGGTGTTCGCGTACGAGGCCCGGCTGGTCACGCCGGGCTGAGCGGCCCCTGGCCGGCAGGACACCCCTGGTCAGAACGGGGGAACCGGGCTAGCGTCGCTCCATGGCAGCTGCTCTTGACCTCCTCTTCGACCCGTGGGACCCCGAATTCCTGGCCGACCCGTACCCGGCGTACGCGGAGCTGCGGGCCCTCGGCAGGGTGCGGTACTACGAGCCCACGAACCAGTGGATCGTCCCGCACCACGCGGACGTCTCGGCGCTGCTGCGGGACCGGCGGCTCGGGCGGACGTACCAGCACAGGTTCACGCACGAGGACTTCGGCCGCACCGCCCCGCCGGCGGAGCACGAGCCGTTCCACACCCTGAACGACCACGGGATGCTCGACCTGGAGCCCCCGGACCACACCCGCATCCGGCGGCTGGTCTCGAAGGCGTTCACCCCGCGCACGGTGGAGCAGCTGAAGCCGTACGTGCGGGACCTGGCCGGCGAGCTGGTGGCCGGACTGGTGGAGGCCGGCGGGGGTGACCTGCTGGCGGATGTCGCCGAGCCGCTGCCGGTGGCGGTGATCGCCGAGATGCTGGGCATCCCCGAGTCGGACCGGGCGCAGCTGCGGCCCTGGTCGGCGGACATCTGCGGGATGTACGAGCTGAGCCCGTCGGAGGAGACGGCGAAGCGGGCGGTACGGGCGTCGGTGGAGTTCTCGGAGTATCTGCGGGAGCTGATCGCGCACCGCAGGGCGGAGCCGGGCGAGGACCTGATCTCGGGCCTGATCGCCGCGTACGACGAGGGCGACCGGCTCACCGAGCAGGAGATGATCTCGACCTGTGTGCTGCTGCTGAACGCGGGCCACGAGGCGACGGTGAACGCCACGGTGAACGGCTGGTGGGCGCTGTTCCGGCACCCGGAGCAGCTGGCGGCCCTGCGCGCGGACCGCTCGCTGGTGCCGACGGCGGTGGAGGAGCTGATGCGCTACGACACCCCGTTGCAGCTGTTCGAGCGCTGGGTGCTGGACGACATCGAGATCGACGGGACGACGGTCCCCCGGGGCGCGGAGATCGCGATGCTGTTCGGCTCGGCCAACCACGACCCGGCCGTGTTCGCCGATCCGGAGAAGCTGGACCTCACCCGCCGGGAGAACCCGCACATCTCGTTCAGCGCGGGTATCCACTACTGCATCGGCGCGCCGCTCGCCCGTATCGAACTGGCGGCCTCGATGACGGCCCTCCTGGAGAAGGCCCCGACCCTCGCCCTCGCCACCGAGCCGACCCGCAAGCCGAACTTCGTGATCCGGGGCCTGGACGCCCTAGCCGTCGAGATCTGAGGCCGCCCCGGCGCCGGACTCCGGCCTCGCCCCGGACTCCGGTTCCGGCCCGGGCCTCGTTTGCGAGCCGGCCTTCGGTTGCGACCCTTGCCCCGTCCCGGCCCCAGATCCCCGTCGTCGTCGGGCCGCCAGGAGGGCGATCACCAGGCAGACGGCGGCGGGGAGGGCGGCGCCGGCCAGGGCGACGAAGGGGAGTTCGGTGGCGAGGACGGTGTAGTCCATGCCCTCGCCCTCGAAACCGCCCCGCAGATGCCGCCGCGTCCGGTCCGAGGTACCCCAGGCGAGGGTCGCGGCCACCGCCCCCACCGCCGACACCGCGCACCCGCCACACCCGAAAACACTCTGCCGATCCAACCTCTGGCCCCCTCGGCTGACACGTCCCGGGCCCCGGTCCCGGCTCCGGCCCGGGTCCCGGCTCCGGCCCGGGTCCCGGCTCCGGCCCGGGGCCCGGTCCCGGCCCCGGTCGCGGCTGGGGCGCTGGCTCTGGCTCCGGCCTCGGCTGGGGCACCGGCACTGGCTCCGGCCAAGGCAACGGCTCCGGCTCCGGCACCTGGCTCCGGCACCCGACCGCTCCGGTCGACCTCTGCCCCGCAGGACGCGTTCCGCTCCGCGACGGTTCTGTCGGGCCGGAGCCACGCGCGGCGGCAACGGCACCCCGGCACCCTCATCGGCGCGGTCCGCCTCCGACACGCGGGCCCGGCCCGCCCCGCCGCCCGGCCCCTCAGCCGCCGCTCGCGCCGCCCCCTCAGCCGCTCACGTCCCGCCGCCGCAGCCCCGCCAGGCCCCCCGCGACCAGCGCCACCGCGAGGCCGGTCAAGGTCAGTACCGGTGTCCAGTCCATCGCGCCGCCCGGCAGCTTCGGGAGATGGCCGAAGGGCGAGAGGTCGAGGAGGGCGGCGGGGGCGTTGAGGGCGGGGCCGATCCAGCCGATGAGCAGGACGGCACCGGCGAGGCCCCAGGCCCCCGTCGCCGCCCGGGGAGTGAGCCCGAGGAGCAGGACGGCGGCGCCGCCGACGACCCAGACCCCGGCGACCTGGACGAGGCAGGCGCCCAGGATCGGACCGGCCTCCTTGCCATAGCCGAGGGTGAAGCCGAGACCGGCGAGGAGCATGATCCAGACGGTGCCGCCGAAGGCCACGGCCAGATGCCCGGCGGCCCAGCGGAGCCGGCTCACCGGGGTCGCGAGGAGCGGCTCGGCGCGCCCGGAGGTCTCCTCGCCGTGCAGGCGGAGCACCGCGCCGACGATGTACAGCGCGGCGATCAGACCGAGCATGCCGATCATCGACGCGAGGAAGGCGTTGGTCAGGCCGGACTGCCCACCCATGCGTTCGAAGATCTCGCGGGCGCCCTTGTTGTCGCCGACGAAGTCGGCCGTGCCCTCGGTCAGCCCGCCGTAGACGACTCCGGCGAGGAAGAAACCGATGCTCCAGCCGAGGACGCTGCCGCGCTGGAGCCGCCAGGCGAGCGCTCCGGCCGTGCCCAGTCGGCCGTTCGCCGGTCCCGGCCGGGTCGGCAGGAAGCTCATGCCGACGTCGCGGCGCCCGGCGAGCCCGTACGCCACCGCGCCCTGGACGACCGTCGCCGCGACGAACAGCAGCAGCACCCACCAGCGCTCGTCCGCGAACGAACGCTCGTTTTCCAGCCAGCCCAGCGGCGAAACCCACGTCAAGAAAGACGAACCTTCGTTCTCGGAAGCGTCGCCCGCCGCCCGCAGCACGAACGCCGCGCCCAGCACACCCGCCGTCAGCCCCCGAGCCAGTCGCGCGCTCTCCGTCAGCTGCGCCACGACCGCCGCCATCGTCGCGAACACCATCCCGACGCCCGCGATCCCCAGCCCGAAGGCCAGCGCGCCCGCCGCGCCCTGCCCGGCCAGCCCGAGCACGACGAGCAGCGCGAGCCCGCCGTTGGCGACGGCCGCCGTGAGCAGGGCGGCGGTCAGCGAGGCGCGCCGGCCGACCGTGCCGGACGCGATCAGCTCCTGGCGGCCGCTCTCCTCCTCGTCGCGCGTGTGGCGGATGACGACGAGGAGGCTCATGACGGCGGCGAGGAGACCGGCGTAGACGCCGACGCGCCAGGCGGTCAGGGCGCCGAGGGAGTCGTCGAAGACCGGGCCGACCAGGGCGCGCAGTGAGGAGTTGGTGGTCAACTGGCGCATGAGGTCGGCGCGTTCGGCGACGGTGCCGTACAGGGCGGCCAGGCTGTTCGGCATGGAGAGGACCATCAGCCCCGTCACCGCGACCCAGACCGGCACCATCACCCGGTCGCGACGCACGGCGAACCTCAACAGGGTCCCCGTACCGGCGAGTTGACGGCCACTGCGGGACGGTACGGCGAGCGGCCCGGCGAGAGCGGTGTCGGCGCCGCCCGCGCTGTCGGCGGTCGTGGTCATCGCGCGGCCACCTCCTCCGCCTGGTAGTGCCGCAGGAACAGCTCCTCCAGCGTCGGCGGTGTCGAGGTCAGGGACCGTACGCCGGACGCGGTCAGGGAGCGGAGGACGGTGTTGAGTTCGGCGGTGTCGACCTGGAGGCGGACGCGGTTGCCCTGGACGTCGAGGCCGTGGACGCCGGGGAGACGGGCCAGGCCGTCGGGCGGGCCCGCCAGTTCGGCGGTGACGGTGGTCCGGGTCAGATGGCGCAGCTCGGCGAGGGAGCCGCTCTCGACGGTGACGCCCTTGCGGATGATGCTCACCCGGTCGCACAACTCCTCGACCTCGCTGAGGATGTGGGACGACAGCAGGACCGTACGGCCCCGGTCGCGCTCCTCCCGTACACAGCGCTGGAAGACCTCCTCCATCAGGGGGTCCAGGCCCGACGTCGGCTCGTCCAGGATGAGGAGGTCGACGTCGGAGGCGAAGGCGGCGACGAGGGCGACCTTCTGCCGGTTGCCCTTGGAGTACGTGCGCCCCTTCTTCGTGGGGTCGAGTTCGAACCGTTCGACGAGGTCGGCGCGGCGGCGGGCGTCCAGTCCGCCCCGGAGCCGCCCGTAGAGGTCGATGACCTCGCCGCCGGACAGGTTGCGCCAGAGGGTCACGTCACCCGGCACGTACGCGATCCGGCGGTGCACCTCCACCGCGTCCGCCCACGGGTCGCGGCCCAGCACGCGTGCGATGCCCGAGTCCGCGCGCAGCAGGCCGAGCAGGACGCGGATGGTGGTGGACTTTCCGGCGCCGTTGGGGCCGAGGAAGCCGTGGACCTCGCCGGTCGCGACGGTCAGGTCGAGGCCGGCCAGGGCGTGGGTGCGCCCGAAGGACTTGTGCAGTCCGGAGACCTCCAAGGCGGGAACGGCGGGGTTGGCGGGGTCGGCGGAGTTGGCCTTCGTCATGCTTCAGAACGTACGCTTACTTCAGAAATTTGTGAAGTTAAGGAAGCGTATGAAGCGCCGGTAGGCTGGGAGCAGTGTCCGACCAGGGGAGATGATCCAGGGATGGTGGAGCCGAAGGCCGAGGTGGATGTGCCGGAGCGGGATCCGGAGTCGGTCTCCCGCTTCGTCGAACACTTCGCGGCGCAGCTCGTCGAGGCGGGGATGCAGCGTATGCCGGCCCGGGTCTTCGCCGCGCTCCTGGCCTCCGACACCGGCGCGCTGACCTCGGTCGAGCTGGGCGAACAGCTGCGGATCAGCCCCGCCGCCGTCTCCGGCGCGGTCCGCTATCTCGCCCAGGTGCACCTGGTCTCACGCGAACGCGAGCCTGGTTCGCGCCGGGAGCGCTACCGCGTCCACAGCGAGCAGTGGTACGAGGCCCTCACCAACCGCGAGGCCATCATCAAGCGGTGGGAGGAGGCGTTGCGCGAAGGTGTCGCCAGCCTGGGGGCCGACAGCCCGGCGGGCCGCCGGCTCGCCGAGACCCTCGCGTTCTTCGAGTTCATCGAGACCGAGGTCGAGGCGATGATGGGCCGCTGGCGCACCCACCGCGACGAACTCTTCGGCCGGGACTGACCGCCGAGCCCTTCTGCTCCTCCTGGCTGATCAATTGCAGGGGATGCGTGCGGAGGGTGCGGGGTGGGCGGCCGAAGCCACCGTGAGACGGGTGAGACGGGTGAGACGGGCAGGTGGCAGGTTGCCGGCCCTGGTCGCTGAAGTGGCAGCGGGCGGTCAGGCGTCAGGGTCGACTTCGGGGTGCGTGAACCGCACGGGCTTGCCCAGCGACCGGGCGTAGGAGATTTCGGCTCGGGTGCTGTGTCCGATGTAGTCGCCGACCACGAGCACCTCATCGGCGAGCCGGATCTTCGCCCGGTGCAGATCGTCGAGTCGATCCTTCAGCGCCTCGGCCTCGACAGGATCGGACCAGAGATCGTGCGGCGCCTTCATGTCGCAGCCCGGTTTGACGACGATCTTTCCGGCTGTGGTCTCGCGTAGATCGGCCTCGTTCATCTCGGCCATGAAACGGGTGGAGCCGCAGATCGCGACGATAGGCGGGAGGCTCAACACCCTCTTCGCATCGACGAGTTGCTCCTCGGGGGTGAGCGGATGCGGGGATGGCACTGATTCCTCCTGAAGGGCATCCGCCGGGGCGGGCGCCCCCTCGTCATCGCGACTTGAGCAGCCTGCTGCGATGTTCCGCGTGGTCACACACTCATGCTGTAGCCCAGTTCCTCAGCTCCGGTGTGCCAGAAGGAGTTCTCGTCGGCGACGGCAGCGGCGTCAAGCATCTCGAACCGTTCCAGCAACGCTTCGGTGAGCGCGTCGGCGGCCTCCTCGGCCAGGTCCACGGCCTCGTCCTCGCTCAGACCGTCACCGGGCCCCTCGTACGCGGCGGCCCCGGCGGCGGCCTCCTCGTAGGCGCGGTTGAAGGCGACGAACGCCTCGACGCTGGAGTTCACCAGTTGAGGAACGCCGCCCTCCGGCAGACACCACAGGGAGCCGTCATCACGCCGTACGGTGAGCGCGCTCAGCCCCGGATCGACCGCGACCAGGGCGTGCCGCGCACCGCCGACCGTGCGTTCCGCGAAAGGGGAGTCCTGCCACACCCCGGGGTACGGGCAGCGAGCGCATCCGGCCAGGAGCGCGGCGACTTCGGCGTCGTTCATGCCGGCAACATAGCCCGCCTCTCCGACGCTTCACCAGGTCGGTGAACCCATGCGCGGGGACAGGCCCTAGGGGTCCATCCTCTCCGTACGGCTCGCCAGGCGTTCGTAGCGCTGCCGTGCCGCCTGGGGGGTCTGGAGGCCCAGTCCGAAGGCGATCTCGGGCCAGGTCATGCCCCTGCCCCGGGCCATCTCCAGCAGGCCGACCTCCAGTTCGTCCATCTCCCCACGGGCGAGGGGGATCAGGCTGAGCGCGGCGGTGATGTCCGCGCGGTCGACCTCCTCCTCCCCGTCGTCGAGGAGCGCGGCGCCGCTGAGCAGGAACGACACCAGCCGGATCGCCTCGTGGGGTCCCAGCACATGCGGATGGGTCTGGCGCCGGCGCTGCGCGTCCGTCGCCGCGTGTCGCTCGGCGATACGGAACAGGGAGGTGGGGACCCGCCGCGCCCGCGCCTCGTCCGCGCTCGGCGGCGTGAACGGGTCGGCGGTGTCGGCGGGTTGAGGAGTGCTCGACGAGGTCATACGGCCAGCGTCGAGGGTGAACAACTTGTTGTCAACGTTTTATTGTCTGACACGACCTCCGGTGCCTCGAAATAAAACACATGCGCGAATGTCGGATCGTTGATCTGATGGCTTGCGCGACCAACAAGGCTCAACCACGGGGGAATTACATGCGTACACGTACGGCGGCGGCTTCCGCCGCCCTCGCCGGTCTGCTCGCGCTCGGCGCGACGGTCCCGGCGCACGCCGACGACAGCGGCTCGGCGGAGTCCGCCCACACCTACAGCCACGAGGCCACTCGCACGGCCGCCGCGGGCGTGGGCGCCTTCCAGACGGGCGGCGACAACGTCCACTTCTCGCACACGGTGCCCGGGGCGGTCAACGCGCACGGCTGGTGGAAGCGGATCAGCGGCCCGGCGACCAAGGCCAAGGTCACCGTGGACATCCAGGTGAAGTCCGGAACCGGCTGGCGCACGCTGAACACGGGCACCAAGACGGTGTACTCCGGCGGCGGCAGCGCCAAGCGGGCGTCGGCCGCCTGGAAGTGCACGAATCTGATCCAGCGGAACTCCTTCCGCAGCGTCGTCGACGTCGATCTGGTCGGCTACCCGGACGACTCGAACAAGAAGATCACCGCCACACAGACGCTGTACTGTGGCACGTGATGAAGAGCTGACAGCGGCGCCGGAGGAGAAATCCTCCGGCGCCGCGTGTTTCTGGGAGCGCTCGTGATGTCCCCGACCGAGATCCCGCCGACCGTCGTCATCGGTCTGCACGGCATCCTCCAGCGGCACCCATGGCTGGACCGCGTGGTGGAGCGGGATCCCGAGAGTTCCGTCGAGGAGGACGTCCTCGGACTCGTGATCGACCGGGCGGGTGCCTACGGCTGGCAGACCGTGAGCAGCTGGCTGAGCCAGAACGGCCAGGTCACGGCCCACCATGAGCCCACCGCGTGGGCCCATGAGGAGGTCGGCGGCAACTGGACCGACGACGGCCGGGTTCACCAACTGGGCTGGGTGCAGGCCGGAGTTCTCGACGACTCCGTCCTTCCGGGGCTCCCGGTCCGGCCGATCGCCCTGGTCCTGTCCGAGACGCTGGCCCGGGTGGGCAAGGTGACGTTCACCGGCCTGCACGCCTTGGTGCCGCTGCGGGCCGGCGAGCGGAACACCGCCTTCCATCAGACCGAGTTGACACCGTGGTTCGGCCTGGCCGATCCGGACGCCCGGCACGAGGTGGTGGTGACCGTCTCCGGCCTCCCCTCCGCGTGCGCGCTGGACGAGGACGGCAGTGTGGCCGTGTGCGACGCGGTGCGGGACATGGCGCAGGACACCGTGACGGACTTCGCCGCGTCCGTGGCGGAGGCCGGCCTGCCGCCGGGACTGGAACTTGATCTCGATCGTGTCCTGCACACACAGGGGATGCGCGAGGTGGCCCGGTTCGGTTGCCGTACCCGTGAATGGTCACCGGACGTCGCCGTCTGGCTGCTGGAGATGGTCGCCGACGGGCTGCGCGGGGCGGGCCTGTCGACCCAGCTCGTGATCACGGTTTCCCTGGCGACCCCCTCCCCGGCGCCCTCGTCCCCGACCTCTCCGATGGCGTAGCTCCGGATCCGGCGCGCGGAGCCACTCCGGAGCCACGCCCGGCTCCGGCTCAGTCCGAGCTGTTCCGCCGCGCCGCTCCCGCCGCCTTCCTCGCCGCGCGGTGCCGTTTGGCCAGCCGCATCGAGTGCAGGCACGAGACACCGTCCCTCCGGCACGCGTCCACGCAGGCCACGGCATGGTCCAGCCAGTCGCTGAACGTGGCCAGGACAGGGTCGGAGGGCGGGGCGGCGCCCCCTGCTCGTTTCGTCGTTCCGTCGGTCATGCCGTACGCCCCTCAGTCAGGTACGCCGTGACATACGCCCGCACGAGGCCTCCCTCGTCTTCTTCGCCCGCATATGGACCACCCATGAGTACGGCGCGCACGGGCGCCGCTCTCATCAGTCTTCGGTTTTGTGCGTCCTACCTCACCAGGCGGGTGATCGGATGGCGCGCCTTTGTCGGCGTCGTCTCCGGAACGGTCGTGTCGCGCTGACTAACATGGCGAAGGTCATCCCGTAGGGATACCCCCGTGCCGGAACCCCGGCTCGATTACGGCGAGCCGGGGCTTCCGATACTGGGTATTCCGGGGTGAGCGCTTGCCCTCTCGGTTATCACGAGTGGTGGCCGTTTCCGAAGACGCGGAAGCTGCCGATGATGAGGTTGCCCGCCTGGTCCCCTTCGATCGCGCTGCTGGAGCTGTGCGGGCCGACCGTGGCGATGGGCGCCCCGTTGTCGCAGGTGATCCCGTTGAAGAATTCGACGGTCTTGTCGCTGTCGTTGCGGATGTTGAAGGTGTCGGCGCCCGACGGCGTGGCGCGCACGTTGACCACGGCGATGCAGGACCCCGGCTCGGCTCCGTACACGCGTTCGTTGACCTGGATCTGACCCTCGTCGTCCCGGCGGTGGTCACCGCGGCCCTCGCCGCGCCCTTCGCCCCGGCCCTCGGTGCGGCCTTCGTTGCCCTTCCGGGGACCGTTGAGGTTGTCCGCCGCACCCGCGTCGGCCGGCGCGGTGGCCGCGTTCGAGCCGGTGTTGGTGCCCGTGCCGTTGCCGCCGCGGGGCGCCGGGGCGGCGTCGGTGACGGCCGAGGCGGTCTTGGGGGCCGACTCCAGGGCGGAGCTGGCGTAGGTGACACCGGTGGCGGCCGCGACGGCCACGCCGACGGAGGCGGCGATCACTGTGATCTTACGAGTGCGCAATGCACTTCCCCTTCTCTTCGTTCTCGTCGACAGGACCTGCCGACGAGAACGAACGTAATGACGGCCATTTCGGCTGTCATGTCGAGGAGGGTCGGGGGGAGGCCCAAAAAGAGGCTGAACGGCCGCATGGATTGTCGCTCTGACGGGTGACGATCGGCGTGCCTGACGCACCATCAAAATATGGCAATGAGCTGGTATTTCGAATCCGGGTGCGATCTACACCCATGTGCGCTGACGCATCGTCACCCTCTTGGAGGCCCCGTTATGCACCTCGCTCTCTGATTTCACGTCAGGAAAGCCCGTGGCTCGTACCTGACGGCTTCTCAAAAGCGCCTTGTCGCAGGGCGAAAGGTGGTGCGCCCTGCCGTGTGAAAATCGGCGCCGAGAATTGATCGCGGCGGCGTGTCGCGTGCTCGCACGGGCCTCACGGCGCATATCGTCGTCCGCCCTCCGGCGAGAGGCGTGACGTCGGCAACTCGCGCCCCCGTGCGCTCGCCGGTACGGGTGGGAACGGGCATATCGGTGTGCGCGGTGGGCAGGTCGCCGTGTCAGCTGTGGCTGGCCCCTGTCGACCGAACGACCGTTTCCGGAAAACCCCTCCCATGCGCCGACCCGGCATCCCCCTCGCCATTCGCGTCCCCGCCGCGCCCCTCGCCGCGCTCCTCGTCTGTGGGCTGCTCCTCACCTCAGGTACCGCCTGTACGACCACCCCGGCGCCCGCCCCGCCCCCGCTCTCCCCGGACGACGTCATCAGGGCCGCGACCCAGCGGCTGACCGACGACTGCCTGACCCGGCACGGGCTCACCCCGCCGCGCCCGGGGCGGAGCGAACCGGCCGGCGCCCAGCGGACGCGGGTCGCCGAGGCGATGTTCGGCGCGGGGCGCACGGAGCTGTCGTTGCGGCTGCCCACCGGGCACGTCGTCCGCGCCCACACCGACGGTTGTCTGGCCGAGGCCCAGCGGCGGCTCTACGGCGACCAGCGCCGCTGGTTCCGTACGTCGACCATCGTCAACAACCTCGCGCCCGAGGCCGCCCACACCGACCGCACCCTCGCCCAGGTCCGCGCGGACCGCCGTACGGAACTCGCCGAGTGGCGGCGGCTGCGGTCCCGCGCCCTCACCGAAGCCACCTCTCTGATCGGCAGTACCAACCCCCCACCCCCGAAGGGAAACACAGCACAATGAAGCGCTTCACCGCCCTGTTCTCCGCCCTGCTCTTCTCCGCCGGACTGGTTCTCGTGTCGTCGGGCCCCGCTCAGGCCGCCGCCTGCGGCAGCGGCAACTTCTGCGTCTGGACGGACGCCAATTTCGGCGGCATGAAGGTCGAGTGGCCCGGCGACGACCGCTGGTGGGAGAGCAACATCGCCGACGAGGACTCGTCCTGGGCCAACCACGGCGTCTCCGGCCCCGGCGTCAAGGACCACGTCAAGGTGTACTCCCGCGCCCAGCTCGGCGGTCACATGACCATCTGCCTCGCCCCCGGCCAGGAGGTCGGCTACAACAGCGCCGCCAACGACAACGGCGACTCCCACACCTGGGCGATGAGCTGCTGACCCGCTGACGGGGGGCGCCCGGCACCCACCGGGCGCCCCTCCAGGACCTCAACCCGGCAGCGTCAGCCCCCACGCCGCCTCCCGGACCGTCCACGTCCGTGTCCGTACCGGGCCCGCCACCAGGGAGTCCGCCCGGTACCGGAAGTCCGCGCCGGACACGGTCACCCGGTGGCCGACAACGTGCAGCGGGGCCGCCTCGGCGCCCACCGACACCGGCCGGATCTCGATGTCGGCGCCACCCTGGGCGTTCGGCGTGATGGACACGGCCTCCACCGGCTGGTCCAGGTCGACGAGGATCACCCCGTCCACCTCCACCCGCAGCCGCGACGGCCCGGCTCCGCCCCCGGCGGCGACCCGTATGCGCGAGGGCCGCAGCGGACGGGGCATCCGGGCGGGTATCGCAGGCCGCGTCGACAACGTACGGGCGAGGGACTGCGGCCAGGCGCGCAGCCAGGAGTGATGGCCGGACGGCTGCGACGTACAGCCGTCGGCCGACGCGTCCTCGGCCCGTGACACCCCGGCCGGCCCCGTGCCGCTGTCCGCCTCCCGACCCGTCTCCGCATCCGTCCCCGAGCCGGTCCCTGTCCTGGAGGCCGCCCCGGCCGCCCCCGTCGCCGCGTCCCGGTCGGGCCCCGGGGCCGTTCCCCTGGCAGGTCCCGGCGGGGACGGACGCACGGCCGGGCCGCCCACCGCCGGCGGCTCCCGTGGCGGAACGCCCGGCAGGGCCGGGATGCGCAGGGTGCCCAGGACCACGCCGTCGCTGTCGTCGACGAGCAGATCCAGCCGCCGCTCGACACCGTCGAGGGCGGCGCGGGCCGCCGCGACCGCGCCGGCGGGCACGCCCAGGGAGTGGGCGAGACCCAGGGCGGAGCCCACGGGAATCAGGGCGAGGGCGCACGCCGCCAGCTCCCGCTGGCGATGCAGATGAGCCACCGTCCGCAGCAGCGCGCGGTCGTCGCCGACCACCACCGGGCGCCGGGAACCGCGTCGCGAGAGCGCTCGCGTGAATTCCTCGGGCCCCTCCGGAAGGCACACCTTCGTGCTCGCCGCACCCGCGCTGAGCACGTCTTTCGCGATCCGTACGGCCTCGCCGTCCGTGCGACGGGCGAGAGGGTCGATGACCACGAGGAGCTGGTCGTCAGTCGCCACCTCGGTCATGCCTCGCTTCCTCGGGTAGCATCTTTGTGCAAGAGCCCCTTGCGCTATTGCGCCAGGGGCTTCGTCTATTCCGGGGCATCCGGGTCCACAGTGTGCGGCCAACGACGGTCGCGGCGCACGCGACGGTAATGAGCCATCGCGTACGCCCCCGACCTTGGACATGCCCCGCCCGGAAGGGGTGTACGCGCGTGCCCGCACTTGTGCTGCTCGGTGCTCAGTGGGGTGACGAAGGCAAGGGAAAGGCGACGGACCTGCTAGGCGGATCCGTCGACTATGTGGTGCGCTATCAGGGCGGCAACAACGCCGGCCACACGGTAGTCGTGGGTGACCAGAAGTACGCCCTCCACCTTCTCCCTTCCGGGATTCTCTCCCCCGGCTGTACGCCGGTCATCGGCAACGGAGTCGTCGTCGACCCGTCGGTCCTGCTCTCCGAGCTGAGCGGTCTGAACGAGCGCGGCGTCGACACGTCCAAGCTCCTGATCAGCGGCAACGCTCACATCATCACGCCGTACAACGTGACGGTGGACAAGGTCACGGAACGTTTCCTCGGTAAGCGCAAGATCGGCACGACGGGCCGGGGCATCGGCCCGACCTACGCCGACAAGATCAACCGCGTGGGCATCCGGGTCCAGGACCTGTACGACGAGTCGATCCTGACGCAGAAGGTCGAGGCGGCCCTCGACGTCAAGAACCAGCTCCTCACCAAGCTCTACAACCGCCGCGCGATCGCCGTGGACCAGGTCGTCGAGGAACTGCTGGTCTACGCCGACAAGCTCGCGCCCTACGTCGCCGACACGGTCCTGGTCCTGAACCAGGCCCTGGAGGAGGACAAGGTCGTCCTGTTCGAGGGCGGCCAGGGCACGCTCCTCGACATCGACCACGGCACGTACCCCTTCGTGACCTCGTCGAACCCGACCGCCGGCGGCGCCTGCACGGGCGCGGGCGTGGGTCCGACGAAGATCAGCCGGGTCATCGGCATCCTCAAGGCGTACACCACGCGGGTCGGCGCCGGTCCGTTCCCCACCGAGCTGTTCGACGAGGACGGCGAGGCGCTGCGCCGCATCGGCCACGAGCGGGGTGTGACCACCGGCCGTGACCGCCGCTGCGGCTGGTTCGACGCGGTCATCGCCCGCTACGCGACCCGCGTGAACGGCCTCACGGACTTCTTCCTCACCAAGCTCGACGTCCTCACGGGCTGGGAGCAGATCCCGGTCTGCGTCGCCTACGAGATCGACGGCAAGCGCGTCGAGGAACTCCCGTACTCGCAGTCCGACTTCCACCACGCGAAGCCGATCTACGAGACCCTGCCGGGGTGGTCCGAGGACATCACCTCGGCCAAGTCCTTCTCCGACCTGCCCAAGAACGCCCAGGCGTACGTCAAGGCACTGGAGGAGATGTCCGGCGCCCCGATCTCCGCGATCGGCGTCGGCCCGGGCCGCGACGAGACGATCGAGATCAACTCGTTCATCTAGCCGCACCCGTCCTCGCACAGGGGCGCCTCACACCGGCCGGGCACGCGCAGGCGTGTCCGGCCGGGCCTATTCTGGAAAGGTGCGCAACTTACGCATATCGGGCGACCGGAGGAAGTGAGTGCCATGCGCGTCATGCTCAAGGCCCGTTTCGACACCGAGAAGTCGAACGAGGCCATCCGGAGCGGCACCCTGGGGAAGCTCATGCAGGCCTCCTTGGAGCAGATCAAGCCGGAGGCGGCCTACTTCACCACCGACAACGGGCACCGCACCTGTTACATGGTCTTCGACATGCAGGACAGTTCGCAGATGCCCGCGATCGCCGAGCCGTTCTTCCTGGAACTGGGCGCGGACATCACCTACACCCCGGTCATGAACCCCGAGGACATGCAGAAGGGCCTCGCGGCACTGGGACGCTGAGCGCGAAGACCCTCAGCTGAAGACGATCATCGAACCCTGCGCCAGGCTGCGGGTCGTCGCCGCGTGCAGGCCCAGCCAGACGTGCCGTTCGCGGGCGAACGGGCTCGGGTCGTAGGGCGCCGGCACGGCCGGTTCCTCCAACTCCGTGGGCGCGAGCGGCGCCTCGGGCGGCGCCGGAGGGTTCGCCGGGTCGATGCCGATGGCCGGGGCGACGAACTCCAGTTCCCTCAGCAGCCCTTGGGACGAGCCCAGGGGGCCGCCCCCGGCGAGCAGTTCGTCGCTGGCGAGGGGCTGCGGGAAGTCGACCGGCACATAGGCGCCCGCGTGGTCGTAGTGCCAGACCAGGTGCGACCGCTGGGCCGTGCCCTCGAACATCTCCAGGAGCTGCTCGTAGTCGCCCCCCAGCGCGTCCACCGGCGTCACCGCGAGCCCGCACGTCTGGAGCAGATAGGCGCGGCGCAGGAAATGCAGCGCGTCGTAGTCGAAACCCGCGACGGGGGCGACCTCCCCGGTCAGCCCCGGCATGTACTGGTACACCGGAACCGGTGGCAGCCCGGCCTCGCCCAGCAGCTTGTTGTAGAGCGCGAGTTCCTCGGCGAAGGGGTTGTCGGGCGTGTGGCACAGCACGTCGACCAGCGGGACCAGCCAGAGGTCACAGGCCAAAAGAGAACTCCTCGGTCATCCGGCACGCACACGCACGGTAGGGAAACGTTCGCGTACGGCACACAGTGGTCAGGGAAGCGTAGTCGCTGGACGCGTCTTCAGTCCCCTGCGTGCAGGTCCCATACCCACACTCCGGCCACCCACCTCCCGGGTCGGCCGACGAGCTTGTCGACCGCCTCCCGCAACTGCTCGTCGTACGGCTGCGGGCGCAGGACCAGCGCGCCCGCGTGCCAGTACGCGAAGTCCCTGCGGGCCTGCGCGCGCCAGTTCTCCCCGATCACCGGGACCTTGCCGCTGTAGCGGACGTCGCGCAGCAGATTGGAGGTGTGGCGGGGGGCGGCGCCGTAGATGCCGACGCGGTCCTCGCCGAACGGGCCGTTGAAGTAGCCGCCGGGCATCCGGAACCCGAAGTCCGCCGTGGTCTGCCAGCGCAGCGCCTCCGCGTTGCCCGGGTCCGGCAGCGGCACGGGCACCAGGGTCTCGCCGGCGTCGGTGTCGACGTACGACGCCCATGTGCCGTGCGCGAAGAACGCCGGGACCTCGGCGCGTTCCACGGACTTCAGCGGGGCCGGGACGATCGGCAGCAGGGCGAGGGTCACCGCCAGGAAGCCGACGTAACGCGTGCCGAGGGCGGGGGTCGCCGCGAGCTGTTCGCAGGCGATCGCCAGCAGCATGCCCAGCACCGGGGCGCAGATCATCGCCACCCGGCCCTCGATGACCGACTCGAACAGCGGCCTCTCGGCGAGCAGCGCCCACGGGCCGGGCAGGACGAGGTCGGTCTGCGGGAGGCGGAACTCGGGGCCGAGGGAGAGGACGGCCGCGGCGACCGCCGTGAACGCCAGCGCCTTCACCAGCGCGTGCTCCCACAGCCGTACGACGATGCCGAGGGCCAGCAGGACCAGGGGCCAGCCGTAGAAGGCGTTCTGCTCGGTGATGTTGAGGGAGAGCGCGTCCGCGCGGTCGCGGTCGCCCGCGAGGAGAGAGCGTTCGGCGAAGGAGAGGAGCGCGAGCGGGCTGTTGCCGGACTCGGCGCCGTGCGCGATGTTCCCGTAGCTCTGCGGGCCGAAGAACTGCCAGGAGAGCGGGAAGGTGACGAGCGGGAGGGCCACGACGAGCGCGACGCCGAGGCCCTTCAGCAGCGGGCGCCAGGAGTCGCGGGCCACGTCCCGGCGGGCGAGGCCGTACCCGACGGCGAACAGCAGCATGCCCATGGCGGCGAGGAGGAGGGGCTCCTCGCCGAGGAATATCTGGTAGGCCGCCATCAGGCCGAGGACGATCCCGTCCCGCCGGGTCGCCGCGCCCGTGCACAGGCGCAGCGCCCGGTCGACGATCAGCGGGATCATGAACAGGACGACGAAGTTGGGGTGCGCGTTGGCGTGGCTGACCATCGGCGGCGCGAACGCGGCGAGCGCCGCTCCGGCGAAGGCCGCGCCCCGGTGCCGCACGACCCGTCTGACGATCAGCCAGTACCAGGCGACGGCCGTGGCGGCGAGGCCCAGGGTCATGACCAGCGCGAGCGAGACCGCCGGGCCGAGGAGGAGCGTGACGGGCGCGAAGGGGGCCGACAGGCCGAGCATGACCGTGTTGGCCATCAGGTTCACGCCGTCGGGGAAGCCCTGGAAGGTGGTGAAGAGCGGGTTGCGGAGGTGGACGAGGTTGTCGGCGGTGACCGCGAAGAACCACTCCCACTGGTTCTGGTCCTGGAGCGAGTCGGGGAGGTAGCGGCCGTTCGGGTCGAGCCAGCGGCCGCTGTGGAGGGCCACCGCCATCAGCAGGAAGCCCAGGACCGCGAGGACGTCGGCCCGGCGGACGGAACGGGCCCGCAGGACGGCGAGTTCGCCGAGGACGCGGGCGTAGTCGCTCGGGCGGATCTTCGAACCGGGCTGGTGGGACCAGCGGACGGGCACCTCGGCGACGGGCCAGCCGCTGCGGTGGAAGTACCGCAGGATCTCCACGTCGATCCCGAACCCGTCGAGCCGGGATGCGGCGAACGCCTCGCGGGCACGGTCGCCGTCGAACAGCTTGAAGCCGCACTGGGTGTCGCGGATGCCGGGCACCGCGACGCCGCGTATCAGGAAGTTGCCGGCCCGGCCGAGCGTCTCGCGCAGCCGGTGCTGATGGCGCTCGATGCTGGCGCCGGGTGCCTCGCGCGAGCCGATCGCCGCCGTGTGGCCGTCGGAGAGCGCCTTGTCCAGCCGCTCCAACTCGTCGATGGGCGCGGAGAGATCGGCGTCCGTGAGCAGGACCCGGCGGCCGTGCGAGGCGAGGACACCGAGCCGCAGGGCGTGGCCCTTGCCCCGGTTGCGGTCCCCGCCGGAGACCAGCTGCACCCGGGCGTCGCGGGCGGTGACGGCGGCCACGACCTCGGCCGTCCCGTCCGTCGACCCGTCGTCGACGACGATGACCTCCCAGCGGGCGGCCGCCTCGGTGACCGAGAGATGGGCGATGATCGCGTCGAGCGTGGGGGCGAGGCGGTCCTGCTCGTTGTAGGCGGGGACGACCACGGAGAGGTCGACGCTCAGCTGCCCGCCGCCCGTCCTCGGGGTGGTGGTCATCCGTCCGCCAGGCGTTCCACAAGCATCAGGGACTGCTCGTCGTAACCGGCGATGATCTCCTGCGCGGTCTGCGCGTCCCGGCGGGTGAGGGCGTCGACGAGATCGGTGTGGTCGGCCCACAGCCGGCCCTTGAGGTCGTCCGCCCCGTGGCTCGCCTGACGCAGGTACTGGACCGCGCACACCCAGGACTGCACGCGCAGCCGGTGCAGGAAGTCGGTGAGGTACGGGTTGCCGAACAGGGCGCTCAGCTCGCGCCAGAAGCGGAGGTCGTAGCCGATGAGGATGTCCAGGTCCCCGGCGGTCGCGGCCCGGCGTGCCTCCTCGCCGCGCCGTCGCACCCCGGCGAGCGCGGCGGCCGTACGGGGGTCGACCTCGCGGTCGCCGAGCCGCCGGAACATGCCGGCGGTGACCAGGATGCGGGCCTCGACCATGTTCCGGTAGTCGGCGACCGAGTACGCGTGGACCTCGAAACCCCGGTGCTGCACGGCGTCCAGCAGCCCCTGCGCGGACAGGTCGACCAGCGCCTCGCGCACGGGCGTCGCCGAGACGCCGTACTGCTCGGCGATCTCCTTGACCGTGAACTCCTGCCCCGGCTTGAGTCTGCCGCCCAGCACCTCGTCACGGAGCGCGTCCGCGAGCTGCTGCCGCAGGGTGCTGCGGGTCACGGCGCCATTGCCGCCGCCGGTGCCGGTGCCGGGCATCGTGGTCTGGGTCCCCCATCCGCGTACGCGTACGCATCCTGTGCGTGCTCTCCACGTTCTCTTACGAGCACGTCACCTTACGCGTTCGGGTTCGGGGGACAGGTTTTCGCCCTTTCTGCTCGGCACCGGCGGCTTCCCGCGGTCTCACACGGTGTGCTCGTCCGCCACGGACAGGGCCGCGTCCAGGGCGGCGAGCCCCTCCTTGGCCTCGGCCTCGGTGATGTTGCACGGGGGCACCACGTGGGTGCGGTTCATGTTCACGAAGGGCCACAGGCCGTTCGCCTTCGCGGCGGCGGCGAAGGCCAGCATGGGGGCGTTCGCCTCGCCGGTCGCGTTGTAGGGGACGAGCGGTTCGCGGGTCTCCTTGTTCCGCACCAGCTCCAGCGCCCAGAACATGCCGGTGCCGCGCACCTCGCCCACCGAGGGGTGCCGGTCGGCCAGTTCGCGCAGCGCCGGGCCGACGACGGAGGCGCCGAGGGTGGCCGCGTGGGTCACGACCCCCTCCTCCTCCATCACCTCGATCGTCGCGACGGCGGCGGCGCAGGCCAGCGGGTGGCCGGAGTACGTGAGGCCACCGGGGTAGGGGCGGCGGGCGAACGTGTCGGCGATCGCGGGGGAGAGGGCGACGCCGCCGAGGGGGACGTACCCGGAGTTCACGCCCTTGGCGAAGGTCATCAGGTCCGGTACGACGTCGAAGAGGTCCGCCGCGAACCAGGTGCCGGTCCGCCCGAAGCCGGCCATGACCTCGTCGAGGACGAACACGATGCCGTACTTGTCGCACAGCTCCCTGACCCCGGCCAGATAGCCCGGCGGCGGGACCATGATCCCGGCCGTGCCCGGCACGGTCTCCAGGATGATCGCGGCGATCGTCGACGGCCCCTCGAAGGTGATCGTCGTCTCCAGGTGCTCCAGCGCGCGGGCGCACTCCTGCTCCTCCGTCTCCGCGTGGAAACGGGTGCGGTAGAGGAACGGCGCCCAGAAGTGCACCACGCCCGCCGTGCCGGTGTCGGAGGCCCAGCGGCGGGGGTCGCCCGTGAGGTTCACGGCCTGCTGGGTGCCGCCGTGGTACGAGCGGTACGCGGCGAGGACCTTGGGGCGGCCGGTGTGCAGACGGGCCATGCGGACGGCGTGCTCGACCGCGTCGGCGCCGCCGTTGGTGAAGAAGATCTTGTCCAGGTCGCCGGGGGTGCGTTCCGCGATGAGCCGGGCGGCCTCCGAGCGGGCCTCGATCGCGAACGCCGGGGCGAAGGTGGTCATCGTGGCGGCCTGTTGCTGGATGGCCGCGACGACCTTCGGGTGCTGGTAGCCGATGTTCGTGTAGACGAGGCCGCTGGTGAAGTCGAGGTAGCGGTTGCCGTCGTAGTCCCAGAAGAAGGATCCCTCCGCGCCGGCGACGGCGAGGGGGTCGATGAGTTCCTGTGCGGACCAGGAGTGGAAGACGTGCGCGCGGTCCGCGGCCTTCACCTGGGCGCCGGTCTGGGGGTCGGGGCGAGGGGTCATGGGGTGAGGCTAGGGGCGTCGCGTGGGCGGGGGACATCGGCTTTGTGTCTGTGCGGGGCGGGTCCGGCCCGACAGTGTGTCGCCCCCACCGGGCGGACGGCCGAAAGTCAGCCCGGGACAGGACACGGGCGACGCACGCGCGCCGTTCGCGGCGGCGCCGGACGCTGTTACGGAACCGTAGACACCGCCCCATCCGCCTCCCCGTACGGCCGCACTACGATCGGTTCGTTGCGCACGTACGCGACGTAGACGACGTTGATGAGGTTGCCGACGTAGGCGACGTACCCGTACGTACGTGTACACGGGGGCGTCGGGGGCGGCACGGGGAATCAGGGGGACGGTGGCCATGGAGAAGCTCGGGCCCGGGGATCCACAGCGGATCGGGGCGTACCGGCTGCTCGCGCGGCTGGGCGCCGGCGGCATGGGGAACGTGTACCTGGCCCGGTCCGAGCGCGGCCGTACCGTCGCCGTCAAGCTGGTCCGGCAGGAGCTGGCGGAGCAGGAGGAGTTCCGGGCGCGGTTCCGGCAGGAGGTGCGGGCCGCGCGGCAGGTGGGCGGGTACTGGACCGCGCCGGTGCTGGACGCGGACACCGAGGCGGGCATCCCGTGGGTCGCCACCGGGTACGTCGCCGGGCCCTCCCTCCAGGCCGTCGTCGGCCGCGACCACGGGGCGCTGCCCGAGCGGTCGGTACGGATCCTCGCGGCGGGGCTCGCGCACGCGCTGGAGGACATCCACGCGGCCGGACTCATCCACCGGGACCTCAAGCCGTCCAACGTGCTGGTGACCATCGACGGGCCGCGCGTCATCGACTTCGGGATCGCGCGGGCGCTGGAGACCGTCACGGACGGCGGGCTGACGCGCACCGGCGCGCTCGTCGGGTCACCGGGTTTCATGGCGCCCGAGCAGGTGCGCGGCGACCGCATCACCCCCGCCTGCGACGTCTTCTGCCTCGGCTCCGTCCTCTCCTACGCGGCCACCGGCAACCTGCCGTTCGGCGCCGCCAACTCCGGTGTCCACGCCCTGATGTTCCGCATCGCCCAGGAGGAACCGGACCTGGAGGGGCTGCCGGAGGGCCTGTACGACATCGTCCGCGACTGTCTGCGCAAGGACCCGGCGGCCCGCCCCACCCTGGCCCAGATCCTCCAGCGCACCGGCGCCGAGGACACGGTCTTCGCCGGCCGCTCCCGCGACCCGTGGCTCCCGAGCGCCCTGGTGGCCCAACTGGGGCGGCACGCGGTGCGGTTGCTGGAGACCGAAAATCCGGAGGAGTCGGGGGCTGCGGGGTCGGCGGGGGAGACGGGGGACTCCCGGCAGCCGGGTGGGTCGGGCAGTGGGCCCGAGGTGCCGGGAGGTCCGCAGGGCGGCGGTCGGCCGACGGCTTCCCCGGGCCCGGCGGGACCCGACGCGGGGCCCCGCCCGGGCCCGGCGGGCCAGCCCACGCCTCCGCCGCCGACACCGCCCTCGTCTGTGCCCTCGCCTCCCTCCGCACCTCCGTCCACATCCCCGTCCGCGTCCCCGGCAGGGGGCCCGTCGGGAGCCGCCGCCGCGAATCTGGCGGCCGGTGCCGGTGCCCAGGGCTCGCAGGCGGCCGGGGTCGCGGGGCCGCCGCCGTCGGCTCCGCCCGTGTATCCGCTGGGCGATCCCCACTCTCCGTACGGCGGCTCCGGCGGCTCCGGTGCGTCCGGGGCCCAGGACGCCGGCGGGCAGCCCGGGCCGGGAACGCCTCCCGGTGCCCCCGGCTCTCCGGCCGAGCACCCCTCCGCCCAGCCCGAGGGGGCCGTACCGCCTCCGCCAGGGGCGCCGGGCGGGGAGCCGCTGGACCGGATGCCGACGCGGATCGTGGGGACGGAGGGCACACAGCCCCCGCCGCCGACCGCCCCGCCCGGACCCGCCGGGTACGGCTTCCCGCCGCCGTACACCCAGCAGCCCGCCGGCGGGTACGGGCAGCACTCCGCCCCCGGCTACGGACAGCAACCCGGCACGGCTCCCGCCCCCGGCGCCGGTTACGGATACCCGCAGAGCGGATCGCAGGCGCCGTACGGGGCGCATGGGGCGTACGGGCAAGGGCCGTATGCCGGCGGTCAGGGGCTCCAGGGCGCCGGCGGGGCGGGGCTGGGCGCGACCCCGCCGTACGGACCGGACCCCCTCTACGGGCCCGGCGCCGGGGCGGCCCCCGGCGGCCGTCCCGAACCCGAGCGCGGGAACCGGCGTTCCTCCGTGCTGCTCGTCGCCGTCGCGCTGGTCGTCGCCCTCGGGGCGGGCGGCTCGGTGTACGCGCTGATGAAGAAGGGCGGCGACGGCGGTGAGAAGGACGACGCGAAGGGCGGCACGAAGTCGAGCGCGCCCGAGACGCCAGGGCCGGCGACCGACGAGCCCACGGACCCCGGGACCTCGCCGGACCCGACCACCGAGTCGCCCGACGCCGGCACGGTCCCCGAGGGCTTCCTCGGCACCTGGAACGCCACGCTCGACGGCTCCGGCGGCTCGGACACCCGCCAACTCGTCATCCAGCAGGGCGAGGTCGGCGACACGGTGCTCTCGCTCACGGCGGACGGTCCGCTAGAAGGCGGCGGCACGTACCACTGTGTGTTCGAGGCGGCCCTGACGGACGAACCGGCCGACGCCGGTCCGCTCGAGATCGGCCCCTCCACCGTCGCCACCGGCGAACCAGCCGAGTCCTGCTCGCCCGGCGCCGCCACCACGGTCACCCTCCTGCCGGACGGCCGCCTCCGCCGCGTCGACACGGCCGGCAAGGCGGTGACGTACGAGAAGTCCGGCTGAAGCCGTTGGAGGAGGCCGGGGCGCAGCCCCGCCTTCTCAGGGGCGCGGGGAACTGCGCGAGAAGCCCCACCGGACCCGCACGTGAGGTCACCGCGCCTCCGGCGGCCGCTGGCGCGGCATGTTCGGCCGGGCGCCCGGAGGGAGCGGCACCCGGCCGTTCGCCGAGCCCTCCGGCCGGGGAACGGCACCCCCCGCCCGTACCCCCAACGGCGCCGCACCCGTGCGGAACTCCAGCATCCAGTCGGCCGTCTCGGCCCGGACCAGCTCCGTGATGTCCTCGGAGAACCGCCGCAGCACCCCGAGACACCGCTCGGCGGCCTCCCCGGCCGTCCCCTCGGCCGGTCCCAGCACCTCGCGCGCGCTCTCGGACGCCCAGTCGAACCGCAGCACCTGGAGCCGCCGCTGCACCGCCTGGGCCGTGGCGACGTCCCTCATCCACCCGGAGGTGACGCCGAAGAACCGATCCACCGCCACACACGCCGCACAGGACAGCAGCGCGAGATAGCCCCAGGGGGCGACCCCGCCCACCACGCCCGTGAGGTCGAGCAACGGCAGCGCCGCCCCGACGAGCGCCCCCGCCGCCGCCCCGATCCGCAGCAGCCGGGCCGCGAGCCGTTTCCACACCCGGTCCGCGAGATACCACGACGCGGTCTCCAGCGCCGCCCGCTCGACCCAGTGGTACAGCTCCTCCAGCCGCTCCGCCGGAGCCCCCCAGTCGCCCTGTGGGAACGGCCGCCCGGCCGGCTCCCCCACCCACGGTCCGGTCGCCGCCGTCCACGGCTCCGCCCACAGTCCGGATCCCTCACCCCGCCCGTCCTGGGGTCCCCCCTCGGGCTGCATCTCCGGCTGGCTCACCCGGCACTCCCTACGTACGTACGGCGCTCACGCACCACCCTGACGCGGCCGGACCCTTCCTACCGCCCAATGGGTGGCGAAGGTGGTGTTTTCACCGCTTATCCCCTGGAAGATGCCCTTGATCGGATATACGAATCCCCGGCCGACTCACTCGAAAGAGTGGCGCGGCAGAGGCCGTGCCGACCACGTAGGCTCGTTGCGACCGCAAGAACGTCCACGGGGGCGTCCGTAGAACCGTCCCCGCGGACCTCCGCAAGTACTCGTGCGAGGGAGCTGAACGTGATCCCCGGTGGTGGCCAGCCCAACATGCAGCAGCTGCTCCAGCAGGCCCAGAAGATGCAGCAGGACCTGGCGAGGGCACAGGAGGAGCTCGCGCGCACGGAGGTCGACGGTCAGGCGGGCGGCGGTCTGGTGAGGGCCACCGTCAACGGCTCCGGCGAACTGCGCGCCCTGAAGATCGACCCCAAGGCGGTGGACCCGGAGGACACCGAGACCCTCGCCGACCTGGTCGTCGCGGCCGTCCAGGCGGCCAACGAGAACGCCCAGGCCCTCCAGCAGCAGAAACTGGGCCCCCTCGCCCAGGGCCTCGGCGGCGGTGGCACGGGCATTCCCGGCCTGCCCTTCTGACCCCGCCCCTCGGCCCGCCCCCACCCGCTCTTCCCGCGCCCCCGGCGCGCCCTCCCCTCCGAACTCCTCCGCAGTCCCCCCGCGAGCCCATCCGAGGCCGGTACCGCCTTCCTCGGAGCGGCGGCGGCCGACTACGGTACGTACTGAAAGACACCAGGAAGGACGGCAGTCCGTGTACGAAGGCGTGGTCCAGGACCTCATCGACGAGCTGGGGCGACTGCCCGGCGTCGGTCCCAAGAGCGCGCAGCGGATCGCCTTCCACATCCTGCAGGCGGAGCCGACGGACGTACGGCGGCTCGCGCAGGCCCTCCTCGAAGTGAAGGCGAAGGTCCGTTTCTGCGCGACCTGCGGCAACGTGGCGCAGGAGGAGCTGTGCAACATCTGCCGCGACCCGCGCCGCGACCTGTCCGTCATCTGTGTCGTCGAGGAGCCGAAGGACGTCGTCGCGATCGAGCGCACCCGCGAGTTCCGGGGCAAGTACCACGTCCTCGGCGGCGCGATCAGCCCGATCGAGGGCGTCGGCCCCGACGATCTGCGCATACGGGAGCTGCTGGCCCGCCTGGCCGACGGCACGGTCACCGAGCTGATCCTGGCCACCGACCCGAACCTGGAGGGCGAGGCCACCGCCACGTATCTCGCCCGCATGATCAAACCCATGGGCCTCAAGGTCACCCGCCTGGCCAGCGGCCTCCCGGTGGGTGGCGACCTGGAATACGCGGACGAGGTGACCCTCGGCCGCGCCTTCGAGGGGAGACGATTGCTGGATGTCTGACGCCACACTGCACGCGACGAACCTGAACCCGGACGACTTCGCGGTCCAGATCGCGGACCAGATCGAGAGCTTCCTGGTCGCCGTCACCGAGGTGGCCAAGGGCGACGAGCCGGACTCGGCCGTCCCCTTCCTGCTGCTGGAGGTCTCCCAGCTGCTGCTGGCCGGCGGTCGCCTCGGCGCGCACGAGGACATCGTGCCGGACGAGCGTTACGAGCCCGACCCGGGTTTCGAGCCGGACGTGGACGAGCTGCGCGAACGCCTCGCCGTGATGCTCGACCCGGTCGACGTCTACTCCGAGGTCTTCGACCCCTACGAGCCCCGCAAGGCGCCGGTCCCGGCCCGGATCTCCGACGACCTCGCCGACGTCATCGCCGACCTGCGCCACGGCATGGTCCACTACCGCGCGGGCCGCACCACCGAGGCCCTGTGGTGGTGGCAGTTCTCCTACTTCTCCAACTGGGGTTCCACCGCGTCGGCGACCCTGCGGGCCCTGCAGTCCCTCGTGGCGCACGTCCGGCTGAACCAGCCGCTCGCCGAGCTGGACGGCCTCGACACCGACCAGGAACTGATGGGCGACGAGACCCTGGAGTTCGAGGCGGGCCAGGTCATGGCGGAGGAGATCGCGGGCCCGCTGGGGCTGGGCAAGGCGAAGTAGCCACACCGCCCCCGGGCGCCCCGCGACGGTGCGGGGGCTTGCGCGGGGGTGCTGCGCGTGCGAGGACCGGCGGTAGCGTAGGCACCGTCGGCGTACGACTGTGTCGTCGTACGGCGGCCCGTGTGCCTTCCGCACCTGCTCGTACCCCGCACCTGCTCGTACCCCGCCCCACCCCCCGACAGGAACCGGACCCAGTGACGTGACCGTTCTCCTGCTCCTCCTCGTCGCCGTGGCTCTGACCGCCGCCGTGCTGGGCCCCCGTGCCCTGGTGAAGGCCGTGTGGCCCGAGCGGGAACCCGTGGTCGCGCTGTGGGCGTGGCAGTGTCTGGTGGCGGCGGCCCTGCTGAGCTGTCTCGCCGCGCTGGTGCTCGGGGCGGCGGCGGTGTTCGAGACGGTGCGCACGCATGCCTTCGCGCCCGCGCCCCCGGCGGTGACCGCCGCGTACGACCTCACGGCCGCGCCGCCCTGGACGGCCGTACTGACGCTGGCGCTGGCCCTCGGGGCGGCGTGGAGCGGCGCGATGCTGGCGCGGGAGCTGGTCGATGCCCGGCGCCGGCGGCAGCTGCGCCGCGCGCACCTGCGGGAGCGGGCCCCCGACCTCCCGGCCGGGCTGCCGCAGGCGAACGGGCCGCTGCTGGTCCTGGAGGACGAGTACCCGGACGCGTGGCTCATGCCGGGCACCCCGCCCCAACTGGTCGTCACCACAGGTGCGTTGGGCAAGCTCAGTGACCGTCAGCTGGACGCCGTGCTCGCTCATGAGCTCGGCCACGCCCGCGCCCGCCACGACTGGCTGCTCCACCTCTCCACCGCCCTCGCCACGGGCTTCCCGCGCCTCCCCCTCTTCGCCCACTTCGCCGACCAGACCCACCGTCTGGTCGAACTCGCCGCCGACGACACGGCTTCCCGTCGCTGCGGCCACCTCACCACCGCGCTGGCCCTGATCGAACTGAACCAGCACCGGGGCGTGTTGAGCTGCTCCAACACCCGCCGCCTGCTGGGCGACCGGGTGGAGCGCCTGCTGGAGCCGCCGCCCCGCCTGGACCGCGCCCGCCGCGCGGCCACCACGACCGCCGCCGCGCTCCTCGCCCTCCTCCCGCTCCTCATCGCGTTCGCGCCGGCGCTGGGGACGCTCTAACCGGCCGACCGAACCGTCAACCGTTCCCCCGAGTGGTCCCGGAGGAAATCCATCAGTACGGCGGTGAGTTCGGCGGGGGCGTCCTCCTGGACCAGGTGCCCCGCACCGGAGATCGGCTCGAATCGGGCCCCCGGGATGCGGGCCGCCAGTTCCCGCCCCTTGGCCAGGGGGATCCAGCTGTCCTCCTCGCCCCAGCACACCAGCGTCGGAACGCCGATCTCCCCGTAGAGCCCCTGGACCTCATCCGTGTGGGCCTGGTTCGCCTGCGCGATCTGCCGGTAGAAGGCGGGCTGTCCGTGCTCGCCGAGCCACGGCTCGACGAGCCGGTCGAGGACGGTGGGGTGCAGTCCCGGCCCGCTGGCGGAGCTGACGTACTCCCGTACGAGGGCCCGGTGCAGGGAGGGCGGCAGCTGTTCGAAGACCTCGGCGTGCCTGCCGAGCAGCCGGAAGGAGGGCGATCCCCAGGGGGCGAGGGCCACGGGGTCGACGAGGGCGAGCGCGCGGTAGCGGGCGCCGTGCAGGAGATGGGCCCGCAGGGACACGGCTCCGCCGAAGTCATGGGCCACCACCAGTGGTTCCTCCAACCCCCACTGCCTCAACAGCTCGGCGAAGACCCACCCCTGAGCGGCCAGGGAGACATCCTGACCGGCGTGCATGTCCGACTCCCCGTACCCGGGCATGTCCCACACGAACACCTGGTAGCGACCGGTGTCGGCCAGTGCCTGGGCCATGCCGCGCCAGACGTAGGAGGAGAAGGGCGTGCCGTGACAGAGCACGACCGGAGCCTGCCCGTCCTCCCCGATCCGGCCCCACCGCACGGCCCCCGACGCACTGGGAAAAGTCTGAGTCAGCAGCACTTCGCTCATGGAGGTCTGTTACCCCACGGAACGCCTCGGTCACTGCCTTGGCCGACAACTCTGGTTCCCCGTACGGGGTTCCGGCGTCGGCTGTTCGCGGCATCTGACCACATAGATCGGCCCCGGCCGGTGCGCCAACACCAGTGCCAGGGCCTAGACCTACGGATCGACGGAGACTCGATCGTGGCTTACGCCCAGCCTAGTGCTGCCCTGCCTTCCCCGTCCCACCCGATGGCCAAGACGGGTTACGGAAAACGCTCCGTGGGTGACGAAGACCCGCACGCGGACCCGAACTTCGCACACCTGAGCCCCCGCGACGCCGAGATCGCCGTCTTCATCGACCACCTTGAGGACGGCCACGCGATGGGCCACAAGGTGATCGCGGCGGAACATCCCCGCTACGGCCAGCAAGCCGTGCGCACGTCGTCGGGGCGGCTCGTCCACGCCGGCCATCTGCGCTGGATCAGGGAGCACCTCACGATCGAGGACAACTCGATGCGATGGGTGACGCGGACCTACTGGTCGCGAACGCCCAGGTCGGTGGAGTGGTGGGCGGACTTCGTGCGGGAGCGCGACGGCAGGGACGTGACGGAGCACTACCGGTCCGGACTGGCCCGGGTCGAGGAGAGCGACCCCGCGGAGCCGCCGACCGAGTGCGTCGAGTCCGCTGAGCCCGCCGAGCAGCTTGCCGACCCTGCCGCGCCCGACAGGGCGGACGCTCCGGCCCCGGAGCCCAGCACCGCCTACCGGACCCTCGCCGAAGTCCGCTCCGCGGATCCCCGTATGCCGCTGTCCCACGCCGACTGCCATTCCCTCGAATCCCTGGTCACGGAGTGGCTGTCGCGTGGCGCGACGCCGCACGACGTCACCAGGGCGTTGACGGACGGACTGCCGCCGGACGTGACCAACCCGGGCGGATTCGCCCGCAAGCGATTGGAGAACAAGATGCCCCCGATGAAGCCCAAGAAGGCGAAGATCCGGCAGAAGGCCGCCCGCAGGGCGCGCGTCGATCGCGTGGTCATGCTCTGCGGCATGTGCCAGGCGGACGAGCGCACCGTCCAGCTCGTGAACGGGCTGTGCCGTGAGTGCCTGGCGCTGTGCGAGGCGGAGGGGCCGATGCCGGTGTACGGCCTCGTCCCGGACACGTTCCTTCCCGGCCCGCGTGATGCCGACGGTGGCCTGCGGGGCGCCGACGAGGTCGTGGACGTCACGGCGTGGGCCGAGGAACTGCGCAGGGCCGGCCGCCTGGGGCGCTGGAAGTGACCTCACCCAGGGCGCAGGGCGGGTCCGCGATCGGCGACCCGTCGGACGGGAGGGACGTATGAGCGTCCAGGACGTGCCGGTCAGGGCACCATGGAGTCAAGGAGGCGACGACATGACCCCCAGGACCGAGCACCGGCCGCAGATGTCCGTCGAGGAGTTCGAGGAACTGGAACGCCATGCACCCGAGATGGTGCGGCTGGAGTTCATCAACGGGAAGGTCCAGGTCAAGCCGGGGACCGACGGCAGCCACGACCAGATCATCGCCTGGTTGCAGCGGCTGTGCATGCAGCACCGTCCCGAGCTGTGGCTCTACGGGGACCGTGGCGTGAAGGTCGAGGAACACCGGAAGGGGCGGGCACGCCCGGACGGCTTGCTCGCGCCGTTCGGATTCCCGGCTACGCCGCCGCAGGCATCCCTGTCCACCTCCTCATCGACCGCGACGACGGCTCGGTCGTCGTGTTCAACCAGCCGGAGGGTGGACGCTACCGGCACGAGGAGAAGTTCGCCTTCGGGGCCACGCTCGAGCTGCCCGACCCGGTGAGCATCAGCCTCGACACCGAGCACCTCAAGGGGTACGTGGACTGACCCGTCGCCAAGTCACTGACCCGTCACCCTCCGTGCTTTGGGGGAGCCCTGTCCGCCCCCTGTACGTCTCCTGCACAGCCCCTAACCGGCGTCACGCGAATCTTGAGTCACTTCCACCGCACAGAAAGCGGAGGCAGTAACACCTCAACCTCGCACGGGAGATCGCGATGACCCGCAAGAACCGGATACGCGCCGCCATCGTCACCGCCACCGCTCTGGTCACCGCCGGCACGGTCACCGCCGGTGTCAGCATGGCCGGGGCCGAGGCCGCGCCGAAGAAGCCCTCCAAGAAGGAGATCGCGGCGCTCTTCGACGGCTGGAACAAGGCGCTGCAGACCGGCAACTCCAAGAAGGTCGCGGACCGTTACGCGAAGGACGCGGTGCTCCTGCCGACCGTCTCCAACAAGATCCGCACGGACCGCGCGGGCCTCATCGACTACTTCGACCACTTCCTGAAGAACAAGCCGGTCGGCACGAAGACCAAGACGATCATCAACGTCCTGGACGCCAACTCGGCCATCGACACCGGCTCGTACTACTTCGTCCTCACCGACCCGAAGACCGGCGAGAAGAGGCGCGTCGACGCCCGCTACACCTACGAGTACGAGAAGCGGAACGGCGTGTGGAAGATCGTGAACCACCACTCGTCGGCGATGCCCGAGGGCTGATCGTCAGCCCCCCAGTCGTGGCTGAGCCACACCCCCCGGCTCAGCCACTCCCCTGCCGCGCCGCGCGCAGCGTGAGCGCGACGCACAGGCCGCCCCCGGGCGCGTCTTTGAGGGCCACGGTCCCGTTGTCGTCAGTGACGAGTTGCTTGACGACGGCGAGGCCGAGGCCCGACCCGGACTTCCCGGTGAGGCCCTGACCGCGCCAGAAGCGGTCGAAGGCGCGGGACTTCTCGGCGTCCGACATACCGGGCCCCTCGTCCAGCACCGACAGCACCACCTCGTCGCCCCGGGTCTCCACCGAGACCGTGATCGTCGCACCGTCCGGCGAGACCTCCAGGGCGTTCGAAAGCACGTTGTCCAGGACCTGGTCCAGATGACCGGGACTGGCCAGCACAAGCGGCCGGCCGTCGGCACTCCCCCTGAGCGTGATGGTGACTCCGCGCTCGTCGGCGGCCGGTCTCCACATATCCAGGCGCTCCTGGATGACGTCCCGCAGGGACAGCGGTTCCGCCGCCGTCACCTTCGCCTCGGCCCGCGCCAGCACCAGCAGACCGTTGACCAGCCGGCTCATCCGGACCACCTCGGCGGTCGCCTGCTCCACGTCCTCCCGTACGAACTCGTCGTCCACCCCGTCCGCGATGTTGTCCAGCGACAGCCGCAACGCGGTGAGAGGGGTGCGGAGTTGGTGGGAGGCGTCGGCGACGAAGATGCGCTGCGACGCGATCAGCGTGTCCAGGCGCTCGCCCGCCTGGTTCAGCGTGCGGGCGAGGGTCTGGGTCTCCTGGGGACCGGTGACAGGGGAGCGGGCCGTGAGATCGCCGTCGCTCATCTTGCTCGCCATCTCGTTGAGCTGGCGGAGGGGGGCGGTCAGGCGCCGGGCGGCGAACACGCCGATGACGGCGGCGGCCAGCAGGACGACGACGGCCAGCGCCGCCCTGAAGCCCCAGATGGTCCACAGGCGGTAGGTCAGATGGTCGGTCGAGAACATGATCCGGACGGCACCGACGACCTCGTCCGTCTGCGTCCGCCCGTCCGGTGAGCGCTCGAAGGCGGGGACGGTGACCACCAGGTGCTCGCCCCAGATGAAGTCGGAGCCCCAGTCGACGGTGATCTCACCGCGCTCCAGGGCCCTGGCGAGCGCCGCGTCCGCCGTCGGCTCCCCCAGCCGCTCCGGCGCACACCTGTCGGTCGCGGTGACCTCGACCTTCTCCTCCGACGGGTACGCCCCGGCCAGCTGCGCCAACGCCTCGCAGGAGGCGGTGTCGCCCACGCCCAGCAGCCTGGCCATCGTCTTCGCCTCGCGCTGGACGGCCTCGCTGGTGTCGTCCCGCAGCTGATCCGTGAGCGTGAACGCCACGGGCACGGTGAACAGGGTGATCGCCACAGCCACGAGGAGCACGTAGCTGCGGATGAGCTGACGGATCATGACGTGCCGTCGCCCTCACGGGTGCCGCCGGTCGGCGCGGTCTCTGCGTTCACCATCAGCCGGAACCCCACGCCCCGCACCGCCTCGATCGTGATCGCCCCGGCGAGCTTGCGGCGCAGCGCGGCCACATGGACGTCGAGCGTCTTCGTCGGCCCGAACCAGTTCGCGTCCCAGACCGCCTCCATGATCTGCTCGCGCGACATCAGTGCGCCCGGCTCCTCGGTGAGGAAGGCGAGCAGGTCGTACTCCTTGGGCGCGAGCGCCACCTCCGTACCGTCGAGGTGGACGCGCGCGGCCTTGCGGTCGACGGTGAGGCGCGGGCCGTAGCGGTCGGGGCCCGCGGCGGGCGCGTCGACGGCGCGCGGCTGCACCCGGCGCATCACCGCCCTTATCCGGGCGATCACCTCGCGCACCCCGAACGGCTTGGAGACGTAGTCGTCGGCGCCGAGCTCCAGCCCGACCACGCGGTCCGTCTCGTCGCTGCGGGCGCTGATCACGATGATCGGCACCTGGCTGCGGTCCCGCAGCGTCTTGCAGACGTCGAGGCCGTCGGTGTCGGGCAGCCCGAGGTCGAGGAGGACGACGTCGTACGGGCCGTCGTACGACAGCGCCGCCCCGCCCGTGTTGACCCACTGCACCTCGAAGCCGTATCGCAGGAGTCCCCGGCGCAGGGACTCGGCGACCGGCTCGTCGTCTTCCACCAGAAGTACGCGCACGGCCATGACCCTAGTGCTTGAAAGTTGCGGTTCCGCCGTCGCGGGGCCCCGGGGTGTGACTCCAGGCACTTTTCCCCGTCCGCGCCGACTGTTCGGCGACCACTTGGGCAGGGACGTTCCCGGAGCGGTCGAGGGTCCGGGGCGAGAAGCCGGGTGAAACCGGTGGAAGGCCCGGAGAAAACCCAGGTGATCAAAGGGTGAGCGGGACATCTCACCATGCGGTACCAGGGAAGGGATATTCGACCGCTCGATAGACTGAGCCGACCGCCGCAGCACGTGTGAGCGCGTGTGTATGTGCGGATAAGGGACTGAAACGGAGCGAGGAGCGCACGTGGGCCTTGTCGTGCAGAAGTACGGAGGCTCCTCCGTAGCCGATGCCGAGGGCATCAAGCGCGTCGCCAAGCGGATCGTGGAAGCGAAGAAGAACGGCCACCAGGTGGTCGTCGTCGTTTCCGCGATGGGCGACACGACGGACGAGCTGATCGATCTCGCCGAGCAGGTGTCACCGATGCCTGCCGGGCGTGAGTTCGACATGCTGCTGACCGCCGGAGAGCGTATCTCCATGGCGCTGCTGGCCATGGCGATCAAAAACCTGGGCCACGAGGCCCAGTCGTTCACCGGCAGCCAGGCAGGCGTCATCACCGACTCGGTCCACAACAAAGCCCGGATCATCGACGTCACGCCGGGGCGCATCCGGACCGCGCTGGACGAGGGCAACATCGCCATCGTCGCCGGTTTCCAGGGTGTCAGCGCGGACAAGAAGGACATCACCACCCTCGGCCGCGGCGGGTCGGACACGACCGCCGTCGCGCTGGCCGCCGCGCTGGACGCCGAGGTCTGCGAGATCTACACCGACGTCGACGGCGTCTTCACCGCCGACCCGCGGGTCGTGAAGAAGGCCCGGAAGATCGACTGGATCTCCTCCGAGGACATGCTCGAACTGGCCTCGTCCGGTTCGAAGGTGCTGCTCCACCGCTGTGTCGAGTACGCCCGCCGCTACAACATCCCGATCCACGTCCGCTCGTCCTTCTCCGGACTGCCGGGCACCTGGGTCAGCAACGAGAAGCCAGAGTCGCAAGGGGACCACAAGGTGGAGCACGCCATCATCTCCGGAGTCGCCCACGACGTCTCCGAGGCCAAGGTCACGGTCGTCGGCGTCCCGGACAAGCCGGGCGAGGCCGCAGCGATCTTCCGTGCCATCGCGGACGCCGAGGTCAACATCGACATGGTGGTGCAGAACGTCTCCGCCGTGACGACCGGGCTGACGGACATCTCCTTCACCCTCCCCAAGACCGAGGGCCGCAAGGCCATCGACGCGCTGGAGAAGAACAAGGCCGGCATCGGCTTCGACTCGCTGCGCTACGACGACCAGATCGGCAAGATCTCCCTGGTCGGCGCCGGGATGAAGACCAACCCGGGCGTCACCGCCTCCTTCTTCGAGGCGCTGTCCGACGCCGGTGTGAACATCGAGCTGATCTCGACCTCCGAGATCCGTATCTCGGTCGTCACCCGCGCCGACGACGTGCCGGAGGCCGTGCGCGCCGTGCACACCGCCTTCGGGCTCGACTCCGACAGCGACGAGGCCGTCGTCTACGGAGGCACCGGACGATGACGGTCCGTTCGTACCGCGCGTACGACGGCGGCAGCGGTTCGTACCGCGCGTACGACGGCAGCGGTCACGGCGCACGCCGCTGATGGCCGTGGACGCCGGGCGAACCGGCAGGCCGACCCTCGCGGTCGTGGGCGCGACCGGCGCCGTCGGCACCGTCATGCTCCAGCTCCTGTCCCACCGCGCGGACATCTGGGGCGAGATCCGTCTGTTCGCCTCCCCGCGCTCGGCCGGCCGCAAGCTGGCCGTGCGCGGGGAGCAGGTCGAGGTGACGGCCCTGACCGAGGGCGCCGAGGAGGCCTTCGACGGGGTCGACATCGCCTTGTTCGACGTACCCGACGAGGTCGCGGAGCGCTGGGCGCCGATCGCGGCGGCCAAGGGCGCGGTCGTCGTCGACACCTCGGGCGCCTTCCGGATGGACCCGGAGGTGCCCCTCGTCGTCCCCGAGGTCAACCCCCACGCCGCCCGGAACCGGCCGCGCGGGATCGTCGCCAACCCCCACTGCACGACCCTCTCCATGATCGTGGCGCTCGGCGCGCTGCACGCCGAGTTCGGGCTGCGCGCGCTGGTGGCCTCCTCGTACCAGGCGGTCAGCGGCGCGGGGCGGTCCGGCGTGGACACCCTGCGCCGGCAGATCTCCCTGGTCGCCGGCACGGAGCTGGGGACCACCCCCGGTGACGTACGGCGGGCCGTGGGCGACGACACCGGGCCGTTCCCGGAGCCGGTGGCGCTCAACGTGGTGCCGTGGGCCGGGGACCTGCGCGCCGACGGCTGGTCCTCGGAGGAGATGAAGGTACGGGACGAGTCCCGCAAGATCCTCGGGCTGCCGAAGCTGCCCGTGGCCGTGACCTGCGTACGGGTGCCGGTGGTCACCGCGCACTCCCTCACGCTGCACGCCCGCTTCGAGGGTGAGGTCACCGTCGCCAAGGCGCGGGAGATCCTTGCCACCGCGCCCGGGGTCGTCCTCTACGACGATCCGGACGCCGGGGAGTTCCCCACGCCGGCCGACGTGGTCGGCACGGACCCCACGTGGGTGGGGCGCGTCCGACGGGCCCTCGACGACCCGACGGCTCTGGAGCTCTTCGTCTGCGGCGACAACCTGCGGAAGGGCTCCGCCCTGAACGCGGTGCAGGTGGCCGAGTTGGTGGTGAAGGGGGCGTAGGGGTGTGGGGCTGGCCGACGGTGCCTGAGGGGTGGGGGTTCGGGGGCGTGGGCGGCTGCGGCTGCGGGTGCGGGTGCGGCTGCGGGTGCGGGTGCGTGGGGCTTCTCGCGCAGTTCCCCGCGCCCCTGAAAAGCCGGGGCTGCGCCCCACGCTTTTCAGCCTGCGGCACCGGTGCTTTTGAGGCCTGTGGGGCCGTGGCTGTTCAGGCCCGCGGGGCCGAGGTCCTTCAGGCCCGTAGCCCCGTGGTTTTTCGGGCCCGAGGGGTCGTGGTCCTTCAGGCCCGCGAGGCTGTGGTTTCTGGCCTGTGGGGCCGTGGTCCTTCAGGCCCGCGAGGTTGTGGTTTTTTGGGCCTGCGGGGCTGTGGCCTTCGGGCCTGCGGGGCCGTGGCCCTTCGAGTCGGTGGGGCTGTGGTCTTCGGGGTCGCCGGGTTGTGGTCTTTGGGCTCGCCCGGCCGTGGTCCTTTGGGGCCGTGGGGGTTGTCTTTCGGGTCTGTGGGGGCTGTCTGTTCGGGCCCGTCGGGCCTGGTTTTCTGGGGGCGAGGGGAACCGCGCGAGAAGCCCCACTCACCCGCGCCCGCCGACGCGACCCGCACCCCCCGCCCCGCCGCGTCGGCCCTTGTCGGTGGTGCCGTGTAAGTTCTTCGAGTCGGCGGTACCCACGGGCGGAGGATTTCCGGCCGTACCGTCGCCGGATCTCCGGGTTGATTCAGGCCTCCCGGTGATCGAGGATTTTTTCTCCCCGTCCGCCGCAACCGCGCGGCGGGCGGGGAGCGTCTTTACCGGGCGCCCTTCGGCGGGGCTGGGCGCCAACACTTGGGGCATAGGGGAAGAGCTGGTACGCATGAGGGCGTTCGACGCGCTGTCCGGTGTTCGGTGGGTCGTACCGATGGCTGCGCGCTGCGTGCCGACGGACACGGCCGCCATACCGACCGGCGCACGTTCCCTACGGAGACGTGTGCGGTCCGACGCAAAAGTGATGCCTGTCTCGTACAACCCCGACGGGGGTACGAGGGTCCAACAGGCGTGGCAGAGGTACTCGATTTCACCGCGGTACAGACGAGGGGCACCGCCCTTCGTCCACCCCGCCGTCCCCGCGCGCCCGGTTCGGCCGGCGGCATGCCGGTGATCGCGCCGATGCCCGCGGCGCGGCCGACCCGCATACCCAGCCAGCGCGACGGCGCGGACGACACGTCGACGGTGCCGGCCTCCGGTACGACGGTCGACCATCTCACCGAGACCTACCGCGCTCACTACCGCTCGCTTCTCGGCCTCGCGGCGCTCCTCCTCGACGACACCGCCTCCTGCGAGGACGTCGTCCAGGAGGCGTTCATCCGCGTGCACTCCGCGCGCAAGCGCGTCCGTGACCCGGAGAAGACGCTCGCCTATCTGCGCCAGACGGTCGTGAACCTCTCGCGCTCCGCCCTGCGCCGCCGCATCCTCGGTCTGAAGCTGCTGTCGAAGCCGATGCCCGACATGGCGAGCGCGGAGGAGGGCGCGTACGACCAGCTGGAGCGCGACTCCCTGATCAAGGCGATGAAGGGACTCCAGCGGCGCCAGCGCGAGGTCCTCGTGCTGCGCTACTTCGCCGACATGACCGAGGCCCAGGTCGCGGAGACGCTCGGTATATCGCTGGGCTCGGTGAAGGCGTACGGCTCCCGGGGCATCGCGGCACTGCGCGTCGCCATGGAGGCGCCCGCATGAGCACGCACGGCAGGGACGACGGCCCCGACAGGCAGGACGGTCGGGACGAGCTCGGCGCCCGGAGGCGTGCCTCCTGGGGGCGCCGGGACGAGGACGACCGCGCCGAGGAGCGCGGGAACGAACGCGCGGAACAGCGCGGGCGGGACGGGCGCGTCGGGGGGCGCGGGCTCGAGGAGCACGAAGAAACGCAATCGCACGCTGGGAACGGAACTGTGAATCACGGCCCCGACGAACAAGGCCCCAGCCCCGAGGGCCAGGATCTCGAAGGCCACGCTCCGCACGACGCGCATGAGGACGACGCGCATGAGGACGACGCGCGTGCGAACGACGCGGGTGAGGACGACTCGCGGTCTGCCGACCTGAATTCGGCTGACCCGGGTACGGACCACGCGGCGGCCGACCATGCGGCGGCGGACGACCCGCTCGCGAGCCTCTCGGCGTCCAAGGGCGCCGGGCTGCACGCGTTGGCGCTCAGCGGTGCCGGGCTGAAGGGCACTGGGCTGACGAGCGCCGGGCTGAACGGCTCCGCGGCGAAGGGCATCGGCGGGTTCGACTCCGACGAGCTGATGCTGCGCAATCTGCTGCACCACGCGGTCTCGGAGATCGAGCCCAGGGACGGCACCCTGGAGCATCTGCGGCGAGCGGTACCGGCGCGGCGGACCCGCAAGCGCCAGGCCGTCGTCGGCATGGCCGCCGCCGCGCTCCTCATCGGCACGGCGATCCCGGCCCTCATGCACGTCTCCAACTCCAACGGCGCCGACGTCAACCCCTCGATCATGGGCAACGGCTCGAACCAGCAGCAGACCGAGGGCCAGTCCAAGGGGCAGACCGGCGGGAACGGTTCGTCGGGGGGTTCCTCCGGCGGGACCAAGGAGTCCGGCAAGAACACGGACAAGCACAAGGGCGACAAGGGCAAGGGCGAGAGCAACGGCCCCACGGGCGGTACCCAGGCGTCGCCGACGGCCGCCGCCTCCACGCTGTGCACGTCGGCCCAGCTCGGCGGTGGCGGGAGCGTGGGCGCACCGGACTCCGGCGGCGCCGTCTACGGCTCGTTCCGCGTGTCCAACATCTCCGGTACGGCCTGCACGGTCACCGGCGGGGGCGCGGTGAGCACCATCCCGCAGGGTGCCGCGGACGGGTCGAAGATCACCGTGCTGCCCCATGCCGCCGGTGACGCGGCGGCCGGACTGCCCGACCCGTCGCTGTCCCTGACCCAGCTGGTGCTGGAGCCGGGAGCCGCCTACGAGGTGCGGTTCGCCTGGGTGCCGTCCGAGCCCTGCCCGACCACGGGCGGGACGACCGGCGGGGGCACCGGCGGCACGGATCCGTCCCCGGACCCGACGCCCACGGAGGAGGAGACCCCCGGCACCACCACCGACGGCGCCAACTCCGTGTCGACCCAGCTGGTCACCGAGGACGGCGTCGTCGACGGCAGCGTCCTGATCTCCCACACCACCGAGGGCGGCATCGCCAGCTTCACGACGTCCGTCACCAACGCCTGCGCGGGTGTGGTCTACCGCACGGGCCTGCTGGCGGGCGCCTGACGGGAACCGTGGCCGAGGAGCCTCGGCCAGCCGTTCTCCCACCATCGCGTCCGCAGTCGTGGGCGCAGTCGCAGTCGCATCGCGTCCGCAGTAGGTCCGCAGTCGTTGGTCGCCTCCGCGCGCGAGCCCGCCGGTCCTACGGGGCCGGCTCGGTTTCGCGGGAGCGGTCCCCGGGGGCACGGTCACCGTCCGGTTCGACCGTGTCGGGCACCAGCCCCAGTTCCGCGTCGCGGATGAACTCGACCTCGCGGCGGACCAGGCGGAACCACATGAAGACGACGAAGCCGGCGAAGACGAACCACTCGCCGGTGTAGCCGAGGTTCTGGAAGGCCTTGAGGTCGAGCCCGGTGTCCTGCGGCGCGGTCGCGGGCACGGCCTTCATCCCCGAGTCGCCCTTCTCGAGCGTGATCCAGGCGTCGTACAGGTCGTCCGGCACGAGGTTCACCAGCGTCGCCGCGCTGATCGCCGAGGTCTGCCCGGCCGGCAGCCCGCCCTGGACGGGCACGCCGTTCGACCCGGGCGTCTCGGACGCCTGCAGCGAACCGGTGACGGTGACCTCCCCGGACGGCGCCGCCGGCGCCCGGTCGGCGTCCGCGGCGCCGGGCAGCCAGCCCCGTACGACCGGCAGGGCCTTGCCCTCGGCGGTGCGCAGCAGCGTCAGCACATAGAACCCGGTCCTGCCGTCCACCTGGCGGTTGGGCACGAGGAGCTGCTCGCCGTACCGCCCGCTCACGGTGGCCAGTTCGCCCGAGGTCTCCTTGTCCACCGGCAGCAGCTCGGCCAGCGGGCGCGCCGGGGCCCGGTCCGCCGAGTCGATCCGCTCGGTCGCCGCGCGGTGGTCCTGCATCCGGTCCTCGAACCGGCTCAGCTGCCACGAACCCATGAACACGCAGAACGGGATGGCGAGCAGCACGAAGACGTTGATCCCCCACCATCGGGGCGTCAGCAGGAACCGGTACACGCCTTCCACCGTACGGTGCCCGCGCGGGGCCCCCGGCTGCGGGGTCGGCCCCTCAGTACCGCTCGACGAGGTGCTCACGCCCGGCCGGCGGCTCGTACGGCTCGGGCCAGAAGTCCGTTATCGCGACGAGCCGGCCGTCCTCGTCCCCCGTGAAGAAGGAGATCGCGTGCATCTCCTCCAGCCCCACGGTGACATGCGTCCAGCTCACCACCTGCCCGGGTCGCCTTGGCTGTTCGGGCTCCCCGACGATTCGTACGATCCGGGCGTGCCAGTCACCGGGGTACTCCCGGTTGAACTCCACGTACCGCTCACGGCCGCGGATCCGCTCCCGCGTCTGCGGCAGCTCGTACACGACGTCCTCGGCCAGCGTCTCGGCGAACGCGGCCCAGTCCCGCCCCTCGGCGGTGGCCCAGAATCGCTCGACGGTCCGGCGGAGGTCGGTGCTCGGATGCCCCGCGGTCGCCCCTGCGGGGGCCACGGGAGTCGTTGTTTCTGTCGGTGGCCCTGGTGTCGTCCTCGATGTCGTTGAGGTCATGCGGCGAGTCTGCACCCGGCCACTGACAATCGGCCCGGCCCGACCCCGTGAAGGGGGAAGTTATCCACAGGCTGAGGGCCTCGTCGGCGCAATGTCGTGCGGGCGGGGCAATATGGGGCCATGACTGAGAGCAACGGGGCCACCCCGCAGCAGCAGAGCGGGTCCATGCCCGACTGGGAGAAGAGGTTCCGGGCACCGAGGGTGTCCCTGCCGGACTGGGCGGAGGACGCGCCGCACCGCTCGCTGTTCGTCTCCAACGCCACGGGCACCTACGAGCTGTACGCGTGGGACCGCGCCACCGGCGAGCAGCGCCAGGTCACGAACCGGGCCAACGGTACGACGGACGGTGTGCTCTCACCGGACGGCGAGTGGATCTGGTGGTTCGACGACAAGGACGGGGACGAGTTCGGCGTCTGGCGGCGCCAGCCCTTCCACGGCGGCCCGGACGAGGAGGGCGCCCCCGGCCTGGAGCCGTCGTACCCGGCGGGCCTGGCCATCGGCCGTGACGGCCGTACGGCGGTCGTCGGCCGCTCCACCGACGAGGACGGCTCCACGATCCACCTGTCCCGGCAGGGCGAGGCCCCGGTCGAGATCTACCGCCACCGCGAGTCGGCCGGCGTCGGCGACCTCTCGCACGACGGCTCGCTGATCGCGATCGAGCACACCGAGCACGGCGACGCGATGCACTCGGCGCTGCGCGTGGTCCGCCCGGACGGCACGGCGGTCGCCGAGCTCGACGACACCAAGGGCGGCACGATCGAGCTGGGCCTGGAGGTGCTGGGCTTCGCGCCCGTCGTCGGTGACACCCGGCTGCTCATCGGCCATCAGCGGGGCGGCCGTTGGGAGCCGCTCGTCTGGGACGTGGTCTCCGGCGAGGAGACCGACCTCGGACTCGCCGACCGGCTGGAGGGCGACCTCAGCGCCGAGTGGTATCCGGACGGCTCCGCGCTTCTGGTCGCCCACAGCTTCGAGGCCCGCAGCGAGCTGTTCCGCTACGACCTGGCGTCCCGCGCCCTGGAGCGGGTGGACACCCCGCGAGGGACCGTCTCCGGGGCCACGGTCCGCCCCGACGGCAGCGTGGAGTACCTGTGGTCCTCGGCCGCCGAACCGCCGGTCGTCCGCTCCACGACCGGCGAGGTGGTCCTCGATCCGCCGGGGCTGAAGTCGCCCGGCTCGGTGCCGGTGGAGGACGTCTGGGTGGACACCCCCGGGGGCCGCGTCCACGCCCTCGTCCAGCGCCCGCCGGGTGCCGCCGGCCCGTACCCCACGGTCTTCGACATCCACGGCGGCCCGACCTGGCACGACAGCGACGCCTTCGCCGCGGGCCCGGCCGCCTGGCTCGACCACGGGTACGCGGTGATCCGCATCAACTACCGCGGCTCCACCGGGTACGGCCGCGCCTGGACCGACGCCCTCAAGCACCGGGTCGGCCTGATCGAGCTGGAGGACGTCGCGGCCGTGCGGGAGTGGGCCGTCGGCTCCGGCTTCGCTGACCCCGACCGGCTCGTCCTCACCGGCGGTTCCTGGGGCGGGTACCTCACCCTCCTGGGCCTCGGCACCCAGCCGGAGGCCTGGACGCTCGGCATCGCCGCGGTCCCCGTCGCGGACTACGTCACCGCGTACCACGACGAGATGGAGGCACTCAAGGCGATGGACCGCACGCTCCTCGGCGGCACGCCCGAGGAGGTCCCCGAGCGCTTCGAGGCCTCGTCCCCGCTGACCTACGTCGACGCGGTGAAGGCCCCGGTCTACATCTCCGCCGGTGTCAACGACCCCCGCTGCCCCATCCGCCAGATCGACAACTACGTCGACCGGCTCGCCGCCCGCTCCGCCGTCCACGAGGTCTACCGCTACGACGCCGGCCACGGCTCCCTGGTCGTCGACGAACGCATCAAACAGCTCCGCCTGGAACTGGACTTCGCGGAACGGCATCTGGGGGGACGCCCCTGAGACCGCAGGCACCCCCGCGCCCCCCAAGGGGCGCGGGGAACTGCGCGAGAACCCCCACCGGACCCGCTGCCGACCGACGACCGAGCGGGGTCGAGGGGGCGCAGCCCCTGGATGGGGGCACCTCCCGCTCGGGCGAAGCCGAGAGTGGGGGAGGGACGGGCAGGGGCGGCGGGGGCGGGAACCAGCGACGCACCCACCTCAGGCCGCCACCGACACGCCCTCCTCACGCGCCCCCTCCGCCGCCGCCAGCAGTCGTACGAGCGTGGCCCGCGCCCGTGCCACACGCGACCGCACCGTCCCGACGGGGCGCCCGGTCAGCTCGGCCGCGTCCTCGTAGGAGAGCCCCAGCATCTGCGTGAGGACGAACGCCTCACGCCGTTCCTCGGGCAGCGCGCCCAGCAGATCGGCGAGCGCGACGCCGTCGTCGAAGCCGGGCAGTCCGCGCGGCTGGGCGTGTTCGACGGCCAGCCGCCAGTCGGGTACGTCGGACAGCCGGGGCCGGGCCGCCGCGTACCGGAAGCTGTCGGTCACCGCCCGGCGGGCGATGGACAGCAGCCACGTACGGGCGGAGCAGCGGCCCTCGAAGCGGTGGAGGCTGCCGAGCGCCCGCAGGAAGGTGTCCTGGGCGAGGTCGTCCACCGCCTGTGGATCCGCGCAGAGGTGGGCGACGAACCGCTGGACGTCACGGTGGAGCGCGCCGACGAACCGTGCGACGGCCTCCGGGTCCCCACCGCGCGCGGCGAGGGCCCAGGCGGTTATGGACTCGTCGGTCGTCGACCGGGAGGCACGCGGGACCGACGCGGGCGGGGGAGTAAGGGTGATCACCTGGTGTCCTTCTCGGGTCGTCCGGGACCCGGACCATCCATCGACCGACACGGGCACGTGAGAGCCGCAGGGCCGTACGGGCGCTGTACGGGCGCCGTACGTGCGCGGACGTGCGCGACACAGGGGAACGCGTCCGGTGGTCCGTTGGTCCGGTGGTCCGGAGGGGAGGGGAGCCGGCCGTACGGCACGCGGGGTGCGGCGTACGGCCGTAGCCCGGGGAGCGAGCCGTGGTGGCTGCCCCGGGGCACCGGCTGTCGTCAGCTGACAGCGGTCCCGGCGGGCGGACCCCGAGAGGTGATCGCATGGACGAGAAGGAGCCGACGCGGCGAGCGGTCCGTACGGCCGCGTCGTACCCGGGGGCGCGGCCGCTCCGCCGCGACGGGCAGCGCGAGCGCCAGCCGCAGCGGCGCGGCCAGCCAGCCGGCCACGGCGCGCAGCAGCGCGAAGGCGGAGCGCTCGCCGTGCGCCAGCCACAGACCGCACAGCAGCGCGGCCAGCAGATGCGCGGCGAACATGCCGGACGAGGACGCGTTCGCGCCGTCCAGGATGTAACCGGAAGGGTCCACAAGGTCCATGTGGCCGGGCGGGCCCATGTGGGCGGTGTGATGCATATGGGCGGAGCCCATGTCCATGGCGCCGTCCGCGGAACTCGCCCCCGCGGAACTCGCCCCCGCGGAACTCGCCCCCGCGGAACTCGCCCCCGCGGAACTCGTGCCCGCGGAACTCGTGCCCGCAGAGCCCGCGCCCATGGGGCCCGTCGGCTGCGCCAGTTCGAAGCTCCAGTGGAGGGCCGTCTGCGCGGCGACCACCACGGAGGTGATGAGCGGCAGGCCGCGCTCACGCCCGGCCAGACACCAGCCGACCGCGCCGGTCGCGGCGGCCCCGACGGCCAGGGCCCACCAGGGGACATGGCCACCGGACATCAGCACGTGGCCCAGGGCGGCGAGCAGCACACAGACGGCCGCGAACATCGCGGCGCGTGTCGTGCGCGTACCCCACCCTGCGGTCATGGCGCCCCATCCTCGCATCCGGACACCGCCGTCGTTCCGTCCCTCTTGAGTACGGATTTCCACCCGCCGTCGCACTCACACCGGCAACTGTGATCCGGATCACTGAGGAACCGGCCGTGTCCATGGGGCAGTCTTCTGCCTCGTGGGGAGCCCTTCGCAGCACAACAGCCGTATCGGTCCGGGCCGGCAGCCGGGTCCGCCCGACCCGGGCGCGCACATGGTCGTCTGCGGGGACGACGGGCTGGCGCACCGGCTCGCCGCCGAACTGCGGACCGTGTACCGGGAGCAGGTGACCCTCGTCGTGCCGCCCACCGCGCGGATCGCGCAGCGGCCGGTCGTCGGGCGCGCCCGCACCGCCGCCGCGTTCCTGGACCGGGTGACGGCGGCCGTCAACAGGGCGGCCGGCAACGGCGATCCGACCACCGGTGACCGGACCGGCGACAGGGCCGGTGACCGAACCGGAGATCGAGTCGATCGAGGTGACCGGGGCGGCGACAGGAACAACCCCTGGGACGGCGGGGAGCGGGTCCTGGAGGCAGGGGAGGCCACCGAGGCGGTGCTCGCCGAGGCCGGGGTGGAGCGGGCCGCCGCGCTGGCCCTGGTCTATGACGACGACGAGACCAACATCCGCGCCGCGCTCACCGCCCGCCGCCTCAACCCGCGCCTGCGGCTCGTCCTGCGGCTCTACAACCGCCGGTTGGGCCAGCACATCGAGGAACTCCTCGACCAGGCCTCGGCGTTGGCGACGGGCGGAACCGCGGCCGACGGGGTCGACGGATTCGGCGCCTCGACGACCGTCCTGTCCGACGCCGACACGGCCGCGCCCGCGCTGGCGGCGACCGCCGTGGCCGGGACCAGCAAGGTCGTCCAGACGGACGGACTGATGCTCCGGGCGGTGGAACGCCCGCCGGGCCGGGCGGACCAGGGCACGGGAGGCCAGGGCCCGGCAGGGCTGTGCACTCTCGCGCTGCTGTCGGCGACCACCAACGACCCCGCCGGAACCGAGGGTTCGGAGGGGAGCGGGGAACGCGGCCCCCAACTCCTGCCCGACGAGAGGGCGGTGGCGGAGGCCACCGGGCGCGGCACCGTCGTCCTGGACACCGTGCGCTACGCGGGGCCCGCTCTGCCGCCCGGCCGGTCCGGCGGCGGTCCGCTCGGGGCTTTCGGGTCGCTGCTCTCGCGGCGCCTGCGGTGGTCCCTCGCGGGGATGATCGGGTGCGTGTTCGCCCTCGCCGTCGCCCAGATGGTGATCACCGGGGAGCATCCGCTCCAGGCGACGTACGCGACCCTCCTCGACCTCTTCGGGATCGCCGACCCCGCGACCGACCAGAGCGACTCGCGCCAGATCCTCCAACTCCTCTCCGGCCTCATGGGCTTACTCCTGCTGCCCGTGCTGCTCGCCGCCGTCCTGGAAGCGCTCGGCACGTTCCGCAGCGGCACCGCGCTGCGCAAGCCGCCGCGCGGTCTCTCCGGACACGTCGTGCTCCTCGGCCTCGGCAAGATCGGCACCCGGGTGCTCGCCCGCCTGCGTGACCTGCACATCCCGGTCGTCTGCGTCGAAGAGGACCCCGAGGCACGCGGTCTCGCCGAGGCCCGGCGGCTACGGGTGCCGGTCATCCTCGGCGACGTGACCCAGGAGGGCGTCCTGGAGGCCGCCAAGATCCACCGGGCCCACGCCCTCCTCGCCGTCACCAGCTCCGACACGACGAACCTGGAAGCCGGCCTGTACGCCCGTTCCGTACGCCCCGACCTGCGCGTGGTCCTGCGCCTGTACGACGACGACTTCGCCACCGCCGTCTACCGCACCCTCCGCGCCGCCCACCCGGGCGCCCTGACGCGCAGCCGCAGCGTCACCCACCTCTCCGCGCCCGCGTTCGCCGGCGCGATGATGGGGCGCCAGATCCTGGGCGCGATCCCCGTCGAGCGCCGTGTGCTCCTCTTCGCCGCCGTGGAGGTCCGCGGACACCGGCGTCTGGAGGGCCGTACCGTCGCGGAGGCGTTCCGGGCGGGGGCGTGGCGGGTGCTGGCCCTCGACACGGCGGCGCCCGGAGAGCCGGGTCCGGAGCGGGCGCCCGGGCCGGTGCCGGGTTCGGGACTGATCTGGGACCTGCCCCCCACGTACGTCCTGCGGGCCGAGGACCGTGTGGTGCTGGCGGCGACGCGGCGGGGGCTGGCGGAGTTGTTGGGGAGACGGGCGGGGGAGTAGGTCTGGGGCGGGGTCGGTCGGCGGCCGACCGGTGGGGCTTCTCGCGCAGTTCCCCGCGCCCCCTGAAAGGCCGACGGCCTTTCGGGCCGAAAAGCACGGGGCTCAGCCCCTGCTTTTCAGGGGCGCGGGGAACTGCGCGACCAGCCCCCACTCACCCGCAGCCGACCTCACCCGCAGCCGACCTCACCCGCAGCCGACCTCACCCGCAGCCGACCTCACCCGCAGACAACCCCGTGCACATCCCACGCCGGGAACGGATCATCGAGGGCCCCGGAACCCACCTCGTCCCCGGTCACCAGACACCCGGCGAGAGCCGCCCGCAGGGCATCCCCCCGCAACCCCGTCCCGATGAAGACCAACTCCTGCGCGAACGGGGCCTCCTCGTCCTGCGCGGCGGTCGGTTCGAAGCGGGCCACCGACCCCGCCTGGGACCACAGCCCGATGACCCCCGGCCGCCCGGCGAGCGTGAAGAACCCCTTGGACCGCAGCACCTGCCCGAACGCACCGCTGTCGAGCCCCTCGGTCACGAACTCCCACAACCGCCCGGGATGGAAGGGCCGTTCGGCGCGGAACACCGTCGAGGAGATGCCGTACTCCTCGGTCTCCGGCACATGCTCACCGTTCAGCTCCCGTACCCACCCCGGCGCCTGCTGGGCCCGTTCGAGATCGAACGCCCCCGTGCCGAGCACGTCCTGGACCCGGATCCGCCCATGGCTGACCGGCACGATCCGCGCCGCCGGGTTGAGCCGCGCCAGGGTCGCCGCGAGCCGCTCGGCGGTCGCCGTGTCGACGAGGTCGAGCTTGTTCAGCACGATCACGTCGGCGAACTCCACCTGGTCCATCAGCAGATCGCTCACGGTGCGCTCGTCGTCCTCGTACTGGTCGAGCCCCCGCGCCACCAGCTCGTCCCCGCCCGCGAGCTCCGGCAGGAAGTTCACCGCGTCGACGACCGTGACCATCGTGTCGAGCCGGGCGAGATCCCCGAGCGTGGCCCCGTCGTCGCGCGCGAAGGCGAAGGTCGCGGCGACGGGCATCGGCTCCGAGATGCCGGAGCTCTCGATCAGCAGATAGTCGAAGCGTCCTTCCCGCGCCAGCCGGTCCACCTCCTCCAGCAGATCGTCGCGCAGGGTGCAGCAGATGCACCCGTTGGTCATCTCGACGAGCCGCTCCTCGGTGCGGGACAGCGCCGCCTCGCCCCCGCGCACGAGCGCGGCGTCGATGTTGACCTCGCTCATGTCGTTGACGATGACCGCGACGCGCAGCCCCTCGCGGTTGCCGAGGACGTGGTTGAGCAGGGTGGTCTTGCCCGCGCCGAGGAACCCGGACAGGACGGTGACGGGCAGCCGCTCCCGGAGCGTGGTCACCGCCTCAGCCCTCGGGGTGGATCAGCCCGCGCTCGTACGCCTTCAGCAGTCGCTGCGGTACGAGGTGCGTGGTGCCGTCGACCGTGAACGGCACCAGCTGGGGCGTGCTCGCCTTCCACTGGGCGCGACGGTGCCGGGTGTTGCTGCGGGACATCTTCCGCTTGGGTACGGCCATGGGGTCCTCCTCCTCAGGGTGATGGACCGGAACGCTACATGAAAATGGATCCCATTACTAAAAATGGGATCCGGTGGTCGTGAGCAACCCCGGGCCGGGCGCCGTATGGGAGGAAAGGGTCGAACAGGCCCGCTCAGCGCAGCCGTTCCCTACGGAGGTACCGTCCCCCGTGGCCACAACCAAGGAAGAAGCCCCGCACCGCGGCCGGCATCTCGACCCACCCCTCCTGCTCACCATGCTGCTGGTCCTCGCGGTGGTGGCGCAGGCCCCGCTGCGGGGCCTGCTGTCCGCGCCCGTGACCCAGAGCTGGATGACCGTGTTCGTCGCGGTGGTCGTGCAGGCCCTGCCGTTCCTGGTCATCGGGGTGCTGCTGTCGGCGGCCATCGCGGTGTTCGTGCCCGCGTCGTTCTTCGTCCGCGCGCTGCCGAAGCGGCCCGCCCTGGCGGTACCGGCGGCGGGCGTGGCCGGCGTGGTGCTGCCGGGCTGCGAGTGCGCCTCGGTGCCGGTCGCGGGCGCCCTCGTACGCCGGGGCGTGACGCCCGCGGCGGCGCTCGCCTTCCTCCTCTCCGCCCCCGCGATCAACCCGATCGTGCTGACCGCGACCGCCGTGGCCTTCCCGGGGAACCCCGAGATGGTGCTGGCCAGGCTGGTGGCGAGCCTGCTGGTGGCCTGTGCGATGGGCTGGCTGTGGCTACGGCTGGGCCGCGGCGAGTGGATGCGCCCGCCGGAGCGGCCGTCCTACGAGGGCCAGGGCAGGGGCGCGGCGTTCTGGGGCTCGGTGCGGCACGACGTGATGCACGCGGGCGGCTTCCTGGTCGTCGGCGCGATGGCGGCGGCCACGCTCAAGGCGGTCGTCCCGGCGAGCTGGCTGAACGCAGCCGCCGACCACCCGGTGATCGCGATCCTCGCCCTCGCCGTCCTGGCCGTGCTGCTGTCGATCTGCTCGGAGGCGGACGCGTTCGTGGCGGCCTCGTTGACCCAGTTCTCCCTGACCTCCCGGCTGGCCTTCCTGGTCGTCGGCCCGATGATCGACCTGAAGCTCTTCGCCATGCAGACCGCCACCTTCGGCCGCGCCTTCGCGCTCCGCTTCGCCCCCGCCACCTTCGCTCTCGCGATCCTGGTGTCGGCCCTCGTCGGGGCGGTGCTGCTGTGAACCGCCAGGCCCAGACCGTCATCCTCTTCCTCACCGGCGGGGCCCTGCTGCACGCCGGCTTCACCGACCTCTACCTCCGCTACGTCAAGGCCGGCCTGCGCCCCCTCCTCATCGGCGCGGGCATCGTCCTCATAGCCGCCGCGGTCGCCACCCTCTGGTACGAACGCCGGGCACGACAGCAGGAGCGACAGGCCGAGCCGCACATCCATGCCGACGACTCGCCCGCCCCTGCCGACGCTCCGCACGCCCCTGCCGACGAGCCGCACCCCCACCGCGAACCCCGGGTCTCCTGGCTGCTCGTCCTCCCGCTGCTCGCCCTCGTCCTGGTCGCCCCGCCCGCCGCCGGTTCGTACACCGCGATGCGCACCGGTGCGGCCCTCCAGGAGCAGCCCTGGGGCTATCCGGACCTCCCCGCCGACGGCACGCTGCGTCTGAGCGTCGCCGACTACGCGGGCCGCGCGGTCTACGACAAGGGGCGCGCCCTCGCGGGCCGCCCGCTCAAGGTCACGGGCTTCCTCGCGTTCGACGACTCCGGAACGCCGTATCTGGTCCGCATGGCCCTCAACTGCTGTGCCGCGGACGCCCAGCCCGTCAAGATCGCCCTCACCGGCGAACTCCCCGCCGTGCTCCAGCCCGACACCTGGATCGAGGTCACCGGCACCTACACGCCGAAGCGGACCGAGGACCCCCTCAACGGCACCGCCGTCCCCTACCTCCGGGTCACCACGACGAAGCCGGTGAAGGCTCCGCAGGACCCGTACGACGAGGCCTGGAACGGCTGAGACGGGGGGAGGCGGCGGGCGAAGGCCCGGAGGGCATGAAAGGGCCCGGTCGCTGGCGACGGGGGATGCACCAGCGACCGGGCTATGGCCAAGGCTAACAAGGCTGTTCGCGGGACGGGAGCCGACTGGTCGATAGCGTTGACAAGTTGTGATCGGGATCACGCGGGCCCACAGGTCCGTCCACCTCGCCCCCGGCCCCGTCCCGATGGCCGGAACGGATCGGGTGGCGGTCGCGAACGCGCTGCTCAGCGGCCTGTCAGCCTCCCTCGCACGGCGGCTCGTACGACAGCCGAGGCAAGTACTCGTCCCACTTCTCCCGCGTGAGCACCCCGCGCGTCGACGAGCAGATGTGCCGTACGGCGTCGTCGACGTCGAGATTCCACAGCCGTACGGTGTCGGCGCCGCTGGACACCCCGAGCACATCGCTGACCGGGCTGAACGACAGGAACTGGCCGGTCTTGGCGTTGGGGCTCATCGCCTGGCCGATGGGGGAGGCCTCGGCGGGACGGGAGACGTCCCAGAGGTGGACGGTGCTGTCGTTGCCGCCGCTGGCCAGGGTCCGTCCGTCCGGGCTGAAGGTCAGTGAGACGACCGCCTCGGTGTGGCCGACGAGCGGGGCGCCCAGGCGGGTCGCCTCGCTCGGGTCGGAGACGTCCCAGAGCCGGACGGTGTCGTCGCCACCGCCGCTGGCCAGCGTCTCGCCGTCCGGGCTGTAGACGAGGTCGCTGACCGCGCCGCGGTGGGCGGTGAGGGGCCCGTCGAGCCGCGCGGACCGGGCCGGGTCCGCCACGTCCCACAGCCGGATCGTGCCGTCCGCGCTGCCGCTGGCGAGCGTCCGGCCGTCCGGGCTGAAGACCAAGGCCAGGATGTAGCCCTTGTGCCCGGTGAGGGGCTTGCCGAGCGGGACGACGCGGGAGGGGTCACTGACGTCCCACAACCGCACGTCGTGGTCGCCGTAGGAGGTGGCCAGGACCCGCCCGTCGGGGCTGTACGCCTGCGCGTCCGTGTACCGGATCCGCAGCGGCAGCGGCGACCCCCGCAGCACCGGGCGGGCCGGGTCGGCGACGTCCCACAGATACAGCGCCCGGTTGCCGGCCACGATCGACAGGGTGCGGCCGTCGGGGGAGAACGACAGGGAGCGGTTGCCGCTGTCCTTGAGCGTGAACGCCTTGCCCAGCAGTACGGGACGGCCGGGCTCGGCCACGTTCCACAGCCGGATCCGGCCGTCGCGCCCGGCGGTGGCCAGCACCCGCCCGTCCGGCCGGAACGCGCCGTTCCGGCCGACCATGTCCGAGGTCGGCACCGACCACAGCCGGACCTTGCTGTCACCGCTGCCGGTGGCGAGGGTCCGGCCGTCCGGGCTGAACCCCAGCGCGAACATCTCCCCGCTCGCCCCGGCCAGCGGCTCGCCGACCTGCGACGGGTACGCCGGGTCCGCGACGTTCCACAGGCTCGCCGTGCTGTCCGCGCTGGCGGCGGCGAGCGTGCTGCCGTCCGGGCTGAAGGCCACGGACCAGATGGGGCCGGTGTGCCCGGTGAGCGGCGCGCCCAGCGCACGCGCCCGGCGCGGCTCGGCCACGTCCCAGAGCCGGACGGTGTTGTCCGAGCTGCCGCTGGCCAGCGTCCGCCCGTCGGGACCGAAGGCCAGCGAGTGCACCAGACTCGTATGGCCCTTGAGCACGGGGCCCACCGCGCGGGGCGCCCGCGGATCGGCCACGTCCCACAGCCGGATCGTGTTGTCGTCGCCGCCGGTCGCCAGCGTCTTCCCGTCCGGACCGAACGCGACGGCGCGCACGGGAGCGCTGTGCCCGGTGAGGGGCGCGCCGAGCTCCGTCGCGTGCGCCGGGTCGCTCACGTCCCACAGTCGTACGGTGCGGTCCTCGCCCACGGACGCCAGCGTCTTCCCGTCCGGGCTGAAGGCGATGAGGAAGATCGTGCCGTCGTGCCCGGTCAGCGGTGCGCCCAGCGCGCGCGGCGCACGCGGATCGCGCACGTCCCACATACGGATCGTGCCGTCGTCGCCGGCGCTGGCGAGCGTACGGCCGTCCGGCGCGAAGACCGCGCTGCTCACCCAGCTGGTGTGCCCGGTGAGGGGCTTGCCGAGGGCCTTGGGCCGGGACGGGTCCGCCACGTCCCACAGCCGTACGGAACGGTCGTAGCTGGCGGTGGCCAGGTACTTCCCGTCGGGGCTGAAGGAGGTGAGATAGACGGCGCCGCCGTGGCCGAGGACCGGGGTGGCCAGGGGCGCGTTGACGATCGAGACGAGCCGGTTGCCGGTGCCCTCGTCGTCGGGCCGCAGCCCGTGCGCCACCAGGTCGAGCTGGGCCGACAGCGACGGATCCGAGTACTGGACCCGGTCGGCCTGGGCGACCACCTGCTCGAACACCGCGTCGTTGCGCTGCTGCCAGGCGACCACCGCCGAGCCGACGGCCACCAGGGCGAACGCCACCAGCGCCGCCACGGCACTCCGCCGGATCCGGACGGTACGGCGGCGCAGCCGGACGGAGGCGGCCAGGAACTCCACGGCGCTCCGGGTCAGGAAGACGCCGGTGGTGTCCGCGGGGTCGCCGGGGTCGCCGGTGCCGGTCTTTCCATCCGCGCCGCCCTTGCCGCGGGCAGCCTTGGTGGCTGCCTTGCCCTCGGCGGCTCTGGTGCCCCGGATGCCTCGGTTGCCCCCGTCGCCCCCGGCACCCCCGGTGGACTTGGCCCACGTGTGCGCCTGTTCGAGCCGCGAACCCCGGTAGAGCAGCGAGGAATCGCGCCCGGAGTCCTCCCAGGCGCGGCCGTCCTCCTCCAGCCGCTGCCGCAGCAGATGGTCGTTGCGGCCCTCGTCGATCCACCCCCGCAGGCGCGGCCAGGCGTGCAGCAGTGCCTCATGGGTGATCTCCACGGTCTCCGCGTCCAGCGTCAGCAGCCGGGCGCGGGCCATCGCCTCCAGCGACTCCTCGGTCTTCGCCGGGTCCGCGGAGCCGTCCGCGAGCTGCCGCCGGGTGCCTCGGCGCCGGGTGGCCTGGGTGTCCTCGCCCAGCCGGACCAGCCGCAGCAACAGCAGCCGCGCCGCGGAACGCGCCGCCGGGTCCAGCCCCGACCAGGCCCGCTCGGCGGTGGCGGCCACCGCGCCCTGGATACCGCCGGCCGCCCGATAGCCGGCCAGCGTCAGCCGGCCCGCCTTGCGCCGCTGCCATGTCACGAGGAGGGCGTGCGAGAGCAACGGCAGTACGCCCGCGTCGTGCGCCCCGCGTGGCCCGTCCGCGCTCACCTCGCGCACGATCAGCTCCGCCAGCCCGGGTTCCAGCTCCAGCCCGACGGCCTTGGCCGGGCCGGTCACCGCCTCGCGCAGCTCGGCCGTGGTCAGCGGCCCCAGCACCATGTGCCGGTGCTGCAGGGCGTCCGCCAGTTCCGGATGGCCGAGGCACTGCTCGTAGAAGTCGGCCCGCACGCCCAGCACCACGACCATGGGCGCGGCCTCGCCCTCCGCGCCGGGCGTGCACGCCGCACTGAGCAACTGCACGAACGTCCGCCGGTCAGCCTCGTCGGAGGAGAGCGTGAAGGCCTCTTCGAACTGGTCGACGATGAGGACGGGGCGGAGGGGGGTGCGGGTGGGGAGGGGGCCAGGGGAGAGGGCGGGGCCGTTGCCGTTGCCGTTGCCGTTGCCGTTGCCGTCCCGGGACCCGGACCCCGACCCGCGCCGTCGTGCCCACGCCGCGACGGCCTCTCGTACCGCCTCGGCGAACATCGGAGTACCGGGCTCGTAGGTCGCGGAGACGACCTGCGCCAGCTCCGGTATGTGACGGGTCAGCTCGCCGACCGGATCGGCACCCGGCACGAACTGGAGCACCTCGCCGCCCCGGCGCCCACCGGCGGGGCCCGCGCTGCCGGCGTCCAGGGCGCCGTCGCGGAGAGCGGGGACGACCCCGGCGTTGAGGAGGGAGGACTTCCCGGCGCCCGAGGCGCCCACGAGCATGACCAGACCGCCGGTGCGCCCCGCCGCGCGCAACAGCTCGACGAGCGCGTCCGTGCTCCGCTCGCGCCCGAAGAACCAGCGGGCGTCCTGCTGCCGGTACGAGGCCAGTCCCCGGTAGGGGCAGACGCCACCGGGAAGGGGCGAGCCCTCGCCGTGAACCTGCTCGTCCAGGACGGCGCCGGACGGGGCCGCCGCGGTGCCGGACGCGGAGTCCCCCGGGCGCTCCCCGGCGGGGTCGGCCAGGGCGCGCTCCCACAGCTTCTGCCACTGGGCCATCTCGTACAGCCCCTTGGTCACAGGAACGGGCCGCGCACGCCGGGCCTCGGGGATCAGTACCTGAAGGACGGAGGCGAGGGCGGCGAACTGCGCGGGCACGTTCCGGGCCCGCCGCCAGTCACTGATCCGCTGGGCCGAGACCCGCACGGGACGCCCGCGCTCGTCGACCCGCTGGAGCCGGACGACCGACTCGGAGACGCTCTTGAGGGGAGGATTGCCCGCTTCCTTGTACAGCAGCGCGAGACGTTCCGCGAATGCCGTGCGTGCCTCTGAGTCGTGACTCAAGGCATCTACCCCTTACCTTCCCCCGCTACGTGTACATCCGGACCGGAAAACTCACCTTGCTGGTCTGACCTGCGGATATTCCGTCACCGGAGACCGGAGCCCTCCTCTCCCGCCAGCCCCGAATGGCAGGATCTGGCCCAAGCCGCACACGCCGGTGCACGGCCCGCAGAGGCCACCGGCGTAGCGCCCGCAAATCCGATCCATCATGCCGCACGCATCCGGCCACCCTCAGCGACGCCCCCCAGCCACCACCTCCTCGATCCGCGTCCCCAAGCGTGGATCGACACCCCCGCGCCGTCCGGCACCGGTCCCCACGAGGGGAGGGACCGGTGCCGGACGAAGCGGTCGTATGGCGCCGTCGCGGAATCGGGCACATCCCAGCGGAAATCGGAAAAGGCCAAGCCTGGACGGGTCACCCCCAGCTTGGACGGGCCTCAGAGCGCAAAAAGGTCGAAGCGGCCCATGACCCGAAGCTGGCTCCGAGGTGGCCGGGCCCACCCCCGCGGAACCCGGCCACCTGGCCACCCGGGCACCTGGCCGGGAGGTCTCTCAAGGCCCGCGCCGCAGACAGCCGATCGGGCCCATGGAACACTCTGGTGTGAGCGATCCCTCGTAGAACGTACACCGTAGTTGTGGTCGATCGTCAACTAAAGTTGATCAAAAGCCACCGCGGTCCGCGCTCGCACGCACCAGAGTGGACACAGCGGCGATCAGGACAAGGACGTACCGGACGTGACAGACGACGAGCCACGCACCTTCGCGCAGTTGCTGGACCACCTCTTCCAGGAGGTCCACCCCGCGGGTCGCGGCCCCTACACGTACGCCGAGGTCGCCGAGGGGATCCGAGAGGCTTCGGGGGGCGAGGGCAAGGGGCTCACCGCGAGCGCGATCCAGCAACTGCGCACTGGTGCCAAGAAGAACCCCACGAGGCACACCATCAAGGCCTTGGCCGACTTCTTCGGCGTTCCCGCCGGATACTTCGTCGACGAGCAGGCCGCCCAGCGCACCCGAGCGGAGATCGCCGTCCTGGCCGCCATGCGAGACCAGAACGTCCGCACCGTGGCCCTCCGCGCCAACGGCCTGAGCGCGGAAACCCTCCAGATGGTGACAGCGGTGATCGAACAGGCCCGCATCCTGGAGGGTCTCCCGGGCGAAACCCCGTCGAACAACCTCGACCTGGACAATTAAGGCCGCCCGCCCCCGTCGGCGTTCACCAGTCACGCGTCACCGGCGACCGCCAGCCGGCGACCGCCAGCCGGCGACCGCCGACTGGCGAAGCCACCGACGGCCGACCACCGACCGCTGAGCCAGCCACCGACCACCGACCACCAACCGATGAACGGTGAACGGGGAACAGCGACCGGTGAACGTCGAAATCGCGAGATCCGGCCATTCAGCCACAGCTCCCCGATTCCCTTGGACGCGCCCACGTGTTCGCCTAAGCTTTCGAGCGATTCGGTGCCGGGGACCCCGGATCGCACTCCGGCCTTACGGGGTCACGCCGTCAGCGGCCAGACCCGAGCAACGTCAGGACCGGACATGGACCTTGAGCGGTTACGCCGTGCATGCGAAGAACGCGTGGACGCGCTCCGCCTCCCGCACCGCTTCAACACAAGAGACCTCTGTGACGCCGTGGCGGAGCAACGCGGCCGTCCGATCATCCTCCGCCCCCTGAGCACCCTCGGCGCGATCGACGCCCCCTGCGGGATCCGCCTGGAGACACCCGACGCGGACCTCCTCTTCTACGAGGAGGGAACCTCCGCCCTGCACCAGAACCACATCCTCGCGCACGAGGTCAGCCACATCATCTGCGACCACCCCGGCACGCTGGAACTGGACGCCGACGCCTGCCACGCCCTCGGCTTCAACCCCACCCTCGTCCAGCGCATGAACGGACGGACGAGCTACTCCACGGACGACGAGCGCGAGGCCGAGACGATGGCCACCGTCATCCGGCAGCACATCTACCGCGGACGCGAGTTGCCTCCCCGCGAGCCCGAGAAGGGCGCCGAACGCTGGGAGGCCCTGTTCGCCGAACCCACCAGGAAGGGCCGTCGCCGCCGATGATCGACCTCTTGTTCGCAGGCGTGGCCCTCGTGCTGCTGCTCGCCGCCGGCTACTGGCTCCGCGGCCGGGGCGGCCACCGGCCGACCGGCACCTGGCCCATGGCGGCACTCCTCGTCTCCTTCGCCTGCGCCTTCGGCTCGTACGTCTCCGTCGTGGAGAACGCGGTCGAAAGCGTCGTCCCCGACGGCGGACGACTGCTGAGCAACTCGTTCACGCTGGCCGCCGCGACCTCCGTCCTGGCGTTCATGCTGCAACTCGACCTGGAACCCGAAGAGGCCCGGCGGAGCATCCGACGGCGCGTGCTGTTCCTCGGTATCTCCGTCACCGGCATGACGGTGCTGTTCACCGCCAGCCAGGTGAACGACGACTCGCCCCAGCTGTACGCGCTCTACGTGCTGATCTACATCACGTACCTCAGCGTCACCGCGAAGGACTTCGGCAAGCAGACCTGGAAACAGGCCGGCCAGTCACGCCGCAGGAGCCAGCGCGCGGGACTGCGCATCACCGCCGTCGGCTGCGCCTTCGCGCTGCTGTACGCCGCGTACAAGGTCTTCGGCCTGATCTCCATCGGGCTGGAGCTGAACCTCCTGCCGCACGGCGTCCGGTGCTCGACTCCCGTCAGCCCCGTCCGCTGCGTGTTCAGCGTGACGGCGCCGGCGCTCGCGGTACTCCTCATCACCCTGGGCCTCACCCTCCCGGCGGTCGCCTGGCCGTTCAGCCAGTTCCTGCGCCGCCGCTGGGAGTCGAGGTCGTTCGCCGCGCTGGCCGTCCTGTGGAAGGACATCACCGACACGACCCCCGAAGTCGTCCTGGCCTCGACGGGTTCGCGGCACAGGGACGACTCCGACTTCCACCTCCACCGCCGGGTGATCGAGATCAACGACGGCGTACTGGCCCTCCGCCCCCACCGCTCGCCCCGCGCCCAGCAGAGCGCCGAACGAGCGGTCGCCGCACGCGGCTTGACGGGAACCCCGGAAGGGGACGCGATCGTGGAGGCAGCCGTCCTGCGCGCGGCGATCCACACGAAGAAGGCGGGAACCGAAACAGGAACCGCAAGCAAACCGGAATCCGAACCCACCCCACCGCCCCCCAAACACCCCTCCCGACCGGGCAACCTCAGAGCCGAAACACAATGGCTGCTCCTGGTGGCCAGGGCGTACACCCGAACCGCCCCCGCAACCACCCAGGACGACGGGTCGCCCACCCCCGAACCCTTGACACCGTCCGGAACGGACCCCCGAACGTGACCAACCCGCCGCACGACCCGCTGCAGGACCCCAGCTTCTTCACCGACCCCTACCCGACCTACGCCCGCCTGCGGGAAACCGCACCGGTGAGCAAGGTGGCCACCGGCTCAGGAGGCCGCCACAGCTACGTGGTCACGGGCTACGCCGAGGCCCGCAAGGCGTTCACGGACCCCCGGCTCTCGAAGGACACGGCAAGGTTCTTCGCGGGCCGCCCGTCGCAGCGCGATCTCCATCCGGCCGTCTCCCGGAACATGCTCGCCACCGACCCACCGGAGCACGCCCGGCTACGGGCGCTGGTGGCGAAGGCGTTCACCACGGGGGCGGTGGCGAGGCTGCGCCCTTACATCTCCGGCGTGGTCGACGAGTTGCTCGACGCCTGGCCGGACCACGGCACGGTGGACCTCGTCGCCGACCTGGCGGTCCCGCTGCCCGTCACGATCATCTGCGAGCTGCTGGGGGTCCCCGAGCCCGACCGCGCATCCGTACGGACGTGGTCGAGCGACCTGTTCGCAGCCGGAGACCCCCAGCGGATCGACGCCGCCTCCCACGCCATCGGCGACTACATGACGGCCCTGGTCGCCACCAAGCGCGCCGCACCCGGCAACAGCCTGCTCGACGACCTCATCGCCGTACGCGACGGCCAGGACCGCCTGTCGGAGGAAGAACTCGTCTCGCTCGCCGTACTCCTGCTGGTGGCCGGCCACGAGACCACGACCAACTTCATCGGCAACGCGGCCCTGGCCCTCCTACGGCACCCGGAGTCGCTCGCGCGACTGAGGGCCGAGCCGCAGCTCATCGGCGACGCGCTGGACGAGTTGCTGCGCTTCGACTCGCCCGTCGGGATCGCCACGTTCCGCTACACCACCGAGGCGCTCACCCTGGGCGGCACCGAGATCCCCGCAGGCGCCCCGGTCCTCATCGCACCCGGCGCCGCCAACCGCGACCCCGACCGTTTCCCCGATCCCGACCGCCTCGATCTCACCCGCGCCGCCACCGGCCACCTCGCGTTCGGCCACGGCATCCACCGATGCCTGGGAGCCCCCTTGGCCCGAGCCGAAGCCGAACTGGCCCTCCACGCCATCATCACCCGCCACCCCCAGGCCAGCCTGGCGACCCCCACCGCCCCCCTCCCCTGGCGCCACACCCGCCTGACCCGAGGCCTGAGCCACCTCCCTCTCACCCTCTGACAACGCACCCCAACCCTCGGAACCGCGGACGAAGCAACGGCAGTCATGTCATGTCGTGCACACAGCAGACCAGAGATCCGCCTCCTGCCTGCCCTGGGCGGGCTCCGCATTGCTCGGAGCCACGATGGGCGCCGCCGCCTGGTCCCTGACCGTCTGGGCGCGCGCGTACTGCGACGCGGGTTACGACGCAGGCGGCCGCTTCGAACTCAACTTCCTGCTCCCCCTGACCCTGGCAGCCGAGGCGCTGGTCGCCCTGCTCGCACATGCCATCGCCCGCCGCCTGGCACTCCACGCGCCGAAAGCACTCCGCGCCACGCTGCCGCTGATCCTGGTGCTGCTCACCACAGCCGCGCTGGCCTGGTACCTCTTCGCCACCCGAGGCACCCTGGCCGACTACCCAGGCGACTCAGGCCTCTGCCCCCCAACCAACATCCCACCCCAATGGCCCACCTGGCTCCCCGCCTGACCAACACCCCCGGCTCTATTCATCTGCCTTGGGACGGTGGGCCTCTTGGACACTCAGTCGGTGCGGCTCTTCCCGGCTCGTGTGTCCGAAACGGACAGCAAAGCGTCCAGAGCCGCTCGGGCCCCGGCAATTCGGCGGCGCCACTCCTCGCCTCGCAGGGCCGCGGTGTCCCACTCGACCACCGGCTCGGCGCCGGTCGCGCAGTAACCGTAGACCTGGTGGGCCACCTGGTCGGTGAGGAGTTCGTCGTAGTGGAACGTCCCCTCGAAAGCTGCCCAGGCCACTGCCGGCGTGTCTGCGCAGACACGCCGAAGTACTGCTCGCGTGTATTCGCGTAGATCGAGTGAGACGTCATCGAAGTCGATGTCGTACGACACGCAACCGAGCCGCTCGATGGCTTCGGGTTGCCCCAGCAGAGGGAACGGCAGGAAGGCGTCAGGAACCATCCCTGCGACGTGAAAGGCATTCTTCGGCAAGGGGGTGTTGCCGGAGCCGATGACGAACACGTTCACCGAGATCGGACCTCGCCAGCACAGCAAGTCACGTATCTCATCCGCCATCGTCCTTCCTCCTCCCTCTGACCGCCTCCGCGATGTGCACCGCCGCCGTACCACGCCGGTCACCAGCGGCGTTGCCCGGCCTCGTAGCCATCATGACCAGCGCGCCCACTGCCGGCCACCGCTTTGGGAACGAGGGCTGGTGTCATGTGCAGCCCCGTAAATGACCTCCGCATCGCGAGGGGGGATTCCGTTGGCAGGTAATAGCATGTAAGGGGCGAAGGGGGATGATCTATGGCTGATCCATTCAACGTTCCCGTGTACGACGGGGAAGGCGGGGGCTGCCTTGCGGGGCTGGGCTGCCTAGCCGTACTGGGTGGGCTGTTCTTGCTGGGCGCCCTGCTTCTCAGCAGGTAGGTCGTCGGCGGAGCCTTAATGGCCGGTCCTGCCTCCGTGACGCTGCTGAGCAACGGGGCAACCCAACTCACCAAGCTGCCGAAAGTCAACGCCGACGAGCGGACGCCTCGGGAGCTCCGGCACCGCTTCGTGTCCCTGCTCTCCGACCAGGAGGTCTACCGCAAGCAGATCCGGCCCGTGATCCAGACTGGCGCTGTCGTCATGGACAGCATCTCCGGAGCCGCCCCGCAGCAGCCGTAGTCACTCAGCAGCACGCAAGAACAGCTCAAGAACAACAGTCACGCGGTGAGACACGCAGCAACGCCAGAGGGCCCTTACCGACTCGGTAAGGGCCCTCTGACCTGCTACTTAGCTGTCGGGGTGGCGGGATTTGAACCCACGACCTCTTCGTCCCGAACGAAGCGCGCTGCCAAGCTGCGCTACACCCCGATTGTCGCTGCTTGTCGCGGCGACGTCGTTTACTTTAGCCCACCGGTGGCCGGAGACGAAATCCGGTTTTCGGGGTGGCGGTCCGGGCGGTCGGGGCGCCCCCGGCGAGGGTGTACCGGGTCGGGGCGGAGGTGGTCGATGACGACGAGGAGGAGGGCGACGGCGCAGAAGGCGAGGCCCAGGAGGAGGGCGTTGCCGAGGACCGCCCTGTAGCCGTGGCGGTCGACGTCCAGGAACGGGTAGAGGTACGGGGCCGGCCAGTCCGTGGTCACCAGGGCGGCGCGGCCGAGCGTGGACGCCAGGTACACCAGCGGGTAGAGCAGCCAGGCCGCCGCCTGGATCAGGCGGGGTGGGGACGGGCGCGTCAGCAGCAGCCAGTCCGCCACCACCGCCAGGGGGATCACCGTGTGGAAGGCGAGATTGGTCAGGGCGAGCCAGCCGGTGGGGGCGACCGGGGCACCCGCCGGCGTCATCGTCATGGAGAAGGTCGCCGGGTCGTCCGTGAGGAGCAGGTGATACACCGACGCCGTGATCACGGCGTAGAGGACCGTGCCGCCGGTCACGGCGGACGGCAGGGGGCGGCGGGCCGACCAGGCGCGGCGGGCCGAGACGGCGAAGACCAGTGCCACGAGGGCCGTGCTCTGGACCGAGAAGTGGCTGAACGCGCGCAGCGGGCTGCCCAGCACCATCTCGGTCACCACGGCCGCTGCCGCAGCCAGCGCGACCAGGGCGCGGTACGTCCCCGCGAGGGGGCGTCGGGTCGGTGTCACCACCGCCGCCGCGGGCACGACGGACGTCACCGGAGCGGGGATGCCCGAGATCGCGGGCAGGTCGGGGATGTCCCTGGGTATCGGTGCGGTCATGCGCTCACGCTAAGCCGACCGGACGAAACGGGCTATCCAGGATGATCCGTACGGGTGGGTGGGTGGGTGGGTGGGTGGATGGGGGTTCATGTGTGTGTGGGCGGAGGATTTCTGCGCGTCAGAACACCGCCCAGGGGGCCCGCCGCGGGGCGGGCGCAGGCCCCCGGGTCTATCCCTCCCGTGCCACCAACGTCAGTAGCGAAGCCTCCGGTGGGCACGCGAAGCGCACCGGGGTGTAGCGGTTCGTGCCGCAGCCGGCGGAGACGTGCATGTAGGCGGTGTGGCCGTCGGCCGTGTGGGTGGAGAGGCCCTTGACGCGGTCCGTGTCGAGATCGCAGTTGGTGACGAGGGCGCCGTAGAAGGGGATGCAGAGCTGTCCGCCGTGGGTGTGCCCGGCGAGGATGAGCGGGTATCCGTCGGCGGTGAAAGCGTCCAGGCTACGGAGGTAGGGGGCGTGGACGACGCCCAGGGAGAGGTCGGCGGAGTCCGACGGCCCCCCGGCCACCCGCGCGTACCGGTCCCGCTTGATGTGCGGGTCGTCCAGGCCGGTCAGCTCGACCGACATGCCCTCGATCTTCAGCGTGCCGCGGGTGTTGGTGAGGTTGAGCCAGCCCGCCCCGTCGAAGCCGTCCCGCAGGTCCTCCCACGGGTTGTGGACGGCGCCCACCACCGGCTTGTTGCCGTTCAGGCCGTGTCGGCCCTGGACCTTCTCCAGGAGGTAGCGCGCGGGGTTGCGCAGCTTCGGGCCGTAGTAGTCGTTGGAGCCGAAGACGTAGGCGCCGGGGAACTCCATCAGCGGGCCCAGTGCGTCCAGCACCTCGGGGACGCCCTCGGGGTCCGAGAGGTTGTCCCCGGTGTTGATCACGAAGTCGGGGCGCAGCCCGGCCAGGGACCGCAGCCAGCGCTGCTTCTTACGCTGCCCGCTCACCATGTGGATGTCGGACACCTGGAGTATGCGCAGCGGCCGCATGCCCGGCGGCAGCACCGGCACCGTCACCCGCCGCAGTCGGAAGGAGCGGGCCTCGAAACCCGCCGCGTACACCACACCGGCGGCACCGACCGCCGCGATCCCCAGAGGTACTCCGTATCGCGCTCGCATGTGTCCATCGTGTCAGACCCCGCGGAGCCCGAGCGCCCGCCTGTGGACAACTCTCGTCCACCACCGTCGATCGTCACCGATCGTCAACTCGCCCTGTGGACAACGCACTCCGGCCCTTACGCCCGATCCGCACAGACCAGCGAAATCAAGGCGCGCTTCTCGCGCCGCACCTGCGACAATCGACGCCATGACCACGCTCAAGTCGAAGCTGCAGGAAGACCTCAACGCCGCCATCAAGGAGCGCGACGAGCTCCGCTCCTCGACGCTCCGGCTGACCCTCACCGCGATCACGAAGGAAGAGGTCGCGGGCAAGGAGAAGCGTGAGCTCTCCGACGACGAGGTGCTCAAGGTGATCACCAAGGAGGCGAAGAAGCGCCGTGAGGCCGCGGAGGCGTTCGCCCAGGGCGGTCGTACCGAGTCGGCCGAGCGGGAGAAGGCGGAGGGCGAGCTGCTCGCCGAGTACCTGCCCAAGCAGCTGTCCGACGAGGAGCTGCGGGAGATCGTCGTCCAGGCCGTCGAGGAGGTGCGGGCCGCCGGTGCCGAGGGGCCGCGCGCGATGGGCCAGGTCATGAAGATCGTCAACCCGAAGGTGGCCGGGCTCGCCGAGGGCGGCCGCGTCGCCGCCATCGTCAAGCAGCAGCTCGCGGGCGGCTGAGCACCTCACCGGCTCGCGCGGGCCTGCCGGCCGACTGCACCGCCCGACCTCCGGTCGCCCGCCGAGCCCACCCGCTCCGCCCCACCGACCCCTTGTCCTCCAGCCCACCCGAACGAACGGCGGTGGAGGCGCCCCTTCTCCAGGGACGCCTCCACCGCCGTATCCGTATCCGTATCCATGGCTCCACCGCCATGGCCGTCAGCTGACCGCCGCCCCACCCACGACCGTCAGCCGACCACCGCCGAGACCGCGCCTCTGACCGCAGCCCCGCCGCGACCGTGCCAAGGACCCGAAGCGCCGACGGTGACCGCGCCAAGCACCCGAGGCACCGTCACTCGGCACCCGTCACTCGGACACCGTCACCCGAACCCCCCACCATTGCCGTTCCCCCTGTTCCCGCCGTTCGTCTGGCCCTGGATCCAGTCCTCCGGGATGGTGAAGTCCGGGGTCGGGAAGGTGGTCCCGCCGTTGGTGCCGCCGATCAAGCCGCCGTTGTCGTCGTCACCGTTGCCGTTGTCGTCGTCGTTCCCGCGGCCGTTCCCGTTCCCGTTGTCGTCGTCGTCCCCGCGGTCGCGGTCCGGTCGCTCGTCGGGGATGTAGACGCGGTTGAAGTCGGGGTTCGGCCTGCCCTCCAGCGCGCCGGACATCATGTCCCGCCAGATCGGACCGGGGACCCGGCCACCGAAGACCTTGTCGTGCCGTTCGCCGCCGATGACGATGTTGACCATGCGGCGCTTGTGCGCGGGGTCGCCGACCCAGACGGCACCGGCCATGTTCGGGGTGTAGCCCACGAACCAGGCCGCGTAACGGAAGTCCGTCGTACCGGTCTTACCGGCGCTGGGCCGACTGCCGCCGAGGCCGGCCTCCCGGCCCGTACCGTCCTCGACCACGCCCTCGAGCAGTGTGTTGATCGTGTCGGCGGTCTTCTCGGACATGGCACGCGAACACGTCGACTTCGGAACCTTCAGCGACTTCGACTTGTCCCCGATCCGCTGAGTGATCGAATCGATGGCGACCGGCGTGCAGTACATGCCGCGCGCGGCGAAGGTGGCGTACGCGTTCGCCATGGTCAGCGGGGACATCTCCTGCGTGCCGAGCGCGATCGACGGGGCCTGGTCGATCTTGCGGCCGTCGGCCCGCTCGACGCCCATCTTCCCGGCCATCTTCGTCACGGGGCAGATGCCGATGTCCGCGATCATCTGCACGAAGTAGGTGTTGACCGACAGCGCGGTCGCCTTCTCCATCGAGTACGGGCCGACCTCGCTCGGGCTCTCGTTCTCGAGCTTCGCGGCGTTGGTGCCGGTTCCGTTGCGCCAACTGCCGCCACCGCAGGTGGAGATCGGGCTCGGGTAGGCCATCTGGTACGGCGCGGAGTAGATCTTCCCCGGGGACATGCCGTCCTCGATGGCCGCCGCGGCGACGATCGGCTTGAACGTCGAACCGGGCTGGTAGCCCGCTCCGCCACCCATGGACTCGTCCACCGAGAGGTTTATCGACGTCTCGTTCTTCTTGATGTCGAGGCCGTACGGCCTCGACTGCCCCATGGCGAGGATCTTGCCGGTGCCCGGCTCCACAATGGTGGCGGCGGTGGCCACCTCGTCCTTCTGCCGGACGTGCGCCTTGACGGAGGCCTGGACCGACTTCTGGGCCTGCGGGTCCATCGTCGTCCGGATGGTCAGACCGCCCTGGTTCCAGATCTTGGCCCGGTCTTCCTTCGTCTTGCCGAAGATCGGGTCGTTGAGGAACACCTCGCGGACGTAGGCGCAGAAGAAACCGGCACCCTTGACGGCGGTGATGCAGCCGTTCTTCGGCTTGCTGATGTCGAGGCCGAGCGGCTTCTTCATGGCTTTGTCGGCGTCTGCCCGCGAGATGTCGCCGACATCGGCCATGCGCTGCAGCACGGTGTTGCGCCGCTTGGTGGCCTCCTGCGGGTCGTTCACCGGGTCGTACCGGCTGGGCGACTGCACGATGCCGGCGAGGAGTGCGGCCTCCTCGACGTCCAGGTCCTTGGCGGACTTGGAGAAGTAGCGCTGGGAGGCGGCCTCGACGCCATAGGCCTGCTGTCCGAAGAACGTGATGTTCAGGTAGTTCTCGAGGATCTTCTTCTTGCCGAGTTCCTCTTCGAGCTGGATCGCCTTCTTCAGCTCGTTGATCTTCCGGCCGAGGGTCTGCTGGGTGGCCTGGGCGACCAGCGTCGGGTCGTCACCGGCCTCCTCCACCGCCACGTTCTTCACCAGCTGCTGCGTCAGTGTGGACGCGCCCTGGGCGACACCGCCTTCCCGCGCGTTCCGGTTCAGCGCGCGCAGGACGCCCTTCAGGTCGATCGCGCCGTGCTGGTAGAACCGGGCGTCCTCGATGGCGATGATCGCCTGCTGCATGTACGGCGAGATCTCCTTGAGATCGACCACCGTACGGTCGCGGCTGTAGATCGTGGCGATCGAGTCGCCCTTGCTGTCGAGGATCGTCGTGCGCTGGCTCAGCGGTGGCTGCTTGAGGTTGGCGGGGAGTTCGTCGAACCCTTCGACCGAACCCTTGGCCGCCAGCCCCAGGGCGCCGACCGCGGGCAGGGCGATGCCCGCCATGACGGCGCCGGCGAGCACGCTGACACCTAGGAACTTGGCGGCCTGCTGTGTGGGGGACAGACCACCACCCGAGCGCTTGTTTGGCATGGAGGCAGCCTAATCCGTACCGATGACCGTTCCGAAGGAGCAGGTGGGTCCGGAGGGGTACGGGTGCCGGATCGTGACATGCGTCGCCGAGGGCACGGCGGCGCCGGGGCGTGAAGAGAACGTGAACGGTTGTCTACGTTCTCATTCGCCGGACACGCGCGCAGGCGTTGGCCTAAGCTGCTGTCAACTGTCACAGCCGTAGGCCCTTGTATCAAGTACGTCGGGCGAGCCCGAATCGTTCTGACGTTCTTCCGATTTTTTTCCGGTGTCGTGTCCGAATTCACCTCGCGTGTCATTCGGTGTCCGTTGTGACGTATGTCAACTATCCCGTTCTGACGGGATAGTCACGTATGTCCTCAGGTCACTCCCGCGGGTGATCTGCCGCTTACGCATAGTCCGTTCGGGCCATTCAAGATTGGGCCCGAAGGGGGTGTTGCGCTGTGCCCACCTTCCGTAACGTCCTCAACTGGCGGCGGTGAATATGCCGCTGCCGCCGTGGGGGAGCCTCGATTCGGGAGAGGACGGCGCCGGTATGGGCTGGGTTACCGACTGGAGTGCGCAGGCTGCCTGCCGCACTACCGATCCGGATGAACTGTTCGTTCAAGGAGCAGCGCAGAACAGGGCCAAGGCGGTGTGCACCGGATGCCCGGTGCGGACGGAGTGCCTGGCGGACGCGTTGGACAACCGCGTCGAGTTCGGCGTGTGGGGAGGAATGACGGAGCGTGAGCGCCGCGCACTGCTGCGCAGGCGACCGACCGTCACGTCGTGGCGCAGGCTGCTGGAGACCGCGCGCACGGAGTACGAGCGTGGCGCGGGCATTCTGCCGCTCGACGATGACGAGATGTACGAGAACTACGCGGCGGTGAGCTGAGGGCGAGGCCCCTTCCGGGTCACGTCGCGGGCCACGTCGGTCGAGGGCGCCCTTGAGGTGTCGGCGCGTCGGGCAGGTGTGCCGGCTCTCGGGTGCCCCGAGGCGTGGATCGGCTTTCGGGCCAGGACGGTTCCTCGTCAGTGAGTCGCGGCCGTCGGTCGGTGAGTCACGGCCGGTCGATCGGTCAGCCGTCGGAGGTGGGTAGCTCCGGCCTTATGGCCGCGAGCCGGTCCCCGATGTCCCGCAGACCCGCCAGGTCATGGACATCGCCGGGCAGTGCGGCCACTTCGGCCACGGCCACCTCGGGATGAAGCGCGGTGAAGCGGTCGCGCGTGCGCTGCTCGCGGGAGAGCAGACGCATCCGCTCGGCGTGCAACCTGAGCAGGCTGGCCGTGAGGTGTTCCACCGTCAGATCCGGGACGGGGGAGCCGTCCTCGGCACCGGTCGTTACGGGAGATTCCGAACTGGCCTGGCTGCCAGAACTGACGGCACTAGCCGGGCTGTCGGAACTGACTGGGCTGCCTGGACTGACTGAACTGACTGAACTGTCGTACGTGTCGGGAGAGTTACGAACTGCTTTCCCGTCCATCTGATCCACAATGCGGGGCTCGTCAAGATTTTCCGCGGCGGCGAGCGCGCGCTCGGCGGACAGCTGGGCCGCGCCGCTGCCATGGACGCGGTTCAGCACCAGCCCTGCCAGCGGCATGTCCTCGGCCGCCAGCCGCTCCACGAAGTACGCCGCCTCACGCAGCGCGTCCCGCTCCGGCGCGGCCACCACCAGGAAGGCGGTGCCGGGGGCTTGGAGCAGCTTGTACGTGGCGTCCGCGCGCGTACGGAAGCCGCCGAACATGGAGTCCATGGCGGCCACGAACGTCTGGACGTCCTTGAGCAGTTGACCGCCGAGCAGCTTGCCCAGGACGCCCGTCATCATCGACATGCCGACGTTCAGGAACTTCATCCCGGCCCGTCCGCCGACCTTCGCGGGCGCCAGCAACACCCGGATCAGCTTGCCGTCGAGGAAGGAACCCAGTCGCTTCGGCGCGTCCAGGAAGTCCAGCGCCGAACGGGACGGCGGAGTGTCGACGACGATCAGGTCCCACTCGTCACGGGCCCGGAGCTGGCCCAGCTTCTCCATCGCCATGTACTCCTGCGTGCCCGCGAAGCCCGCCGAGAGCGACTGGTAGAAGGGGTTGTTCAGGATCGCGGACGCCCGGTCGGGGTCCGCGTGCGCCTCGACGATCTCGTCGAAGGTGCGCTTCATGTCGAGCATCATGGCGTGCAGTTCGCCGTCCCCGTCGACGCCCTTCACCCGGCGCGGGGTGTTGTCCAGCGAGTCGATCCCCATCGACTGGGCGAGCCGCCGGGCCGGGTCGATGGTGAGCACGACCACCTTGCGGCCGCGCTCGGCGGCCCGCAGCCCGAGCGCCGCCGCCGTGGTCGTCTTGCCCACGCCGCCCGCGCCGCAGCACACCACGATGCGGGTCCGCGGGTCGTCCAGCAGGGGATCGACGGCCAGGGGCCGGGTCGAGTCGAGCACGCGATGTCCGTCGGGTGCCTGGGAGGAGGCGTGGGCGGGGTCCGAGTCGTGGTCGTGCGCCGCGTCGCGCGAGGCGGCCGGGTCCGGAGTCATGAGATCCCTTGCTGACGCAGTTCCGTGGCGAGTTCGTACAGGCCCGCGAGGTCCATGCCCTCGGCGAGCAGCGGCAGTTCGTGCAGCGGCAGACCCAGCTCGGCCAGGACGCCCCGCTGTTCGTGCTCCAGGGTGTAGCGCTCGGCGTACTCCTCGGCCTGCGCGAGCAGCGGCTCCACCAGCCGCTCGGCGTTGCCGCCGCGCCGCGCGCCGCCCAGGCCGGCCGTGGACAGGGACTTGGCGACGGCCGTACGCGGCACCGCGCGCGCGAACTCCAGCTCGTCGGCGTCCAGCACCTCGGGCCGCACCATGTTGACGATGATCCGTCCCACCGGCAGCTTCGCCGCCCGCAGCTCGGCGATGCCGTCCGCCGTCTCCTGGACGGGCATCTCCTCCAGCAGGGTCACCAGATGCACGGCCGTCTCGGGCGACTTCAGGACGCGCATCACCGCCTGTGCCTGATTGTGTATGGGGCCGATCTTCGCGAGGCCCGCCACCTCGTCGTTGACGTTCAGGAAGCGGGTGATGCGTCCGGTGGGCGGTGCGTCCATCACCACGTAGTCGTACGTGAACCGCCCGCTCTTCTCCTTGCGGCGCACCGCCTCGCAGGCCTTGCCCGTCAGCAGTACGTCCCGGAGGCCGGGCGCGACGGTGGTCGCGAAGTCGATGGCACCGAGCTTCTTCAGGGCCCTTCCGGCCCCGCCCAGCTTGTAGAACATCTGGAGGTAGTCCAACAGGGCCAGTTCGGGGTCGATGGCCAGCGCGTACACCTCCCCGCCCCCGGGGGCCACCGCGATCTTCCGCTCCTCGTACGGCAGTGCCTCTGCCTCGAAGAGCTGTGCGATGCCCTGTCTGCCCTCGACCTCGACCAGGAGGGTGCGCTTCCCCTCGGTCGCGAGGGCGAGCGCGAGTGCGGCGGCGACCGTGGTCTTTCCGGTCCCGCCCTTGCCGCTGACGACCTGGAGCCTGCTCACGTATTCGAGCCTAACCAGTCCGCCCGCGGCATACGCGGGAGGCTGTGGACAACTTGTGCCGCCCTCGCCTGTCGGCGTGCGTCCTCCGTGCCGTTCGGCGTGTGTCCTCCCCGCCTGTCGGCTCACCCGCCGGCCCGCCTGCCCGCGCGGTCGTGCCCGCCCGTCCTGGCCGTCGTGCCCGCCGGGGCGGCGGCGGAACCCGTGCCGGACGGCGGCCCGGCAGCGGATAAAGTCGGCCACATGACCAAGTGGGAATACGCAACCGTGCCGCTGCTCGTCCATGCCACGAAGCAGATTCTGGACACCTGGGGCGAGGACGGCTGGGAGCTCGTCCAGGTCGTGCCCGGGCCGAACAACCCCGAGCAGCTGGTGGCCTACCTGAAGCGGCCCAAGCCGTGAGCGCCGTCGAAGCGAAGCTCGCGGAACTCGGGCTGAGGCTGCCCGAGGTCGTCCCGCCGCTCGCCGCATACCAGCCGGCCGTGCGGAGCGGGGTGTACGTGTACACCGCCGGGCAGCTGCCCATGGTGGACGGCAAGCTGCCCGTCACCGGCAAGGTCGGCGCCGAGGTCACCCCCGAGGAAGCCAAGGAGCTCGCCCGCACCTGCGCGCTGAACGCGCTCGCCGCCGTCAAGTCCGTGGCCGGCGACCTGGACCGGGTCGCGCGCGTGGTGAAGGTCGTCGGCTTCGTGGCCTCGGCCTCCGACTTCACCGGCCAGCCCGCCGTACTGAACGGCGCGAGCGAACTCCTGGGCGCCGTGTTCGGCGACAAGGGCGTCCACGCGCGCAGCGCGGTCGGTGTGGCGGTCCTGCCGCTGGACGCGCCGGTCGAGGTGGAGCTCCAGGTGGAGCTCGTCGAGGCCTAGGGGGTGTGATCGCGGAGGCTCACTCGAACATCAGCCCGTGACGAGTTAGCCTCCGCCCATGGCAAACGGGCAGTGGTACCCCGCCGAATGGCCGGACCGCATCCGCGCACTCGCGGCGGGCACGCTGACACCGGTGACCCCCAGGCGGGCCGCCACCGTCATGCTGCTCAAGGACACGGCCGACATCCCGGTCGTGCACATGCTGCGCAGACGCGCCTCCATGGCCTTCGCCGGGGGCGCGTACGCGTATCCGGGCGGCGGGGTCGACCCCCGCGACGACGACCGGCAGATCCGCTGGGCGGGCCCCACGCGCGCGTGGTGGGCCGCCCGGCTCGGCGTCGAGGAGTCCGACGCCCAGGCGATCGTCTGCGCGGCCGTACGGGAGACGTACGAGGAGGCGGGCGTCCTGCTCGCCGGGCCGAGCCCCGACACCGTGATCGGCGACACCACGGGCGACGACTGGGAGGCCGACCGCGCGGCGGTGGCCGCCAGGGAGCTGTCCTTCGCCGAGTTCCTGGAGCGACGGGGACTGGTCCTGCGCTCCGACCTCCTCGGCGCCTGGGCGCGCTGGATCACCCCGGAGTTCGAGGCCCGCCGCTACGACACGTGGTTCTTCGTCGCCGTTCTCCCGCAGGGCCAGCGCACCCGCAACGCCTCCACGGAGGCCGACCGCACGGTGTGGATCCGGCCCCGGGACGCGGCGGACGGTTACGACAAGGGCGAGCTGATGATGATGCCGCCCACCATCGCGACCCTGCGGTCGCTCGCGGAGCACGGCTCGGCCGCCGCCGCGCTCGCCGCCGCACCCGCCCGAGACCTGACACCCGTCCTCGCCCGGGCCCGCCTGGAGAACGACGACGTGGTCCTCTCCTGGCCGGGCCACGACGAGTTCACCAAGCGCGTCCCGGCCGCCGGGGACCCCACATGACCGCCGCGACAGCCCTCGTAAACCGGCCAGCGTTTCCTGGCGGGGCGGCCTTCCTCGGCGGGTCGGCTGTCCCGGGCTGGTCGGCCCTCCCTGGCGGGTCAGCGTTCCTCGGCGGGGCGGCCTGTTCTAGCGGGTCGGCCTTCCCGGGCCGGTCGGCTCTCTCGGCCGGGGCGGTTCTCCCGGGCCGCTCGGGCGACCGGCCCGTGCCTGTCCGCGCGTCCCTCGTCCCGCCGCGTGGGTGCCGGGACGTCGTACGGGTCCGCGACCGCCACCGCGGCACCCCTCCCCTCCCGCTGGAAGGCACCTCCGTATGACCGACGCAGCAGCTCTTCCCGGCCAGCCCAGGGGCGGTGTCCTCTCCGGCCCCGCCACCGCGCGTGCCGTCAACGTGCTCGCGCCGAACCCCTCCGTGATGACGCTGGACGGCACCAACACCTGGCTCGTCTCCGAACCGGACTCCGACCTCGCCGTCGTGATCGACCCGGGCCCACAGGACGACGCCCACCTGCGCAACGTCGTCGACACGGCGGAGAAGGCCGGAAAACGGGTCGCGCTGACCCTGCTCACGCACGGCCACCCCGACCACGCGGAGGGCGCCGCCCGCTTCGCCGAGCTGACCGGGACGAACGTACGGGCCCTGGACCCGGCGCTGCGGCTCGGCGACGAAGGGCTGGGCGCGGGCGACGTCGTCTCGCTCGGCGGCCTGGAACTCCGGGTCGTCCCGACCCCCGGCCACACCGCCGACTCGCTCTGCTTCCACCTGCCGGCCGACCGGGCCGTCCTGACCGGTGACACGGTTCTCGGGCGCGGTACGACGGTCGTGGCCCATCCCGACGGCCGTCTCGGCGACTATCTCGACTCCCTGCGCCGCCTGAGGTCCCTCGCGGTCGACGACGGCGTCCACACGGTGCTCCCCGGCCACGGCCCCGTCCTGGAGGACGCCCAGGGCGCCGTCGAGTTCTATCTCGCCCACCGCGCCCACCGACTCGCCCAGGTCGAGACGGCCGTCGAGAACGGTCACCGCACCCCCGGCGAAGTGGTCGCCCACGTCTACGCGGACGTCGACCGTTCCCTCTGGCCGGCCGCGGAACTCTCGGTGCGGGCGCAGATGGAGTACCTCAGCGAACACGGCCTGATCTGATCGCTGCCGGGCCTGAGCGCCCGTCTCCGGGCTTCACGGACGTCCGGGGCGTCACACGGGACCTCAGAACCCTCCCAGGCCCCAGAGGCCCCTCCCAGGCGCGCCCAGGGGGTCCCGGAGCGCACCCGTGGCGCCCTGGACACGACAACTCCCTGGACGTGACTGCTCCTGGACGTGGCGACTCCCCGGACGCGACGACTCCCCGGGCATGACAACGGGGTCCGCCCCGAGAAACGAGACGAACCCCATCGGCGTACGGCCGGCCCAGCTGTCAGCGGGACCGCTTGGCCAGTCGCTCCACGTCCAGCAGGATCACCGCGCGGGCCTCCAGGCGCAGCCACCCGCGCTGCGCGAAGTCCGCCAGTGCCTTGTTCACGGTCTCCCGGGAGGCGCCGACGAGCTGCGCCAGCTCCTCCTGCGTGAGGTCGTGCACCACGTGGATGCCTTCCTCCGACTGCACGCCGAAGCGGCGGGAGAGGTCCAGGAGGGCACGGGCGACCCGCCCGGGCACGTCCGAGAAGACCAGGTCGGACATCTGGTCGTTGGTCTTGCGCAGTCGCCGAGCGACCGCGCGCAGCAGCGCCGCGGCCACCTCGGGCCGCGCGTTCAGCCAGGGCTGGAGGTCGCCGTGGCCGAGGCCCAGCAGCTTGACCTCGGTCAGCGCGGTGGCCGTGGCGGTCCGCGGGCCCGGGTCGAACAGCGACAGCTCGCCGATCAGCTCACCGGGGCCGAGCACGGCCAGCATGTTCTCGCGGCCGTCGGGCGAGGCGCGGTGCAGCTTCACCTTGCCCTCGGTGACCACATACAGGCGGTCACCCGGGTCGCCCTCGTGGAAGAGAGCGTCGCCGCGCGCGAGGGTCACCTCACTCATGGAGGCGCGGAGCTCCGCGGCCTGCTCGTCATCGAGCGCCGCGAAGAGCGGGGCGCGCCGCAGAACGTCGTCCACGAGTTCTCTCCTTGTCGACCTGCTCAGGGGATCTTGCTCCCCGTACTACCAGGGGACCGTGTTCCCCATCTTGCCGGACGGACCAAACAGTGTGATCTGTCACAAGGATGCCGCACACATGTCCCGGGGTAAGCGTCAGGGGTCCAATTGGGGGCCGATCTTCTGGGCCCGGGGCGGATGTCGGTGCCGGGCTTTAGGCTGGCCGGGTGTCCAAATCGCCGGTGAGAGCACAGGCCTAGGGGGCTGCGCGGGTGGTTGTACGGCGTGATTCCGCTGTGGGCGAACAGGGCCCCACGGGAGCGAACAAAACGGCAAAGGCGACGAAGGTGTCCGATCCATCAGCGGCGGAGAACCCCGCCCGGAAGACCACGGCTCCGGCCAAGGCGGCTCCGGCCAAGGCGGCCCCGGTGAAGAAGGCGGTCGCGACGCGCGGGGCCGCCCCGGCCCGGAGAGCGGCCCCGGCGGCCAAGCCCGAGTCCCGTACGGCCCTCGTCCGCCGGGCCCGTCGTATCAACCGCGAACTCGCCGAGGTGTACCCGTACGCCCACCCGGAGCTGGACTTCGAGAACTCCTTCCAGCTGATCGTGGCGACGGTCCTGTCCGCGCAGACGACCGACCTGCGGGTCAACCAGACGACACCGGCGCTGTTCGCGAAGTACCCCACCCCCGAGGACCTGGCCGCGGCCGACCCGCAGGAGGTCGAGGAGATCCTGCGGCCCTGCGGGTTCTTCCGGGCGAAGACGAAGTCGGTGATGGGACTGTCGAAGGCCCTGGTGGAGAACCACGGCGGTGAGGTCCCCGGCCGTCTGGAGGACCTCGTCAAGCTGCCCGGTGTCGGCCGCAAGACCGCCTTCGTCGTGCTGGGCAACGCCTTCGGCCGCCCCGGCATCACCGTGGACACCCACTTCCAGCGGCTCGTACGGCGCTGGCGGTGGACCGAGGCGACCGACCCGGACAAGATCGAGGCGGCCGTCGGCGCGCTCTTCCCCAAGAGCGAGTGGACGATGCTGTCGCACCACGTGATCTTCCACGGCCGCCGCATCTGCCACGCCCGCAAGCCGGCCTGCGGCGCCTGCCCCATCGCCCCGCTCTGCCCGGCGTTCGGCGAGGGGGAGACGGACCCGGAGAAGGCCAGGAAGCTCCTGAAGTACGAGAAGGGCGGCTTCCCCGGTCAACGCCTCAAGCCTCCGCAGTCCTACCTGGACGCGGGCGGCATCCCGGCCCCGCCCCTCGGAGCCGCCGGATGACGGCCCGCACCGGGCACCCGGACCGGCGTACCGCCGCCGCACCCGTACGCTCCGGTCCACGCCCTGTCCGCCCCTCTCCACGCCCTCTACGCCCCGGCTTCCACCCACAAGGGGGACACGGGGCCCAAGTGGAACGAACAGCGGTCCTCCGGGCGTTGGGATCGGAAGAACGACGGGGGTGGCTATGACACGCGCGAGCCGGACGGACGGCGGCACGGACACCGACAACGGGCACCAGGCGGGGCGGCGCCACGCAGGGGACGACGGCGTCGGTCTGGACAAGGAGGGCCTGCCCGCCTGGCTGGACCCGGTGGTGCACGCCGTCGAGACGGTCGAGCCGCTGCAGCTCAGCCGCTTCCTGCCGCCGGAGAACGGCTCGGGGCGGCAGTCGGCGGTCCTGATCCTGTTCGGCGACGGACCGAGCGGGCCCGAGCTGCTGCTCATGGAGCGCGCCGGTTCGCTGAGATCGCACGCGGGCCAGCCGTCCTTCCCGGGCGGCGCCCTCGACCCCGAGGACGGCGACCCGCAGACCGACGGCCCGCTGCGCGCCGCCCTGCGCGAGGCCGAGGAGGAGACCGGCCTCGACCCGGCCGGCGTCCAGCTCTTCGGTGTGCTGCCCAAGCTCTACATCCCGGTCAGCGGCTTCGTCGTGACGCCCGTCCTGGGCTGGTGGCGCCGCCCCACCCCGGTCCGGGTCGTCGATCCGAACGAGACGGCCCGCGTCTTCACCGTTCCCGTGGCGGATCTCACGGATCCCGCCAACAGAGCCACCGCCGTGCACCCCCGCGGGTACGCAGGTCCGGCATTTCTGGTCGAATCAGCCCTGGTGTGGGGTTTCACGGCCGGAGTGATCGACCGTCTGCTGCACTACTCGGGCTGGGAGCGCCCCTGGGACCGCGAGAAGCAGGTCCCGCTCGACTGGCGCTCATGACAGGGTGTCTGCCGTGCTGCGTCTTCTGGGGCCTGTCGCGTCCCCCTGTCGCCGCGCGGCGGACCGGTCCCCCGGTCGGCCTGTAGTGATCGCGTAGTGACGAGGCGAGGCTTGAAGCGGTGAACGTGCTGGACATCCTGTTGCTGGTCGCCGCTGTCTGGTTCGCGATCGTGGGCTACCGACAGGGCTTCGTCGTCGGCATCCTCTCGGTGATCGGCTTCCTCGGTGGCGGACTCGTCGCGGTCTACGCCCTGCCCGTCATCTGGGACTGGATGACCGACCACTCCGAGGTCAGCACCGCCGCCGCGGTCGTCGCCGTGGTCATCGTGATCGTCTGCGCCTCCGTCGGCCAGGCCCTGACCACCCACCTCGGCAACAAACTGCGCCGCTACATCACCTGGTCCCCGGCCCGCGCCCTGGACGCCACCGGCGGCGCCCTCGTCAACGTCGTCGCGATGCTCCTGGTCGCCTGGCTGATCGGTTCCGCGCTCGCGGGGACGACCCTGCCGACGCTCGGCAAGGAGGTCCGCAACTCCAAGGTGCTCCAGGGCGTGGCCGGTGCCCTGCCCCACCAGGCGGACACCTGGTTCGCGGACTTCTCCTCGGTCCTCACACAGAACGGCTTCCCGCAGGTCTTCAGCCCCTTCTCGAACGAGCCGATCACCGAGGTCCAGCCCCCCGACCCGGCGCTCGCCAGGAGCCCGATCGCCCAGCGCGCCAAGCGATCCATCGTCAAGGTCATGGGCACCGCCCAGAGTTGCGGCAAGGTCCTCGAAGGCACCGGCTTCGTCTTCGGCGAGCGCCGGGTGATGACCAACGCGCACGTGGTCGGCGGAGTCGACGAACCCACCGTCCAGATCGGCGGCGAGGGCCGCAAGTACGACGCCAAGGTCGTCCTCTACGACTGGGAGCGCGACATCGCCGTACTGGACGTGCCCAGTCTCAAGGCGCCCGCGCTGAAGTTCACCACCAAGGACGCCGTCAGCAGCGACGACGCGATCGTCGCGGGCTTCCCGGAGAACGGCGCGTACGACATCCGGCCCGCACGCGTGCGCGGTCGCATCACGGCCAACGGCGCCGACATCTACAAGCGCGGCACCGTCCACCGTGACGTCTACTCGCTGTACGCGACGGTCCGTCAGGGCAACTCCGGCGGCCCGCTGCTCACGCCCGAAGGCAAGGTCTACGGCGTGGTCTTCGCGAAGTCCCTCGACGACCCGGAGACGGGCTACGCCCTCACCGCGGACGAGGTCGAGGAGGACATCGCCAAGGGCCGTACGGCCAACCAGCAGGTGGACAGCGACAGCTGCGCGCTCTGAGGCCCGGCGGAGCCGGTGGTGAAAGGACCTGTGCGGGTCGCCCCGCAGGGGTCAGGGGCGAGGATGGCGCAGCCGGGCCGAGACCCAGCGGGCCCGGCGGCGCAGGATGCGCGGAATGCCCAGCCGGGGATCGGTGCCCTGCAGTTGCGGGCCGCCCCTCTGGTGGGAGCTCAGGCCCGAGGCCGAGCGGCGGTTGCGTGCTGCGTCACTGTAGTCGTGCGTCCAGCCCATACCCCGACGTGTGCCCCCGCCCCAAGGTCGATAACCGCCCCCACGCCCCCCAATTGGCCTATGCGCCGGGCAAGTGGCTGTTCGTGGAACAGGTGTTCACGTTCGGATAGCGGGCGGCCCGGCCGACTCACCGGTCGGGCTCGGGATCCTTCAGCCAGTTGATGAGTTCGGTGGAGAACGCCACCGGGTCCTCCTCGTGCGGGAAGTGCCCCAGACCGTCGAACAGCCGCCAACGGTACGGCGCTTCGACGTACTCCCCGGATCCGGCCGCGCTGCGGGTGCGCATCACCGGGTCGAGCGACCCGTGCAGATGGAGGGTGGGCACCCGGACCGGCCGCTTCATCCGGCGGTTGAACTGGATGCCGTCCGGGCGGGCCATGGACCGCACCATCCACCGGTACGGCTCGATCGAGCAGTGCGCGGTCGACGGGATGCACATCGCCCGCTGGTACGCCTCCACGGCCTCGTCGTCGGGCAGCCGCGGGCCCGACCAGTCCCTGATCAGCCGGCCGACCAGCGCGCCGTCGTCGGCGGTGAGCTGCCGCTCGGGGATCCAGGGCCGCTGGAATCCCCAGATGTAGGAGCCCGCGGAGGTCTGCTTGACGTCGGAGAGCATCGCGGAGCGCCAGCGCCGCGGGTGCGGCATGGAGGAGACGGCGAGCCGCCGGACGAGCTTGGGGCGCATCACGGCCGCCGTCCACGCCAGATAACCGCCCAGATCATGACCGACCAGCGCGGCGTCGGGCTCGCCGAGGGACCGTACGACGCCGGTGATGTCGAGGGCGAGGTTCGCCGGGTCGTAGCCCCGGGGCGTGCGGTCGCTGCCGCCGACCCCGCGCAGGTCCATGGCCACGGCCCTGAAGCCCGCCTCGGCGAGGGCGACCAGCTGGTGCCGCCAGGTCCACCAGAACTGCGGGAAGCCGTGCAGCAGCAGCACCAGCGGTCCGTCGCCCACCTCGGCGATGTGGAAGCGCGCGCCGTTGGCGGCCACGTCCCGGTGGATCAGCTCCTTGGCGCCGGGCACGTCGAGCCGTACGGGAGACGCGGGCTGATTCGAGGGGGCGGCCGGGGCGGTCGCGGGGTCGGTCATGACGTCGAGCGTGCCACAGCCTCGACCGCGCTGTCGGCCGGGGCGGGCCGACGGGGGTGCGGCTTGGCGTTCTGCAGCACGCCCGCCGTCTCCTTCATGGACGCGGCGACCTTCTGCGGGCCCTGCCCCTTCTTGGCCTTCTTGGAGAAGACGACGCCGACGACCGTCAGGACGACGGCGACCAGCACGTTCGCCGCGAACGACAGCAGGAAGCAGATCGCCAGGTTCCAGTCGCTCCAGGTGCGGATGCCGTACGCCAGGGCGAAGCTCAGCATCGGCAGGGAGAAGATCAGCACCGCCCCGGCGGCCGTGAACGCGCCACCGCCGACCATGCCGCGCTTGACGTCCTGCCTGAGCTGGGCCTTGGCCAGCGCGATCTCGTCGTGCACCAGCGCGGACATCTCGGCCGTCGCCGAGGCGAACAACTGGCCGACGCTGCGTTCGGCTCCGACCGGGCTGCCGTCGGGTGCGCTCATCGGGGTCTCCCTCATATGCGTTTGTACGGTCCTGTCTACGGTCCTGTCAGATCATGCCGGACCGTCGTCGCCGACGCCTGCCCCGCCCGCCACTTCGGCAAGCCTGCGATGTTCGGCGGCCTTGCGTTCATAGATCTCCGCCATCCGCAGGTGGTACGCCGGGTCGTCCTGTTCGTAGATGTCGGGGATGCCGTCGAGGTCGTCGTCGCGCTCCTCGGCGGCCCACAGCGCCTGGTACTTGGCGTTCCTCAGCTTCAGCAGAATGCTCGCCAGGACCGCCGCGACGAGCGAACCGGTGAGGACTGCGGCCTTGACGCCGTCGGTGAGCACCTGGTCGCCCTCGAAGGCCAGTTCACCGATGAGCAGCGACACGGTGAAGCCGATCCCGGCGAGGGAGGAGACGGCGAAGACGTCCGGCCAGGACAGGTCCTCGGAGAGCGAGGCCCGGGTGAAGCGGGCGGTCAGCCAGGTCCCGCCGAAGATCCCGACCGCCTTGCCGATCACCAGGCCGAGCACCACCCCGAGCGTCTCCGGCTCGGTGAACACCTTCGCGAGCGCGCTGCCCGACACCGCGACCCCGGCGCTGAACAGGGCGAACAGCGGCACCGCCAGACCTGCCGACAGGGGGCGCACGAGGTGCTCGATGTGCTCACCGGGGGAGTGCTCCTCGCCCTCGCGCCGGGTGCAGCGCAGCATCAGCCCCATCGCGACCCCGGCGATGGTGGCGTGCACGCCGCTGTTGTACATCAGCGCCCAGACGACGAGCGCGAGCGGAACGTACACGTACCAGCCGCGCACGCCCTTCCTCAGCAGCAGCCAGAACACGGCGAGGCCGCCGAACGCGCCGCCGAGCGCGGCGAAGTTCAGGTCGTCGGTGAAGAACACCGCGATGATCAGGATCGCGCACAGGTCGTCGACGACGGCGAGGGTGAGCAGGAAGGCCCGCAGCGCGTTCGGCAGGGAGGTGCCGATGACGGCGAGCACGGCCAGCGCGAAGGCGATGTCGGTGGCCGTGGGCACCGCCCAGCCGGCCAGGGAGCCGCCGCCGGTGACGGTGGTGAGCGTGTAGACGAGCGCCGGTACGGCCATGCCGCACAGCGCGGCGACCACGGGCAGCGCGGCCGTTCTGGGGTCCTTGAGGTCACCGGCGACCAGCTCGCGCTTGAGCTCGATGCCGGCGACGAAGAAGAAGACCGCGAGGAGCCCGTCGGCCGCCCAGTGCGCCACGGACAGGTTCAGGCCGAGCGCCTCGGGGCCGAAGTGGAAGTCGCTGACACTCTCGTAGCTGTCGTGCAGCGCGGGGACGTTGACCCAGACCAGCGCGGTGACGGCGGCCAGGAGCAGCAGACAGCCGCCGACGGTCTCCGTGCGCAGCGCGTCCGCCACGAAGGTCCGCTCGGGCAGAGAGAGCCGGTCGAGGACCTTGCGGGTGGGGGTGGTGCGGGACGCGGCCACGATGGGGACCTCCGGTCGGTGGGCAGCACGGAACACTCGCCGACCAGACTTCCCGGCACACCTGTTCTTTAGCTTAGCTAAGGGGCACCCGGCGTGCCTGTCGCCGGGTGCCCCTCGAGGCCGTACGGAGGCGTCAGTCCTCGCTGGGCGCGGCCGGCAGCTTGGCCTGGATGAGGTCCATGACCGTGGAGTCGGTCAGCGTCGTGACGTCACCGAGCTGACGGTTCTCCGCCACGTCACGCAGCAGGCGCCGCATGATCTTGCCGGAGCGGGTCTTCGGCAGTTCCTGCACCGGCAGGATCCGCTTCGGCTTGGCGATCGGGCCGAGGGTGGCGCCGACGTGGTTGCGGAGGTCGGCGACGAGGTTCTCGTCCTCGGCGTTCGCCGTGCCGCGCAGGATCACGAACGCCACGATCGCCTGACCGGTGGTCTCGTCGGCTGCGCCGACGACGGCCGCCTCGGCCACGGACGGGTGCGAGACGAGCGCGGACTCCACCTCGGTCGTCGAGATGTTGTGACCGGACACGAGCATCACGTCGTCGACGCGGCCGAGGAGCCAGATGTCCCCGTCGTCGTCCTTCTTCGCCCCGTCACCGGCGAAGTACTTGCCCTCGAACCGCGACCAGTACGTGTCGAGGAACCGCTGGTCGTCGCCCCAGATGGTGCGCAGCATCGACGGCCACGGCTCGGTGAGGACGAGATAGCCACCGCCGCCGTCCGGCACCTCGTTCGCCTCGTCGTCGACGACCGTCGCCGAGATGCCCGGCAGCGGCGTCTGCGCGGAGCCCGGCTTGGTCGACGTCACGCCCGGCAGCGGCGAGATCATCATCGCGCCGGTCTCGGTCTGCCACCAGGTGTCCACGATCGGCGTCGCGTCGGCACCGATGTGCTTGCGGTACCAGATCCAGGCCTCGGGGTTGATGGGCTCACCGACCGAGCCCAGTACGCGCAGGCTGCTGAGGTCGAACTTCGCGGGGATGTCGTCGCCCCACTTCATGAACGTACGGATGGCCGTGGGCGCCGTGTAGAGGATCGACACCCCGTACTTCTGCACGATCTCCCAGAACCGCCCCTGGTGCGGGGTGTCCGGGGTGCCCTCGTACATGACCTGCGTCGCGCCGTTCGCCAGCGGTCCGTAGACGATGTACGAGTGGCCGGTGACCCAGCCGACGTCGGCCGTGCACCAGTACACGTCCGTCTCCGGCTTGAGGTCGAAGACGGCGTGGTGGGTGTACGACGTCTGCGTCAGGTAGCCGCCGGAGGTGTGCAGGATGCCCTTGGGCTTACCCGTCGTGCCGGACGTGTACAGGATGAACAGCGGGTGCTCGGCCCCGAACGGCTGCGGGGTGTGCTCGCTGCTCTGCCGGTCGACGATCTCGTGCCACCACACGTCACGGGAGTCGTTCCACGCGACGTCCTGGCCCGTGCGGCGGACGACGAGGACGTGCTCGACATTGCCGGCGCGGTCGGCCGCGTCGTCCACGGCGGGCTTGAGCGCGGAGGGCTTGCCGCGCCGGTAGCCGCCGTCCGCGGTGATGACCACGCGTGCGTCCGCGTCCTGGATCCGGGTCGCGAGCGCGTCCGCGGAGAAGCCGCCGAACACGACGGAGTGCGCGGCGCCGATCCGGGCGCAGGCGAGCATCGCCACGGCCGTCTCCGGGATCATCGGCATGTAGACCGCGACCCGGTCGCCCGCCTGGACGCCCAGCTCCAGCAGGGCGTTGGCGGCCTTGCTCACCTCGTCCTTGAGTTCGGCGTAGGTGACGGACCGGCTGTCTCCGGGTTCACCCTCGAAGTGGATGGCGACCCGGTCGCCGTTGCCGGCCTCGACATGGCGGTCGACGCAGTTGTACGCGACGTTGAGCTCGCCGTCCTCGAACCACTTGGCGAACGGCGGGTTCGACCAGTTCAGCGTCTCGGTCGGCTCCTTGGCCCAGGTCAGCCGCCGGGCCTGAGCCGCCCAGAAACCGAGCCTGTCAGCCCTGGCCTGCTCGTACGCCTCGGCCGTGACGTTGGCGTTCTCGGCCAGGTCAGCGGGCGGCGCGAAGCGTCGCTCCTCCTTCAAGAGGTTGGCCAGGCTTTCGTTGCTCACGTCATCTCCCTCGCGGTGCTTTGCCGGGGCGACCGTTGTGTCCCAAGCCACAGCTCATCAGACCCGGACCCTCGATGACAAGGGCCTTCGTCGGATTGGTTTAGACCTGTGGGCGGGTGGCACCAGGGCCAGGACGCCACCCGTTCCCACGGATCCGGACGGAAATCGGTTCACGCGCGCGTGTCGTACAGGACCGGCCCGGCGGGGTCGGCCGGGTCGGTCGCGCCGGAGACCCGATCGAAGACCGCGCTCTCGGGCGCCGCCTCCATGAGCAGATAGGCCTGTGCCTCGCCCACATGGAAGTACATGCCGTGCAGTTCGAGCGCCCCCTCGCGCAGGGCGCGGGCGACGGAGTCATGGGCCCTCAGGTGTTCCAGCTGCTGGATGATGTTGGTCAGGCACAGCTGTTCGATGGCGTCGGCGGGTTCGCGGCCCGCGAGACGGGCCCAGGGGCGGTTCTTGTCGGTCGCGCGCTCCAGGCTGGGCCGGCCGTGTCGCAGCCAGCGCTTGAGAGGCGTCTGGGCGCCGTGCGGATCGGTCTTGAGCAGGGCCTGCATCGCGCCGCACCCGGAGTGCCCGCAGACCGTGATGGAGCGCACCTTCAGCACGTCCACCGCGTACTCGATCGCCGCGGCCACCGAGTCGTCGCCGCTCTCCTCGCCGGGCAGCGGCACGAGATTGCCGACGTTGCGGACGACGAAGAGGTCGCCGGGGCCGCTGGAGGTGATCATCGAGGTGACGAGCCGGGAGTCGGCGCAGGTCAGGAAGAGCTGCGAGGGCTGCTGCCCCTCGCGTGCCAGCCGGGCCAGCTCCCTGCGGACCAGCGGGGCCGTGTTGCGCTGGAACGCGCTGATGCCGCGCGCCAGTTGATGGCCGCTCGGACTGTCGGCCGTCTCCTCCTGCGGTGCGCCCGCGGCCGGGGTGGCGGGGGCCTCGCACTGGTGGTTGCGCCAGGGTGTCCAGGGCCGGCAGCGGCAGCCCGCCGCCGAGACGCTCGCGGGCTCGGCGATCCGGGTGCCCGCGCGGCCGGTGATCTCCACGGTGCCGCCCCGCGCGTGGTGCGCGTGCTGCCAGTCCTGCAGCGACTCGTACGCCGCGTGGTCCATGAACGACCCGTCCAGCTCCACCACGGTGGCGGCCCCCGCGGGGACCTGGTGCAGGGCACGGCTGAGGCGGGGCACCGCCAGGAACGTCAACTGGCCGCGCACATGGACGTGATGGACTCCGTCCCGCTGGTCGTGGGTGATACGGGTGCGGGTGAGGCGGTGCAGGGCGACGCTCACGGCCACGGCGATGCCGAGCGCGACGCCCTCCAGGACACCGAAGACGATGACGCCGAGGGTGGTGACGGCGTAGACCGCGACCTCGCGGTGACGGGTGACCGTACGGATGTGGTGCAGGGACACCATCTGGACCCCGACGGCCATCACCAGGGCGGCGAGCGCGGCGAGAGGGATCAGCTCCAGTACGGGCACCAGGAACAGGGTGGCCGCCACCACCCAGACGCCGTGCAGCATCGTGGAGTTCCGGCTGGTGGCGCCGGCCCGGACGTTGGCCGTGCTGCGGACGGCGACGCCGGCGATCGGCAGCCCGCCGAGGAGGCCGGAGGCGACGTTGGCCGCGCCCTGACCGCGCAACTCGCGGTCGAGGTCGGAGCGCCGCACGTCGGTCCGGCCCGCCGCCAGCTTGTCCATGGCGACGGCTCCGAGCAGCGACTGCACGCTGCACACCAGCGTGGTGGTGAGGACGGCCGCGACCAGGCCGAGCACCGGTCCGTCGGGCACACCGGCCAGGGCGTGGCTCCGCCAGGACGGCAGATCGACCTTGGGCAGGCTCAACGCGGCGAGCGCGGCAGCCGCCGTGGCGCCGGCGACGGCGACCAGGGCCGCCGGGATCGTGCGCAGCTGCCGGCCGACGGGGCCGGGGAGCCGGGGCCAGGCGAGCAGCAGGACGAGGGTGAGGACGCTCACGGAGAGCGCGGCGGGGTGCACGTGCGCCAACTGGGCGGGCAGGGCTCCGAGATTGGCGCTGACGGAACTCTGCGGGGTGCCGCCGAGCACGATGTGGAGCTGGGCGACGGCGATGGTGACGCCGATGCCGGCGAGCATGCCGTGCACGATCGCGGGGCTGACGGCGAGTGCCGAGCGGGCCACGCGCAGGTGGGCCAGGCCCAGTTGCGCCAGTCCCGCGAAGACGGTGATGGCGCAGGTGGTGCGCCAGCCGTACTGGTGGATGAGGTCGGCGGTGACGACGGTGAGGCCGGCCGCGGGGCCGCTGACCTGGAGGGGGGATCCGCCGAGGCGTCCGGCCACCAGTCCGCCGACGGCGGCGGCCACGAGGCCGGCCTGGAGCGGTGCGTCGGTGGCGAGGGCGATGCCCAGGGACAGGGGGAGGGCGATCAGGAAGACCGCGATGGAGGCGGACAGGTCGGCGGCCGAGACGGGGAACCGGCGACGCGGTCCCTTCGGCGGGCTGTGTGGTCGGTGATCACGCTCCGTCCGGTTCGAGTCCGGGTCGGTGGTGGGGGTGGGGACGCAGGCGGACATGTTCTCCCGTCTCCTCCGGGGCTGCGCGGACGCGTCGGTCGCGGCCGTGGGGCACGACGTTCAGTGGCGGGATTTCTCAACGCTCAGTAAACGAATCGTAATGCAGGGTAAAGGACATGCAAGAACATTAGCCGCAAATGGGTCATTAGATCACTCGTGGGGGTGAATGAAGCCTTTCATCGGCTTGTCGTATTAATCATGATCGGAACTCTGTGTGACCTTGTCGGCTCTGCCCCTGAGCGAAGGAAGGTGGGCGGGACATGGCCGTCACCCAGAGGATCGCCGCCGCAGTCACGCTCGCCGCGACCTGCGCCGCGGCGCTCGCCGGATGCGGGATCGCCGAGCCGCCGACGACAACCGGCTCACCCGGTGCGAAGAAGAGCACGGAGCGGGAGGGCCGGCAGGGAGGGCCCGAGGAGGGGGGTGCCCCGGCGCCGCCCAAGACCGCGGTCCGGCTGATCGGCGACGGATCCACCGCCTACACCGGTGTGCAGCCGCACCTGCCCAGGCCGCAACGGCTGAAGCCCGGACAGCGGCCCCCGCAGTTCGTGGTCTTCTCCTGGGACGGCGCGGGGGAGGACGGCCAACGGCTCTTCTCGCACTTCCGCGAGGTCGCCCGGGCCAACGACGCGACCATGACGTACTTCCTGAGCGGCGTCTACATGCTGCCGGAGGAGAAGCGGGACCTGTACCGGCCGCCCCAGCACTCGCCGGGCCGCTCCGACATCGGCTTCAACGACGTCCGCGGAATCAAGGACACCGTGGACCAGCTGCGCGGCGCGTGGCTGGAGGGCAACGAGATCGGCACCCACTTCAACGGCCACTTCTGCGGCCCCGGCGGCGGGGTCGGCGAGTGGTCGGTCGAGGAGTGGAAGAGCGAGATCGCCCAGGCCAAGTCGTTCGTGAAGGCGTGGCGGACCAACACCGGCACGAAGGAGGCCGAACCGCTGCCCTTCGATTACGACAAGGAGCTGATCGGCGCCCGCACGCCCTGCCTGGAGGGGCGGACGAACTTCACGCGGGCCGCCCGGGAGCTGGGTTTCCGCTACGACACCAGCGGTGTCAGGAACCAGGTCTGGCCCGCGAAGAAGGATGGTCTGTGGGACCTGTCGATGCAGTTGGTCCCCGTACCGGGGCGCGACTTCGAGACCCTGACCATGGACTACAACTTCTACGTGAACCAGTCCGGCGCCCGTGCGGGTGCGCCCGGCCGGCGGGAGGAGTGGGGCGACCAGTTCCGTGACGGGCTCCTCGCGGGCTTCGAGCGCGCCTACGAGGGCAACCGCGCGCCCCTGATCATCGGCAACCACTTCGAGTCCTGGAACGGCGGCGTCTACATGCGCGCCGTCGAGGAGACCATCGAGACGGTCTGCGGCAAGGCCGAGGTGCGCTGCGTCTCCTTCCGGCAGCTCGCCGACTGGCTCGACGCCCAGGACCCGGAGGTCCTGGACAGGCTGCGCGGCCTGGGTGTCGGCCAGTCCCCGAAGAAGGGCTGGAAGGCCTTCCTGTCCGCCGGGCCAGCACCGGCCCCGAAGGGGGTCCCGGGGGCACCCGCGGCCAAGCCGTAGCCGCGGTCACACCGCTGCGGCGACCTCTTCGCCGAGCACGAACTCGGGGTCGATCTGCGAGGCCAGATCGGCCCCGGTCCGCTCGTTGCCCCAGCTGGTGGCGTTCTTCAGGTGGAAGTGCGCCATCTGACGGGTGTAGCGCTCCCAGTCGCGCAGCTCGTACGTGGCGTCGGCCGCCTCGTGCAGGGCGCGCAGGGAACGGCGGTTGGCCTCCTCCAGATGCTCGAAACGGGGCGGGCGACCCTTCTCCAGGGCGCGCACCCACTCCGAGTGCCCGAGGGTCACCAGCAGGTCGTCCCCGACCTCGGCGCGAAGGAAGTCGAGGTCGTCCTGGCCGTGCACCTTGTTCCCGACGACCTTGAGGGCGACCCCGAAGTCCGCGGCGTACTCCTTGTACTGGCGGTAGACGGAGACCCCCCTCCGGGTCGGTTCGGCCACCAGGAACGTCATGTCGAAACGGGTGAACATGCCGGACGCGAAGGAGTCGGAACCGGCCGTCATGTCGACCACCACGTATTCGTCGCGGCCGTCCACCAGGTGGTTCAGGAACAGCTCCACCGCCCCCGTCTTGGAGTGGTAGCAGGCGACCCCCAGGTCGGCGTCGGTGAAGGGGCCGGTGACCATCAGACGGACGGCCCCGCCGTCGAGTTCCACCGGGCGGGCACAGGCGTCGTAGATCGCGTTGGGCTCGCAGATCCGCACCAGACGGGAGCCGTCGCCCGGCGGGGTGGTCTTGATCATCGTCTCGGCGGAGGTGATCCGTGGGTTGGAGCCCCGCAGATGGTTCTTGATCAGCCTCAGCCGCTCGCCCATCGCGGGCAGCTCGGCGGCCTCCGACTCGTCGAGGCCGAGGGCGGCGCCCAGGTGCTGGTTGATGTCCGCGTCGACGGCGACGACAGGGGCCCCGGAGGCGGCGAGGTGGCGGATGAACAGGGCGGACAGCGTGGTCTTGCCACTCCCGCCCTTCCCGACGAAAGCAATTTTCATGTTCACTAACGGTAGTGGCGTGGGCCCCCAGGGTGTCCGTGCGGCAGGGAAGACCACTCCTTCGAGGGGTCGGCCGCCGGTGAGCGTAGGGTCGCACTCATGAGTACGACAGGTGCGGCCGCCGATCCGCTCGCGGCCCTGGGAGAGCTTCCCGGTGTGGCCGAATCCGTGGAGTCCGTGCGCAAGTCCGTGGACCGGGTCTACGGCCACCGTGTCATGCGCCGTCGCAGCAACGCGGTCACCTCCGAGGCGGCCCTGCGGGGCGCGCGCGGCTCGGCGGCGCTGTCCGGTGCCGACTGGGCCCTCGAAGAGGTGCGCCGCCGCTCGGACTTCAGCGGCCAGGACGGGGACGACGAGGCCCGCGCCATGGGTGCCGCGCTGCGGCTCACCGCCGAGGCGGGCCAGCTGTTGTCGATCTGGCGGCAGACGCCCCTGCGGGTGCTGGCCCGCCTGCACCTGGTCGCGGCGGGGAGCGACGACGCGCGCGTGGGGCGTCCCCGACAGGACGGCGAGAGCGTCGACGAGCCCCTCGTCGAGCTGCCGCTGCCGAATGCGGCGGAGGTCGCCGGCCGGCTCGACGGCCTCTCCGAACTGATCATCAAGGGCAGTTCGGCCCCGGCCCTGGTGACCGCCGCCGTCGTCCACGGCGAACTGCTCGCCCTGCGGCCCTTCGGTTTCCACAACGGCCTCGTCGCGCGCGCGGCCGAGCGGATCGTCCTGATCGGCAGCGGCCTCGACCCCAAGTCGGTCTGCCCGGCGGAGGTCGGCCACGCGGAACTGGGCCGCGCCGCCTATCTGGCCGCTCTCGACGGCTACGTCTCCGGCACCCCGGAGGGCATGGCCGCCTGGATCACCCACTGCGGCAGGGCGATCGAACTGGGTGCGCGCGAATCGACGGCCGTGTGCGAGGCGCTGCAGCGCGGAGCGGCCTAGAAACCCGCGAGGCGGGCGGCGGAAAACTCCCGGGAAAGGGTTGCGGCGGTACGAGAATTCGTACCGCCGCTGGCATGTCCACCTGGTTACCAAGCGTCCTCGATATATGCCCATCAGGCCGGGAACTTGGCCCGTGACCTGGTGCGGCTGGCCCGTAATCGACGGGTCGACGTCGCGTGGGTGCCTGGTGTTCATGCTGGGTCCGTGGGGCCAAATGAGTTGTTTAAAGGTGATCCTCTCGGATGTCCTTTGGTCTCGCGGGCCTGGAATCCTTTCTACTCCACGACCTGGGCAAGCGGAACCCCTCGATGCGCTTCTTTACTTTTAGGTTCAAAGAGGGTGATTCGGCGGCCTGGGTGCGGCCGCGGGTCAGGCGGTCGCCACGCGGCGCCGGCTCGCGTACCAGACGAGCCCGGCGGTGGCCGCCGCGGCCCCTATGGCGGCCGCCGCGAGGACGGCGGGACGCGGCCGTACGGCCAGACGCTGCTTGAGGCGCACCGGGCGGTGGAAGTCGAGGATGGGCCACCCGCGCGCGAGGGCCTCCTTGCGCAGCGTCCGGTCCGGGTTCACCGCGTGCGGGTGGCCCACGGCCTCCAGCATCGGCAGATCGGTCGCCGAGTCGCTGTACGCGTAGCAGTGCGCGAGGTCGTACTCCTCGGACTCCGCCAGCTCCCGGATCGCCTCCGCCTTCGTCGGACCGTAGGCGTAGTACTCCACCTCGCCGGTGAAGCAGCCGTCGTCGCCGACGACCATCCGGGTCGCCACCACCCGGTCGGCGCCGAGGAGCTCGCCGATCGGCTCGACGACCTCGGCGCCCGAGGTGGAGACGATGACGACGTCCCGCCCCGCGATGTGGTGCTCCTCGATGAGGGAGGCGGCCTCGTCGTAGATGATCGGGTCGATCAGGTCGTGCAGGGTCTCGGCGACGATGTCCTTCACCTGCTGGACGTTCCAGCCCCGGCACAGCGCGGACAGATACTTCCGCATCCGTTCCATCTGGTCGTGGTCGGCGCCGCCCGCGAGGAACACGAACTGGGTGTACGCCGTTCGCAGGGCGGCTCTGCGGTTGATCAGGCCGCCTTGGTAGAACGACTTGCTGAACGTGAGCGTGCTCGACTTCGCAATGACCGTCTTGTCCAGGTCAAAGAAGGCCGCTGTGCGGGGCAAGGAGTGGTTTTCCACGGGGCCGAGCATATGCGCCCGCCATTCGGGCTAGTGTGGGGCGCGTGGGTTTGCCTGAGAGGCCTCTCGGGTACACCATGGAAGTCACGGATCGTTCGCGACCGTGCTAACGCGGTCCGGCTCCTCCCCCCCCGAGTCGGCCGTGAAGACGACCCCCACTCTCCCCCCCGGTGGGGGTCGTCGCATGTCCGGACGCGTTTTCCCTCTTCTCCCCGGCCCGCGAGGCGCTCTCGTGCCCTCGTGGGCTTTCCTCTGCCCTGGCACAGGATCCGTCACCGTCCGTAGCCGTGAGGCTGCGCTGTGGAAGTCGTACGCGAGTCGCCTGTTCGGGTGATGGCGATATTCACAAGGGCCGAGTTGTCCACAGTTATCGACCAAGATCCACACGATTTCGAAGACCGCTGCACCGTGATTCCGGCGCGTCCCGACGGCGGCCGGTTCACGGCCGGTTCCGATTCGCGGATGCGTAGGGCCGGATTCCGCCGACCGCCTCCGCGGCGGCCGATCTCCGGTGCTTCACACAGGAGTTGAACACGGTGTCCGGACCATCGGGCGACCGCGTTCACGCAGCGAAAGGGGCTGGGGATCGTGGCGGGAGCCATCACCGACGACCTGCCGTCCGCCGCCGAGGGGCGGCAGGGCAGGCCGTTGATCGTCACCGAGGACATGGAACTGCTGGACGACCTGCTGCGCCTGTGCGCGGCCGCGGGCGCCCGGCCGGAGGTCCACCACGGAGTGCCGGAAGGCCGGGGCCGGTGGGAGACGGCGCCGCTCGTGCTCGTCGGGAACGATGCGGCGCGGCGGCTGCGGGGGGCCGTGCGCAGACGAGGAGTGGTGCTCGTCGGCAAGGACCAGGACGACTCCGGGGTCTGGCAGCGGGCCGTGGAGATCGGCGCCGACCACGTCCTGATGCTGCCGGACGGCGAGCAGTGGCTCGTCGACCGCATCGCCGACGTGGCGGAGGGCGTCGGCAGGCCGGCGCTCACCGTCGGCGTCGTCGGCGGCCGGGGCGGTGCCGGTGCGTCCACGCTTGCCTGCGCCCTGGCCGTCACCTCCGCGCGACAGGGCACGCGCACCCTCCTCGTGGACGCCGATCCGCTCGGCGGGGGCCTGGACGTGCTCCTCGGCGGCGAGAGCGCCGACGGGCTGCGCTGGCCGGCCTTCGCCGCCTCGCGGGGCCGGGTGGGCGGTGGCGCGCTTGAGGAGTCGCTGCCCGAGGTGCACGCCCTGCGGGTCCTCAGCTGGGACCGGGGCGACGCCGTGGCCATCCCGCCCCAGGCAGTCCGCGCGGTGCTCGCGGCCGGGCGGCGGCGCGGCGGGGCGGTCGTCGTCGACCTGCCGCGCCGCATCGACGAAGGCGTCGCCGAGGCCCTCGCCCAACTGGACATGGGTCTCCTGGTCGTCCCGGCCGAACTGCGCGCGGTCGCGGCCGCGTCACGTGTCGCCTCCGCCTTCGGCATGGTCCTGCGCGACCTCCGCGTCGCGGTCCGCGGCCCGTACGCCCCCGGCCTCGACGACCAGGAGGTGGCTCGCCTCCTCGGGCTGCCGCTCGCCGGTGAGGTACCGACCGAGGCAGGTCTCTCCGACGGCGGCAAACCACCCGGAGGCATCCCACGCGGCCCGCTCGCGCGCTTCTGCGCCGGGTTCTGGGAGCGCACGGCGGTCCGAGGGGAGGCGGCGTGAACCGGGTGCCGGGCGGCGGCGGGCCATGGGAAGCGAAGCCCCGGAAGCGGCATGCGATCGGAGGCGGGGCCCGATGAACGGGATGCCCGACGACGGTCTGCTGGACGGCGTACGGCAGTGGCTCGTCGAGAGCGGGGCCGAGCCGACACCCGCGCGCGTGGCGCAGGCCCTGCGGGAGCGGGGGCGCGTGCTCGGCGACGCCGAAGTGCTCGGGGCGGCCGAGCGGTTGCGGTCGGAGCTGGTGGGGAGCGGGCCCTTGGAGCCGCTGCTCACCGATCCCTCGGTCACCGATGTGCTGGTCTCGGCGCCGGACCGGGTGTGGGTGGACCGGGGCGGCGGCCTGGAGCTGACCGAGGTCTCCTTCCCGGACGCGGCGGCCGTACGGCGGCTCGCGCAGCGCCTGGCGGCCGTCGCCGGACGCCGGCTGGACGACGCCCGGCCGTGGGTGGACGCCCGGCTCCCGGACGGCACCCGGCTCCACGCGGTGCTCCCGCCGGTGGCGGTCGGCTCCACCTGTCTGTCCCTGCGGGTCGTCCGGCCCCGCGCCTTCACCCTCGCCGAACTGGTGACGGCGGGCACGGTGCCGCCCGGCGGCGACCGCGTCCTGCGGGCACTGATCCGCTCCCGGCTGTCGTACGTCATCAGCGGCGGCACGGGGACGGGGAAGACCACGTTGCTGAGCGCGCTGCTCGGTCTGGTCGACCCCGGCGAGCGGATCGTGCTGGCCGAGGACTCGGCGGAGCTGCGGCCCGACCATCCGCACGTGGTGCGGCTGGAGGGCAGACCGGCGAACCAGGAGGGCGTGGGCCTCGTCGAGCTGCAGGACCTGGTGCGGCAGGCGCTGCGCATGCGGCCGGACCGGCTGGTGGTCGGCGAGGTGCGCGGACCTGAGGTGGTGTCCTTGCTGGCCGCCCTGAACACGGGTCACGAGGGCGGCTGCGGCACGCTCCACGCCAATGCCGCGGGGCAGGTGCCGGCCCGTCTGGAGGCCCTCGGCACGGCCGCGGGGCTGGACCGGGCCGCGCTGCACAGCCAGTTGGCGGCCGCGTTGTCGGTGGTCCTGCACCTCGTACGGGACCGGGACGGTCGACGCCGGATCGCCGAGGTGCACGTGCTGGAACGGGACGGTTCCGGGCTGGTGGTGACCGTACCGGCCCTGCGCTGGGGCGAGGCGGCGTTCGTGTACGAGCGGGGCTGGGAGCGACTGCGGGGGCTGCTTCTGGGCGGGGCACGCGGCGGGGGCGGCGGGGCGTCGGACGGCGCGCGCCGTCGGGACGACCGGGCCTCGGGCGGGGTGCGCCGTCGGGACGGCGGATCGCCGGGCGGGGCGGGCCGGGTCGGTGGCCCTCTGGAAGGGAGTGAGCGGCGGTGACGGGGGTCGGGGAGATCTCGGGGGTGGTGGCCGTGATGTGTGCCGGGGCCGCGGCCTGGATGTCGGACGAGGGGCGGGGCGCCGGGGTGCGGCGGGCGCGGGCGCTGCTGCCGGGTGGCGGAGCGGTGGGGCCGCCGCGCTGGAAGCGGGTCGTCGGCCGGGCACGGACGCTGGGCGCCGAGTGGTGGGCGCCGGTGGCCGGGCTGGTGGTCGCGGTGCTCGGGGCGTCGGTGTTGCCGCTCGTCGTGGGAGCGGCCGGGGTGCCGTTGCTGAGGCGGGTGCGGCGGGCGGCACGGGAGCGTCGGCTCCGGGAGCGGCGGGGCGATGCCGTGGTCGCGCTGTGCGCGTCGCTCGCGGGGGAGGTGCGGGCCGGGCGGCAGCCGGGCGAGGCGCTGACGCGGGCCGCGCGGGACTCCGACGGGCTGGGCGAGACCCGGGCCGTGGTGCTGGCGGCGGCCCGCTTCGGCGGTGACGTGCCCGGCGCCCTCGCGGACGCGGCGCGGCAGCCGGGCGCGGAGGGGCTGCTGGGGCTCGCCGCGTGCTGGCGGGTGGCCGTCGACCGGGGAGCGGGCCTCGCGGCCGGGCTGGACCGGCTGGAGGGGGCCCTGCGCGCCGAGCGGGACCAGCGGGCCGACCTGCGCGCCCAGTTGGCGGGCGCACGGTCGACGGCCGTGATGCTGGCCGGGCTTCCGGTCCTGGGCCTCCTGCTGGGCACCGCGCTCGGCGCCGACCCCCTGCACGTGGTGCTGCACAGCACGGCGGGGATGGCCTGTCTGCTCGTCGGCGCCGTGCTGGAGGGCGCGGGCCTGTGGTGGGCGCTGCGGATCGTCCGGGGAGCCGAGGCGACGTGAGCGGGGAGGTTGTCCACAGGCTGGGGGTGACCCTCGCCGTGATGGTGGCACTGTGGTGGCTGGTCCGGTCGTGCGACACCGCGCGGCGTGGACGAAGGCTGCGCGCCCGGCTGACCACGGTGCTCGCCCTCACCGCCGAGCCGTCCCGGCGACGTCTCCTGCCGCAGGGGGCGGTCCGGCGATGGCTGCCGGTCGCCGGGGCGGTCTGCGCCGGGTGGGTGTTCGTCGGCGGGTACGCGGGGCTGCTGGTGGGGCCGGTCGCCGGCGTCGGGGCCTGGCTGTGGCTGAGGAGGGCCCGGCGGGCGGGCAAGGACCTGGGCGAGGTGTACGACGCCGCCGAGGCCGCACGCCAACTGCCGCTCGCGGCCGACCTGCTGGCCGCCTGCATCACGGCCGGGGCGAGCCCGGTGGTGGCCGCACAGGCCGTGGGCGAGGCCCTCGGCGGTCCGGTGGGCGAGCGGCTGGCCAGAGGGGCCGCCGAGGCGAGGCTCGGGGGCGAACCGGCCGAGGCGTGGCGCTCGTTGGCGGCGCTTCCCGGCGCCGGAGCCCTGGCGCGGCTCCTGGAGCGCGCCGACGAGTCCGGTGTGCCGGCCGCCTCACCGGTCGCCCGCCTGGCCGCCGAGGCCCGTGCCGAATGGGGCCGTTCGGCGACGGAGCGGGCCCGGCGGGCCGCCGTGATGGTCACCGCGCCGGTGGGGCTGTGCTTCCTGCCCGCCTTCATCGCGGTGGGCGTCCTGCCGGTGGTCATCGGCCTGGCGGACGGGCTGTTGGGAGGAGGAGCGCGGTGACGGGGTGGACGTCGGCGCGTGGCGCGCGGGCGCCGCCGGGCGGCCGAAGCGGTCGACGGAGCGGAGCAGTGGTCAGCGGACACATCAGCGGTCAACGGAACAGAGCCTCACGGGGGTTGAGATGCACAAGGCAGTACAGGCGGTGCGGGCAGTGGAAGCCATGCGGGAAGCGGTGCGGGTTCGGGTGGTGCGGGCCGTGCTGTGCCGGGTGCGGGCGGCGCGGAGGGACGCGGGGATGGTGACCTCGGAGTACGCGGTGGGGATCATCGCGGCCGTGGCCTTCGCCGCGGTTCTGTACAAGGTGGTGACCAGCGGGCAGGTCCAGGCGGAGCTGCAGCAGATCGTCGGGCGGGCCCTCAATGGCGGGGCGTGAGCCGCGCCGGCTGCGGGGGGCGCTGGGCCGCGACGACGGGTTCGTGACGGCGGAGGCGGCCATGGCCCTGCCGGTGATGCTGCTGCTCGCGACGGCACTGGTGTGGGCTCTGCTCGCCGCCTGCGCGCAGATCCAGGTCGTGGACGCCGCTCGGGCCGGTGCCCGGGCGGCGGCCCGGCAGGACCCGCAGGGGGCGGTCGTGGCGGCAGCGCGGAGGACGGCGCCCGACGGGGCGGAGGTGAGCGTGGGCCGGCAGGGCGACTTCGTACGGGTCGTGGTCTCGGCCCGCGCGCCGGGGCCGGACGGACTGGGCCTCGACCTCAGCCACACCGCTGTGGCGCTGGCGGAGGAGACGGTGGGGGAGGTGGGCGGGTGAGCGCGTTCTCGTGGTGCGGCCGGTGGCTCGGGGGCGTTTGCTCGGTCCTGGGGCGTGGGCGTGAGACGGACAGAGGGTCCGCGACCGTCTGGGCGGTCGGTGCGATCGCGGTGCTGTGTGCGGTGTTCGGTGCCGTACTCGCCTTCGGGCAGGCCGTCGTGATCCGGCATCAGGCGGAGGCGGCGGCCGATCTCGCCGCCCTCGCGGCCGCCGACCACTGGATGAAGGGTGCCGAGGAGGCCTGCGCGACGGCGGAACGGGTGGTTCGGGCCCAGGGCGGCCGACTGGTGCGCTGCGCGGTGGAGGGCGAGATCTCGGACGTCACGGCCGCCTCGGGAACGGTCCCGTTCACCGCCGAGTCCAGGGCACGCGCGGGACCGCCGGGCCGGGCAGCCGACCGGGAAGCGCCGAGGGGCGCCCCTTGAGGGGCGCGGGGAACTGCGCGATCAGCCACACACGGCCGGCGATCGCCGCATCTGGGAGGCCCCCGAGCTCTGAGGCGGCCCGAACCCCCGGGTTCTGAGTCACCCCCGAGCCCTACGGCACCCGTCCCTCGGGCGGAGCCTCCGGCGCGGTGCGCAGCAGTTCGGTCAGGAGGCGTACGGCGCCCCGTTTGTGCAGCGGGTCGTTGCCGTTGCCGCACTTGGGGGACTGGATGCAGGAGGGGCAGCCGGCGTCGCACTCGCAGGAGGCGATGGCCTGGCGGGTGGCGGTGAGCCAGGCACGGGCCGTGTGGAAGGCGCGCTCGGCGAATCCCGCGCCGCCCGGGTGGCCGTCGTAGACGAAGACCGTCGGGAGCAGGGTGTCCGGGTGGAGCGGGACCGAGACGCCGCCGATGTCCCAGCGGTCGCAGGTCGCGAAGAGGGGCAGCATGCCGATCGAGGCGTGTTCGGCGGCGTGCAGGGCGCCGCCGAGGATCTCGGGGTTGATCCGGGCCGCGTCCAACTGGTCCTCGGTGACGGTCCACCAGACGGCACGGGTGCGCAGCGTACGGGGAGGGAGATCGAGTTTGGACTCGCCGAGCACCTCGCCGGTGATGAGGCGGCGACGGAGGAAGGAGACGACCTGGTTGGTGACTTCGACGGAGCCGTAGCACAAGCGGCCGTCGCCCCAGGGGACTTCGGTGTCGGTCTCCAGGACGGAGATGGAGGTGGTGTCGCGGGCGACGGTCGAATAGGGCGGGTCGGCCTGCTCGACGAGGGCGACGGAGTCCTCCAGGTCCAGGTCGCGCACCAGGTACGTACGGCCCTGGTGCAGGTGGACCGCGCCCTCGTGGACGGTGGTGTGGGCGGCGCCCGCGTCGACCGTGCCGAGGAGCCGGCCGGTGCCGGTCTCGACGACCTGGACGGGGCGGCCGCCCTGGCCCCGGATGTCGGCCAGGTCGGCGGCGCGTTCGCGGCGGGTCCAGTGCCAGGCCTTGGCCCGGCGGCGAAGCAGTTTCGCGGCCTCCAGCTGCGGCAGCAGGTCCTCGCAGGCGGGGCCGAAGAGGTCGAGGTCCTCGTCGGTGAGGGGCAGTTCCGCGGCGGCGGCGCAGAGGTGGGGGGCGAGGACGTACGGGTTGTCGGGGTCGAGCACGGTCGATTCCACCGGCCGGTCGAACAGGGCTTCGGGGTGGTGGACCAGGAAGGTGTCCAGCGGGTCGTCGCGGGCGATCAGGACGGCGAGGGCGCCCTGGCCGGCGCGTCCGGCGCGGCCGGCCTGCTGCCACAGGGAGGCGCGGGTGCCGGGGTATCCGGCGATGAGGACGGCGTCGAGGCCGGAGACGTCGACGCCGAGTTCGAGGGCGGTGGTGGCGGCGAGGCCGAGGAGCTCGCCGGAGTGGAGGGCGCGTTCGAGTGCGCGGCGTTCCTCGGGGAGGTAGCCGCCGCGGTAGGCGGCGACGCGGCGGACGAGGGAGCGGTCCACCTCGGCGAGGCGTTCCTGGGCGATCACCGAGATCAGCTCGGCGCCGCGCCGGGAGCGGACGAAGGCGACCGAGCGGACGCCCTGGACGGTGAGGTCGGTGAGCAGGTCGGCGGTCTCGGCGGTGGCGGTGCGGCGTACCGGCGCGCCCTTCTCGCCGTGCAGCTCGGTGAGCGGGGGCTCCCAGAGGGCGAACACCAGTTCGCCGCGGGGTGAGGCGTCGTCCGCGACCTCGGTGACCGGGACGCCGGTGAGGCGACGGGCCGCGACCGAGGGCTCGGCGGCGGTGGCGGAGGCGAGGAGGAAGACGGGTTCGGCGCCGTAGCGGGCGCACAGGCGGCGCAGGCGCCGGAGCACCTGGGCGACGTGCGAGCCGAAGACGCCGCGGTAGGTGTGGCACTCGTCGATGACGACGTACTTCAGGGCGCGCAGGAAGGAGGACCAGCGGGGGTGGGAGGGGAGGATGCCCCGGTGCAGCATGTCGGGGTTGGTGAGCACGTAGTTGGCGTACTGGCGGACCCACTCGCGTTCCTCGACGGGGGTGTCGCCGTCGTACACGGCCGGGCGCACGGCGTTTCCGAGAGGTTGTGAAAGTTCCTTCACGGCCCGGCACTGATCCGCCGCGAGGGCCTTGGTGGGGGCCAGGTAGAGGGTGGTCGCGCCGCGGCCGTTGGGGGCCTCGGAGCCGTCCAGGAGGCGGGAGAGGACCGGGACGAGGTACGCCAGCGACTTGCCGGAGGCGGTGCCGGTGGAGACGACGACCGATTCGCCGTCCAGCGCGTGCTCGGCGACGCGTGCCTGGTGGGCCCAGGGATGTTCGATTCCCGCGGTCTGTACGGCGGCGACCACTTCCGGCCGGATCCGGTCGGGCCAGACGGCATGGCGACCCGCACGTGGGGGCACATGCTCCGTATGAGTGATGCGCGAAGCCCGGCTCGGCCCCGAGGCGAGCCGGTCCAGGACCGTGCTCGGCGAGGGGCTGGAGGCGGTGTCCGTCGGGGTTCGATCGGATCGGTGATTCTTGGCCATCGGCATCGAGTGTGTCACCGGCGTGACGGACAATGGAGCCAAGGCGTCGTGCACGCCTGCCGGTAAGTGATTGAATGCCATCGCGGCTGGCGAACCGTCCCGGGGGCTTTCAAGCCGAGGTGTCCCGAGGGGCGAACGCTCGATAGCAAGGTGCTGGAGGATCCGTGGACCTGTCCCTGTCGACCCGTACCGTCGGCGATCGTACGGTCGTCGAGGTCGGTGGCGAAATCGACGTTTATACCGCGCCCAAGCTGCGTGAGCAGCTGGTCGAGCTGGTCAACGACGGGAGTTTCCACCTCGTCGTCGACATGGAGGGCGTCGACTTCCTCGACTCCACCGGGCTCGGCGTACTGGTGGGCGGCCTGAAGCGAGTACGGGCCCATGAGGGCTCGCTGCGCCTGGTGTGCAACCAGGAGCGGATTTTGAAGATCTTCCGCATCACCGGTCTGACCAAGGTGTTCCCCATTCACACCTCGGTCGACGAAGCGGTGGCGGCCACTGACTGATCACGTCCGTCCGGGCCCCGTGCCCGGACGGCCACAGACGAGTGAGGAGGACCGGGTCCGCGCGGCCCGGCCTTCCGACAGCACGCCCGTAGTTCCGAGGGGGATGCATGGCCACCGTTGAACTCCGCTTCAGCGCGCTGCCCGAGCACGTCAGGACCGCCCGACTGGTGGCGGCAGCGGTGGCGCGCAGGGCCGGAGTGGACGAGGCCGTCCTCGACGAGGTCAGGTTGGCCGTCGGCGAGGCGTGCACCCGTGCCGTCGGACTGCATCAGAGCAGCGGTATCTCGGCGCCGGTGCGGGTGTCGCTGATCGAGGAGGAGAAGCAGTTCTCCATCGAGGTGGGCGACGAGGCGCCGCACGCCGTGCCCGGTGACCGTTCGTCGGGTGCCGGGGACGCGGACGTCGAGGTCGAGGAGGACGACATGGGCCTCGCGGTCATCAGCGGCCTCGTCGATGACGTGGAGGTCAGCGCCGGCGAGAACGGCGGGCTGATCCGTATGACCTGGCCGACGACACCGTCGGTCGCGGTCGTGCCCTGATCGCCCCTGCTCGTTCATCCTCACAACTTCAAGTAGTACCGCGGAGGGCCCTGCTGAGCAGGGCCCTTCGTGTTTGTTCGGCATTTATTCCGATCACCGTTCATCGGAACACCGGAATTCGTGAAGGAATTCACGATCATTCGCCTGATAATTGATCAAGTGTCAATGCCTTTGAGGCGTTACTTCTTTCGAGTAGCGTGGGCGGGTCCGGATCATTTGCTGAAGAGCATGTGAAGGCCAATTCCGTTTCCCGTGCACTGTTTTGATCAGGTTCACCTCCCTACAATCCGTCCACATCTTGAGCTCAGCCCAAGCGTCAAGGAGGACGAATGGCGGGGCTTTCTACCCCTCAAAGGTTTGACCACACCGCGAACTTCGCAGCCGCGGTGCTCACCGACGACAACCGGATCATCGTCATGGTGATCGGCGTCGTGGCCCTTGCAGCACTCGTCGTCGCCGGGGTCCTGGTGCGCCAGGTGCTCGCGGCGGGCGAGGGCACCGACAGCATGAAGAAGATCGCGACAGCGATCCAGGAAGGCGCGAACGCCTATCTGGCACGGCAGTTGCGCACGCTCGGCGTATTCGCCGTCGTCGTGTTCTTCCTGCTCATGCTGCTGCCCGCGGACGACTGGAATCAGCGCGCCGGACGATCGGTGTTCTTCTTGATCGGCGCGGCGTTCTCGGCGGCCACCGGCTATATCGGCATGTGGCTCGCCGTACGCAGCAATGTGCGCGTCGCCGCGGCGGCCCGGGAAGCGACACCGGCGGAAGGCGAGCCGGAAAAAGATCTCACCGCCGTCTCGCACAAGGCGATGAAGATCGCATTTCGCACCGGCGGCGTCGTCGGCATGTTCACGGTGGGGCTCGGCCTGCTCGGCGCGTCCTGCGTGGTCCTCGTCTACGCGGCCGACGCGCCGAAGGTGCTGGAGGGCTTCGGTCTCGGGGCAGCGCTCATCGCCATGTTCATGAGGGTCGGCGGCGGCATCTTCACCAAGGCCGCCGACGTCGGCGCCGACCTGGTCGGCAAGGTCGAGCAGGGCATTCCGGAGGACGACCCGCGCAATGCCGCGACCATCGCCGACAACGTGGGCGACAACGTCGGCGACTGCGCGGGCATGGCGGCCGACCTCTTCGAGTCGTACGCCGTGACGCTCGTCGCCGCGCTGATCCTCGGCAAGGCGGCCTTCGGCGACTCCGGCCTGGCGTTCCCGCTGATCGTGCCCGCGATCGGCGTGCTCACCGCGATGATCGGCATCTTCGCGGTGGCACCCCGCCGCACCGACCGCAGCGGCATGTCCGCCATCAACCGCGGGTTCTTCATCTCCGCGGTGATCTCGCTGGTGCTCGTCGCCATCGCCGTCTACGCCTACCTGCCCTCGTCGTACGCCGACCTCGACGGGGTCACGGACACGGCGATCGCCGGTCACGACGGCGATCCGCGGGTCCTCGCGGTCCTCGCGGTCGCCATCGGCATCCTGCTGGCCGCGCTGATCCAGCAACTGACCGGCTACTTCACCGAGACCAGCCGACGTCCCGTGAAGGACATCGGCAAGAGCTCGCTCACCGGCGCGGCCACCGTCGTCCTCGCCGGTATCTCCATCGGTCTCGAATCGGCCGTCTACACCGCCCTGTTGATCGGCCTCGGCGTCTACGGGGCGTTCCTGCTCGGCGGTACGTCGATCATGCTCGCGCTGTTCGCGGTGGCGCTGGCCGGGACCGGCCTGCTCACCACGGTCGGCGTCATCGTCGCCATGGACACCTTCGGGCCGGTCTCCGACAACGCGCAGGGCATCGCCGAGATGTCCGGCGACGTGGAGGGCGCGGGCGCGCAGGTGCTCACCGACCTGGACGCCGTCGGCAACACCACCAAGGCCATCACCAAGGGCATCGCCATCGCCACGGCCGTTCTCGCGGCCGCCGCGCTCTTCGGCTCGTACCGCGACGCGATCCTGACGGCCGCGAACGACGTCGGCGAGAAGGTCTCCGGCGAAGGCGCGCCGATGAACCTGATGATGGACATCTCGCAGCCCAACAACCTCGTCGGACTCATTGCGGGCGCCGCGGTCGTCTTCCTCTTCTCGGGGCTGGCGATCAACGCGGTCTCGCGGTCGGCGGGCGCGGTGGTCTACGAGGTGCGGCGGCAGTTCCGCGAGCACCCCGGGATCATGGACTACAGCGAGAAGCCCGAGTACGGCCGGGTCGTCGACATCTGCACCAAGGACGCCCTGCGGGAGCTGGCCACGCCCGGTCTGCTCGCCGTCATGGCGCCCATCGCGATCGGGTTCACGCTCGGGGTCGGCGCGCTCGGCGCGTATCTCGCCGGCGCGATCGGGACGGGGACGCTGATGGCGGTGTTCCTCGCCAACTCCGGTGGCGCGTGGGACAACGCCAAGAAACTCGTCGAGGACGGTCATCACGGCGGCAAGGGCAGCGAGGCCCATGCCGCGACCGTCATCGGCGACACGGTCGGCGACCCGTTCAAGGACACCGCCGGACCGGCGATCAACCCGCTGCTGAAGGTGATGAACCTCGTCGCGCTGCTCATCGCGCCCGCGGTCGTCCAGTTCAGCTACGGCGAGGACAAGAGCGTCGCGTTGCGGGTCGCCATCGCGGTGGCCTCGATCGCCGTCATCGTCGGCGCGGTGTACGTGTCCAAGCGGCGCGGTATCGCCGTGGGTGACGAAGGCAACTCCGAGCGGGTGGCCAAGTCGGCGGATCCCGCGGTGGTTTCGTAGACGGTCTGCTGAACGGCTCTGCCAGGGGCCAGCTCAAGGGGCGGGCGGACGGCGCGTGTTGACGCGTTGGCCGTCCGCCCCTTGGCTGTGCCGGGGGCTCCCGTGAGCCTTCTCTCGCTGGTGCAAACGGTTACAAAAGGGTGCACCGGGGGTGCTCGGCACACAGGTGCCGCCCATCCGGCGTGTATGTTCCGGGGCCGAGAGCCATGGAAGGGACCAATCCGGTGAACAAGAAGCTCGCGGCCGCACTGTCCGGCGGTGCGGTACTGGTACTGGCGCTGTCCGGTTGCAGCGGCGACGACGAGACGAACGACAAGCTGAACTCCTGGGCCAAGGAGGTCTGCGACTCCGTGCAGCCGCAGATCAAGAAGATCGCGGCGGCCAACGCCTCGATCCAGAAGGAGACCTCGGACGACAGCGCACCGGCGGACGTGCAGAAGGCCGACTCCCAGGGCTTCCAGGACATCTCCGACGCGTACAAGGCGATGGCGACGGCGATCCAGAAGGCCGGGGCGCCGGATGTCGAGGACGGCGCGAAGAAGCAGAAGGCCGCGGTCGCCGAGCTGAACCAGCTGTCCACGGCGTACGGGGAGCTGAAGAAGAAGTCGGACGCGCTGAACACCAAGGACCAGGCGAAGTTCGCGGACGGGCTCGAAGGCGTCGCGACGGAGCTGGAGAAGCTCAGCAAGACCGGGAGCGACGCGTTGAAGGAGCTGGAGAAGGGGGAGGTCGGGCAGGCGATGGCGGAGCAGCAGAGCTGCAAGTCCGCGAACACCTCCGGTGCGGCTTCGGCGCCGGCTGTGCCCACGAAGAGCTGACGGGGGCTCTTCTTCGGCGCTGGCCGGGTGCCGCCTGCGCCACCCGTGCTGCTCCAGCGGCACGACTGGCCCACAGCTAGGTGTGGCGGGCGGGAGTGCCCGCGCCACGTACGGCGGCACGGTACGGCGGCGCGACCGCCCGCAGCTGAGACGGCTGCGACGGCCACGCACGGGGTGCCTGGAGCCGGGTCGGGCCGTGGTGCGCGGCTACGCTGAGCTTCGTGAGTAACTCCAAACTGTCGTCCCTGCCCTCCACCGACCGGACCGATGTCGCCGTGCGGCTTCGGGAGGCGTTGCTCGGTGCCGAGTTCACCGCCGACGGGCTGCTCGAGCTGCTCGGTGCCTCCGCCTACGCCGCCCTCGCGCGGAGCGAGGTCGTGCCGGCGCTCAGGGCGACACGGGGGGACACGGCGCTGGAGGCGCTGGTGCGGCTGTTCCTGTTGCAGGAACCGGTCGTACGCGCGCGCGTGGACGGCGTGCTGCCTGTCGACGCGTGCGTCGAGAGCGGATGGCTCGTTCGCGTCGGTGACGACGGGGACGAGGTCGCCGCCACCGTCGACGTGCGGCCGTACGGCGGCCCCGGCGGCGAGGACTGGTTCATCGTGTCCGACCTGGGGTGCGCGGTCGGTGGGGCCGGAGGGATCGGCAGCCGGGACGAGGGCGTCGTGCTGGGGGTCGGCGGGGCGTCCACGACGCTGGCCGGCATCACCGTACGGACGCCCGTCGCCGCCGCCCTCGATCTCGGGACCGGCTCCGGCATCCAGGCGCTGCACGCCGCACAGCACGCCACGCGCGTGACGGCGACCGATCTCAACCCGCGCGCGCTGCACATCACGGCGCTCACGCTGGCGCTCTCCGGAGCACCGGCCGCCGAGCTGCGGGAGGGTTCGCTCTTCGAGCCGGTCGGGGCGGACGAGACGTACGACCTCATCGTGTCAAACCCGCCGTTCGTGATCTCGCCCGGCGCCCGGCTCACGTACCGCGACGGAGGGATGGGCGGCGACGATCTGTGCAGGACGCTCGTCTCGCAGGCGGGGGAGCGGCTGAACGAGGGCGGGTACGCGCAGTTCCTCGCCAACTGGCAGCACGTGGAGGGCGAGGACTGGCAGGAGCGGCTCAGGTCGTGGGTGCCGCGCGGCTGCGACGCGTGGATCGTGCAGCGCGAGGTCCAGGACGTCGCGCAGTACGCCGAGTTGTGGCTGCGGGACGCGGGCGACCACCGCGGTGACGTGGCCGAGTACCAGGCGCGGTACGACGCGTGGCTCGACGAGTTCGAGGCGCGCAAGGTGAAGGGCGTCGGCTTCGGGTGGATCACGCTGCGGAAGTCGGCCGCCGCGGAGTCCGAGCCCTCGATCACCCTGGAGGAGTGGCCGCATCCGGTCGAACAGCCGCTCGGGGAGGCGGTGCGGCAGCACTTCGCGCGCGTCGACTACCTGCGCGCGCACGACGACGCGGCCCTCCTCGCGGCGCACTTCCGGCTCACCTCCGAGGTCGTCCAGGAGCAGGTCGGACTGCCCGGCGCCGAGGACCCCGAGCATGTGGTCCTCCGTCAGAACCGCGGCATGCGCCGGGCCACGAAGGTGGACACGGTGGGCGCCGGATTCGCCGGTGTGTGCGACGGCACGCTCAGCGCCGGACGGATTCTGGACGCCATCGCCCAGCTCGTCGGCGAGGACCCGGTGGCCCTGCGCGACCGGACCCCCGTCCAGATCCGCCTCCTCGTCGAACAGGGGTTCCTCGAACCGGCCGGGTGACCCGCCCGCACGGCGACGGGGCCCGTTCGGGCCCCGCGCCCGGTGACGATTTCCATACCGTCCGGTGACCGTACCGGTACCCCGCCCGACGCCCCTTCCCGTGTCGCACGGGGCGTATTCGCACCACCGGGACGCATGTGTCCCTTCTGGCTGGATTGGTCGGCAAAAGGGCTCCTGTCAGTGGTGGGTGCGAAGCTATTTTCAAGAGACGGATTCGACGTGTCCTCGGGGGAGGCACGCGCTGTCTCGAGGATCGGGGGATCGCGATGGCGGGGGATACGCCGGAGCAGGGCCAGGGAAGGATCATCAACGGCCGGTACCGACTGCTGCGCACCCTGGGCGCGGGCGGCATGGGCCGGGTCTGGCTCGCGTACGACGGGGAGTTGGCCTGCGAGGTCTCCATGAAGGAGATCTCCCTGCCCGATGTCCCGCTGGACGCGACGGAGCCCGCCCAGCGCATCGCCCGGGCCCGCAGCGAGGCCAGGCACGCCGCCCGGCTGCGCGGCCATCCCCATGTGGCCACCGTTCACGACGTGGTGCTCCACGAGGGCCTGCCGTGGATCGTCATGGAGTACGTGCCGGACGCCGTGGACCTCCAGGCGGTCGTACGGCAGCGGGGGCCGCTCGCGCCCGAGCAGGTCGCCCGGATCGGGCTCGCCGTCCTCGACGCGCTCACGGCCGGCCACCGGATCGGCATACTCCACCGGGACGTCAAACCGGCCAACATCCTGCTCGCGGCCGACGCCTCGGGCGACCCCTACGCGCGCGTGCTGCTCACCGACTACGGCATCGCGCTCCAGCCGGAGTCGCGCGAGCCCCGGCTCACCGCCACCGCCGGCATCCTCGGAACGCCCGGCTATCTGGCGCCCGAGCGGGCGCGGGGCGAGCCGCCGACCCCGGCCGCCGACCTGTTCTCGCTCGGCGCCACGCTGTACGCGGCGGTCGAGGGCCGCGGCCCCTTCGACCGGCACGGCGAGTACGCGACGCTCACGGCCCTCCTCGGCGAGGAGCCGACACCGCCCGCCCGCGCCGGTGAACTGGCCCCCGTCCTGCACGGCTTGCTCATCAAGGACCCCGTGCGCCGGCTCTCGCCGGAGGCCGTGGCACGCGGCCTGGAGCGGGTGGCAGCCCAGGGCGGCGCGTCGACCCCGCAGGGCTGGGGAGCCACCCCGGCATCGGCCCCCGGCGCCTTCGGACCGACCCCCGGCACACCCGGAACGCCCGGGGCTCCCGCCGCACCCGGCACGCCCGGTGCGCCTCCGGGGTACGTGGCGAGCGCACCACCCGGGTACGTGGCCGCGGGGCAGCACGGCCTCGGGGGCACCCCGAACACGCCCGGTCCGCCCCACACGCCGTACACCCCGGGGGCCCCGCACACGCCCGGCGCACCCTCCGGCGCGCCGAACACCCCGAACACCCCCGCCGGCAACCCGCCCACACCGGGAGCGACGCCGGGCGGCCCCTCGCCGTACGACCCGTGGCAGCAGGGCCGGCAGCCGCGCGGGCCCTACGACAACCCGAACCCGTACGGGGGCGGTCCCTCCACGCCCTACGGGAGTCCGGCGTACGGCGGAGGCGCTCAGCCCCCCGGCTACGGCGGCACCATGGGCAACCAGTCGCTGCCGTACACGGCCGACGCGTCGACACCGTACGGCGGTGGCGGCGCCCCACCGCCGGGGAACGCGGGGTACCCGACCCTCACGGCCGGGAGCCCGCCGCCGCCCGGCGGGCCGAGGCGGAAGACGCCCGCGGCGGCGATCGTCGCGATCGTGGTCGCCGTGCTGCTCGTGGCCGGCGGCGGGACCTGGGCCGCGGTGAACCTGACGGGCGGGGCGGACCCCAAGCCCTCCGGTACCCCGGACACGCTCGCGTCGCCTCCGAGGTCGGAGTACCCCTACGGCAAGCAGGCGGCCCTCAAGAAGGCGCTGGAGGTGGGGGACTGCGTCAAGGCGGTCTGGACCGGGACCGCGTTCGCATCGGTGCCCGACCTCGGCGTGGTCGACTGCGACGAGGACTGGCCGGACGGCCAGGTCGTGGCGATGGCGACGGCGTCCGACCCCGCCGACGCCAAGGCCAGCGGCGCGCAGCGCTGCGCCGGCCAGGCCGACCCGGTGGCCGAGGCCCTGCCCGACGCGGACGTCTACGCCCTCGTACCGACGAAGGAGGGCTTCACCGCCGCCAAGGGCGGTACGGCCTGTCTCGTCCTCGGCAAGCACGTCCCGATAGGCGGCGAGGTGGGCCGGCTCCGTGACGTGGGCATGCACCTGTGGCCCACGCAGATGGCCGTCGGTGACTGCTGGGACTACACCACCAGGGAGGACGAGGGGTACGACGCCCCGCTGACCGACTGTGCCGAAGCGCACACCGACCAGGTCGTCGGATCGGTGCAGGCGCCCGACAACATGACCTTCGCCGGCGCCCTCGCCGAGGGCGGAAAGCTGTGCACCAACAGGTTCGAGTCGAGTTGGGCGCCCGGCGCCGACCTGATCGTGTCGGGATGGGTCTCCGACGAAGAGGAGTGGAAGAAGGGCTTCAACAAGGTGGTGTGCACGGTGCGCAACGCCGACGTGTCGCAGACGACCGGGAAGATACCCACGCCCGGCTCGGTCTGAGGGTCCGGACGCCTCGCGTTCACCTCGGGTTCGCGCGCCCGCTTCCCGTCCGTGCCAGCCTCCCGTCCCGGGGCAGTCGAGGGGTGGGAGGACGGGTCATGGAGAGCGGTCCGGCGATCTTCGTGGGAGTGGTGTTCGCCCTGTTCGGGGGCGCGCTGCTGCTGTGGACCGCGCGGCGGCTGCGGCTGGGCGAGCCGGTCGCGCAGGGGGTGCGTCCCGTGATGTCGGCGACCCTCGCGAGCGTCACCGCGGTCACCGCCCTGGCGCTCGCCGCGTGGTGCCTCACCCGCGTCTGAGGAGGCGCGGGGAGACGGGGCCGACAGGTCGGCGGAGTAACCGGGATGTGACCCTCCGCATAGGCCCCGAACGGATCGCTGAAGACGCCGGGCGGCAGGAATGGCGGTAGTCGGGTTACCGTTCGAGTGGCCGTTGCGGGCTTTTCCCGTTTGACACGGGGGCGGGATGTACCGTCACACTCCGCAGCGTCAGCATGACCCGACCCCCGGGCCGACGCCGAGCCCGTGCGCGGCACCGGCCGCAGGGGGCGCCCCGCCCCCGGGACGCAAGCCTGGGGAGACCCAGCGTCGACCGGAGAGAAGAGCGAAGTTGTCCCCGACCAGCGAGACCGCGAAGGGCGGCCGCCGACTCGTCATCGTCGAGTCGCCTGCCAAGGCGAAGACGATCAAGGGCTATCTCGGCCCCGGCTACATCGTCGAGGCGAGCGTGGGGCACATCCGCGACCTTCCCAACGGCGCCGCGGAGGTGCCCGAGCAGTACACCGGCGAGGTGCGCCGCCTCGGCGTGGACGTCGAGCATGACTTCGCGCCCATCTATGTGGTCAACGCGGACAAGAAGGCCCAGGTCAGGAAGCTCAAGGACCTGCTGAAGGAGTCCGACGAACTCTTCCTCGCCACCGATGAGGACCGCGAGGGCGAGGCCATCGCCTGGCATCTCCAGGAGGTGCTCAAGCCCAAGGTCCCGGTCAAGCGGATGGTCTTCCACGAGATCACCAAGGCCGCGATCCAGGCCGCCGTCGCCAACCCGCGCGAGCTGAACCAGCGCCTCGTCGACGCCCAGGAGACCCGCCGCATCCTCGACCGCCTCTACGGCTACGAGGTCTCGCCGGTCCTGTGGAAGAAGGTCATGCCGCGCCTGTCGGCGGGCCGCGTCCAGTCCGTCGCGACCCGGCTCGTCGTGGAGCGCGAGCGCGAGCGGATCGCCTTCCGCTCCGCCGAGTACTGGGACCTGACCGGCACCTTCGCCACCGGCCGCGCCGGTGACGCCTCCGACCCGTCGTCGCTGGTGGCCCGCCTGCAGTCGGTGGACGGCCGCCGCGTCGCCCAGGGCCGCGACTTCGACTCGCTCGGCCAGATCAAGGGCGCCAACGTCCTCCACCTCGACGAGGCGAACGCCCGTGCGCTCGCCGCCGCCCTGGAGAACACCCGCTTCTCGGTGCGCTCCGTCGAGTCCAAGCCGTACCGCCGCTCGCCGTACGCACCCTTCCGTACGACGACGCTCCAGCAGGAGGCCTCGCGCAAGCTCGGCTTCGGGGCGAAGGCGACCATGCAGGTGGCGCAGAAGCTGTACGAGAACGGCTTCATCACCTATATGCGTACGGACTCCACGACGCTCAGCGAGACCGCAGTGGCCGCCGCCCGTGCCCAGGTCACCCAGCTGTACGGCGCCGACTACCTGCCGGCGCAGCCGCGTACGTACGCCGGGAAGGTCAAGAACGCGCAGGAGGCGCACGAGGCGATCCGGCCCTCGGGTGATCGTTTCCGCACGCCCGCCGAGACCGGGCTGACCGGCGACCAGTTCAAGCTGTACGAGCTGATCTGGAAGCGGACCGTCGCCTCCCAGATGAAGGACGCCACGGGCAACAGCGTCACCGTCAAGATCGGTGGCACCGCCTCCGACGGCCGTGACGCCGAGTTCAGCGCCTCCGGCAAGACGATCACCTTCCACGGGTTCCTCAAGGCCTACGTCGAGGGCGCCGACGACCCGAACGCCGAGCTCGACGACCGCGAGCGCAGGCTGCCGCAGGTCAGCCAGGGCGACGCGCTCTCCGCCGAGGAGATCACGGTCGACGGGCACGCCACCAAGCCCCCGGCCCGCTACACCGAGGCCTCGCTGGTCAAGGAGCTCGAAGAGCGCGAGATCGGCCGTCCGTCGACGTACGCGTCGATCATCGGGACGATCCTCGACCGGGGCTATGTGTTCAAGAAGGGCACGGCACTCGTGCCGTCCTTCCTGAGCTTCGCCGTGGTCAACCTCCTGGAGAAGCACTTCGGGCGGCTCGTCGACTACGACTTCACCGCCAAGATGGAGGACGACCTCGACCGCATCGCGCGCGGCGAGGCCCAGGCGGTGCCGTGGCTGAAGCGGTTCTACTTCGGCGAGGGCACGGACGCGAGCGACACGACGGCGGCCGCGGCCGGCAACGGCGACGGGGACCACCTCGGCGGCCTCAAGGAGCTGGTGACCGACCTGGGCGCGATCGACGCGCGCGAGGTCTCGTCCTTCCCCGTCGGCAACGACATCGTGCTGCGCGTCGGCCGCTACGGCCCGTACATCGAGCGGGGCGAGAAGGACGCCGAGGGCCACCAGCGCGCCGACATCCCCGAGGAGCTGGCGCCGGACGAGCTGAGCGTCGAGCTGGCGGAGGAACTGCTCGCCAAGCCGAGCGGCGACTTCGAGCTGGGCGCGGACCCCGCGACCGGTCACCAGATCGTCGCCAAGGACGGGCGCTACGGGCCGTACGTCACGGAGATCCTCCCCGAGGGCACGCCGAAGACGGGCAAGAACGCGGTCAAGCCGCGCACGGCCTCGCTGTTCAAGTCCATGTCCCTGGACACGGTGACCCTCGACGACGCCCTGAAGCTGATGTCGCTGCCGCGGATCGTCGGCGCCGACGCCGAGGGCCAGGAGATCACCGCGCAGAACGGGCGGTACGGGCCGTATCTGAAGAAGGGCACGGACTCGCGGTCGCTGCAGACCGAGGAGCAGCTCTTCACGATCACCCTCGAAGAGGCGCTGGCGATCTACGCCCAGCCCAAGCAGCGCGGGCGGGCCGCCGCCAAGCCGCCGCTGAAGGAACTGGGTGAGGACCCGGTCAGCGCGAAGCCGGTCGTGGTGAAGGACGGCCGCTTCGGGCCGTACGTCACCGACGGCGAGACCAACGCGACGCTGCGGTCCGGGGACAGCGTGGAGACGATCACGCCCGAGCGCGGGTTCGAACTGCTGGCGGAGAAGCGGGCCAAGGCTCCCGCCAAGAAGACGGCCAAGAAGGCGCCGGCGAAGAAGACGGCGACCAAGACCGCAGCGAAGAAGGCCGCGCCGGCGAAGAAGACCGCCGCCACGAAGAAGACGGCCGCTTCGAAGACTGCCGCGGCCAAGAAGGCGGCGCCGGCGAAGAAGGTGGCCGCGAAGAAGGCGACTGCCGCTGGGGACGGCGCCTAGTAGCTCGGGGGGCGTGGGTTGTTCGGCGACCGCGGATTCGTCGTGGTCGATCGGGCAGTTTCCCGCGCCCCCGACGGGGCGCCTTCGCTTCGCTGAATGTGTGTGTTCTGTGTGACTTGGTCATGCGCCGTGCGTGCGTTCGGGCGCTGCTTCTGGGTGTCGGTGCGTGCCGATAGGCTGAAAGCATGATGCGAGCCGAGCAGCCGACGGCCCACAACCCGGCCCCCGATGACGCCCTGGCAGCCGATTCCAGGGAGCGCGCCGTCCGGGCGCTGCTGCGCCGACCGCAGCTGAAACGGTTGTGGAGCGCGCAGCTCGTGGGCGGCGTGGGCGATGTGCTCGCGCTGTTCGTGCTGGTGCTCCTCGCCTTCCAGGCGGCGATCGCCGAGGGCGCCTTCGGCGGCGGATACCGGGGTGTCGCCCTGACGGTCGCGACCGTCTTCGGGACGCGCGCCCTCGCGACCCTGCTCTTCGGCGCCGTCCTCCTCGGCCCACTCACCTCGCTGACCTCGCAGGACGGCCCGCTCGACCGCCGCTGGACCATGGTCGGCGCGGACGGGCTGCGGGTCCTGCTGCTGATCGTCGCCCCCCTGTGGATCGACTGGACGCCGGACAACGCGCTCGCGGTGCTGCTGATCACCGCGTTCGTCGCCGGTGTCGCCGAGCGGTTCTGGACGGTCTGCCGCGAGAGCGCTGCCCCCGCGCTGCTGCCCGCGCCGCCGCTGGAGGGCGCGACCGTACGGCCCCTGCCGGACCACATGGACGCGCTGCGGCGTCTGGCCCTGCGGACCGGATTCGTGGCGGTGCCCCTCGCGGCCGCCGTGCTCGTCGTCGCCTCGCTGCTCAACAACCTGCTGGGCGCGGGCCTCGACTGGTTCGCGCAGCACCAGGCCGCGCTCGCCTCGTACGTCGCCGCCGGGCTCTTCGCCGCCTCGCTGTCGGTCGTGACCTTCCTCGACCTGCCCCAGACGCGCACCCCGCGCGCGCGGTCGCCGCTGGAGGGGCTGCGCCGGCCCAAGACCGGCACCGGTGTGGACAAGGGCCGCACGGGCGCGATCCCGCTGCTGGTGCCGGCCTGCGGGGCCGTCGCGGGCGCGGTCGCCGCCGCGGTCGCCGTCGCCGTGCTGCACGCCAAGGACATGGGCGGCGGGCCGGTGATGTACGGGCTGTTCGTCACCGCGCTGACCGGTGGCGTGGTCGTCGGGATCCGCCGGGCGCCGTCCGTGCTGCCCTCGCTGTCCCGGCGCCGGCTGCTCGCTCTCGCGATCGCCTTCACGGGCATCGCGCTGCTCGCCGCCGGCCTGACGCCGGACGTCACGAGCGTCGTGCTCATCCTGGGGCTCGCCGGGGCCGGGGCGGGGATCGCCGCCAACACCGGGCACACGCTGCTCGACCAGGAGGCCGAGGACTTCCGGCGGGCCCGCACCACCGAGCATCTGCACGCGGTCGTACGGGTGTTCGTGGCGCTGGCGGTGCTCGTCGCTCCGCTGGTCGCCGCCGTCATCGGGCCGCACCGGCTGGAGAGCGGCAAGTTCGTCTTCGCGCACGGCGGCGCGGCGTTCACGTTGATGCTGGTGGGGGCGTTGCTGCTGCCGGTCGCCGCGTGGGTGCTGGCCAAGGTCGACGACCGGTCCGGGGTGCCGCTGCGGAAGGACCTGCGGGACGCGATGCTGAAGGGCGACGACCCCGTTCAGGCGCCCGCGGCCTCGGGGTTCTTCATCGCCCTGGAAGGCGGTGACGGCGCCGGGAAGTCCACTCAGGTCGAGGCGCTCGCCGAGTGGATCCGGGCCAAGGGGCACGAGGTCGTGGTGACGCGCGAGCCGGGGGCGACCCCGGTGGGCAAGCGCCTGCGGTCGATCCTGCTGGACGTGTCGAGCACCGGACTGTCGCACCGGGCCGAGGCCCTGCTGTACGCGGCTGATCGTGCCGAGCACGTGGACACCGTGGTGCGGCCCGCGCTGGAGCGCGGCGCGGTCGTCATCTCGGACCGGTACATCGATTCGTCCGTGGCCTACCAGGGCGCCGGGCGGGACCTCTCGCCCACCGAGATCGCCCGGATCTCGCGCTGGGCGACCGACGGCCTCGTGCCGCATCTGACGGTTCTGCTGGACGTGTCCCCGGAGGCCGCGCGCGAGCGGTTCACCGAGGCGCCGGACCGGTTGGAGTCGGAGCCGGCCGAGTTCCACGAGCGGGTGCGCGCGGGATTCCTGACGCTGGCCGCCGCGGACGCCGCGCGGTACCTGGTCGTGGACGCCGCGCAGGACCCGGAGGCCGTGACGACCGTGGTACGGGCTCGGCTCGACGTGATGCTGCCGCTGTCCGAGGCCGAGGTGAAGGCGCAGGAGGAAGCCCGCCGCAAGGCCGAGGAGGAGGCCCGTCGCAAGGCCGAGGAAGAAGCCGCGCGCAAGGCCGAGGAGGAGCGGCTGGAGCGCGAGCGGCAGGAGGAGCTGGCGCGGCTGCGGGCCGAGGAGGAGGAGCGAAAGCGGCGCGAGCTGGAGGAGGCTCAGCGGCGCGAGGCGGAGCGGCAGGCGGAGGAGGCCCGTCAGCGGGCCGAGGAAGCGCGCCGCCGCGCCGAGGAGGAGCAGGCGCGGCTCCTCGCGGAGGAGAAGGCGCGCGCCGAGGCCGAGGAACGGCGGCGGGTCGAGGAGGAACGGCGTCGTCAGCAGGCCGCGGAGGAGCAGCGGCTGCGGGCCGAGGCGGAGGCGCGGCGCCTGGAGAAGCAGCGGAAGGCCGAGGAGGCGTTGCTGCGGGCCGAGGAGGCGCGGCGGGTGGCCGCCGCCGCGGAGGCCGACCGGGCCGCGGCGGTCGCCGCCGAGGCGGAGCGCGCCGCGGCGGAGCGGGCCGAGGCCGACCGGAAGGCCGAGGCGGAGCGGGTCGCGGCCGCGGCGGAGGCTGCGCGGGTCGCGGCTGAGCGTGGGGCTGGGGCTGGGGCCTCTGCCGGGGCTGAGGCGGGTGCCGGTGAGGATGCCGGGGGGCGGGGCGATGATGCCGTCACCGTGGCTACGCCGTTGGTGACGCCGACCAATGCGTCGGGTGGGCCGGTGGACGAGACGGCGGTGTTGCCGCCGGTGCGGGGGGATGGGCCGGGGGGTGACTCCGAGACGACGGCGAAGCTGCCGAAGCCGTCGGTGTCGGATTCCGGGGCTGCGTCTGCGGCTGCCGAGGATGAGACCACGGTGTTGCCGCAGGTGCCGTCGGAGGCCGCCGACGAGACGGCTGTGCTGCCGCCGGTGCGCGACGATCTGGCGCCGCCGGGATACTTCCGGGACGAGCGGCCCGCGGCGGGCGGGGCCGATGGTCCGCACAGGGCGGACGGGACCGATCGGACGCGGGAGCTTCCGCAGGTCGACGAGCAGGGGGTGCCGCGGCGGCGGCCTCGGTCGGACTGGGCCGAGGAGACGCCGCTGGACGATCTGCCCACGCTGGCGGACGAGTTGTTGGGGCCGCACGGCGAGGACGACGCCGATGGGAAGCGGGGCTGGGGGCGGCGCCGCCGCTGAGGTGAGCTGAGCCGGGCCGGGCCGTGCTGGTTGTCGGTGGCCGGAACGCGTACCGCCGGTGGGTGGATCGGGGCCGTGCCGGTGCGTCAGCCCGTCGCTGGGTGCCCTGCCGCCCGGGGGTGGATCGGCGGGACTTCTCCGGGCCGCTGTGTGCGACGGGCTCGACGCACCGGCACGGCCCCTCCCGTGCCTGGGCGGCCGACCGTGCGTCGTGGTCCTCTCCGTGCACGACGGCCCGGTGCCGTGGTCAGAGGTGTGTGCGGTGTGATGTCAGTGGGGTCGCGCACAATGGGGCGCGGTGAGGGTTTCGTGTGACGGAGGCGGTGGGGCATGGCTGTGTGGGACGACCTGGTGGGGCAGGAGCGGCTGAGTGCGCAGCTGGACGCGGCCGCCCGGGACGCGGACAGGATCGTCACGGCGGCGGAGCAGCGGATCGCGCCTCCGGAGGCGTCGAAGATGACGCACGCATGGCTGTTCACGGGGCCGCCGGGATCGGGGCGGGTGACGGCGGCGCGGGCGTTCGCCGCGGCGTTGCAGTGTGTGAGTCCGGACCGGGCGCTCGGCGGGAGCCCGGGCTGCGGGTTCTGCGACGGATGTCATACGGCGCTGGTGGGGACGCACGCGGATGTGAGCACCGTGGCGGCGGTGGGCACACAGATCCTGGCCGACGACATGCGGGACACGGTGCGCAAGTCGTTCACGTCGCCGGCGAACGGGCGCTGGCAGGTGATCCTGGTCGAGGACGCCGAGCGGCTCAACGAGAAGTCGGCGAACGCCGTGCTGAAGGCCGTGGAGGAGCCCGCCCCGCGGACGGTGTGGATGCTGTGCGCGCCGTCCCTGGAGGACGTGCTGCCGACGATCCGGTCGCGGTGCCGGCACGTCGCGCTGCTCACCCCGTCGGTGGACGCGGTGGCGGACATGCTCGTACGGCGCGAGGGCATCGAGCCGGAGGCCGCCGCGACGGCCGCGCGGGCGACCCAGGGGCACATCGAGCGGGCCCGGCGGCTGGCCACCGATCCGCGGGCCCGGGAGCGGCGGGCGGCGGTGCTGAAGCTGCCGTTGCGGGTCGAGGACATCGGTGGGTGTCTGAAGGCGGCGCAGGAGTTGGTGGACGCGGCTTCGGAGGAGTCGAAGCAGCTGGCCGAAGAGGTCGACACCAAGGAGACCGAGGAGCTGAAGGCGGCGCTGGGCGCGGTGCAGGGCGGGCGTATGCCGCGCGGCACGGCGGGCGTGATGAAGGACCTGGAGGACAAGCAGAAGCGGCGGCGCACGCGGGCGCAGCGGGACAGCCTGGACCTGGCGCTGACCGAACTCACCGGGTTCTACCGCGATGTGCTGGCTCTGCAGCTCGGCTCCCGGGTGGCGCTCGCCAATGTCGAGGTGCGGGACAGCCTGGAGCGGCTCGCGCGGAGCGGCACGCCCGAGGCGACCCTGCGGCGCATCGACGCGATCGCGGCGTGCAGAGAGGCGTTGGACCGCAATGTGGCGCCTCTGCTGGCCGTGGAGGCGATGACGATGTCCCTGCGCGCCGGGTGAGGTGATGGGGGAAGGGGCGTGCCGGGTCGGACTTCGGGGGCACGAGCGCGGGCTCCGGGGCGCGTTCGGTTGACCGGGTCACTCGTACGAGGAGCGTTCGTCGCTGTTCGTGATGAATTGAGTGGTTCTGGTTAGGCTCGCGAGATGCACACCAGGCGTACTTCCCGGCCGAACAGGTCCCTGCGGGCCGGCGGCGCGTTGCTCGCGGCCGCCGCGCTGCTCGTCGCGGGCTGCTCCTCCGGTCACTCCAGTGCGGCGGCCACGACGGTCGACGGGGGCCCCGCTCTCGGCCCGCTGCCCCGTGCGACTCCGTCGGCGCTGGCCCCGTACTACGAGCAGAAGCTGAGCTGGCGCACCTGCGAGACCCCCGGTTTCCAGTGCGCCACGATGAGGGCGCCGCTCGACTACGCGAAGCCGGGCGAGGGCGACATCGAGCTGGCCGTCTCGCGGCGGAAGGCGACCGGCCCGGGAGAGCGGCTCGGTTCGCTGCTGGTCAATCCGGGCGGGCCCGGCGGCTCGGCGGTCGGCTATGTGCAGCGGTACGCGGGCATCGGCTACCCGGCCAAGGTGCGGGCGCGGTACGACATGGTGGCCGTCGACCCGAGGGGCGTAGCGGGCAGCGAGCCGGTCGAATGCCTCACCGGGCGCCAGATGGACACGTACACGCAGACGGATCTCACCCCGGACGACACGGCGGAGACGGGCCGGCTGGTCGCCGCGTACAAGCGGTTCGCGGAGGGGTGCGGGGAGCGGGCGCCGAAGCTGCTGCGGCATGTCTCCACGGTCGAGGCGGCCCGGGACATGGACATCCTGAGGGCCCTGCTGGGCGACGAGAAGCTGACGTACGTCGGTGCCTCGTACGGGACGTTCCTCGGGGCGACGTACGCGGGGCTGTTCCCGGAGCGGGTGGGCCGGCTGGTGCTGGACGGCGCGCTGGACCCGTCGCTGCCGGCCCGTCGGCTCAACCAGGAGCAGACGGCGGGCTTCGAGACGGCGTTTCAGGCGTTCGCCAGGGACTGCGTGCGGCGGAAGGACTGCGTGCTGGGGCGTACGCCTGCGCAGGTCGCCGAGAACCTGAGCGGGCTCTTCGAGCGGCTGGACGCTCGGCCGCTGGCGACCGGTGACGCCGGCGGGCGGCGGCTCGGCGAGTCCCTCGCGACGACGGGCGTGATCGCCGCGATGTACGACGAGGGGGCCTGGCCGCAGCTGCGGCAGGCGCTGACCGAGGCGGTCGAGAAGGACGACGGCGCGGGTCTGCTCGCCCTCTCCGACAGCTACTTCGAACGGGCCCCCGACGGCACCTACTCCAACCTGATGTACGCCAACGCCGCCGTGAACTGCCTCGACCTCCCGGCCGCCTACGACAGCCCCGAGGCGGTGGAACGGGCGCTGCCCGAGTTCGAGAAGGCGTCCCCCGTCTTCGGCAGGGCCCTGGCGTGGGCCTCCCTGAACTGCGCGTACTGGCCCGTGGGGCCGACGGGTGGGCCGCACCGCATCGAGGCGAAGGGAGCCGCGCCGATCGTCGTCGTCGGCACGACGCGCGACCCGGCCACGCCGTACCGCTGGGCCCGGTCCCTCGCCTCCCAGTTCTCCTCGGCCCGCCTCCTCACGTACGACGGGGACGGACACACCGCCTACGGGCGCGGCAGCGCCTGCATCGACTCCGCGATCAACACGTACCTGCTCCGCGGCACACCCCCGACCGACGGAAAGCGCTGCTCAGCGCCCTGATCGTCGACAGTTGCGACGGCCGGGGCGGGCCCTTCGCCGGGTGCTCCGGCCCATGGTTCGGAGCACCTCGGAAACTGTGTAGACTTACCGACGTTGCTGATCGCACCATAGTGCGGACAGCGCGCCGCCTTAGCTCAGATGGCCAGAGCAACGCACTCGTAATGCGTAGGTCTCGGGTTCGAATCCCGAAGGCGGCTCTTTTGAAGCCCAGCCCAGACACTATCTGAGCTGGGCTTTTACGTTCAGCGGGTGCGGGTGCGGGTGCGGGTGCGGGTGCGGCGGCGGTGTCGGCAACGGGCCGCGCGGCGGTCCACGGTCTCAGTTGTGGTCTCAGACGCGGGTTCCGGTGCAGGTGGTGAGCCCGGACGGGCCCTTGAGACGATGATGGTCGCGATGTCCACGCCCCACTCGTTCAGGATCGTGCCGGCGGTGTGACGGCTTCCGTCGTACAGACGGCGGTCGTCGATGCCCGCCTCGGTGAGTAGATCTTTGCACTCCTCCCAGTCGGCCCCGGGGGGGGGCGAGCGGGGGGGAACTGCTGATGGGTGAGGACGTCCGCTTTCCGGAAGAACTCGTCGCAGCCGTACCCGAGTTCGGTGAGTTCTACGAGATCCACGTGGAGAACCAGGGCGAGCCACTGCCTCACGTCTTCTTCGGGCTGGACGTGACGCCGGCCGTCGTCGACTCCTACCTCGGCAGGGATCCCGAGGCGCCTGACTGGCGGGCGACCCTGAAGTTCCTGGAGCGGCAGCTGGGACGAGGAATCCCCGGAGTCACTGAAGTGATCGTGACATCATTCCTGGACCAACTGCCCTACCGGGACGAGCCGGGACACGAGGTCGTCGAACCCCTCGGTCCGCTCCTGTCCGCGAAGTACCGTGAGCTGCGTCCATCGGGCTGAGGCGAAGCGTGCCGTAGTGAAGGCCCCCGGCGGGAGATCGAGGACTCCGATGCTGTTGGCTGGTCTGGAGCATGGCGTGACGTCGGTCTTCGAGACCCGGCGGAGACGGTGTGGGTGACCGCTCAGGGTCTGATGGCGGCTCTGATGTGCCCCGGTCTGACCAAAGTCGAAGCCGATGGCAGCCAGCTCCCCGGTGTGATTTTAGATGCGGCTGCGGAGAACATGCGCCTGAAGGCGGAGAACGCCGAACTGCGTGGCCGAACGGGATGTTCAAGACCTGATCGAGGTGGGGGCGAAGTGGGTAGGAGCGTTGGCCGCGTAGTTGCCAGTGCAGTTGTGTTGGGGCTGTTGGGGGTTGGCTGCGGAGGCGGTGAGAACGGGGCGATGGCTCCCTCGTCCGAGCCGACACGAGCGAAGGCGTCGCCCTCCTCGTCCTCCGAGACTGCGGAGAAGACCCGGGCTCAAGTGGTGAGGGATCTTCGGTATGCCTTCGGAGGCGTAGGTGAGGGTTTCGTTGTCGCGAAGGACCCTCTTGGGCGCGACTGCGTGGTGAATGGAACGGCACTCAGCCGAAAGATTCCGGGCAAAGAGGAGTTGCTGCGGGGTGTCCGTCTTTTGGAGGAACAGGGTTGGCGCCTGGATGGCGATCTGATGGAGATGAGTCCCGCGTTCGCCGCCTTCCTCGATCTGGGGGAGTGGTCTGTCACGGCCGGTGTGGCGCCCGTGCCGGACGAGGTCGAAGAGCAGGCGGCTCCGAACGCAGGGGCGTTGACCGTCTCGGCAACAGGGGCATGCAAGCCCTCGTCTTAGCTACGCCACCAGCGCCCTGGCCGAGGCCTTCGAGACGGCGGAGCGGTCGGGATCATCGGGGGGTCGTGATCTCGGTGGGGGACGCCTTCCTCGAACTGGGCCGGGTGAGGCCGCGGCTGGTCCCGGCATCGGTGGGTTGAGCCGCCGCGGGGCATGAGCGCGTCCGCGCGCGCAGGGCGGAGTCCCGCGCGTGCGCGTGTGACGTCGTCGGCCTGCATCGGCCGATGACGTCACACCGGTACTCGCGGGACTCCGCCCGTGCGGGGCGTCCGGCCGTTCGTCAGGAGGCGGCCGCTTCGTCAGGAGGTGGCCGTTTCCGATTGGTGGACCCTTGTCGGTGGGGCCTCGGGCTTCTTGGCTCGTGCGGGGAGCAGGAAGGCGAGGGCGAAGCCGATCAGCATCACGCATCCGCCTGCCAGGAAGACCGCGCTCATCGCCTCGGCGATGCCGTCCACCACCGGGGCCGTGAGCCGCCGGTCTGCGGTGAGCAGGAACGAGGTGTCGTCGAGGTTGATGCCCCCGGTCCCCTTCACGGTCTCGACGACGGGCAGGTTGGCCGGGTCGGCCAGTACCGCCGGGTCGTTGAGCGCCGACTGGAACTCCGCGTTCCGGCTGACCTTCGCGACCGCCTCGGAGATCCGGCTGTCGGCCAGAAAGAACATCATCGACAGGAACAGTGCCGTACCGGCCGCGCCACCGATGCCGCGGAAGAAGGAGTAGGCGGCGCTGGAGACGCCCATGTCCTCCTTGGCGGAGTTGTTCTGCAGGGCCAGCAGCGTGACCGGGAAGCAGATACCGACACCGGCGCCGAGCAGATAGATCAGCGTGCCCACCAGCCACAGCGGTGAGTTCTGGTCCAGCGACGCGAAGGCGAAGAGGGTGCCGGCGACCGTGCCCATGCCGAGGAGCAGGAAGGCCCGGTACCGTCCGGAGCGGTTGATGACCTTGCTCAGGCCCCGGCTGGTGGTCAGCACACCGACCGTCTGCAGGATCAGCATCACCCCGGCCTCACCGGGGCTCTGGCCCTTGACCAGCTGGAGGTAGAGCGGCAGGAAGATCAGCGAGCCGAACACCCCGATGCCCACGATGACGTTGGCGCCGTTGATGACCGTGAACATCCGGTTCCGGAACAGCCTGAGCGGGATCACCGCGGCGTCGGCCATCCGCCGCTCGGTGGCCAGGAAGAGCACGAGGCCGACCAGTCCGATCCCCAGCAGGGACAAGGTCGGCGGCGATCCCCAGCCCCAGTGCCGGCCCTGCTCGGAGACGACCAGCCAGGGCCCCAGGCAGACGATCAGCCAGGCCGCGCCGCCGTAGTCGATCCGCTGCTCACGCCGTTTGCCGGGCATGGTGAACTTGAAGTGCACCACGGCCAGCGCCGCGATCCCGATCGGGAGGTTGATCAGGAACGCCCAGCGCCATCCGTCGACGCCCAGCATGGTGTCCATGCCGGCGAACAGTCCGCCGATCGGCGCGCCCGCCACACCGGCGACGGCCGAGACCGCGGAGAACCAGACCTGGTAACGGGCTCGTAGCTCCGGCGTCAGGATGTCGCCCATGATGGCGAAGGCGAGCGCCGTGAGCCCGCCGCCGCCGATGCCCTGCAGCGCGCGGTAGGCCGCGAGCTGGTACATGGACCCGGCCATGCCGCAGAGCAGCGACCCCACCAGGAAGACGCCGATCGCGACCATGTACAGCTTCTTGCGCCCGTACAGGTCGGACAGCTTGCCGAACAGCGGGGTCGCGATCGTCGCGGTGACCATGTAGGCCGTGGTCGCCCAGGCCTGGACGGTCTGGCCGTGCAGCTGGTCGGCGATCGTGCGCATGGCGGCCGCGACGATGACGAAGTCGAGCGACGACAGCATCAGGCCCAGCATCAGCCCGATGACGACCATGCGGACAGCACGGAACTCCGGTGTGCCCGGGATCTCCGCCGCTCCTCGCTCCTCTGCCATGTCTCAGCCCTCGTACGGCCGGGCGGCCCGGCCCTCGCGCAGGGTCAGACCCCACCAGGTGAGCCGGTCAAGCAGGACGGCGGAGGCCTTGGTGGCGCCGACGACGTCGTGGGGCCGGCCGTCCTCGTCGAACTTCTCCCACGCCATGTGGAAGCTCACGGTGTCGCGCAGGGTGACGGCGTGCAGCTCGGCGAAGACCTGGCGCAGCTGTTCCACGGCACGGTGGCCGCCGGCCATGCCGCCGTAGGAGACGAATCCGACCGGCTTGGCCCGCCACTCGCTGTAGACGTAGTCGATGGCCAGTTTCAGGGAAGCCGGGTAGCCGTGGTTGTACTCGGGCGTGATGACGACGAAGCCGTCCATGCCGCCGATGCGCTGGGCCAGGGAGGGGACGCCGTCCGGGGCGCCCGACGGATCGAGGGTGAGCTTGAGCTCGTCCACGAGAGCGGGCTCGGACAGGTCGATGACATGGATCTCCATGTTCTCGCGCTTGCCGATCTCGGAGATGAACCACTGCGAGATCTTGTCGGCGAACCGGCCGGTGCGCACGCTGCCGATGAGGACGCCGATCTTGAGCGGGGGCTGGGACATATGGGGTTCCTCGCTTGTGTGATGAACAGACAGGACAGGTTGCTGCGGCGGGCGGAGGTCCCGGGCAGGTGTGGTGAAGCGGCGGTACGGCGTTTCCCTGTGAGCCCCCGGCCCACCGCGGCGGCTCGCGGCGGCTCGCGGCGGCTCAGTCGGTCAGCAGGACGATCTTTCCGCGGCCGTGGCCGGTCTCCAGCTCCCGGTGCGCGTCCGCGGCCCGGGCGAGCGGGAAGGTCTTGCGGACGTGGACCTTGAGCTTGCCGTCGGCGACCAGCGCGGCCAGCTCGCCGAGTCGCTGGGCGGAGCGCCGGCTGCCGATCCACCGCACGCCCAGCTCCTCGTAGACCTCGTGGGCGAAGATCGTGCCGACCCGGTCCTTGTCCTTGACCAGTTCGGCCGCGACCCGCAGGCCGTCGGCGCTCGCGGTGTCCAGGGCCGCGTCCACCCCCTCGGGGGCGGCCTCGCGCACCCGGCCGATCAGGCCCGCGCCGTAGGGGACCGGGATCGCACCCAGTTCGCGCAGGTAGGCGTGGTTGTCCTCGCGGGCGGTGGCGATCACCTTGGCGCCGCGCAGGACCGCGAGCTGCACGGCGATGGTGCCGACCCCACCCGCGGCGCCGTTGACGAGCACGGTCTCGCCCGCGGAGACGCCGAGGATCTCGATCGCGGTGTGCGCGGTCTGCCCGGAGGCGGAGAGGCTGCCGGCGACCTCCCAGGGCAGCGCGGCGGGCTTGGCCACGATCTGGTCGGCGGGGGCGACCACGTACTCGGCGTAGGTGAGCTGGGTGCGGTAGCCCAGCACCTCGTCACCCGGGGCGAAGCCGGTGACGCCCTCGCCCACCGCGTCCACCACGCCGGCGAAGTCGCCGCCCGTGATGTGCGGGAAGGTCATGGTGAAGCCCGGCGGGTTCCATCCCCCGCGCACCGCGCAGTCGGTCGGCTGGGAGCCCGCGGCCTTCATCCGCACTCGTAACTCACCCGGCCCCGCCTCGGGAGTCGGGACCTCCATCAGCTCCAGAACCTCGGGACCCCCGAACGCGTGGAACGCGGCGGCCTTCATGGTCAACACCCCTTTGCGGCAACGGTTTCGCGGTCCGCAGACCCTCGTGGGGGCTGCATGAGAAACGTAAAATCTCAAGTTTGGTTGAGGTCAAGCGGTGATCGAGGGAGTGGCCGGAAAGGCTGTGCCGTCACGGCGCAGGGTGCGGTCGGCGACCCGTCGGCGACCGGCGTCTCGGACCACTCGGTCGTGGCGCGCCCGCGACCGGGCCCCGAGCGCCCGGCGGCCGACGAGGGCCTCCTGAGGGCGGCTCGCGTGGAACTGGGGATCACCGGTCTGCGGTTACCGAACGGTGGTGCTGGACGACTGCACCGGCGTGGCCGAATTCGGGTAGCACTGCACCGGGGTGAAGTTGTTGACCGTGGCGGCCAGTCGCTTCAGGGAGGCCGCTCGTAGGAGGCGCGTGTGACGGATCGGTTGGGGACGGGCTCTGAGCGGCTGTCGGGCCTTCCGGTGGAGGGCGGCCGGTGGTCGGCGACCGCAGCGGACGTTCGGCGGGTCAGGGAGGTCTGGGAGGAGCTGGGGATCCACTGCTCGCCTGCCGCGCTGCGGTTCGTCGAGGAGTTCGAGGGGAGCGGCTTCACGTACCCGCGTCATCCCCTGGATCCGGGGACGCACCGCTGCGCACTGGACGCCGAGCGCGCCAGTCGTATCGTCCACGGCGACAGACTGCGCGCCTACGAGCAGCGGGCCGGGCGGAGACTGACGCCGGTGGGCACGGCGGCGTGCGGCCCCCTCGTGCTCCTCGTCGCCGAGGGAGGGCGGACGTACGGCGCCTACGACGCGTTCCTGGCCCTCTACGGCGAGAGCCCGGAGGAGGCGTTGGCGCATCTCCTCAGGGTTCGCCCCGTGCGACTGGAGTGAGCGGAGAGTGCAGGGGGCTGTGCGGTGGGGGCCGGGGGGGCTTAGCGGCCCACCTCGTGGTGGTGGCCCGTCGGGCCCGGCAGGGGTTTGAGGTCCACCTGGATGCGGTGGGTGGAGTCGTGGCTGACCGTGCCGCCCAGACGGGCCTCGACGACGCCGAGGCGGAGGCCCGCGCCGCCCTCGCCCGAGCGGTGGAACTGGACCGCGAACTCCAGGCTGACCTGCTCCACGCTGAACCGCCAGTCGCTCGCCGCACCCTCGGCCTGGGCCCGGGCCAGTTCCGCGCGGACCGTGCCGATGGCCTCCGCCAGGCCGACCGGTTCGGTATCGCTCATGCCAACACCCCGTCGGATTCGGTTGATTGCCCGGATCGATCGACCGAGCCAAGTTGGTTCACAAGTCTAGGGACGCGGCATGCTTCGCGCGTAGTGTGAGGCAGCATGGGGGAATTGCGTGCGGACTGGAGACTCCGGCTGCGGCGCGGGAGTGCGCGGGGCCCCATCTGCGGCGCCGGGGTGCTCGTCGATCAGAACACGGCGTTGACGTGCGCCCATGTGGTGCGGGATCCGGGCGCCGTGATGTGGGTGGAGTTCGCGGAGAACAGTGACATCGAGGCGGTGTCCGCGCGGGTGCCGCCCGGTGGTTGGCTGCCCGGCGGTCGCCTGTCGGGGAGCGACGGCGGTGGGGCGCGCGTCGGTGAAGGGCGCGTCGGTGAAGGGCTCGTCGGCGCGGCGGTCGGTGAGGACGTCGCCGTACTGCGGCTGGACCAGCCCCGGCCCCAGGCCCGGCCCGCGCGGCTGGAGACCGGGCTGTGGGGCGGGATGGAGGTGTCCGCCACCGGGTACGCGGAGGGCTTCGACGACGGGATGAGCCTGTGGGGGCGTGTCGGTGGGGTCAGCGGTGAGCGGGTGCAGCTCGACGCCGTGACCAAGGCCGAGGTGGTGCGACGGGGGTTCAGCGGGGCCGCCGTGTGCACCCGGCCGGAGGAAGGGCGGCCCGCGCGGGTCGTCGGGCTCGTCGTCAGCTGGCGCGGGGACATGGGCGAACTGCTGCCCGAGAACAACCGGCTCGCCTTCTCGTATCTGATCCCCGTCGCACGCATCGCCGAACTGTCGCTCGTGATCGCCGAGTTGTGCGACCCCTACGCCTGGGACGACGACTTCGAGGAGCGGCTGACCCGCTGGTTCGCCGACGAGGACGCCGACGAGGAGCCGGTCAAGGTCACCGTGGTGCCCCCGGGGACCGGGAAGGACCGGTCGTTGCGGCATCTCGTGCACCGGGCCGATCTCGTCCACCGGGGCGGCGGGTCCGGCCGGCCCGACCTCGCCGATCACGCGCTGGGGCACATCGCCTTTCCGCCCGGGCAGTATCTGGCGTACTGGGACTGGCTGCTCGGGAGCCGGCCGCAGCCCGGGCGGGCGCCCGCGCTCGTGGGCGGGCGGCGGCCCACCGTCGTGGTCGACGGGCTCGACGAGGAACCCGAGCCGGCGGCGCTGATCGCGCTCCTCGGCCGATTACGGTCGCTCGGCTTCCGGCTGCTGCTGGTCTTCCGGCACGAGGGCGGCACCGGCTGGACCGCCGCCCGCGACGAACTCCTCGCGCCCGCGCTCCTCGACCACGCGGACACGCTCCTCGCCCGGCTGGAGCGGGCCGAGTTCAGCCGCGCGGTCCGGCACGGCGTCGTCGACAGCGCCTCCCTCGGCGCCCTCACGGAGACGGCCGAACGACGCCGGAGCGAACGCCGGTCGATCGACGCGGGCGGGGGGAGCGGTGTCGCCGGCGCGGGCGCCGACCCGCAGCAACGGCTCGCCCGGCTGAGGGAGTTGGTCCGCACCCTGCGCGCGGATCTGCGGCGTATGGGGGAACGGGCGGGAGGGGGGCCGCCGCCTGGGGAGCGGGCGGGTGGAGGACGGCCGCCCGGTGAGCGGGCCGACGGAGCGTGGCCTCCCGGCGACCGGGCGGGTGGAGGGTGGCCCACCGGGGAGCGGCCGGGTGGGGGGTGGCCCACCGGAGACTGGCCCTCCGGGGACCGCGCGCCCGGAGGTCGGCCTTCCGGAGGCCGTGCGTCCGGAGACCGGCCTTCCGGAGGCCGCGCGCCCGGAGACTGGCCTTCCGGGGACCGCGCGCCCGGCGGCCGGCCTTCCGAAGGTCGCTCGTCCGGAGACCGGCCTTCCGGGGACGGCGGCCCCGGAGACCGGCTCTCCGGAGGCCGTGCGCCCGGAGGTTGGTCTTCCGGAGATCGCGTGCCCGGAGACTGGCCCACCGGAGACCGGCCTTCCGAAGGTCGCGCGCCCGGAGACCGGCCTTCCGAAGGTCGCGCGCCCGGAGACCGGCCTTCCGGAGACCGGCCTTCCGGAGGCCGGCCGGGTGGAGACTGGCCTTCTGGGGGCCGTGCGCCCGGAGACCGTCCCTCCGAAGGCCGCGCGCCCGGAGACTGGCCCCCCGGAGACCGTCCCTCCGGGGACCGCCCGCCCGAAGACCGTCCCTCCGAAGGCCGCGCGCCCGGAGACCGGCCCTCCGGAGGCACGGTATGAGGTTTGCCGCTCGTATCCGGATGGGGGCGGGGGCCCCGGAGGCGGCGGCCCCGGCCACCCGTGGCTCAGCGGGCCCGGGGGCGGGTGCACCCGGGGCGCCCGGGGCAGGTGGGCCGGGCGGGGCAGGTGGTTCTGGGAATTCTGGGGGCTGGCGTTCGGGCCGATCCGGTGGTCAGGGGGCGGGGGCGCGTGCGTGTCCGCATCGGCGGTTCACCGGTGCTCCGTGTGGTGGGAGTCTGTTGCCCACCGGGTACTGCGCCGTGTGCGGGCGGGCGGAGGACGGACCCCGGCTGCCCGCACTGCCGGAGGAGCCACGGAAGTTCGGGCCCGCCGAGCTGCTCGCGCTGCCCGAGCGGGCCTCGCGGCCCGCGCAGGAGCGGCTCGTCCATCCCGAGGCGCCGCTGCGCGTCCGCATGGTCTGCTCGTCCGCCGAGTGCGGCATCACCTTCGCTCCGCCCTACACCGTCGGCCCCGTGCCGGTCGAGGGGTACTGCCCGGCCTGCGGCGAGCGCTACTCGTACCGGCCCGAACTCGCCGAGGGCGACGTGCTGCGCGATCAGTACCGGATCATGGGGCCCATCGCGCACGGCGGCCAGGGCTGGGTGTACCTCGCCGAGGACACCCACCTCGGCGACGTGGTCGCCGTGAAAGGGCTGCTCAACCGGTACGAGCAGGACGGGGCCAGGCTCGCCGACCTCGAACGCCGCAACCTCGTCGCCATCCGCCACCCCCGTATCGTCCAGATCCGCGACTTCGTCGCCCGGCGCGACGCCTCCGGGCGGATCACCGGCGGCTACATCGTCATGGACGACGTCGGCGACGGCACCCTCGACAAGGTGGTCAAGGAGACCCGGCGCGGGGAGTCCGTCCTCGACATCGAGCACGTGGCCGCGTACGGCTGCCAGATCCTCGAAGCGTTCGTGCATCTGCACGCCGGTGGTGAGAAGGGCTTCGTGTACGGGGACATGAAGCCCTCGAACGTCGTGCACCACGGCGACGGCGTCAAGGTCATCGACCTCGGCGGCATGCGCGAACAGGGCCAGGAGCAGCCGCCCGCCCATGTCACCCCCGACTACATGGCGCCCGAGACGGCGTCCTCGCCCATGCCCACCACCGCCCACGACCTGCACACCGTCGGCGTCACCCTGCGGGAACTCGCCGGCTGGGCCGTCGACGAGGTGCCCGGCCTCGGCACCGCCTCCTTCCGGGAGGTCGTCGACCGCGCCACCCGCACCGATCCGGGTCTGCGCTTCGCCGACGCCCGCGAGATGGCCGGTCAACTGCGCGGTGCCCTGCGGGAGATCCGCGCCCTGCGCGGCAAGAGCGATCCGCCCGAACCCTCCGACTACTTCTGGCCGTCCCCGCAACTGCTCGGCGCCCGGCTCGGCACGGTGCCCGGCATCGAGCACTGGCTCGACCGCCCCCGGCGCGACCGGTACGACCCGCCCCTCGCCCCCGCCCTCGACCTCGGCGCGCCCACCCTCACCGAGATCGCCCGCCGGCTGCCGGTGCCCAGACGCTACCCGGGCGACCCGCAGACGGCGCGGTTCGAGGTCAGCAGCGGCTACGACCCCGGCCGGCTCCTCGACCAGGAGGAGGGCAAGCCGCCCTCGGTCGAGATCCGCCTGCACAACGTACGGGTCCTGCTCGGCCGGAACACGCGGGACGACCTGGAGCGGGCCCAGGAGGAACTGGATACCGCCGACTCCATCCCCGGGCCGTCCGCCGTGCGCCGGTGGCGGCTGGAGTGGCACCGCGCGCTGGTCGCGCTGCGGCGCGCCGACCTCGACGACGCCCCGCGCCGGGTCGCCGAGGCCAGGCGCCACTTCACCGCGGTCCGCCTCGAACTGCCCGGCGAGTACGCGCCCAAGCTGGCCCTCGCCTACTGCGGGGAACGGCTCGGCGACGACACGGCCGGGCCCACCGCCAAGGAGCTGTACGAGGCCGTGTTCGCCCGCAACCCGGCGCACGGGGGCGCGGCCCTGGGGCTCGCCCGGCTCGCACTCCGCGCCGGTGACCGCCGGGCCGCCCTCGACGTCCTCGGCCGGGTCCGTCCCGGCACCCTCGACCACACCGTCACCCGGATCGCCTCCCTGCGCATCCGCGCGGCCCGGCTGCCCCGAGACGTCGATCCGCTTCCCGCTCCCAGCGAGGTCGACGCGGCGCTGGCCGAACTGAGCGACCTCGTCCGCCGCGAACCGGGCGCCGGCGGGCCGAGCCTGTCCGAGGACGAGGCACTGCGGCTCAGCACCGAACTGCACGAATGGAAGCTGGACGCGCTCCACAGCCGCGGCGACCGGCCCGGCCCCGGGGGAGCGGGGGGCGGCCGGCTCGATCCCGGCGGCCTGCGGCGGCTGAGCGCGCAGGAGCGGGAGCTGCGCGCGCGCATCGAGTCGCACTACCGCCAACTCGCCGCCCGGCACGGCGAGTCGAGCGCCGCGCACGAGCATCTCGTGGATCTGATGCAGGCGGTACGGCCGCAGACGGTGGTCTGACTGAGGAGACCGGTGTGCCGCCTCCATGTGGTCCGTACGGCTACGAACGGGGAAGGAACGGTGACGCACGACATGAGCGGGCGCGTGAGCGGGCACATGAGCCGGGGCGTGAGCGGGCACATGGGTCGGGGCGACGTGAGCGGGCAGACGGGCTTCGGGCGTGGGGGCGGGCGTATGGAGCGTCGTACGGGCGGGCAGGGCGACGGGCGCGCGGGCGGGCGTGCGCGTGATCGGGCGGAGACGCCGGACGGCGGACGCACGGGCGGCCACGCGCGGTCGGCACGGCCGGAGATCCAGGTGCGGGTCGACCTCGACGGCGACGTACGGCCGCATCGCAGCGCGAAGATCGAGGCGTCCGTGCGGGTCGACGTGACCGCCGGGGGCGCTCCCGCCGAGCTGCCCGCGATCGAGCTCGCCGTGGTCGTCGCGGTCGATGTCGCCGAACCGCTCCGGGCGGTCGTCCGGCACGCCTTGCAGGCCGCGTTGCGGGGCCTGCCCGACGGCATCTCGTTCACCGTGCTCGGCGCCGGCCCCGAGCCGGTCCCGTGCCATCCGGGCGGTGACGTCGAGTGGGCCGTCGCCGACCAGCGCGAGAGGCGCCGGGCCGCCTTCGCGGCGGGGGCGATCCCGCTGCACCGGGACGGCCCGCGCCCCGCCGGATACGCCGTCTGGGTGGCCAGGGCACGCGCCCTGCTCGCGGCTCGTCCGCTCTCCGTACGCCATCTGCTGCTGATCACCGACGGCAGCAGCGGCCCGGGCGAGACCCGGCTGGAGGAGGAACTGGACGCCTGCGCCGGGCAGTTCACCTGCGATGTGCTCGCCGTGGGCGCGGACTGGGCGCCCGACCCGTTGCTGACGCTCGCCGAACGGCTGCACGGCACCGCCGAGTTCGTGGACGACGGGCTGGGGCGGGCGATCACCGCCGCCGTTCGGCGGTTGCGCCGGGTGCACGCCCCGCAGTTGCCGATCGAGGTGACCGTACGGCCCACGGTGCGGCAGGTCGCACTGCACGAGAAGGCGCCCCGGCCGCACCGTCTCGGAGGACTGCCGCAGCCTGGCCGGCCGCATCGCTGGAGCTTTCCGACGTACCAGTGGGAGCAGGGCGGGCGGGACTATCTGCTCACGCTCGTCGCCGACGCGGACGGCGATCCGCTGGAGACGTGGCTGCAGTTCGCGATGGTCTCCGTCGGGGACGTCCACGCGTCCGTCACCGCGCGCTGGCACCGGCCCGAGCAGCCGCCGCCCGAGGCCGCGGCCAGGGGCGGCAGCGTGCGCGACCAGAAGTCGACCACCGTGATGCGGGACGCGTTGCGCCGCGGGCTCGTCGCGCTCAAGGAAGGCCGCCGGGAGGCCGCCGAGGGGCATCTGGGGCTGGCGGCGCGGCTGGCGGCGCGGTTCGGCACGGACTGGGTGCTGGACGAGATCGGCGCGGTCGCCGACATCGAGGACGCCTCGGCGGGGCGGGTCCGGCTGCGACCGGCCGAGGCCGTCGACGACTCCACGCTCGGCCCGATGATCCTGCGCGCCGGATCCCGGCCCGTGTCCCTGCCCGTCCCGGCCGCCCCCCAGCCGGGCGCGCGCTGCGCCCGCTGCACCGCCCCGGCCGCCAGCGAGGCCCGCTACTGCATGACCTGCGGGGAGCAACTGCTGTGAGGGCCGAAGGAGCGGGGGCTCCGGGGGGCGGGCGCCCGAAGTGGGCCATGGACGGCGGGCGTTGGGGGTGGGCCGTGGGTGGCGGGCGTCCGGCGCCGGCTTCGCCGGAGGGGGCCGCATCTGCCGTACGTCGGGGTGGGGGCGCGTCCTTCGGCCTGGCCGGGGCCGCGCGGCGGGGGCCGGCCGCGGTCTTCCGTTCCCGGCGTGCCCCCGCCCGGCGTGCTGCCGCCCGGCCGGGGCGGGTGTCGTACTCCCTCGGTCGTTTCTGGCGGGGTCGGCTGGGGCGGTGGCGGACGCGGCGGTTGCTGGAGGCGCATCTGGTGGTGCTGGCGGTGTGCGCGCTCGTGGCGGCCGGGGCCCTGTTCGCGTCCTGCCGGCAGATCCAGAACGGTGCCGGCGCCGTCGCGGGCGAGGAGGCGCCGGCCGTGCAGGGGCTCGCCGCCACCCGGCTCGCGGTGCTGCGCGCCCACCGCGAGGCCGGTGACCTGGGCGAGGGGGAGTTCGTCGACGTGGCGGGCCGCGGCGAGGCCTACCGGGCCCAGCTCGCCGCCGCCGACCAGGGACTGTCCAGGATCGCGGACCGCACGGACCAGGACCTCGGCACCGTCAACGGGCTGCTCGCCACCTACAGCAACTCCCTCACCCTCGGCATCGTCATGTACCGGGACCAGCCGCTCATGCGGCACCAGAAGCTCACCGAGGCACGCTCGCTGCTCACCCGCCGGGGCGTGGGACTCGTACCCCGTCTGGACGACATGCAGCAGGCCCAGATGAAGCACGCCGAGGCCACCGTCGCCGAGGGGTGGCTTCAGCGTGGCGGCTGGTGGATCGCCGAACTCGCCCTGGCGGCACTGGCGTCGACCCTCCTCTCCGCGCTGTTCGTGCTGCGCGACCGCTGCGGCCGGGACTGGAACCCGTATCTGCTCGCGGCCTTCGCCCTCACCGTGCTGCTCGCCGTCGTCCCGCTGCTCACGATGGAGTCCGCCCAGGACGACCTCGACAGTGTGGTCGGGGATCTGGGGGTGATCACCCAGGAGTCCAGGGATGCCTGCTGCGGCAGCGCCCTGGAGCGCGCGCAGCGGACCGTCACGGCGAAGTCCGAGGACGTGCGGAGCGTCCTGGCCGACGACACCTGGACCGTCCGGGTGTACCAGGGCACCCTGACCGGCGGTCTGCTGATCGTCGTGCTGCCCGTGCTCGGTCTCGGTCTCCGGCTCGACAGCGACTACTGGAGGCGACGGTGACCCGGCGGTTCAAGGTGCTGGTGCTGCTCGCGGCGCTGCTGCTGGTGTGCGCCGGCGGCATGGTGGCGGTCTGGTCGGAGCGGGACGACGAGCCGGTGACCATCCTCGGGCCGTGGACCGACAAGCAGGGCGAGCAGTTCGAGGACGTGCTGCGGAGCTTCGGCATCCCCTTCGAGTACCAGGGCACCGCCGCCCAGCGTGAGGTGCTGCTGTCGAAGGTGCAGTCGGGGGAACCCCCGGACATCGCGATCATGCCGGGCGTCGGCGAACTCGCCGAGTACGCCGACCAGGACCTCCTGAAGCCGCTGAACGACCTCTACGCCGTGGAGGAGTACGGCGCCCCCTGGAATCCGGTGAGCAAACCCGGGGAGGACGCGTACTGGGTGCCGGTCAAGGCCGACCTGAAGAGCATCGTCTGGTACCGCAAGGGCGAGCGCCCCGCGAACTCGCCCGCCCCGCTGCCGCGTTGGTGCATCGGCATGGGCGACGACGGAGCGTCCGGCTGGCCCGGCAGCGACTGGATCGAGGACCTCGTGCTGCAACGGGAGGGCCCGGAGATCTACGGCAAGTGGGCGCTGGGCGACGCCGCGGTGCCCTGGACCGGGGACCCGGTGCGCGAGGCGTGGGAGGCGTGGGCCGGTCTGCTCCAGCAGGACGAGGCGGCGGCCGGGCGTGCCCTGCGCACCGATCACCGCGGTGAACCCGGCGCGTACGGGTTGCTGTTCGAGGGGGAGGAAGGGTGCGCCCTGGAGCACCAGGGCTCCTTCGCCCGCTCCTTCTACGGCGACAAGGGGCGGCGAGCGGGTCTGATGGACTCCGCGCCCCTGCTGCCGGGCGGCTACGAGGTCAGGGCCCACGAGGTGACCGGTGACTTCGCGGCGCTGTTCAGCGACCGCCCCCGGGCCGGGGACCTGATCGAGCGGCTGGCCTCGCGGGAGGGCCAGCGGAAGTGGGCCGAGGCCGCGGACGTCTTCTCGGCGAACCGCCGGGTGCGGTCGGAGGGCGGCCCGGTCGAGGAGCAGATCGCCCAACGCCTCACCGGCCTCGGCCCCCGCTGCCTCGACGCCTCCGATGTCATGCCCCCCGCCGTCCGAGACGCCTTCTACGAGGCCGTCCTCCTGACGATCGCCCGCGCCGCCGCCGGTGAGGACCTCGACGTGCCGGGGCTGCTGGCCGACGTGGAGGACGTGGCGACGACGCCGCCCGGTCGGCGGACGCCGTTGAAGACGGTGTGCAGTACGTAGGGGGCGGGGCGTGCGGGGCGCCCGGCGCCGGGCGTGCGTGCGGGAGCGTGCGTGCGGGGGAGTGTGTGCGGGAGGCGTCGTGCCGTGCCGTACGCCGTCAGTGGGTGCCGGGCTGGGAGGCGTGGAACGTGCGGCGGTAGGCGTCCGGGGGCACGCCTAGCGTGCGGTTGAAGTGGCGGCGCAGGGTGGTGGCGGTCCCCATGCCCGTGGCCGTCGCGATGGTGTCGACGCTGTCGGAGGTGGTCTCCAGAAGTTCCTGGGCGCGGCGGATGCGCTGGGTGAGGAGCCACTGGAGGGGGGTGGTCCCGGTGGCCGCGCGGAAGTGCCGGGTCAGGGTCCGGGAGCTCATGCGCGCGCGGCGGGCCAGGTCCTCGACGCCCAGGGGCTGGTCGAGGCGTGCCACGGCCCAGGGGAACAGCTCGGTCAGCGGGTGGTCGCTCCGGGTGGGGACCGGCGCGGGGACGAACTGGGCCTGGCCGCCCGACCGGTGCGGGGGTACGACCAGCCGGCGGGCCACCGCGTTGGCGGCCGCCGAGCCGTGGTCGAGGCGGACCAGGTGCAGACAGAGGTCCATCGCCGCGGCCTTGCCCGCCGAGGTGAGCACGCTGCCGTTGTCGACGTAGAGGACGTCCGGGTCCACCTCCACCTCGGGGAAGCGGGCGGCCAGGATGTCCGTGTGCGCCCAGTGCGTGGTCGCCCGGCGCCCGTCCAGCAGGCCCGCGGCGGCCAGTACGAACGCGCCGGTGCACAGCGAGGCGATCCGCGCGCCGGCGTCGTGCGCCGCGCGGACCGCGTCGACCAGGGCGGCGGGCGGGGCCACGTCCACGTCGGCCCAGCCGGGAACGATCACCGTGCCGGCGTGCGGCAGCCGGTCCAGGCCGTGGTCGGGCTCCAGGCGGAAGCGGCCGACGGAGACGGGGCCCGGGCCGCAGAGGGCGAACTCGTACCAGGGGGCCACCAGGTGTGCGAGGTCGGAGCCGAACACCTCGTGGGCCAGGGCCAGTTCGAAGTGCAGCATGCCGTCGGTGACGGCCAGCGCGACGGTGTTCCGGTCCGGTGCGGGCATGTCGGAAATTGTACGGGGCTCGTCGTTCCGGACACTCGTGGTGGGCGGCCGCGCTCGGCAGGATGGTCACGAGACGGGGTGATCGACACCCTGTCGACGGCGACGGTCGCGTCGGGTGACAGCCGTGTCGAGTGACAACCGTGTCGAGTGACAACCGTGTCGATTGACGGTGGCGTCGGCTGACGGTGGCGTCGGTGAGGGTGGGGAGTGCTGATGGGTGCAGGGCGTACGGTCGCGGTGTTCGGGGCGTCCGGGCACACCGGGCGGTTCGTGGTGGCGGAGCTGCGGGCGCGGGGGTACGTGCCGCTGCTGGTCGGACGGAACGAGGAGAAGCTGCGGGCGCTGGTGCCGGGGCGGCCGGAGGCAGGGCCGGGGCCCGGGGCGCAGGGGTGGGTGCGGGTCGCCTCCGTCGAGGACCCGGCCTCGCTGGACCGCGCGTTCGCCGGGGCGGACGCCGTGGTGAACTGCGCCGGACCCTTCGCGGAGACGGCCGGCCCGGTCATCGAGGCGGCGTTGCGCGCCGGGATCCCCTATGTGGACGTGGCGGCCGAGATCGAGGCCAACCTCGACACGTTCGCGGAGTTCGGTGAGAGGGCGCGGGCGGCGGGGGTCGTCGTGGTGCCCGCCATGGCCTTCTTCGGCGGACTCGGCGATCTGCTGGTCACCGCCGCGACCGAGTCGGCCGGCTGGACGGCGGCGGACGAGGCGCACATCGCGTACGGGCTGAGCGGCTGGCACCCCACGGCGGGGACCCGGGACGCGGGCGCGGTCTCGCGGCGCCGCAGGGGCGGCCGCCGGGTCCGGTACGCCGGCGGGCGGCTGGAGTACCGGGACGACGCGGCGCCGGCCACGAAGTGGGACTTCCCCGAGCCGCTGGGGACCCGGGCCGTGATCGGGGAGTTCAGCATGGCCGACATCGTCACCGTGCCCAGCCATCTGGCCGTCCCCGAGGTGCGGACCTATATGACGGCCGAGGCCGCGAGCGACCTGGCCGCGCCGGACACGCCCGCGCCGGCCGCCGTCGACGAGCAGGGGCGGTCCGCGCAGACCTTCGTCGTCGACGTCGTCGTCCGCTCCGGGGGCGTGGAGCGGCGGGCCACGGCGCACGGCCAGGACATCTACGCCGTCAGCGCGCCGCTCGCGGTGGAGGCGGTCCGGCGGGTGATCGAGGGGCGGGTGAAGGGGACCGGGGTGCGCTCAGCCGGGGCGGCGTTCGACGCGGCGGACTTCCTCCGGGCGCTGTCGGGGCACGTCTCGGTGGAGTGGTAGTCGGGGAGTAGTGGGCGGGGGCGGGGCTACTCCTCGCCGGTCGGCGCCCCGCCTGCCGCGCCCGGCACGATCAGGCCCGTCTCGTACGCCACCACCACGGCCTGGGCACGGTCGCGGAGGCGGAGTTTGGCGAGGATGCGGGCGACATGGGTCTTCACGGTGGCCTCGCTGAGGCGGAAGTGGGCGGCCAGTTCGGCGTTGCTGAGGCCGGTGGCGAGGGATCGGAGGACCTGTAGTTCGCGGGGGGTGAGGGGGGCGAGGTCGCGGTGGAGGGCGGGGGTCTCGGGGGTCGGGGAGACGAAGCGTTCGATCAGGCGGCGGGTGATGGCGGGGGAGAGGAGCGCGTCGCCGGTGCGGGCCAGGCGGACGGCGGCGACGAGGTGTTCGGGGGTGACGTCCTTGAGCAGGAAGCCGCTGGCGCCGGCGGTGAGGGCGGCGTAGACGTACCGGTCCAGGTCGAAGGTGGTCAGCATCAGGACGCGGGGCGGCTCGGGGAGTGCGCCGGAGAGGATGCGCCGGGTCGCCTCCAGGCCGTCCGTGCCGGGCATGCGGATGTCCATCAGGACGAGATCGGGGCGGGTGCGGTGGACCGCCTCGACGGCCTGCTCGCCGTCGGCCGCCTCGGCGACCACGTCGATCCCGTCGGCGGAGAGGATCATGCCGAAGCCGGTGCGGACCAGGGCCTGGTCGTCGGCGATCACCACGCGGGGCCGGTCGGGCTCCGCCGGGGACATGGCAGGGGGGTGCCCGGCCGTCACGGGCGCTCCTCGGGGGGTGGGGTGACCGTGGGTGGGGTGCTTCGGGGTGCCTCTTCCCCGGGTGGGCCGGGCGGGGTGAGCGGTATGACCGCCTGGACGCGGTAACCGCCGGTCGGGCGGGGGCCGGTGTGGAGGGTGCCGCCGTGGACGGAGAGGCGCTCCCGCAGGCCCAGGTGGCCGCGTCCCGTGCCGGAGGCCGCCGCGGGGGTGGGGGTGCCGCCGGTGTCCGCGACCTCCAGGCGTAGGGCGGTGGGCGTGTGGTCGACGGTGATCCGCACCCGGGCGCCCGCGGCGTGCTTGACGGTGTTCGTCAGGGCCTCCTGGACGACGCGGTACGCGGCCAGGTCGGCGCCCGGCGGCAGCGGGGCCGGGGTGCCGGTGACGATCAACTCCACGGGGACCCCGGAGGCACGGACGCGCGAGGCGAGCGCCGGGAGCTGTTCGAGCCCCGGCTGCGGAGCCAACTCGGCGTCGCCGGCGGGCCCTTTCCAGGTGCCGGGTCCGGAGCCGCCGGGGGCCCGGGCGAGGCCGGACCCGGAACCTGCCCCGGAACCAGATCTCGCCCTGGTAGCGAAGCCCGCCCCGGAAGCGGAGCCCGAGCCAGTGCCGATCCCGGAGCCCGTGCCCGTGCCGGAGTCCGAGCCCCTGCCTGCGCCTGTGCCGGAGCCCGTTCCCATGCCGGGGCCGGGGCCGGGGCCGGGGCCGAAGCCGGAGCCCGAGCCCGTGCCCATACCGGGGCCGAGGCCGGAGCCAGAACCGGAGCCCGTGCCCGTGCCCGTGCGGGAGTCCGTGTCGGTCGGGATGCTCCACCCGTCCGTCCGGCCCGTCTCGGCGGCGGTCGGTGGCCGGTCCTCGTCGGACATCGTCAACAGGCCCATCACATGGCGCAGTTCGGTCATCGCCGTACGACCGCCCGACTCGACGGCGAGCAGGGCCTCACGCGCACGGTCGGGGGCGGCGTCCATCACCTTGCGGGCCGCGCCCGCCTGGATCACCATCACGCTCACATGATGGGTGACGACGTCGTGCAACTCCCGCGCGATACGCGCGCGTTCGCGCTCGACCGCCAGACGCGTGGCTGTCTCCTGCTGTGTCTGGAGAGCGTGCACGCGCTGTTTCCAGGTGTGGATCGCGTTGGCGCCGAGGCCCACCCCGAACAGGACGAGGAACGGGATCACGCCCGGCGTGACGTACGGGAAGTTCTCCTCGGCGAACGCCGCGACCAGGGCGGCGCCCGCCACCAGACTGCCGAGCGCGCGCAGCCGGTACGGGCTGTGGACGGCCGCACTGTGCGCGGCGACCACACAGGTCAGGAACGTGTACGCGGTCGCCTCGGCCGCACCCGATCGCTGGTTGAACACCATCGTCGTGACGATCACCGCCCAGAACGCGGTCAGCGGGTAGCGGCGCCGGACCAGCAGCGGCAGCGCGGTCAGGGCGGCGAGGAGCAACTGCCAGGTGTGGGGCGCGCCGAGGTCCTGCGTCAGGTACGGGGGCGTCGGCAGGGGCGGGGCCTCGGGCGGCACCGGCCCTGCCGACGCCCCCGGGACCGGCGTCAGCCCCCGGCCCGGCAGCCTCGGGTGCGCGCTCACGTCCTGTGCTGTCGTGGCCACCACCGTGCAGGCGGCGAGGAGGAGCGCGAGGCACGCGTCGGCGGTCCAGGCCCAGCGGGACGGTCGGGGCGGCGGGAGTGTGGCACGGAGCAGGGAGGGCAGACCGTCCCACCACCGCCGCGCTCGTCCCGCTCGCGCTCCCGGCCCGTCTCTCCGCGTCTTCCCGCCGCCCATGCGATCAGTGTGGCAAGCGGGCGTGGGCGTCACATCCGTCGTGGTGGGGACGGAGGGTACATCGTCCGCGTACATCTCGGGGATGACGTGCGCGCGGGGTCCGTCCGGCACGGCAGAGGGCTTCGCCGTCGTGGGGGACGACCGGGCGCGGGGCCGTCCCTAGCGTCGGTGCCACACACCGACCACCCTCCCGAGGAGGCCCCATGACCATGCCCCCGGCCCCGCCCCCGCCATCACCCCCGCCCACCGTCACCGGCGACCACGGCACGCCCGTCATCGACATCCGTGACGTGCGCAGGGCGTACGGCGGTGAGGGGCCGCCCGCCCTCGACGGGGTCTCGCTGCGCGTGCGGGCCGGGGAGGCGGTGAGCGTCATCGGCCCGTCGGGGAGCGGCAAGTCGACGTTGCTCAACCTGATCGCGGGTCTGGACCGGCCGAGTTCGGGGAGTGTCACGGTCGACGGCGTACGGGTGGACCGGCTGGGCGAGGCCGGTTCGGCGCGGTACCGGAGGGCCAAGGTCGGCATGGTCTTCCAGTTCTTCAACCTGCTGGACGACCTGACCGTCGTCGACAACGTGCTGCTGCCCGCCCAGTTGGCCGGCCTGGGCAGGGCCGAGGCGCGCCGACGGGCGGCGGGCCTGCTGGAGTATCTCCGTATCGACCGGCACACCCACGCGTACCCAGGCCGGTTGTCCGGGGGCGAACGGCAACGGGTCGCCGTGGCCCGCGCGTTGATGAACCGGCCCGCCCTCCTGCTCGCCGACGAACCCACCGGCGCGCTCGACTCCGCGTCCGGCGACGACGTCCGCGCGCTCCTCACCGACCTCAACGCGGACGGCCAGACGATCGTCCTCGTCACCCACGATCCGCGCCTCGCCCGGGCCTGCGCGCACCGGACGGTCGAACTCGTCGACGGCCGCATCGTGCGCGACGCGCCGCACGACGACCAACAAGAGAACGTCGGCGGTCCGGGCGTGGCGGCGGTGGATCGATGAGCGCGCTCGGGCGGGTGGTGCGGGCCGGCGTCGGGCGTCGGCGGGTGCGGACCGTCGTGATGGTGCTGACGACGCTGATGGCCGTGACCGCGTCCGTGCTCGCGGTCGGGCTCCTCGTCGCCGCACGGGCCCCCTTCGAGCGGGCCTTCGCGGAGCAGCGTGGCGCGCATCTGACGGGGCAGTTCGACGGGACGAAGGTGACGGCGGCGCGGCTCGCGGCGACCGCCGACGCGCCCGGTGTGACCGCCGCGGCCGGCCCCTTCCCGATCGTCTCGGTACGCCCTCGTACCGTCACGGGGTCGGACTTCCTGCCGGCCGGGGTGGACCTGCCGCCGATGACCGTCGTCGGCCGGGCGGAGGCGGGCGGACCCGTCGATGTGATCGACCTGGTCGAGGGCGAGTGGGCCACCCGGCCGGGGCAGATCGTCGTGGCCGCCGACGCCGGGCCCTTCCGGCCGGGCGACCGACTGGCCTTCCCCGGGACGCCGGGCGGCCCGACGCTGACCGTGGCCGGCCTCGCCCGCTCGGTGACGGGCACGGGCGAGGCCTGGGTGACGCCCGCCCAGGCCGAGTCGCTGGCGGGGTCGGCGCGCGACACGGGAGGCGCCGGAGACGTCGGAGGCACGGCCGCGAGCGGCAACTCGTCGCGTCCCGGAGGTGCGGCGGAGAGCGGCAACTCGTCGGGGCCCGGGGGCGGTTCGGCCGCGTACGAGATGCTGTACCGCTTCCGGCAGGCCGCGACCGAGGCCGACCTGACCGCCGCGCGCGCCGCGATCGTCGCGGACGTACCGGAGGGGGCGATGAGCGGGGCGCGGTCGTATCTGACCGTGCGGCAGGACGAGACGGCGAACGCGATGGCGTTCGTGCCGTTCCTGGCGGCGTTCGGGGTGCTCGGGCTGTGTCTGTCGGTGCTGGTGATCGGGATCGTGGTCGGTGGGGCCGTGGGGGCGGCCACCCGGCGGATCGGTGTGCTCAAGGCGCTCGGGTTCACGCCCGCGCAGGTCGTACGGGCGTATGTGGCACAGGCCCTGGTCCCGGCGGCGCTCGGCTGTGTCCTCGGGGTGGTGCTCGGCAACGCGCTGGCCCTGCCGGTGCTGAACGAGGTGGGGGAGGCGTTCGGCGCACCGGCCGGCGGGCTCCCGGTCTGGGTGGACGTCGCGGTGCCCGGCGCCGCGCTCCTGCTGGTCGCTGTCGCCGCCGTGGTCCCCGCACTGCGCGCCGGACGCCTGCGGACGGTGGAGGCGATCGCGGTCGGGGGAGGGGCCGGACGGGCCGGAGGGGCTGGACGCGGTGGGTCCGAGCGCAGGCGCGCGGCCCGCGCCGGGCGCGCTGGATCCGAGCGCAGGCGGGTGGCACGGCTGTTCGCAGCCCGGCCGCTGTCGCTGGTGCCGCCGACGGTCCGGCTCGGCCTGGCGCAGCCCTTCGCCCGGCCCGCCCGGTCGGCGACGGTGGCCGCGGCGGTCGTCTTCGGCGCCCTGTCCGTCACCTTCGCGGTCGGCCTCGCGCTGACGCTGGGCAAGGTCCAGGAGGGCCGCATGCTCGACTCGGCCGGCTCGGTCGTGGTGGAGGCGGGCGGCGGTCAGGGGCCGCCCGGCGCCCAGGTGGTGCCCGCGGAAGGGGCGGGCAGCCCGGGCGGCGAGCGGGAGAAGGCCGATCCGGCGGCCGTCGCCACCGTGCTCCGCGCCCAGGAGGGCACCCGGCGCTTCTACGGCACCGCCCAGGCGGAGGTCGCCGTCTCCGGGGTCACCGGGGCGACGACCGTGGTCGCCTACGAGGGAGACTCGGCGTGGGGCGCGCCGGAGATGGTCTCGGGGCACTGGCTCGACGGGCCCGGCCAGGCGGTGGTGACCGAACGGTTCCTCACGGCCGCAGGGATCGGGGTCGGGGACACGGTGACGCTCCACGACAAGGGCCGACGGACCACCGTACGGATCGTCGGCGAGGCCTTCTTCACCCAGGACGGGGGCATGACCCTCCTCACCTCGACCGCCACCCTCACCGAACTCGGGCTCGGGGAGCAGGCGTTGCCCGGCCGGTTCCATGTGCGGACCGGGTCGGGCACCGATCCGGGGCAGTACCTGGACACGCTGAACCGTGCGCTCGACGGCGCGGGTCTCGCCGCGTTCGCCCACGCCGACAGCGGCAACTCCTCCAGTGTGATCGTGGCCATGGACGCGCTGATCGGGACGCTCACGCTCATGCTCGTCGTGGTCGCCGGGCTCGGAGTCCTCCACACGGTCGTCCTCGACACCCGCGAACGGGTCCGCGACCTAGGAGTCCTCAAGGCGCTCGGGATGACACCCCGCCAGACCGTGGCCATGGTCGTCGTCTCCGTCGCCGGGGTCGGCCTGCTCGCGGGGCTGGTCGCGGTCCCCGCCGGGATCGTCCTGCACGGGGTCGTCACGCCGTTCATGGGCGACGCCGTCGGCATGACCCTGCCCGGCACCGTCCTCGCCGTGTACGACGGACCCGTCCTCGCCTGCCTCGCGCTGGGAGGGCTGGTCATCGCGGTGGCGGGCGCGCTGCTGCCGGCGGGGTGGGCGGCGGGGACGGGGACGGCGAGGGCACTGCGCACGGAGTAGACGGCGACGGCACACACATGCGGACAGGGGGGACCTGTTCCGGGGTGGGGCGGGGGCACGCACCCAATGTTGTACGCGCTCTTACCCTGCCTGGCTCTCCCCTGTCCCTCGCTTGTCCCCGCCCTCTCCGACCGGATCGGACAGTGGTGTCCGGCACCCGTCGTCCGGCCGGCGGAGCCGCTGAACGACCGTGAGGCCGGTGTCGTGGAGGACCGGCCTCACGGTCGCGGGATGCCGGGGCCGGGTGCGCGTGGCGGAGTCCGCGTACCCGGCCCGGGTCCCGCGGGGCGTCCCGCACACCCACAAGGTGTGCGGGACGCCGGTGGTTCCGCCGCCCGGCGGCCTTGAAATCGCGTGCCCCGCAGGGGCGTTGACCCGCGTCGCGCGCACCAGCAGAATGAGCCCCCATCCGCTTGAGAGCGCTCTCAGGACGCGGTACGGAGCGTGCCTCACCCCGCACCAGAACTCCAGAACTCCAGACCTCGCACCCGTCACCCCACCCCTCGCACCCACACCCCCAGGGAGACCCATGACCGGCAGCACCGGCAGCAGCGGCCGTACCGGGACTGGAACCGGCACCGGAACCGGCACCGGCGGCCGAGCCCACCCGTTCAGCCGCCGCAGGCTCATCGGCACCGGACTCGGCGCGGCGGCGGCCCTCACCGTCGTCGGCCCGGGCACGGGCGCGGCCCACGCCACACCCGCGGCGTCCGGCGCCTCCGCCGCGCGGCGCGGCCACGCCTTCCTCGCCGCCGCCATGGACGCCTACCCCGACCACGGCGACCTCCGGCTGACCCAGAGCTACACCGACCAGGCGGGCCTGTTCAGCACGGCGTTCACCTACGACAACGCCCTCGCGATCCTCGCCCACCTCGCCGTGCGCACCGAGGACGGACGGGCCAGAGCGGTGGCGCTCGGGGACGCGCTGATCTACGCCCAGGAGCACGACCCGGCGTACGACGACGGCCGACTGCGCCAGGCGTACAACGTCGGGCCGTACGTCTACTACGACGGCGTACCGCAGCCGGACGGGTTCGTCCGGGCGGACGGCACGGCCAACGTCGGCACCCAGTTCGGCTTCACGGGGACGGCCGTGGGGGACATGGCCTGGGCGGGGATCGCGCTGAGCGCGCTGGCCCGGCGGACCGGGGCCCGGCGGTTCCTGGCCGCCGCCGTGCGGATCGGGGAGTGGATCGAGCGGACGGGCCGTACCGACGAGCCCCTCGGCGGCTACAAGTTCGGCGTGAACGGGGCGAACGAGAAGCTGCCGTTCACCTCGACCGAGCACAACACCGACCTGGTCTGCCTGTTCGGACGGCTCGCGCGGCTCACCGGCGACCGGGTGTGGTGGCAGCGGCGGGCACGGGCCGAGGCCTTCGTGAAGGGCATGTGGGAGCCGGGCCGGGGCGCGTCCGGCGGCTTCTTCTACACCGGCACGAACGACGGCGTGACCGTCAACAGGTCCCCGATCCCCGAGGACACCCAGACCTGGACCCACCTCGCCCTCGACTCCGACCGGTACGCGCGCTCCCTCGACTGGGCGGCGCGGGAACTCGCCGTCCAGGACCACGCCGAGCGCCGCAACAGCACGGTCCCCGCCGGACAGTCGTACGAGGGCGTGACCTTCAGCTCGGCCAGTCTCCTCGCGAACGAGGACGCGCCCATCGCCGAGTTCCAGCCCAAGCCCAACCGCAACGGGGTCTGGTTCGAGGGCACCGCCCATCTCGCGCTCGCCCTGCGCGACCGGGGCGCGCGCGGCGACGAGAAGCGCGCCCGGCGCCTGCTCGCCTCCCTCGAACGCGCCCAGGACCTCCTCGGCACCGCCCAGACCGTCGGCGGCCGCGCCCTGCCCGACCGCTCCGGCGTCGTCTCGGCCAGCAGCCCCCTCGACACGGGCTTCGGTTTCGGCTACTACCCGTACCGGCACACGGGCGCCACGGCCTGGTACCTGATGGCCGCGGTCCGCTCGAACCCGCTGCGGGCCTGACACCTGCGACCGCACCGGGGTCTGGAGCATCGACTCCCGCTCCAGACCCGGGAGTCGCCGCTCCGCGTCACGGAGGGAGATCGCGCGTGACGCCGGCGGTCAGCCCTCTCCGCGCCCCGCCGCGCGCCCCCGGTGCCCCGCCCGGTCGGGCCGCCCCGCGTATGCCGGCGGCTGCGCCACCACGCCGAACCACAGCTCGGGCGCCCATTGGCGCAGGGCCTTCTCGTAGGGCTTGTAGGCATGGGGGAGGCGGATGCGGTAGCGCAGGCGGGGCAGTCCGGGCCGCAGCGGTTCCGTGTCCCGGACGAACTGCCCCAACAGCGGGTCGTCGCGGTCGATCCCGTCCCGGGGACACAGTTCGACGGTGAAGATCGGGTGCGTCCAGTGGATACCCACTCCGGCGAGCGAGTCCCAGCGGATCAAGGCGATCTCCTTGCCCCGGACCCACCAGAATCCCGTCGCGTCGAAGGCCATCACCCATCGGCGGGTCCGCCAGGTGGAGACGACCGGAACGGCGAACAGCAGCGCCATCAGGATGAACAACACGGGGCCCCACACGGCGAAGAGGCCGTCGCCGCGGCCGTACACCGCCTCGACCACGCCGACCCCACCGGAGACGAGGGTCACCGGAACGAACAACAGGCTCCAGAGGAAACGCCGCAGGCCGTACCGCACGATCGTCGCGTCGGCGGCCGGCGCTCCCCCAGGGATCATGGGCGGACCCTAGCCGGTGGACGACGCCCCCACCAGAGCCGCGACCGCCCCGGTCCGCCCGTGCCTCTCCGCCGGAGTCGTCCGCTGCCGCCGTCACCTCGGCAGGCATGGTCCAGCCGCCGCCTCGGCCGGGCGTGGTCCAGCCGTCACCTCAGCCGGGACTGGTCCAGCCGTCGGCGAAGTCGCAGAGGCGGGTCATGGCGGTGAGTTCCTGGTCGGGGGCGTACGAGGGGCGGTCGGTCTCGTGGACGACGGCGTCCACCCACCGCTGATAGGGGCCGCCGGGCGCGGTGAACGGCGCCGCGTGGGCCGTGCCCAGCCGGCAGTCGACGTACAGGAGGGCCCCCATGGCCAGGGGCTGGTCGTAGCGGAGGTCGGTGCGGGGCAGATAGCGGTCCAGGTAGGCGGCGAGGATCTCCGCGTCCTCGGGGGTGGAGAACCGGGCCAGCGCGAAGCAGTAGCCCAGGCCCGCGTACACCGTCTCGCTGGCCAGCAGCAGTTCACCGAGGCGGGGGCGGTAGGAGGTCCGCCGGGATATGCCGATCAGCCACGCGGCGGTGAGACGGGGCCGCCAGCCCTCGAAGAGCAGGGCCTCCAGCTCGGCGTCCGTGATCGACGAGGCGTCGGCGAGCAGAGGGTGCAGGAACCGCCTCCGGGTGGCCCCCTCGAACCGCAGGAACCGGCCGCCGAGCAGTTCCCCGTACCGGCCGATGCTCCGCCGGTCGGCGCGCGGCTGGACGTACCGCTTGACGGCGTTCCACCGGACCGCCTCCTCCGGCGTCATGACCGGCACGTGCCCCGCCCGCGACCCACGCAGCTGTCTCCGCCATCTCCGCTCCACCATGCCGGAAGCGTAGATCCAGGCGGTCCGCCCCGCAGGGCGGAAACGGCCGGAGCGGAGGAGAGGTCTGATGCGTGATCAAGTGTGCGGCGCAGGGCCCGAGTCGGTGTGGCGGCGGGGTCGACGCGTGGGGTCGGCTGAGGGCCTGAACGGCGAAGCCGAGGAGTCGATGCGAAGTCTCCGTCGTGAACGACTAGCATCCCGGCCGTAAACAGTCGGTGGAGGCTGGGAAGCGGGTCGGCGGTCGCCGTCGGGTCGCGCCGGGGCGGCCGTCGATGGCCGTGCCGGTCGTCGTCGCCCCGCCGGTCGTCGTCGGCGGTCCGTGGACGGAATGGGGTTGGTGTCGTGGTGGAGGCCGGGCCTCGGGTCGCTGTCGCCGTGGTGACGATGGGCAATCGGCCCGCGGAGGTGGACGCGCTGCTCGCCTCCGTGGCCAAGCAGGACGTCGCGCCCGAGCGGATCGTGATCGTGGGGAACGGCTGCCCCCTCCCTGAGTTCGCCGAACGGCTGGGCCTGCCCGGCGAGGTCACCCTCATCGAGGTGGACGAGAACCTCGGCTGCCCCGGCGGCCGGAACGTCGCCCTGGAGCGGCTCCGCGCCTTCGGCGATGTCGACGTCGTCGTGGAACTGGACGACGACGGGCTGCTCGTCGACGCCGATGTGCTGCGCCGCGTACGGGATCTGTACGCCGCCGACCCGCGCCTCGGCATCGTCGGGTTCCGGATCGCCGACGAGCACGGCGAGACCCAGCGGCGGCACGTGCCGAGGGTGGGCGCGAAGGACCCGATGCGCGGCGGCCCGGTCACCGGGTTCCTCGGTGGCGGGCACGCCCTCTCCATGGCCATGCTCGGCGAGACGGGCGACTGGGCCGCGGAGTTCTTCTTCGCGCACGAGGAGACGGACCTGGCGTGGCGGGCGCTCGACGCCGGCTGGACGGTGCTGTACGCCCCCGAGTTGCTCCTCCAGCACCCGAAGACCTCACCGGCCCGGCACGCCATCTACTACCGCGTCAACGCCCGCAACCGCGTCTGGCTCGCCCGCCGCCGCCTCCCGCTGCCGCTCGTCCCCGTCCACCTGGGGGTGTGGGTCCTCATCACCCTGCTGCGGATGCGCTCGGCGGCCGGTCTGAAGGCCTGGTTCGGCGGCTTCGTGGAGGGCTGGCGCGAGTCGGGCGGCGAGCGCCGGCCCATGAGCTGGCGAACGGTCTGGCACCTGACAAGGCTGGGCCGCCCGCCGATCCTGTAGAACCGTGCCTGCCGATCCTGTTGAACCGGCCTACCCGCCGGACCTGTAGAACCGGCGTGCCCGCCGATCTCGTTCCCGTTTCCGCACACACGAGTGCCCCGGTCGTTCACCCCCACCGACCGGGGCACAGCGCTCTGTGCGGTTCCCGGATCCGGCGGCGGCGGCGGCACTCCCCCGAGCTACGCGTCTCACGCGTGCGCCGTCGTCGCCGGATCCGATGAAGTGATCACATCAGGTCTCGCCAACGGATCGCTAACATGAGCCCAACGGTTCCACGGGGAGCCGTACGGGAGGCGGCGGCAGGTCGCCGCGGGGCGGGCCCGGAACGTCGGTGCGGAAAGGCAGCGGACGGGTTCTATGCGGGACGGGCTGCGGTTCGGACTGCTCGGTCCGCCGGTTCTGTACGGGGCCGGGGACGCGGATGACACCGAAGCCACCGGGAGCTCGAAGGGTCCCGGCGGCGTACGGTCCGTCGGCAGCGGCAAGATGCGCGCCCTGTTCGTCGCGCTGCTGCTCGAACCCGGGCGGGTCGTCTCCGTCGACACCCTGAAGGACGTGCTGTGGGACGCGGCGCCACCGCCCTCCGCGCAGGCCTCCCTACAGAACCATGTGACGCGGCTGCGCAGGCTGTTGGACGACCCCGAGCGGCTGCGCGCGATCCCGCCCGGCTATCTGCTGCGGGTCGACGAGGGCGAGCTGGACGTCCGCGTCTTCGAGACCCACGCCCGCGCCGCCCGTACCGCCCACGCCGAGCGCGACTGGGCCCGGACCGTGCGCGAGGCCACGGCCGCGCTCGCCCTCTGGCGGGGGACACCGCTCGGCGGTCTGCCGGTCGAGGAGTTCCGCGCCCAGGCCTTCGTCCAACGCCTGGAGGAGGCACGGCTGTTGCTCCTGGAGCGACGGTACGACGCCGAACTCCACCTCCACCTCGCGACCGGCGGGTCGCCACACGGAGGGTCGGGCGGGGTGGCACAGGGCGGGGCGGCACACGGCGGGGCGGAGGCCGAACCCGCCGGGGCGCACGCGCTCGGCGCACTCGCGCCCGAACTCGCCGCCCTCGTCGCCGAACACCCGTTGCGCGAGGCCTTCCACCGGCTCCTCATGCTCGTCCTGCACCGCACGGGCCGCCAGGCCGAGGCCCTCGCCGTCCACCGCGACCTCCGCGCCCGCCTCCTCGACGAACTCGGCGTGGAGCCGGGCCCGGCCGTACGCGAGGCCCACATGGAGATCCTGCGGGAACCCGACGCACACGCACAGGGGCCCGCACCGGAGGCCACCTCCACCGACCCGCCACCCCGCCCGGCCCAACTCCCGCCGCCACCAGCCCATTTCACCGGCCGACGGGAGGCGTTGGCGGAGCTGCGGAGGACTCTGGATACGGGTCCGTATGAAGCGACCCGCGCCCCTACCCCCCTGGGAGCGCGGGGAACTGCGCGACAAGCCACGACGAATCCGCACCCGCCGACCCACGGTTCCCCCCGAGTCAGTAGGCGCCCCGCTTCGCCGACGGCCGTCATCAGCGGCATGGCCGGTGTGGGCAAGAGCGCCCTCGCCCTCCACCTCGCCCACGAACTCGCCGAACACTTCCCCGACGGCCAGCTGTACATCAACCTCCACGGCGCCACCCCGGGCATGACCCCCCTCACCCCCGCCCAGGCCCTCGCCGCGCTCCTGCGGGACCTCGGCACCGCGCCCCGCCGTATCCCCGAACACCCGGACGCGGCCGCCGCGTTGCTCCGTTCGACCCTCGCCCCCACCCGGACCCTGATGGTCCTGGACGACGCCGCGACCGCCGCCCAGGTGCGCCCCCTGCTCCCCGCGGGCCCCGGCTGCGCGGTCATCGTGACGAGCCGTTCGCCGCTCACCGCGCTGGACGGCGCCCACCGCATCCCGCTCGCCCCGCTGTCGGACGACGAGAGCGCGGCCCTGCTGCGGGCGGCCTCGGGCCGCGCGGCGGGCCTGGACGCCGCGCACCCCCTCGTCGAACTCACCGGCCGCCTCCCGCTCGCCCTCCGCGTCGTCGCGGCCCGCCTCGCCGCCCGGCGCGCCCTCACCCCGGACGCGCTGGCCGGTCAACTGGCGGCCACGGAAGGCAGGTTGCGGCATCTCGAATACGACGACCTGAGCGTCCGCCGCTCCCTCGCCGTCGCCCACGAGGCCTTGCGCGCCTCCGACCGCGAGGCCGACCGCGACGCCGCCCACGCCCTCCGCCGCATCGGCGCCCTCGACCTGCCCGCCTACGGCGCGCCCCTCCTCGCCCGCCTCACCGGCACCGACGAGTTCCGCGCCGAGGCCGCCCTCGACCGCCTCGTCGACGTGGCCCTCCTGGAGGAGACGACGTACGGCCGGTACGTCCCCCACGACCTCGTACGCCACTTCGCCCGCGAACTCGCCGGCTCGACCACCGCCGCCGAGACCGCCGCCGCCGTGGAGCAGGCCCTGCGTTGGTACACCGGACGCGCCCGGCAGAGCCTGCTGGTGATGCTCCCTCCGGGGTACGAGCGCGACGAACGCCTGCGCACGGGGTCGGCGTCGTCCGAGGCGCCGGACGCGGCCGGGACAGCGCGACCCCCGGAGGAACCCCCGCCCACAGAACCCCCGGAGGAACCCCCGCCCACGGAACCGCCCTTCGCCTCCGCCGAGGAGGCCTTCGCCTGGGGCGACCGCGAACTCCCCACCGTCGTCGCCCTGGTGGAACGCTGCGCCCGCGACCACGGCGCCGTCGGCACGACGGACTCGGGCGCGGCGGCGGCCCTCGTCCCCACCCTGGTCCGCCACCTCTTCCCCTATCTGCACCGAGGCGGCCGACTCGCCGAGTTGGACGTCCTCGGACGGCACGCGCTGAACCTGGCGAGGTCCCTCGGGGACGACGAGGCCGAGGCGTTCGCGCTCACCGACCGCGCCGGGCTGCACTTCATGTCCGGCCGGGCCTCGGAGGCGCTCGCGCTCAACGACGAGGGCCTGAAGCTGTGGCGCCGCCTCGGCGTGGTCTCGTGCGTACGGCGCTGTCTGAACAACCGGGGGCTCGTCCTGGAGAGCCTCGGCCGGTACGAGGAGAGCGAGGAGACGCTCCGCCAGAGCCTGGAACTCTCCCGCAGGCTCGGCGACCCCTACGGCGAGGCGGTGACCTTCAGCCACCTCGGCAACCTCTACAAACACACCGACGCGCGCGCCGCCATCGCCCATCACGAACGGAGCCTGGCGCTGGGCGAGATCGCCGACAGCCTCGTCGTACGGCACACCGCGCACTGCAACATCGGCTACGCCCACCTCCGCCTCGGCGAGCCGGCCGCCGCCGTACGCCACTTCGAGCAGAGCCTGCGCATCCTCGGCGACGACGAGGACTGGCAGGGCGAGTCGAAGTCCCGGCTCGGCCTGGTACGGGCCCTGCGCGAGCTGGGCCGTCCGGACCGCGCGGCCCAGGAGTGCGCCGTCCTGCTCGACCTCGCCGAATGCCGCGCCGATCAGTACGCCGTCGGTCTGGCCCGGCACCAGCGGGGGCTGCTGCTCCGCGCCGACGGCCACGAGGAGGAGGCCTACCACGAGTGGGAGCAGGCCCAGGAGATCCTGGACGACACGGACTCGACGGTGGCGACAGACCTGAGAGAACTACTGAAGAACCGCGCGCCGTAAGCTTCGCGCCCTTGAATGGCGGCGCAGCCGCCTTCCAGGGGCGCGGGGAACTGCGCGACCGGCCACGACGATCCCGCAGCCGCCGGCCGACAGACCCTCCCATCCCGGAAGGCGCCCCCCTCAAACCCCGGAGGGCCCCGTTCCCCGAAAGGCGCCCCCTCACTTCGCGTCCGCATAACACTCGACCACCGCCGTAGTGAACGGAAACCGCACCGGCGTCTCCCCGAACGCCAGCCGCCCCGACAGCTCCGACGCCTCCCGGATCGCCGCCACCACGGCCTCCGCCTCCCGCTCCGGACAGTGCACTATCACCTCGTCGTGCTGGAAGAAGACCAGCTCGGCCGCCATGCCGTCGAGGGCGCGGCGGAGGGCCGCGAGGAGGAGCAGGGTCCAGTCGGCGGCGCTGCCCTGGACGACGAAGTTGCGCGCGAAGCGGCCCCGGGCACGGGAGTTGGTGGAGGCGTACCCCGGGACCCACTCGTCGCCCTGGCCGCGCTCGCGGGTGTCCGGGTCGCCGTCGTCCTGAGGGAGGCCCGCCTCCTCGCCGGCCGCGTCGGAGGCGCCGGCCGCCGGTGGGCACGTACGCCCGAGCCAGGTCCGTACGAGCCGGCCCTCCTCGCCCGCGCGGGCCGCGTCGTCGACGTATTGCACGGCGCGCGGGAACCGGCGGCGCAGCGCGGCGAGATTCTTGAGCCCGTCCCCGGAGGTCTGCCCGTACACCGCGCCGAGCACGGCGAGTTTGGCGTGCTCGCGGTTTCCGGAGAAGGCACGGTCGGAGACGGCCTGGTAGAGATCGGTGGGGCGGCCCGCGACCTCCATGAGCCCGGGGTCCCGGGAGATGGCGGCGAGCACCCGGGGTTCCATCTGGTCGGCGTCGGCGACGACGAGCCGCCAGCCCGGGTCGGCGACACAGGCGCGGCGGATCACCTTGGGGATCTGCAGGGCGCCCCCGCCGTTGGTGACCCACCGCCCGGTGACGGTGCCGTGGGCGAGGAACTCGGGCCGGAAGCGGCCGCCGCGGACCCAGTCCTGGAGCCAGGACCACCCGTGGGCGACCCAGATGCGGTACAGCCGCTTGTACTCCAGGAGGGGCTTCACGGCCGGATGGTCGAGGCTCTCGATCTCCCAGCGCCGGGTGGACCGGATCCGGATGCCTGCCTGGGCGAAGGCCTTGACGACGTCCGCGGGCAGATCGGGCCGCACCCGCCGGCCGAACGCGTGCGAGACCTCCTCGGCGAGTTCGGCGAGGCGACGCGGCTCGCCCCCGCCCGCGTACCGCTCGCCGAGCATCTCGTGCAGTACGTCGCGATGGACGTCGGCCCGCCACGGCATGCCCGCCCGGTTCATCTCGGCGGCGACGAGCATCCCGGCCGATTCGGCGGCGGTCAGCAGCCGCATCCGGTCGGGGTGGGCGGTGGCGTCGTGCCGTCGCTGCTGGTCCGCGTACACCTCGACGAGGTCGGTGAGGGGGACGTGGACGGGGCGGGGCTCGAACAGGGACGGCTGGGCGCCGGGGTCGGCCGAGCGCGCGGGCGGGTCCGGCGGCACGGGCGCGTGGCGGAGCCGGGCGAGGGCGGCGGCAGCGGATCGGGGCTCACCGAGCCGGCCCTCGTGCCCGAGCAGCAGGGCCTCGGCGTCCTCGATGTCGTAGCACCGCTCCACTCGCACCCCCGTCGCGAGCAGCCGCGGATACACCTCCCCGGTGGCCCGCCACACCCACCGCCCGACCTGCGGCCCCCGCCGCCGCACCGCCTCCGCGAGATCGGGCTCCCGCACCACCGCCCCCGCGAGCAGCCCGTCGGCCCCGAGCGGGGCGACCTCCACACCCCCGTCCTCGGCCGTCGCGAGCACCCACCGGTCGGTCATGGGTGCGAGTGTGACAGGGGGGTCTGACAACGCCCGCGCGACGCGGGATCCGGACCGCGCGACGCGGGAGCCGGGCGGACGGGCGACGCGGGAGCCGGGCGGACGGGCGGCCGGGAGCCGGGAACCGACAGCCGCTGCCCTGCCCCTGCCCCTATCCCTGTCCTTCTCCCTGCCCCTGCACGATCGTCTGGAGGGCCTGGGCCACGTCCGCCTCGGTGGCCTCCTTGGTGACGCCGAGGCCGCTGAGCACTCCCTTCCCGTTCTCGAACTCCAGGAGGGCGAGGAGGATGTGCTCGGTGCCGATGTAGTTGTGGCCGAGGCGGAGGGCCTCGCGGAAGGTGAGTTCGAGGACCTTCTTGGCGTCGGGGCCGTAGGGGATGAGCTCGGGCACCTCGGGAGCAGCCGGCGGCAGGACGGCGGTGGCGGCTTCCCGTACGGCCTCGGGGGAGAGGCCCTGGGCGACGAGCGCCTTGGCCGCGAGCCCCTCCGGTTCGGCGAGGAGCCCGAGGACCAGGTGGGCCGGAAGCCCCTCGACGGCGCCGGCGGCCTTGCCCTCGTTGTGCGCGGCCGCGACCACGTTCCGGGCGCGGGGGGTGAAGCGGCTGAAGCCCTGGCTGGCGTCGAGGTCGTTCTCGGCCTTCGGCACGAACCGCTTCTGCGCGGCCTGGCGGGTGACGCCCATGCTCCGGCCGATGTCCGTCCAGGAGGCGCCCGATCGCCGGGCCTGGTCCACGAAGTGGCCGATCAGATGGTCCGCCACGTCGCCGAGGTGGTCCGCGGCGATGACCGCGTCCTGGAGCTGGTCGAGCGGTTCCGGGTGCACCTTCTTGATGGCTTCGATGAGTTCGTCGAGACGGATGGAGGCGGTGGGCCGCGGATTCGTCGTCATGTGTCAACCATAGGTTGACAGTCATGAGGTGTCAACCCGAAGTTGACACCTCACCTCACTTACCCAGTTGCCCCACCCAACCCACCCCGGCCCCGTCAGGGGCGCGGGGAACTGCGCGCTCAGCCCCCACCGGCCCGCACACGCCCCCCGACCACACCCCCACCCCCTCAGGCGCCCGACCCCGGCCCCCTACCTCCCCCCTCCTGCCCCAGCCCCCACCCCCACCCCGGCCACCGCCACCACCCCGCCCACCGCGACACACGCCCCCGCGCACGCCCCGAGCACCTCCCACGGCACCGTCACCCCCACCGGCGCCGACAACACCCCCAGCGCCCCCGCCATCCCGGCGAGATTCACCGCGGTGACCGCGATCCCCAGCAACACGCCCGCCACCACCGCGACCAGCGCCTCACCCGCCACGACCACCCGCACCTGCCCCCGCGTCGCCCCGGCCAGCCGCAGGGACCGCAGCTCCGCACCCCGCGCCGACGTGGCCATCAACAGCGTCCCGGCCAGCGAGATCCCCGCGTACACGAGCGCGATCCCCAGCACCACGAGGAAGCCGAGCCGGGTGTGCGCCTTGGTGCCGGGCCGATTCGCCGCGAGCCACTCCCCGGCCGTCCGCACCGTCCAGCCGGCCCGCTCCGAGCGCGCCCCTTCGAGCGCCGCCGCCACCTCCGCCCGCTCCACCCCGCTCCCGCGCGGAACGACCCGCACGTCGACCCGGTCCACCACGGCCCCGCCCGCGTTCGCGGCCGTGACGTACGCCCCGTTGTCCCCGGTCCCCTCCGCGAGCACCGCCGCGATCCGCAGCCGTACCGGACGCCCGTCCCCGAGCCACACCCGCACGCTCTGCCCGACCTCGTGCCGCTCCCACTCCTCGTTCACGACGATGGACCGGTCGTCGAGATCCCGCACGTCCCCGGCGACCACGGGCAGCCGCGACACCTCCGCGAGGCCCGGCGCGTCCGTCACCGCCCGCGCCTCGGACCGCACCAGCGCGGTCCCCTCCTCCACGACGTACACGGCGGTGGCGGCGGACCCGACCACCGTCGCCGCGCCCCCGACAGCCCCCCGCACCGCCTCCTCACGCAGCCCCGTGCCGTCCTCGGCGGTGACCACGAAGTCCGCCCCGGTCCGCGCCGCCGCCTCCGCGCCCTTCGCCCCGGCCACGGTCCCGGCGGACCCCAGCAGCGACCCGGCCAGCGCGACGGTCACCAGCACCGGCGCGGCGACGGCCGCGGTGCGGCGTACGGACGTGGCCGCGTTCTCCCTGATCAGCAGCCCGGCGGCCCCGGGCAGCAGCGCGCCCACCAGCCGTACGACCGGCCGCACGAGCAGCGGTGCCAGCGCGGCCACCGCCGTGATCAGCAGCATCGGCTGGGTGGTGTACGTCTTGCGCTTCAACAGTTCGGCGGGGTCCGTCCCCAGCTTCCAGGCCGCCAACCCCACTGCGCCCACCAGCAGCAGCGAACCGATCACCCGCCGGGACAGCGGCAGCACGCCCGTGTCCACGGACGCCTCGCGCAACGCCTCCACGGGCCCGATCCGCCCGGCCCGCCGCGCCGCCGCCCACGCCCCCGCGACGGCCACCGCCACACCAGTCCAGAAGGCCACGTGATACGGCCACACCACCGCGTCCGACACCGCGAACCACGTCGGCGCGACCCCGCCGTCCGCCAACTCCCGTACCAGCAGCGGCGCTCCCCACGCGCCCAGCGCACACCCGGCGCCCGACGCCACGAGCCCCACCGCCACGGCCTCGCCGAGCAGCATCCGCCGCACCTGACCCGGGGTCGCGCCGGCCATCCGCAGCAGCCCGAACTCCCGCCTGCGCAGCGCCACCACGAACGCGAACGTGGACGCCGTCACGAACACCGACACGAACGCGGCGACCCCGCCGGCCGTCCCCAGCAGCGAGTTCACGGCGACCAGCGCCTCCGCGTCCCGCTCGTACGACGGATCCACCTGCCGCCGGGCGTCCCCGGTCAGCACCCGCGCCCGCTCCCCGACGACCGCCCGCACCTCGGCCACGGCCGCGTCCACCCCGACCGCGTCCACGTCGGCCGAGTCCAGCCCGGCCGCGCCCGCACCGCCGCTCGTGCCCGTCGTCACCGGCCCCAGCTTCCGCAGCTCCGCCAGCAACTCTCCGTCCACAGGGTGTGGACGGGCCAGCCGCTGCGAGACCCGGGCCGTACCCGGCCCCCGCCGCACCTCCACCGTGAGCCGGTCCAGGCCCGCCACCACGACGGGGGAGGAGCCGAAACGCTCCGGCGCACGCGCGGGCGGGTCGAGTGACGCCGCGAGCCCCAGACCCATGGCGGTCATCACCCCGACCCCCACCATCACGGCGACGAACGACCCGAGCAACGCGGCCCACCGCGTACGCAACGACGACAGCGTCAGCACGTCACACCTCCGTCGGCGCCGACGGAGGCGCCGTGGCCCGCCGCCCGCTCCAGCCCCGCCATACGCGCCGCCACCGCCTCGACCGACGGCCCGACCAACTCCCCGCTCACCCGGCCGTCGACCAGGAACACCACCCGGTCCGCGTACGAGGCGGCCACCGGATCATGGGTCACCATCACCGTGGTCTGCCCCTCCCGGTCCACCAACTCCCGCAACAGGCGCAGCACTTCACGGCTGGTCGTGGTGTCCAGCGCCCCGGTGGGCTCGTCCCCGAAGAGCACGGCGGGGCGGGTGATCAACGCGCGGGCCAGGGCGACCCGCTGCTGCTGTCCCCCGGACAACTGCGTGGGCCGGTGCCCGGCCCGCTCGGCCAGCCCCACCCGGCCCAGGGCCTCGCGCACCGCACCCCGCGAGGGGCGCCGCCCGGCGAGCCGCAGCGGCAGGGCGACGTTCTGCGCGGCGGTCAGGGAGGGGAGGAGGTTGAAGGCCTGGAAGACGAAGCCGATCCGCTCCCGGCGCAGCAGCGTCAGCCGCCGCTCGCTCAGCCCGGCCAGCTCCACGCCGTCGACCCGCACGGTCCCGCCCGACGGCCGGTCGAGCCCCGCCGCACACTGCAACAGCGTCGACTTCCCCGACCCCGAGGGCCCCATCACCGCCGTGAAGGTCCCGACCTCGAAGTCCAGGTCCACCCCGTCGAGCGCGGCGACCTCCCCGTACGTCCGGCGCAGCCCCCGTACGCGTACAGCGGCACCCGCCGTCTCCCCGTCCCCCGCCGACACCTTGCCCGCCTCCGCGGCGGCCCTGTCTCTCTCTACCGTGGTCATGCCCCAAGCGAACCGTCCCCGCCCGGCCCGCACACGACCCCTGAGGGGCGTCCTGGGGGTAGGGCCAGCCCTACCTCCCGAGCCCGCTCCCCGCCCCGGACCGGAACCCCCACCCCGACACCCATGACACGATCGAACACGTGAGTACGACCAGCACGGTGGACCGCGCCTTCGAGGCGGCGCTCTACGCCGACACCGACGCCGCCCTCGACACCGGCGCCTCCCTGCTCGCCGCCGACCAGGCGGCCGACGCCGAACTCGCCCGGCGCGGAAGGGAGTTCGTCGCCGGGGCCTGGCGGCGTGGCTGGCAGCCCGCCGATGTCGTCCGGTACGCGCGACGCGAGCTGGCGGACGAGCACGTACGGCTCCTCGCACGGCTCGTCGTCGCGGAGCACGAGGAGGCGCGCGCGGGCGCCCGCCCCCAGCCGCCCGGTCCCCGCTGGTCCGCCCAGCTCGACGAGATCGGCGAACTCGCCGCCCACCCCACCCGCGCGGACCGCTTCTCGCACGCCACCGTGTCCCTGGAGCTGTACCGCCTCCTCCTGCGCCTGCCCACCCTCGACCCCCTGGACCGCCATCGGGAGGCCGGCGCCGCCAAGAACTCGCCCCACCCCGAGTCCCGCATGCTCAGCCGGATCCGCGCGCTCCTCGCCAAGGCGGAGGCGACCGGATTCCCGGAGGAGGCGGAGGCGCTCAGCGCGAAGGCGCAGGAGCTGATGGCGCGGCACAGCATCGACGAGGCGCTGCTCGCGGCCCGCGCGCACAGCAAGGACGCGCCCGGCGCGTGCCGGATAGGCGTCGACCCGCCGTACGAGACGGCCAAGGCGGTCCTCCTCGACGCGGTCGCCCGGGCCAACCGCTGCGAGGCCGTGTGGAACGAGGCCCTCGGGTTCTCCACGGTGGTCGGGTTCGAGGCCGACCTGGAGGTGGTCGAGCTGCTGCACACCTCGCTCCTCGTGCAGGCCACCACCGCCATGACCAAGGCGGAGGCGGCCCAGCGCAAGGGCGGCCGCAAGCGGACCAAGACCTTCCGGCAGTCGTTCCTGGCCGCCTACGCCCATCGCATCGGTGACCGGCTGGCGGCGGTCGCCGAGGCCCAGGTCGCCGAGGCGCGGGCCGCCGCGGCGGAGGCCGGGGGCGCGGGCGGGGCGGGCGCCCCGGAACAGGACCTGCTGCCCGTCCTCGCCGCCCGTGACGTCGCCGTCCACGACGAGTTCAGCCGGATGTTCCCGGACACGGTCACCACCCGCGTCCGGGGCGTCAGCGACCTCGCCGGCTGGCAGCAGGGCGCGGAAGCGGCGGACCGCGCCCAGGTCAGGGCACGCCCCCGGCTCCCCTCATGACGAGAAGACCGCCCCGGCCCCGGCGGCTCGGCAGCCCACCGGCTCAGTCGCCCACCGGCAGGAACGGCCCCACCGTCGCCTCCAACACGCTCTCGGACTTCACCGCGACCTCGGGGTCCGGCCACTTGAAGCTGCTGACCTTGCTGTCTCCGGGCAGGGTCAGCTTCAGCTGGTCCACGGCGGCACTCTTCTCCGCGTCACCGGCGACCCCGCGCACGTAGGAGACGGAGAAGCTCATCGACTGACCGCCCTGGAGCGTCACCTCGGTCTCCTCGGACGCGCCCTCCTGCGGCTGGAGCGCCCAGGACCTGTCGCCGGCGACGAGGTCGACCCCGGCGAGCCCCTTCAGCGTGCAGGCGGCATCGCCCTTGTTGGTGACGGTGACCGGGACGGCCCCCTCGTCCCCGGCGGCCGGGGCCGCGCTGCTGGGACCGACCTCGAAGCCGACCCGCGCGGCCGTGCACGCGCCCTTCCGCGCGCTCTCGGTGGTGGCGGCCCCGGTCTTGCCGTCGTTCCCGCCGTCACCGCCATCACCTCCGTCACTCCCGCTACAGGCGGTCAGCGTGAGGGCCGCGAGAAGGGCGGCGGCGATGGCGGTGGGAGCGGTGCGCATGGGGGTTCCCGGTGGAGTTCGTGGCTGTCACAGCACAGCCGGTGGCGGTGTGAACGTGCGAACGGGCCACGAAACCCGGAGGTTCCGCGGCCCGTCCGACACATGATCTCCGACCCGAGCGCCGCGCGAGGCACGATTCCACCGGCCCACGGCCGGAAGACCCCGCCCTCCGCTGCCCGGAGAGAGAGGGCTACGACCCCGCGCTCGCCGTGGGCAGATCCGTCGGCAGCCCGGACGGCATCGACCCCTCCGCCTTCCGGAACGTCTCCTCGCCGACGCCGCCCTCCCAGGTGATCGTGAGGGACTTGGCGCCGACCTCGTCCACCATGCCCTCGGTGCGGTCGTCGCTGCCGTCCTGGCACTTGAGGCTGATCATCCGCATGTTCGCCGCGTCGGAGACCTTGCCGCTGCACACCGAGGTGCCGACGAACAGGGCGGCCTCGTCGCCGTTGACGAACAGGGCGACCGGCTTGCCGCCGGTCGTGGCCAGCCAGTTGCCCTGGAGCTCGGTCTCGGCCCCGGAGGAGTCCCCGGAGCCGCCGCTGTCGGCCCCCTTCGTCGCCGAGGGGGCGGCCGAGGACTCCTTGTCCGCGGAGTCCCCGTCACCGCCGCCACTGCACGCCGTCAGCACGAGCGCGGCCGCGAGCCCGACCAGCCCGGCCACGACACGCGGCCCCCGACGGCCGGAGAAGGCCCCGGAACCCCGGCAAACCCCAGCAGCCCCGCTCACCGGCTCAGTCGCCGTCGCCCCCGTCGCCGTGGTCGTCCCGCTAGCCCTGGTCGCCGTAGTCACTGGAGTTCTCCCGAGAGTGTGGCCGGATCCGGTCGCCGCGGCGACAGCGGCAAGCTACCAGCAGCGCCTCGGCGACAGCAGGCCGGGAACTGTGAGAATCCCGAGGACGACAGAACACCCCGGCGCCCGCACCGAGACCCGCGCCCGGCGCCCGCCCCCGTCGCCCGCGCCCGCCCCCGGCATCCGCGCCCTACCAGGACGACTTGCGCACCCCCGGCAGATACCCCGCGTGCGCCTGCTCCCGCAGACTCACCCGGGACAGCCCGAACGTCCGGAGGTACCCCCGGGGCCGCCCGTCCACCTGGTCCCGGTTGCGGACGCGGGTGGCGCTGGCGTCGCGCGGCTGAGCGCGCAGCTCCCGCTCGGCGGCGGCACGCTCCGCCTCCGTCGAGGACGGCCGCCGCAGGATCTCCTTCAGCTCGGCCCGCCGCTCGGCGTACCGCGCGACGATCTCCCGGCGCCTGTCGTTCTTCGCGATCTTGCTCTTCTTCGCCATCAGACCCGCACCCCCCGGGCGCGGATCCGGGCGACCGCGGCCTCGACGCCGATGACGTCCACGGTCTTGATCCCCTTCGTGCTCAGCCGGAGCCGCACATGGCGGTTCTCGCTGGGCAGCCAGTACCGCTTCGACTGGATGTTGGGGTCGAAGCGGCGGGACGTACGCCGGTGGGAGTGCGAGATGCGGTTGCCGAAGCCGGGCTGGGCGCCGGTCAGCATGCAGTGGGCGGACAAGGTGATGCACCTCTCTCGATCAGGTGATGTAAATGGAATTCATTTTCAGTAAGGTAGCACCATGGCACGCAACGAACTCCGCCCGGTCATCAAACTCCGGTCCACGGCCGGCACCGGCTACACCTACGTCACCCGCAAGAACCGCCGGAACGACCCGGACCGGCTGACGCTGCGCAAGTTCGACCCGATGGCGGGCCGTCACGTCGACTTCCGAGAGGAGCGCTGAGGCGCCGATGAAGAAGGACATCCACCCGTCGTACGGGCCCGTCGTCTTCCGGGACCGTGCCGCGAACCACACCTTCCTCACCCGCTCGACGATGACGAGCGAGAAGACGATCGAGTGGGAGGACGGCAACACCTACCCGGTGGTCGACGTCGAGATCTCGAACGTCAGCCACCCCTTCTACACGGGCACCGCGCGTGTGCTGGACACGGCTGGCCGCGTGGAGAAGTTCGAGAAGCGGTACGGCGCCGGTAAGAAGCGAGGCTGACCGACGTGACCCAGCTGTCTGTCGCGATCGTCGGCGGTCTGCACGCCGACGCCCGGCGGGCCGCCGTCGAGGCGCTGCTCGCCGGGGTCCCGGGCAGCGTCGCGCTGCACCACGACCTCTCCACCGCCACCGACGGTCCGGACGCCAAGGTCGTCCGGACCGTCCGGGACGCGGCGGGCCTCATCTCCACCGGTGAGACCCCGCTCGTCAACGACTGCGCCTGCTGCGCGCTGCGCGAGGACCTCGTCCCCGAACTGGAGCGCTTCGCCGACGCGGGCCTCACCCGCCTCGCGATCGTCGAACTGTGGGACTCGGTCGAGCCGAAGGCCATGGCCGAGGTGGTCGCGGCCAGCGGCCTCCGCCTCACCTCGGTGATCACGGCCGTCGACCCCGCCCTCCTGCTGCCCTACCTCGGCAACGGCGACGACCTCGCCGACCGGGGCCTCGCCGCCGCCACCACCGACCAGCGCACGGTCGCCGACACCTTCGCCCGCCAACTGGAGTACGCCCCGATCCTGGCCGTACTCGACTCGGCGGACGCTGACGACGAGGACAGGGCCCTCCTGGCCCAACTGCACCCGACAGCGCAGAGGGCGCCCATCGAGAGCCAGGGGGCGCCCCCTGCTTTTGAGGGGCGCGGGGAACTGCGCGACCAGCCACGACGCACCCGCACTCCGCAACGCACCGTCACCCCCATGGCGCCCCCCGGTTCCCTGCTCGCCGCGGCATTCGCCGGCTTCGACGTGGACGCCGCCGCAGCCGCCCAGCACCCCGCGAGCGCCCTCCTCCCCACCGACGCCGACGAGCACGGCGTCACCACCCTCGTCTGGCACCGCCACCGCCCCTTCCACCCGGAGCGGCTGTACGAGGCACTGGAGGACCTCTGCTGCGCGGCGGCCCGCAGCCGCGGCAGGTTCTGGCTGGCCGAGCGCCCCGACACCCTGCTCCACTGGGACGCGGCCGGCGGCGCCCTCTGCGTGGAGTCGGTCGGCCCCTGGCTCGCCTCGCTCCCGGACGCCGCCTGGGACATGGTGCCCCCGGTCCGCCGGGCCGCCGCCGCCCTCGACTGGCACCCGGAGCACGGTGACCGCTGCCAGCACCTCGTCTTCACCTCCCCGGGCCTGGACCGCGACGGACTCGAACGGCTGCTGGAGTCCTGCCTGCTCACCGACGCCGAGTACGCCGCGGGCCGCGACGCCTGGGAACGGCTGCCGCGCCCCTTCGACACCTTCCTGGAGGTCTGAACCGCCATGCCCCGCAAGCCGGAGCGCAAGCCCGCCAAGTCCCGCCCCAACCCGCTGGACCAGGCGAAGATCACGTACATCGACTACAAGGACACGGACCTCCTGCGCCGCTTCATCTCCGACCGGGGCAAGATCCGCAGCCGTCGCGTGACCCGCGTCACCGCACAGCAGCAGCGCCGGCTCGCGCGGGCCATCAAGAACGCCCGCGAGATGGCCCTCCTGCCGTACGCCACCCGCTGAAGCGAACCGTCAGAAGCCAACGCCTGACGCGAACCACCCCCCACCCGGCCCCGGGGAGGCTCCACGACCTCCCCGGGGCCGTCCTTTTTCCGCCATTCCGCGGAAGTCGCTCGCTCCGCCCTGAACCGCCCGGATCCCCACCCCGTAGGGAGAGATGTGGGCCCCGGATGGAACAGGATCGCCACGTCTTACGTCTCTCTGGTGCCGTAACCGTGGGAACACCCCGCGTGCACGTGCATCCGCTCATGCATCGGCACGTGAACAAAGCTATGATCCGGGGCAGTTGACCACTGCATCACTGGCAACACAGACACCACCGGCAACACCGGCCACCAGAGCCAACGCGCATCCAGCGCACTACTGCACCACCCCGGGGAGCGACCTGTGGACCACGACGTGTACGGCGTGGATGACGTGTACAACGGCATGGCCGCGACGGAGCTGACCGAGCTCCACGCGGTGGCCTGGCAGAAGAGCCGGCACAGCAACTCGCAGGGCAACTGCGTGGAGTTCGCCCGGCTGCCCGGCGGTGAGGTGGCGGTTCGCAACTCGCGCTTCCCCGACGGCCCGGCGCTCGTCTACACCCGCGCCGAGATCGAGGCGATGCTCCTGGGCATCAAGGACGGGGAGTTCGACCACCTGGTCGGATGAGGCCCGCCGCCGGGCGACCGGCGGGACCCGACGGTGTGACACGCGTAGAACCGCGGCGCCGAAAAGCGCCGCGGTTCACCTGCGGACGGACGGGTGGCCCGGCGCCGGCTCCACCCGGAACAGCGCCCACACCACCTTGCCGCTGAGCGCGCCGCCCAGCGGATGCCAGCCCCAGCTGTCCGCGAACGAGTCGACCAGGAACAGCCCCCGCCCCGACTCCGCCGAGAAGTCCTCGGAGTCGCCCGCGACCGGGCTGTCGTGACTGGGGTCGCGCACCGCGCACACCAGCCGCTCGGTCCAGCGCATCAAGTGCAGCCGCACGGGCGGGTCCTGGACGAGACATGCCCCGTTGCCGACGGGCAGACCGTGCCGCAGGGCGTTGGTGACGAGTTCCGAGACCACGAGGCAGACATCGTCGAAGCGCTCGCCGAGCCGCCACTGGTCGAGCGTGCCCCGGGTGAACTGCCGTGCCTCGCGCACCGCTTCGTAGCGGGGCGGCAGCGCGCAGGACGCGGCGTCGGACACGGTCGCGGGATCAAGTGGCGGAAGTCCCTGCCGTAAGGGTTCGAGCATGGTCGATCCATTCGTCCCCATGCGAGGCACTCCCGGGTGTCTGCGGTCGTTGCGATGCAGCGGTGGCGCGGGACCATGGTTTCTGATGCGTACGGCAGATGCAAGGGCAGATGCACGTGCACGCGCCCGAATTGGACCTTCACATACCGCTTGCTGAACATTTCTTCTGCCCCCTCGATCGCTCCCGACGGGCTCCGGCTGACGATTTCCTGGCGACTTTCTGGCGATCTCCTGTGTCCGCGGGGGTGTTCTTCGTGTCGCGTCTCGGCCACACTCCCTTCTCTCCTCCCTCGTCCCATCCGTCTCAGCAGTTGAAGACTTTCCATTTCTGTAACCGGGCGAGTGCGGATCGGAGTGGTTTAGTGGCAGACTGCGGCCCTTGAAGAAGTTGGGGAGGCTGGACGAACGTGGGCGCCGGTGAATCGAGCGGGTCGGTGGTGAGGCGGATGCTGCTGGGCTCGCATCTCAGGCGGCTGCGCGAGTCGCAGGGGATCACCCGGGAGAAGGCCGGGTACTCGATCCGCTCCTCCGAGTCGAAGATCAGCCGGATGGAACTCGGCCGGGTCAGCTTCAAGACCCGTGACGTGGAGGACCTGTTGACCCTCTACGGCGTCACCGACGAGACCGAGCGCACCTCACTGCTCTCCCTGGCGAAGGAAGCCAACGTCGCCGGCTGGTGGCACAGTTACTCGGACGTCCTGCCCAGTTGGTTCCCCACCTACGTCGGCCTCGAAGCGGCGGCCCACCTCATCCGCAGCTACGAAGTCCAGTTCGTGCACGGCCTGTTGCAGACCGAGGCGTACGCCCACGCGGTCGTCGCCCGGGGCATGCGGGGCGCGAGCGAGGCGGAGATCGACAAGCGGGTCGCCCTGCGCATGGAGCGCCAGAAGTACCTGGTGGCCGAGAGTGCCCCGGAGTTCCACTGCGTCCTCGACGAGGCCGCGCTGCGCCGGCCGTACGGCGACCGGGACGTGATGCGGGGGCAGCTCCAGCATCTGATCGAGATCTCGGAGCGCCCGAACGTCACCGTCCAGGTCATGCCGTTCAGCTTCGGCGGCCACTCCGGCGAGAGCGGCGCCTTCACCGTGCTGAGCTTCCCCGAGTCCGACCTCACCGACGTCGTCTATCTCGAACAGCTCACCAGCGCCCTCTACCTGGACAAGGCCGAGGACATCGCCCAGTATGAGCGGGCGATCAAGCGGCTCCAGGACGACAGCCCGTCCCCGGCCGCGAGCAGGGACCTGCTGCGGGGCCTGCTCCAGCTCTCCTGAGCCGCCCCGCGAGTCTTCACGGAGTCTCCCGAGTAGCTCTCCAACTCCCTTTACTCACAAGTACGATGACGAGTGATCAATCTTGATCGATGCCGACTGATTGAGGATCACATGTCGTCCTACTTCACCGACCTGGCCCAGCAGTACATCGGCGGCGAGTGGCGCCCGGGCTCCGGCTCCTGGGACATCATCGACTTCAACCCGTACGACGACGCGAAGCTCGCGTCGATCACCATCGCCACGGTCGACGAGGTGGACGAGGCCTACCGGGCCGCCCAGACCGCCCAGAAGGAATGGGCCCAGGTCAACGCCTATGCGCGTCGCGCGGTCTTCGAGAAGGCCCTGAAGGTCATCGAGGAGCGCGAGCCGGAGATCACCGAGGTGATCATCGCCGAGCTCGGCGGTACGCATCTCAAGGCCGGGTTCGAACTGCACCTCGCCAAGGAGTTCCTGCGCGAATCGATTCAGCTCGCGCTGCGCCCCGAGGGCCGGATCCTCCCGTCGCCGATCGACGGCAAGGAGAACCGCCTCTACCGCGTACCGGTCGGCGTCGTGGGCGTCATCAGCCCCTTCAACTTCCCCTTCCTGCTCTCCCTGAAGTCGGTCGCCCCCGCCCTCGCCCTCGGCAACGGCGTGGTGCTGAAGCCGCACCAGAACACCCCCATCGCCGGTGGCACCCTGGTCGCGAAGATCTTCGAGGAGGCCGGCCTGCCCGGCGGGCTGCTCAACGTCGTCGTCACCGACATCGCCGAGATAGGCGACGCCTTCATCGAGCATCCCGTCCCCAAGCTGATCTCCTTCACCGGTTCCGACAAGGTCGGCCGCCACGTCGCCACCGTCGCCGCCCAGAACTTCAAGCGCACCGTCCTCGAACTGGGCGGCAACAGCGCCCTGGTGGTCCTGGACGACGCGGACATCGACTACGCCGTCGACGCGGCCGTCTTCTCGCGCTACGTCCACCAGGGCCAGGTCTGCATGGCCGCCAACCGCGTCCTGGTCGACAACTCGGTACGGGCCGAGTTCACCGAGAAGTTCGTGGCCAAGGTGAAGTCCCTGAAGGTCGGCGACCCGAGCGACCCGAGCACGGTCATCGGCCCGGTGATCAACTCCTCGCAGGCGGACTCGCTGAAGTCCGTCGTCGAACAGGCCCTCGCCGAGGGCGCCACCGCGCTCGTCCACGGCTCCACGACCGCCAACCTGGTCGAGCCGTCCGTCCTCACCGACGTCCCCGCCGGCTCCGCCCTCCTCCAGCAGGAGGTCTTCGGTCCGGTCGTCTTCCTCATCCCCTTCGACGGGGAGGAGGAGGCCGTCCGCATCGTCAACGACACCCCCTACGGCCTCAGCGGCGCCGTCCACACCGGCGACATCGAGCGGGGCGTCGCGTTCGCCAAGCAGATCGACACCGGCATGTTCCACGTCAACGACGGCACCGTCCACGACGAGCCGCTCGTCCCGTTCGGCGGGGAGAAGCACTCCGGCATCGGACGCCTCAACGGCGAGACCACGGTGGACGCGTTCACCACCCAGAAGTGGATCTCGGTCCAGCACAAGCGGAGCTTCTTCCCCTTCTGAGGACGGCCGCTTCCGGGGGCCGAGGATCACGCCCAGGCAGACATGCACCCGTCCGTACCGGAGGTGCATGTCTGCGAGCGGCGTCCGGTGGGCCGGGGGTCCGAGGCGCCGGGCGTGAGCCGGGGCGGCGCCCCCTGGTTCTAGGCTGGGCCCATGTCAGCGATCCGTCTTCTCGTGCTCGGCGCCGTACGCCAGCACGGGCGGGCCCACGGCTACCAGGTGCGCAACGACCTGGAGTTCTGGGGCGCGCACGAGTGGTCCAACGCCAAGCCCGGCTCGATCTACCACGCCCTGAAGCAGATGGCGAAGCAGGGACTGCTGGTCGAACACGAGATCGCCCCCTCCACGGTCGGCGGGCCGCCCCGCACCGAGTACACGATCACGGACGCCGGCACCGAGGAGTTCTTCGCGCTGCTGCGGGAGTCCCTCGCCACCTACCACCAGAAACCGGACATGCTCTCGGCCGGGCTCGGCTTCATGGTCGACCTCGGTCGCGCGGAGGTGCTCGGCCTCCTGGAGGAGCGGGTGAAGGCCATCGCCGCCTGGCGCGAGGGCATCACCGCGTACTACACGCCCGAGAAGGGCCCGGAGCAGTTCGGGCACATCGGCGAGATCATGAACTTCTGGCTCCACTCCGCCGACGGCGGCGCCGAGTGGACCCGCGGCCTCGTCGAACGCATCCGCGCCGGTGCGTACACCTTCGCGGGGGAGGGCGAGCCGTTCGTCGGCGTCCTCGCGGAGGGCCAGGACAACCCGTACGCGACGGGGGAGCGGCACCCGGAGGACGACCGCTGACACCAAGTGCGCCCACCGAAGCCCCGCCCTAGTGGTGGAACCCGGTGGCCGCCCCCTTGTCCCGCACCGCCGGCCCGGACTGCCGCCGAAGTTCGGGCAGCAGCCGCCCCAGATCCTCCAGGAACATCCCCGCGAGGTCGGTCGTGAACCCGTTGCGGCACACCACCCGCAGCACGGACAGGTCCTCCCGGTTCTCCGGGAAGGTGTACGCGGGCACCAGCCAGCCCCTCTCCCGCATCCGCCGGGCCACGTCGAAGACGTCGTACGCGGTGACCCCCTCCTCCGTGGTGAAGGCGAACACCGGCAACTCGTCGCCCCGGGTCAGCAGCCGGAAGTCCCCGAGCTTCGCCACCTCGTCCGCGAGTGACATGGCCACGTCCCGCGTCGACCGCTGCACGGCCCGGAACCCCTCCCGCCCGAGCCGCAGGAACGTGTAGTACTGCGCCACGACCTGCGCACCCGGCCGGGAGAAGTTCAGCGCGAACGTGGGCATGTCCCCGCCCAGGTAGTTCACCCGGAACACCAGCTCCTCCGGCAGCTCGGCGGCGGACCGCCACAGCGCCCAGCCCACCCCCGGATACACCAGCCCGTACTTGTGCCCGGAGGTGTTGATGGACGACACCCGCGGCAGCCGGAAGTCCCAGACCAGATCCTCGTCGAGGAACGGCGCGACCATCGCCCCGGAGGCTCCGTCGACATGCACGGGCACATCCAGCCCCGTGCGTTCCTGGAGGTCGTCGAGTGTCTCGCACAGCTCGGCGATCGGCTCGTACGACCCGTCGAAGGTGGAGCCGAGGACGCCCACCACCCCGATCGTGTTCTCGTCGCAGAGGGCCGCGGCCGCCGCCGGATCGAGGTGGTACCGGTCGCCCTCCATGGGCACCAGCCGGGCCTCCACCTCCCAGAAGTTGCAGAACTTCTCCCAGCAGACCTGGACGTTGACCCCCATGACCAGGTTGGGCCGGGCGCCCGCAGACGGGTAGCGGTCCGCGTTCCGGTTCGCCCACCGCCGCTTGAGGGCCATCCCGGCGAGCATGCAGGCCTCGCTGGACCCGGTGGTCGAGCAGCCGACGGCGGCGCCCGGATCCGGCGCGTTCCACAGATCGGCGAGTATCGACACACATCGCCGTTCCAGCTCGGCCGTGCGCGGGTACTCGTCCTTGTCGATCATGTTCTTGTCCCGGCACTCACCCATCAGCACGCCCGCCTCGGGCTCCATCCAGGTGGTGACGAAGGTGGCGAGGTTCAGCCGGGAGTTGCCGTCCAGCATGAGTTCGTCATGGACGAGCTGGTACGCCGTCGAGGGGGCCAGCGGCGCCTCGGGCAGCCGGTGCTTGGGCGGGGCCTCGGCCATCCCGCCCACCGGGTTGGCCTGGCCGTAGAAGGGGTTCACGGCGATCCGGTGCCCGTCGTTCCGGTTGCGCCCGGGGTCCTGCGGGGCGTCGCTGTCCCATCGGTGCAGTGGCATGTCTTCGACGGTAGGTCCGCCGCCGGGGACGCGCACCTCGCGGGCGTGCGGACGGGGTGCGGGTGACCTGTGAGGACGAAGCGTCGGTCATATGATCCGTCCACTACGCCGCCGAATGCGCATGACGGAGGACAAGAGCGAACACAGCAGGTGGAGTTGAGCGTTCCGCGGACCCACGTGCGTGACCGGGGAGAGCAGCTGCGGCTGAGGTTCCTCCAGCCCGGCCAGGCCTCCCGCCACGGGGCGACCCGGGGCGCCGAGGTCGTCGTACGGCCGCTGCGCGAGGGCGCCGCGCATGCTCGGCGCCCTCTCCGCGACACCCCCGAGCCCTTCGAGAACGGGACGCTGTTCCTGGTCACCTTGGACACCCCCGGGCCGACCCCGGCCCACGTCCGGGCGCTCGACCACCTGATCCCCCTCCTGGACCGGCGCAAGGCGGCCGGCCTGGTGATCGGCACCCCCTGGCACGACCTGCGCACCCTCCCAGACGCCACCCTCGCCGCCGCGAACCGCCTGGAACCGCCCCTGCTCGCGACCTCCGCCGAGACCACCGCCTGGGACCACGTCAACGAGGAGCTGCGGCTGCGGCGGGCCCAGTTCGCGGAGCGCCAGGTCGCCCACCTGGACGGCCTCCTCAACCGGCTTCCGGCCCGCCTCGCCGACCCCACGGCGACACGGCGCATGGCCGACTGGCTCTCGGTGGCCCTGGACGCCGAGGCCCGTCAGCTCGGCCCGGCGCGGCGACCTCGCGGCGGCGCCCGACAGCGCGCCCGCCGGCCTGGCCCACGCCGTCATCACCGGAGCGCACAGCGCGCACGGCGCGTGCTCAGCGGCGCCATGCGCACCCGGATCGTCGGCCCTGCCCCAGGGCCCGTACCGCCCCACGGGGCCCGCGGACCCACCGTAGGAAAACCGCCGGGAGCGGGCCATTGCACAGGTGCACGGTCCGCGCGCCCGGGCTTCGCGTTGTGCACAGTGGGGCGTGTGTGACCCGTCGCCAGTGCGTTTCACCAGCCGCCCGCCTTGCGGAAGTGCACAGTCCGCTACGGCCCGGCACCCGCCGCGCGGCCCGGCACCCGCGGCCCGGCACGAAGGACTTGCACCTCACGTCACGTGAGGACCCAGCCTGGAGCACGTACCGAGAAGGGAGCGGAAGTCATGAGCCACACCGTGGGACACGTCGCGGGCTTCGCCGGTGTCACGGTGCGCACGCTGCACCACTACGAGGAGATCGGCCTCCTCGTGGCGAGCGAGCGCACCCACGCGGGTCACCGCCGCTACAGCGACGGCGACCTCGACCGGCTCCAGCAGATCCTGTTCTACCGGGAGCTCGGCTTCCCCCTCGACGAGGTCGCGACCCTGCTCGACGACCCGGACGCGGACCCGCAGGCGCACCTGCGCCGCCAGCACGACCTGCTGACCGCCCGGATCGAGAGACTGCGCAAGATGGCCGCGGCCGTGGAGCACGCGATGGAGGCACGCAAGATGGGCATCACCCTCACCCCCGAGGAGCGGTTCGAGGTCTTCGGCGACAAGGACCCCGAGCAGTACGCCGAGGAGGCGGAACAGCGCTGGGGCGGCACGGAGGCGTACGCCGAGTCGCAGCGCCGCACAGCCACGTACACCAAGGAGGACTGGAAGCGCATGCAGGACGAGGTGGCCGACTGGGGCGCGCGCTACGACGCCCTGATGGCCGCCGGTGAGGAGCCGACCGGCGAGGCGGCCATGAGCATGGCCGAGGAACACCGGCAGCACATCGGCACCTGGTTCTACGACTGCCCCTACGAGATGCACCAGTGTCTCGGCGAGATGTACGTCTCCGACGAGCGCTTCAAGGCCTTCTACGACTCCACCCGCCCCGGCCTCGCCGAGCACCTGCGGGACGCGATCAACGCCAACGCGGCCCGGCGGCGCCCCTGATCCCCCTTCCGACCGCACCCCTGACCACACAGCTTGGTCTCCGTGCGGCCACAGGGCACTCTGGAGGAACCGGTGGAACCTAGGGGGGTGACCGTGCGTTGATAGCTTTGGTCACCCCTATGGGTCCCACCCCTGTGCGACCCGCCCTCGTGGGTTCCCACCCGCGGGCGTTCACTCTTCCTCACCCCCCAGGAGCCCGGAACCGTGCAGACGATCGCCCTCGGACCGAGCTGGCTGGATCCGGACTACCTGCTCAACTCGTTCGGCATCTGGGGCCTGCTCCTGATCGTGTTCGCCGAGTCCGGCCTGTTCTTCGGGTTCTTCCTGCCCGGTGACTCGCTGCTGTTCACGGCCGGCATGCTGATCACCTCGAACACGCTGGACTTCCCGCTGTGGCTGGCGATCGTGCTGATCTGCGTCGCGGCCATCCTGGGCGACCAGGTGGGGTACATGTTCGGCAAGAAGGTCGGCCCCGCGCTCTTCAGCCGCCCCGACTCCCGCTTCTTCAAGCAGGAGAACGTCACCAAGGCCCACGAGTTCTTCGAGAAGCACGGCCCGAAGTCCCTGATCCTGGCCCGCTTCGTGCCCATCGTGCGCACGTTCACGCCGATCATCGCGGGCGTCAGCGGCATGCGGTACCGCACGTTCCTCGTCTTCAACGTCGTCGGCGCCGTCCTCTGGGGAGCGGGCGTCACCCTCCTCGGCTCCTGGCTCGGCCAGATCGAGTTCGTGCACAAGAACATCGAGGCGATGCTCATCCTCATCGTCCTCATCTCGGTGCTCCCGATCATCTTCGAGCTCCTCAAGGCGCGGAAGGCGAAGAAGAACCAGCCCCAGCAGCCCGAGCAGCAGCACCCCGCCGCCACCCCGGTCATGGACGACGCCACGACCCAGCTCCGCCGCATCCCGCCGACCGACCAGCCCCAGCAGCAGTCGTACGACCAGAACCAGGGCTACGGCAACCAGGGCTATGGTCAGCAGGGTTACGACAACCAGGGCTACGACAACCAGGGTTATCAGCAGCAGGGCTACCAGCAGCAGGGCTACCAGGAGGGCTACGGCCACCAGCAGCCCCCGCAGCAGCCCTACGCCCAGCAGTACCCCCAGGGCGGCCAGTACCCCCAGAACCAGAACCAGCAGGGATACCAGGGCCAGGACCACCCGCGGTACTGACCACCACGGTCCCGCGCCCCGCTCTCAAGGGGCGCGGGGAACCGCGCGATCAGCCACAACCGACCCGCAGCCGCCAACACTCAGCAGCCCCGAGCTATCAGGCACCCCCTAGAACCCTCGCGTCCGCTTCGCGGCCTTGCGCCCCGCCCGCGCGGCCCCCGGCAGGAACAGCCGGAACAGCTCGGACCCCAGGTTCACCCCGATCGCGATGGCCATCGCCAGCGCCGCCGCCTTCGTCAGCGACACCAGCCCCGCATCCACGTCGTTCTGCGCGAGCCCCAACAATCCGAAGTAGGTCGCCGATCCCGGCAGCAGCGGCCCGATCGCCGCGGTCGTGTAGGGCAGCGCGGAGGCGAACCGGTATCGCGACAGCAACTGCCCGAACAGGCCCACCAGCCCGGCCGCCACCGCCGTGGACGCCACCGGCGAGATCCCGCCCGCGTCGTGCATCGCCCCGTACACCGCCCAGGCCACACCGCCGTTGAGGGTCACCGCCAGCACGGTGGATCGTTCCTGCTGGAGCAGCAGCGCGAACGTCAACGACAGCAGCATCGACGCCCCGAGCTGCAACAGCGGCCGGTCCGCGCTGCCGAGCGCCGCGTCCGGATGCAGCTCGGCGCCCAGCTTCACACCGAAGTACAGGACGAGCAGCACCCCCACCACGATGCCCACGAAGAGGTACATGACCTCCAGGAGCCGCGCGGAGGCGGTGATGTAGAAGCCGGTCAGGCCGTCCTGCACACCCGCCACCAGCGCCCGCCCGGGCAGCAGTGCGAACAGTCCACCGGTGATGACGGCGGACGCCTCCACGTCCACGTGCGCCACGGTCAGCGTCACCCCGATCGCCGCCGGGGGCATCGCCGCCACCAGGAACTGGTAGAACTCCGGCAGCCCCCGCCCCGAGCACAGCCACGCCAGCCGGTCACCGAGCATCGCGCCGAGCGCCGCCGCGACGAACACGACCACGCCACCGCCGACCAGCACGGACGCGGCCCCCGCCAGCAGCCCGCTGGCCAGCGTCAGCGTCCAGCCGGGATAGGGGTGCCGGTTGCGCCGTATCTCCGCGAGCCGCCGGTACGCCTCCTCCAGCGAGATCGCGCTCTCCGGGTCGCTGAGGTCGTCCACCAGCCGGAAGACCGCCGCGAGCCGGGTGTAGTCGGTGGCCCGGCGCCGGACGATCCGGGACGCCGTGACCGGGTCGTCCACCAGCGACGGCTGGTGGGTGACCGACAACTGGGTGAAGGTCACCGTCGGCTCGCAGCGGTCGAGGCCGTAGGACCGGCACACGGCGAACATCGCCGCCTCCACGTCCTCCGCGCCCTCGCCGCCCGCCAGCAGCAGTTCACCGATCCTCAGGGTGAGGTCGAGCACACGCGGGACGGCGGGACCCGTGTCGCCCTCCACACGCGCCGGCGGCTCCGGCGCGGGCCGCTCCGCCACCGGCATCCGCAGCATCGTGCGCATCCGGTCCTGCCAGGGCACGTCCTTGGTCAGACTGACGGCCGGGATCCCACCGGCCGGCGTGAACGCGACCGGCGCGTGCCGAGCGCTGTAGGTCCGCGGCACGCTGAACGCCGACCCCTCGTGCTCGTCCGGGACCCCCTCCGGCGGCGCCAGCCCGTCCGGCAGGGCGAACTCGGAGGTCGTCTGCGCCTCGGCCTCCGCCCCCGCGGCCGGTACGTCCAGCCCCGCCGGGATCGCGAACTCCGAGGTCACCGACGCGTCACCGTCGATCCCCAGAGCGAATCCCACCGGCGCGAAGGCACTGCCCGACTCGTCCGACACCGGCTTGCGGTCCTCCAGCGGCCCGCTGTTCCCGGGCTTCGTCACTCCCACTCCGCCGCGCTCCCTGTACGACACCTCACGTACGCCTCAGTATGCGCACCGATACACACGGACACGCGAACGGGCCACGCGCCCCTCCTGGGGACACGCGGCCCGTTCGCGGAATCGATCGGCAAGGCAGCCGAAGAACTCAGGCGGGGTCAGTGACCGCCCTGCTCCTTGAAGCGCTTGTACGACTTCTCGACCTCGGCCTCGGCCTCGGCGCGGCCGACCCAGTCGGCGCCCTCGACGGACTTGCCGGGCTCCAGGTCCTTGTAGACCTCGAAGAAGTGCTGGATCTCCAGGCGGTCGAACTCCGAGACGTGGTGGATGTCACGCAGGTGCTCCACACGCGGGTCGGTCGCCGGGACGCACAGCAGCTTGTCGTCGCCGCCGGCCTCGTCCGTCATCCGGAACATGCCGATCGCGCGGCACTTGATGAGGCAGCCCGGGAAGGTCGGCTCGTCAAGAATGACCAGCGCGTCCAGCGGGTCGCCGTCCTCGCCGAGGGTGTTCTCGACGAAGCCGTAGTCGGTCGGGTAGGCGGTCGAGGTGAAGAGTCGACGGTCCAGGCGGATCCGACCGGTCTCGTGGTCCACCTCGTACTTGTTCCGCGAACCCTTCGGAATCTCGATCGTGACGTCGAACTCCACCGGTGGCTCCTCCATGATCAACACATAGTTCTGGTGGTTAAGTGTCCCTCACGCAGGTGTGTGATCGCGAAAGGGGCTGGTGGTCGTGCGGGAGCCGAAGGTCTGGCGGGCCGCGAGACCGCGCGTGGTGCGGGTGGTGCACGGCGTGAAACCGGGGTTCGTGCGCGTCACACGCGCCGTGAAGCCCGGTGCCGCGCGCGTCGCACAGGTGGTGAAACCCGGCGTCGTACGCGTCACGAGCGCCGTCACGGCACGCTCTTCGCAGCTCACAGGGAGAGCGAAGAAGCTCACGACCCTCCAGTTCACCGCCGGCGCGGCCACCCTGGGGCTGGTGTTCTCGGCCGGGGCGGTGGCCGCCGCCGGACCCTGGGACTCCTCCGGTCAGCGTACGGCCGAGCGCGACTGGGCGGCATCGCCCGAAGGCCAGGGTGGCGCAGATCACGGACGTGATTCCGGTACGTCGTCCGGTAGCGCGGCGGGGGCGCCCAAGCCCGCGCCGAGCGCCCCCTCCGTCCTGGCCGGCCTCGGCGGAGTCTCGGGCACCGGCTCCGTGCCCGATTCCGCCGCTCTCGCGGCCCGCCTGGACCCGCTGCTGACATCCTCCGTCCTGGGCCCCCGCCGCGCGGCCTCCGTCGTCGACGTCGAGACCGGCGAGCAGCTGTACGCCCAGAACGCGGACGACGCCCTGACCCCCGCCTCCACCACCAAGATCGCCACGGCCGCCGCCGTCCTCTCGGCGGTCGGCCCCGACCACCGCATCGAGACCCGCACGGTGCTCGCCCCCGACTCCGCCGAGGTCGTCCTCGTCGGCGGCGGCGACCCCACCGTCACCGCCCACGAGGACACGGACGGCTACGCGAGCCTGCGCACCCTCGCCGACGAGACGGCCGCCGCCCTCGACCGGCGTCACCTGAACGAGATCACCCTCGCTCACGACACCTCCCTCTACGAGGGCCCCGAGCAGCACACCATCGGCCCGAACCCCAACCTCGCCCTGGTCGTCCCGCTGATGGTCGACGAGGCCCGCCTCGACGACTCCTCCAGCGGCCAGGCGGCCCGCGACCCGGACCCGGCGGGGGACGCGACCGCCGAGTTCGCGGACCTCCTGGAGGACCGGGGCGTCAAGGTGAGGACCGGGGGCTCCGCCAAGGCCCCGAAGAACGCGAAGGAACTCGCCTCGGTCTCCTCGCCGCCCCTCTCCACCCTGGTCGAGCGCATGCTCACCAACAGCGACAACGACATCGCCGAGGCCCTCGCCCGCCAGGTCGCGCTCGCGACGGGCGAGCAGCCGAGCTTCGAAGGCGGCGCGGCGGCCATCAAGAAGGAACTGAAGAATCTCGAAGTGCCCCTGGAGGGCGTCGAGTTCGCGGACGGCAGCGGCCTCAGCCGGGACAACGCCCTGACCCCCGCCCTCCTGACCGCCCTCCTCGCCAGGTCCGCGGCCCCCGACCACCCCGGACTCCGCCCCGTCCTCACCGGCCTCCCCGTCGCCGGCTTCACCGGCACCCTGCGCAACCGCTACCCCAGCGACGCCGGCGGCACCGGCGTCGTCCGCGCCAAGACCGGCACCCTCAGCAACGTGAACACCCTCGCCGGCACCGTCGTCGACGCCGACGGCCGCCTCCTCGCCTTCGCCTTCCTCGCCACGGAGACCCCCCTGGAGAACACCGACCCGGCCAAGAAGGCCCTGACCGACGCGACCTCGGCCCTGGCGACCTGCGGCTGCCGCTGAGGGGGAAGGCAGGGCGCAGCCCATGCCTTCAGGGGCGCGGGGAACCGCGCGAGAACCCCCACCCACCGGCACCCAGGTCACAACCGCACCCACCCCCACCCCACGGCCTGCCCCAAGCGGCAGCGCTCACGTACGGTTGACAACATGACTCGTATCGGTGGTGCCGAGATGGTCGACTGGAATCTCGCGGTGGCGACCGCGACCCGGCTCGTACGGCCGGGCCCCGAGGTGAGCCGCGACGAGGCCAGGGCCATCGTCGCCGAGCTTCGCCGGCACGCGAAGGCCTCGGAGGAACACGTCCGGGCCTTCACCCGGATGCTCCCCGACACGGGCGACGACACCCCCGTGCTCGTCGTCGACCGGCCCGGCTGGGTCCGGGCCAACGTCGCCGGCTTCCGGGAACTGCTGAAGCCCCTCCTCGACAAGATGCAGGAACGTCGCGGCAACACCCCCGGCGGAGCCGTCCTCGGCGCGGTCGGCGGCAAGGTGACCGGCGTGGAGCTGGGCATGCTCCTGTCCTTCCTGGCCTCCCGGGTCCTCGGCCAGTACGAGACCTTCGCCCCCGCGAGCCGCGAACTGCCCGCCGGCGAGAACGGCGGCGGCCGACTCCTGCTCGTCGCCCCGAACATCGTGCACGTGGAGCGCGAACTCGACGTACAGCCCCACGACTTCCGCCTCTGGGTCTGTCTGCACGAGGAGACCCACCGCACGCAGTTCACGGCCGTCCCCTGGCTGCGGGACCACCTCGAGGGTGAAATCCAGTCGTTCCTCGGGGAGACCGAGGTCGACCCCTCGACCTTCCTGGAGCGCGTCAGGGAGGCCGCCCAGTCACTCGCGGGGGGCCGCCCCGAGGGCGAGGTCGGCGACGACGGTCACTCGATCGTGGAGTTGGTGCAGACCCCCGCCCAGCGGGAGATCCTCGGCCGGCTCACCGCCGTCATGTCCCTGCTGGAGGGCCACGCCGACTTCGTGATGGACGGCGTCGGCCCGGCCGTCGTGCCCTCGGTCGCCGAGATCCGCGAGAAGTTCCAGCAGCGCCGCGCCAAGGGGGCCTCCCGCCTCGACCAGGCCCTGCGCAAGCTGCTGGGTCTCGACGCCAAACTCCGGCAGTACCGGGACGGCGAGCGGTTCGTACGGGCGGTCGTCGAACAGGTCGGTATGGACGGTTTCAACCGGGTGTGGACCTCGCCGAACACCCTGCCGACCAAGGCGGAGATCGCCAAACCGGCGGACTGGGTCGCGCGGGTGCATCGCAAGGCGGAGTCGTGAGCCGCGCGTGAGCGTGGTGAACGAATCCGGCCGACGGCAGGCGAACGCCCCTCCAATCACCCGTCCGAGGGACCGTGAGCGAGGGGTAGGCGTGCAATGCTCGGGGAACGGCCCGGTTCTGTCACCATCTACACACTCTGAGTGACCGAACTCGGGCTCACCCCCCGACAATTTCATGAAGGGAACCGGACATGGGTCCCCACCCCGCGGTCGCGGCGATACGCCTGGCGGTCCGCCGCGTACTCCACGACCTCCTCACCGAACACCACACGAACACCACCCTCCACGCGCCCGCCCACGCGCTCCCGGGCGCGCCCTCGGACCCCGGCGCACCACCGGTGCCCACGCCCCCCGCGGCCGTACCTCCCGGGGCCGTGCCCGTCGAGGTCAGGCGTGGCAGTCCCGCGCGCCCGGGTGCCGCACGCGCGGGCTCCGAGGCGCACGAGCAGCCGCTCGTGCTCGTGGCGTGCTCCGGTGGCGCCGACTCCATGGCCCTCGCCTCCGCCCTCGCCTTCGAGGCCCCCAAGCTCGGCGTCCGCGCCGGCGGCATCACCGTCGACCACGGTCTACAGCCCGGCTCCGACCTGCGCGCCGAGGAAGTCGCCCTGCGCCTGCGGGAACTCGGCCTCGACCCGGTCGAGTCCGTCGCCGTCACCGTCGGCCGCGACGGCGGGCCCGAGGCCGCCGCCCGCGACGCCCGCTACGCCGCCCTGGACGCCGCGGTGGAGCGCCATGGCGCAACCGCCGTCCTCCTCGGCCACACCCGCGACGACCAGGCCGAGACCGTCCTCCTCGGGCTCGCCCGCGGCTCCGGCATCCGCTCCCTGTCCGGCATGGCCGCGGTCTCGGGGGCCGACGGCCGTTACCGGCGCCCCTTCCTCCAGCTCGACCGGCAGACCGCCCGCAAGGCCTGCATGGTCCAGTCGCTGCCCGTCTGGGACGACCCGCACAACACCGACCCCGCCTACACCCGCTCCCGGCTCCGCCACGAGGGCCTGCCCGCCCTGGAGAAGGCGCTCGGCAAGGGCGTCGTCGAGGCCCTCGCCCGCACGGCCCGGCTCTCCCGGGACGACGCCGACGCCCTCGACAGCTGGGCCCGCCAGGCCGAGCCCGCCGTCCGTGACGCCGCGGGCCTGCTGGAGTGCGCCAAGCTCTACGCCCTGCCGCCCGCGGTGCGCCGCCGGATCCTGCGCCGGGCCGCCATCGAGGCCGGTGCCCCGGCGGGTTCCCTCTTCGCCCGGCACATCGAGGAGATCGACCGTCTGATCACCGGCTGGCGCGGTCAGGGGGCCATCAATCTCCCCGGCCGGGTCGTCGCCCGGCGGCAGGGTGGCAGACTGGTGATTCGGCAAGGCTGAAACCGGACGCCGACGGGGCCCGCGCGACGGGCCCCGAACCCCCCGCAAGGGACGCGGGCGTCCGGGAGCGGCCCGGGACGACCGAAAGTGATGCGGGTGGACGCGAAAGACATGGGCACCGACCTCAAAGAGGTGCTCATCACCAAGGAAGAGATCGACGCGAAGCTGGTTGAGCTGGCCGCGAAGATCGACACGGAGTACGCGGGCAAGGACCTGCTGATCGTCGGTGTCCTCAAGGGCGCGGTGATGGTCATGGCGGACCTCGCCCGGGCGCTGTCCACCCCGGTCACCATGGACTGGATGGCCGTGTCCTCCTACGGCGCGGGCACCCAGTCCTCGGGCGTGGTGCGGATCCTCAAGGACCTCGACACCGACATCAAGGGCAAGCACGTCCTGATCGTCGAGGACATCATCGACTCCGGGCTGACGCTGTCCTGGCTGATCTCCAACCTCGGCTCCCGCGAGCCCGAGTCCCTGAAGATCTGCACGCTGCTGCGCAAGCCCGACGCCGCGAAGGTCTCCATCGACGTGGAGTGGGTCGGCTTCGACATCCCCAACGAGTTCGTCGTGGGCTACGGCCTCGACTACGCCGAGAAGTACCGCAACCTCCCGTTCGTCGGTACGCTCGCGCCCCACGTCTACGGCGGCTGAACCAACCCCCGTAAGACGCTCGGGAACCCCAGCGGGTTTCGCGCCGTTGGAGCATGCGAGGACGGTATTGACAGCGGTCCGCTGCGGCTTCGTGTGACAAAGCTGGGGTACCGTCCGAAGAACAGTCTTTTATCAAACTCACTATGGCAGGAGGGACGGGGCGGCACCGCTCCGTATGGATGGACGTGAAGCGATACTTCCGTGGGCCAGTCATGTGGATCGTGCTGGCCGTCCTTGCCGTGGTCGTGTTGATGCAGGTCGTCGGCTCGTCCGGCGGCTACAAGACGGTGGACACCGGCCAGGTGGTCCAGGCGATCAATGACAACAAGGTCAAAGAAGCCAAGCTGACCACCGGCGAAGAGTCGACCATCAAGGTTCAGCTCAAGGACGGCCAGAAGATCGAGGGCAGCTCGAAGATCCAGGCGAGCTACATCGGCGACCAGGGCGTCACCCTCGCCAACACCTTGCAGGACAAGTTCCAGAACAAGCAGATCCCCGAGGGCTACACGGTCTCCCCGACCAAGCAGAACGCTTTCGTCGGCATCCTGCTGTCTCTGCTCCCCTTCGTCCTGATCGTGGTCGTCTTCCTGTTCCTGATGAACCAGATGCAGGGCGGCGGCTCCCGAGTCATGAACTTCGGGAAGTCCAAGGCCAAGCTCATCACCAAGGACACCCCGAAGACGACGTTCTCCGACGTCGCCGGCGCGGACGAGGCCGTCGAGGAGCTCCACGAGATCAAGGAGTTCCTCCAGGAGCCGGCCAAGTTCCAGGCCGTCGGCGCCAAGATCCCCAAGGGCGTGCTGCTGTACGGCCCGCCCGGTACGGGCAAGACGCTCCTCGCGCGCGCCGTCGCCGGCGAGGCGGGCGTCCCCTTCTACTCGATCTCCGGTTCCGACTTCGTCGAGATGTTCGTCGGTGTCGGTGCCTCCCGGGTCCGTGACCTGTTCGAGCAGGCCAAGGCGAACGCCCCGGCGATCGTCTTCGTCGACGAGATCGACGCGGTCGGCCGCCACCGCGGCGCCGGCCTCGGCGGCGGTCACGACGAGCGCGAGCAGACGCTCAACCAGCTGCTCGTCGAGATGGACGGCTTCGACGTGAAGGGCGGCGTCATCCTGATCGCCGCCACCAACCGCCCGGACATCCTCGACCCGGCGCTGCTGCGCCCCGGCCGCTTCGACCGCCAGATCGCGGTCGACCGTCCGGACATGCAGGGCCGTCTGGAGATCCTCAAGGTCCACCAGAAGGGCAAGCCGGTCGCGCCCGACGTCGATCTCGGCGCCGTCGCCCGCCGCACCCCCGGTATGACGGGTGCCGATCTCTCCAACGTCCTGAACGAGGCCGCGCTCCTCACGGCCCGCAGCGACAAGAAGCTGATCGACAACCACATGCTGGACGAGGCGATCGACCGTGTGGTCGCGGGCCCGCAGAAGCGGACCCGGATCATGTCGGACAAGGAGAAGAAGATCACCGCGTACCACGAGGGCGGACACGCCCTGGTCGCGGCGGCCTCACCGAACTCCGACCCGGTCCACAAGATCACGATCCTGTCGAGAGGCCGGGCCCTCGGCTACACGATGGTCCTGCCGGACGAGGACAAGTACTCGACCACCCGCAACGAGATGCTCGACCAGCTCGGGTACATGATGGGTGGCCGGGCAGCCGAGGAACTGGTCTTCCACGACCCGACCACGGGTGCCGCGAACGACATCGAGAAGGCCACCAACCTGGCCCGCGCGATGGTCACGCAGTACGGCATGACCGAGCGGCTCGGCGCCATCAAGTTCGGCGGCGACAACACGGAGCCGTTCCTCGGACGTGAGATGGCTCACCAGCGCGACTACTCGGAAGAGGTCGCCGCGCTGGTGGACGAGGAAGTCAAGAAGCTCATCGAGAACGCGCACAACGAGGCCTGGGAGATCCTGGTCGAGAACCGCGACGTCCTCGACAACCTGGTGCTCCAGCTGCTGGAGAAGGAGACGCTGGGCAAGGAGCAGATCGCCGAGATCTTCGCCCCCATCGTCAAGCGCCCGCCCCGGCCCGCCTGGACCGGCTCCTCCCGCCGCACCCCGTCCACCCGTCCGCCGGTGCTCTCCCCGAAGGAGCTCGCACTGACGAACGGCGCCAACGGCGCGGCTCCGGCGATCACCACCAAGGCGCCCGCCGAGGCGACCCCGGAGGAGAGCCCGGAGAGCTGACGCCGAACAGATGAGAACCGGCCACCGGGAGCCTGTCGGCTCCCGGCCGGTCCGCCTCGTCAGGCCCGGAATGATTGCCGCGTCCCCCTGGTTCTAGCCTGGGGGGCGCGGCATTTTCGTATGGCCGAAAGAGGGCCGCAAGAAGGCCGAGGACGAGACGCGTCATCCGTACGTGTCACAGGCTCAGGAGCGAGGCACGACATGACCGACCCCGTGACGCTGGACGGCGAGGGCACCATCGGCGAGTTCGACGAGAAGCGTGCCGAGAACGCCGTACGAGAACTTCTGATCGCCGTCGGCGAGGATCCCGACCGGGAGGGGCTGCGGGAGACGCCGGGGCGGGTGGCGCGGGCGTACAAGGAGATCTTCGCGGGGCTGTGGCAGCAGCCGGAGGATGTGCTGACCACCACGTTCGACCTCGGGCACGACGAGATGGTGCTGGTGAAGGACATCGAGGTGTACAGCACCTGCGAGCATCACCTGGTCCCGTTCCGGGGTGTCGCCCACGTCGGGTACATCCCCTCCACCAGCGGCAAGATCACCGGGCTGTCGAAGCTGGCGCGGCTCGTGGACGTCTACGCGAGGCGCCCGCAGGTGCAGGAGCGGATGACGACGCAGATCGCCGACTCGCTGATGGAGATCCTGGAGCCGCGCGGGGTGATCGTGGTCGTGGAGTGCGAGCACATGTGCATGTCGATGCGGGGCATCCGCAAGCCGGGCGCGAAGACCATAACGTCGGCGGTGCGCGGCCAGCTCAGGGACGCGGCGACCCGCAACGAGGCGATGAGCCTCATCATGGCCCACTGACCTCCCTCAGTCCCGGGAGCGGAGGACCGCGGCTGCTGCCGGGGGCCTAGGCTTGACGCATGAGCAAGCTGAACCGGCGTGGGTGGGTGGCCGGATTGCCCCGGTGGGACCGTTGTGCGGTCATGGGTGTCGTCAATGTCACCCCGGACTCCTTCTCCGACGGCGGCCGCTTCTTCGACACCACGGCGGCGGTCAAGCACGGCCTGGACATGGTCGGCGAGGGCGCGGACCTGGTGGACGTCGGCGGTGAGTCGACCCGCCCCGGCGCGGCCCGCGTCGACGAGGCGGAGGAACTGCGCAGGGTCGTCCCGGTCGTCCGTGGGCTGGCCTCCGAGGGCGTCACCGTCTCCGTGGACACCATGCGCGCGTCCGTCGCCGAGCAGGCCCTCGCCGCCGGCGCGGCCCTCGTCAACGACGTCAGCGGCGGACTGGCCGACCCCGCGATGATCCCGGTGGTCGCCGACGCGGGCGCCCCCTTCGTGGTGATGCACTGGCGCGGCTTCCTGGAGGGCGGCAACGTCAAGGGCGTCTACGCGGACGTCGTCACCGAGGTGCTGGACGAGCTGCACGCGCGCGTGGAGGCCGTGCTGGAGGGCGGCATCGAGGCGGACCGGGTCGTCGTCGACCCGGGGCTGGGCTTCTCCAAGGACGCCGAGCACGACCTCGCCCTCCTCGCGCACCTGGAGCGGCTGCACGGTCTCGGCCACCCCCTGCTGGTCGCCGCCTCCCGCAAGCGGTTCCTCGGGCGGGTGCTGGCGGGCTCCGAGGGCGCCCCGCCGCCCGCGCGGGAACGGGACGCGGCCACGGCCGCCGTGTCGGCCCTGGCCGCGCAGCAGGGCGCCTGGGCGGTCCGCGTGCACGAGGTCCGCGCCACCGCCGACGCGGTCCGGGTGTCCCGCGCCATCGAAGGGGCCCGGGAGCGGTGAGCGCTCCCCACACCGACGTCGAACAGGTCGAACTCGCCAACCGGGCCTTCTACGAGGCACTGGAACAGGGCGACTTCGAGACCCTCTCCGCGCTCTGGCTGGCCCCGGCCGACGTGGGCGTGGACGAGGAGTGGCACGACCCGGCCGAGACCGGCGTGATCTCCTGCGTGCACCCCGGCTGGCCGGTCCTCACCGGACGCGGCGAGGTGTTGCGCTCGTACGCGCTGATCATGGCGAACACGGAGTACATCCAGTTCTTCCTCACCGACGTGCATGTGTCGGTCACCGGGGACACCGCGCTCGTCACCTGCACCGAGAACATCCTCAGCGGGGGCCCGGCGCCGGACGACAGCGACGAGCTGGGGCCGCTCGTGGGGCAGCTGGTGGTCGCCACGAATGTGTTCCGTCGCACATCCGACGGCTGGAAGCTGTGGTCGCACCACGGGTCCCCGGTCCTGGCGGAGTCCGAGGACGACGACGCCGAGGAGTCACCCTCCTGAGTGGGCGGGTGGTCCGTGGGGCCCAAGGGGTGATTGGGAACAGGGGTGCGCGGGTAGGGGCGGCTTCCGACCCGTGAGCCGCCGCGTTCCCTCGGGGAAACGCTCGATGAACCCTGTCCGTACGGGAGTGGAATCGGGCCTTCCGCGGGTGAGCGCTGTCAGTGCCCGCAGGTAGATTCGAAGGTGGCCGGTGCGCCGACCGTGCTCGGACGAGGCGGAGGACACCGGCCGTTCCCGACGACTGCAGGAGTGATTCGCGTGGATCGTGTCGCGCTGCGCGGCCTCAGGGCCCGTGGGTACCACGGGGTGTTCCCGGGCGAACGCGAGGAGGGCCAGACCTTCGTCGTGGACCTCACGCTCGGCCTGGACACCCGGCCGGCCGCGGCCGACGACGACCTGGCGAAGACCGTGCACTACGGGATCGTGGCGGAGGAGGTCGTCGCCCTCGTGGAGGGCGAGCCGGTGAATCTCATCGAGACCCTCGCCGAGCGCATCGCCCAGGCGTGCCTGCGGCACGAGGGAGTTCAGGAGGCCGAGGTCAGCGTGCACAAACCGAACGCGCCGATCACGGTCCCGTTCGACGACGTGACCGTCACCATCACCCGGAGCCGAGTATGACCGCGTTCTTCACCGAGGGTCAGAGCGACCCGACCGTACAGCCGGTGCCGGCCTCCGTCGTGCAGAAGGTGGACGAGGCCGACACGACCCTGCACAACCCCCGCCGGGCCGTGATCTCCATCGGCTCGAACCTGGGCAACCGGCTGGAGAACCTCCAGGGCGCCGTCGACGCGCTGGAGGACACCCCGGGCGTCCGCATCAAGGCCGTGTCGCCGGTGTACGAGACCGAGCCGTGGGGGGTGGCGCCGGGCAGCCAGCCCTCGTACTTCAACGCCGTGGTGGTCCTGAAGACCACCCTGCCGCCCTCCTCGCTGCTGGAGCGGGCCCAGGCGGTGGAGGAGGCCTTCCACCGGGTGCGGGACGAGCGCTGGGGCCCGCGCACGCTGGACGTCGACATCGTGGCGTACGCGGACGTCGTCTCCGACGACCCGGCACTGACCCTGCCGCACCCGCGGGCGCACGAGCGGGCCTTCGTGCTCGCGCCGTGGCACGACGTGGAGCCGGAGGCCCAGCTCGCCGGCCGCGGCCCGGTCGCCCAGCTGCTCGACGACGTCACCCGCGAGGGTGTGTCGCCCCGCGCCGACCTGGAACTCCAGCTGCCCGAGTAGTCGTTAAGGTCTACCGGGTCGGGATCATCCCCGACACCGTCGGGACCACCGGCCGGGCCGACCACCCGGCGCCCGTGGGGCCCGGCGTCCGTGGACCATCGGGCTCGTCGAAGGGGCATCGTGAAAGAGCTGCGCATCAGGACGCTGGCCGCGGTGTTCGTGCTGGCGGGGGTGCTGTCCTGGGCCGGGGCCCGGCTGTGGAACTCGGTGGACACCCTGCCGAGCGTCCCGCTGGCCGCCCCCATCGTGCTCGCTCTGATCGCCGTCGTCCTGACGGCCACCGCGCTGTCGCTGCGCAGCCGGCTCAAGGCCCAGCGGGAGCGCCGGCCGGAGGCCAAGGGCGTCGATCCCCTGATGGCCGCCCGCGCGGTCGTCTTCGGCCAGGCCAGCGCTCTCGTCGCCGCCCTCGTCGCCGGGATGTACGGCGGCGTCGGGGTCTTCCTGCTGGAGTCCCTGGAGGTCCCGGCCCGCCGCGACCAGGCCATCTACGCCGGTTTCTCCGTCCTCGCGGGCATCGCCGTCATAGTGGCCGCCTTCTTCCTGGAGCGCGTCTGCAAGCTTCCGGAGGACGACGACACGGGCGGCGGGGCGGCGCGGGCGACATGACGCCGGGCGGGCCCGCGGCCCCTTGAGTCGGCCGAAGGCCACAAAAGGGGCGCGGGGAACTGCGCGGCCGGCCACGGACGGCCCGCACCGTTCCTACGGCCGCACTGTTCCTACGGCGGGCCGCGCCGGCCCTGCGGCGCGACCACTCAGGCGGCGTTGCTCGCGGAGCGCACCGCATGGGCGCAGGGGACCGGCGCCTTCGCGCGGCGGCGCAGCAGGCGGGGCAGGGCGAGGTTGACGAAGCCCTCGGCCTGCATGGCGGCCAGGCCGATGCGGGGGAGGTCGCGGGAGGCGGCGTAGACGACGAAGCGGGGCTCCCAGCGCGGGTGGAACTTGGCGTTGAACTTGTAGAGCGACTCGATCTGGAACCAGCGGGAGAGGAAGACCAGCAGGCCGCGCCAGGCGCGCAGGACCGGGCCGGCGCCGATCTTCTCGCCGCGCGCCAGAGCCGAGCGGAACATCGCGAAGTTCAGGGAGACCTGCCGGACGCCCAGGCGGGGCGCCGCCTGGAGGGCCGCGACGATGAGCAGTTCGTTCATGCCGGGGTCGGCGGAGCGGTCGCGGCGCATCAGGTCCAGCGAGGCGCCGTCCGGCCCCCAGGGCACGAAGTGGAGGACGGCCTTCAGGTCGCCGTAGGGGCCGGGGGTCTCGTCGGCCTTGTGCGCGGTGGCGATCAGGCAGTCTCCGTCGGCCGGGTCGCCCATGCGGCCGAGCGCCATGGAGAAGCCGCGCTCGGTGTCGGTGCCGCGCCAGTCCTCGGCGGCGCGGCGGATGCGGTCCAGCTCGGCCTCGCCGAGGTCACGGACGCGCCGTACCCGGGTCTCGTAACCGAGGCGCTCGATGCGCTTCACCATTTGACGCACGTTGCGCATCGCACGTCCGGCGAGGGAGAAATCCGCGACGTCCACCACCGCCTCGTCGCCCAGTTCGAGGGCGTCCAGGCCGGTCTCGCGGGTCCAGACCTCCGCGCCGGTCTCCGAGCACCCCATGACGGCCGGGGTCCAGGAGTGGGCCTTGGCCTCGTCCATGAAGCGTTCGATCGCGCCGGGCCAGGCCTCGACGTCGCCGATCGGGTCGCCGCTGGCGAGCATCACCCCGGAGACGACGCGGTACGTCACCGCCGCCTTGCCGCTCGGGGAGAAGACGACCGCCTTGTCGCGGCGGAGCGCGAAGTGGCCGAGCGAGTCGCGGCCGCCGTGCCTGTCGAGCAGGGCGCGCAGCCGCACCTCGTCGTCGTCGGTGAGGCGGGCCGCCGGGTGTTCGGGGCGGAAGGCCAGGTAGATGGTGGTGATGGCGGTCAGCAGACCGAGGGCGCCGAGGGAGAAGGCCACCGTCCAGGAGGTGGAACCGGCGTAGTCGACCGGGCCCTCGAAGCCGAACAGGCCGTAGATGACGTGTTCGAGGCGGTCGGCGAGGCTCGGGTCGCCGACCATCCGTCCGGGGTGGGCGCTGACGACGACCAGACCGAGGAGGATCGAACCGGCGCCCATCAGCACGAAGTTGGTGAGCGCCCGCCAGCGGCTGGTGGGGTCGGGCAGGGCGCGGAACTCGTCGCGGTGCCGCAGCAGCGGGACGAACAGGGCGAGCGAGACGAGCACGCCGACGAGCGAGTGCCGGTAGGCGAACTGGGCGATCGCCCCGGCCGGGAGCAGAACCACGGCCGCCCGCCAGGCGCGCCGTTTGCGCCGGCGCAGACCGTGGGCGAGGAGCAGCAGCAGGACGCCGGCGCTCAGGGAGAGGGCCGCCGCGAACGGACCGAGCGCGCCGGGCAGCACCTCGGCCAGCGCGTGCATCCGGCTGTTGCGGAAGCGGGGGAACACCCCCGCGGCGATGTCCACGAGCCCGACGAGTGTGCAGGCCCTGGCGACCAGCGCGGGCACGGCCTCGGGGCGCGGGCCGCGCAGCACGCCGCGCAGGGCGCCATGCGGTACGCCCCGGCGCGCGCCCTTCAGCTGCCGGTCGGCGCTCGGCGCGGAGCGGTCCGACCGGACCGGAACCGCAGCCGACATTTCCCCATCTGTCCTGACAGACATCGCATCCCGTAGTTCCGCGAGAGAGCTTGGATCCGGTGCCTTTTCCGGCATCCGGCGACATTGCGCCCTCTAGGACGGTGCGGTGGCGGGGGAGGTTCACTCTCCATCGGAAAGCTGAACCAAAGGACAGGGAAAGACTAGGAAAGAAAGGTCGGCGGGGGACGTCCCGATGGGTCTTACGAGCAACAAGGTGCTGGCGTTGGCCGTGCTGTCCGCCGTACTGCTGTTCATCGGCACGGTGTGGCTGTGGCCGAAGCTGGCCCGGCGCGGATGGCGGGCGGTCGGCGGTCGGATCGGCGTACTGCTGGCCACGCAGATCGCCGTCTTCGTGTCGGTCGGCCTCGCCGCCAACCAGGCCTTCGGGTTCTACGCCAGCTGGGCGGACCTCCTCGGCCGGGAGACCGGGCAGGGGGTGGTCGTCGACCACGACGGGGTCGAGACCGGGGGTCCGTTGCGGGTCCTCGACACCCAGCAGGTGAACGTGGCCGGCGGGGGCCGTCCCGCGGTCGGCGGCCAGATCCAGAAGGTCGAGATCGTCGGCCGCAGAAGCCGGATCGCTAGCCCGGCGTACGTGTATCTGCCGCCGGAGTACTTCCAGCCCCGGTACCGCACCCGCAGTTTCCCCGCCGCGGTCGTCCTCACCGGCTATCCGGGCACCGCCGAGGCGCTCGTCAAGGGGCTCCACTTTCCGCAGACGGCCCACGCGTTGGCCCGCGACGGGAAGGCGCAGCCGATGATCCTGGTCATGCTGCGGCCGACCGTGGCGCCGCCGCGCGACACCGAGTGCGTGGACGTCCCGGGCGGGCCGCAGACCGAGACGTTCTTCGCCAGGGATCTGCCGGACGCCGTCGGCCATCACTACAGGGTCGGGAAGAAGCCGGGAAGTTGGGGTGTCGTCGGCGACTCGACCGGCGGCTACTGTGCGCTGAAACTCGCCATGCACCACCCAGGGGTGTTCGCCGCCGGCGCGGGCCTCTCGCCGTACTACAAGGCGCCGATCGACCCGACGACCGGTGATCTCTTCCGCGGGAACAAGACACTGCGGAACGAGGCGGACCTGTTCTGGTATCTGAGGCACCGTCCGGCGCCGGACACCTCTCTGCTGGTCACCAGCAGCAAACAGGGGGAGAGCAACTACAAGGCCACGCTGAAGTTCATCGAACAGGTGAAGGAGAAGCGGCCGACGCGGATCTCGTCGATCATCCTCGACAGCGGAGGGCACAACTTCAACACGTGGCGCCGGGAGATCCCGGCGACGTTGCAGTGGATCAGCGGGCGGTTGAGCGACAGGTGAAGTCGCCGGGGCACCTCGCGAAGTCGGCCGGGTGACCGGTGAGGTGGGCCCGTGAAGGGCGGTTCGGTCACGGCGCGGCGACGGGTCGGCGACGAGTTCGGTAACGGTTCGGCGGCTGGTTCGGCAATTCGTGGAATTCACCGGCCGGGAAAGAGCCGGATGCGGCCAAGGCGTATCCGCATTCAATGGGGTTGATCCACTGGAGGAGCCGCCGGTGGGCGCATTGCCGCACCGGCGGTGAGCACGCTTGTGAAGGCTTGTGAGAGGTGAGAGGGGCGGCTGAGTTTTTGTGACCCGGGGCACCATCATTCGCCTACGCGCGGTAAGTTTCTGGCCATGCCACGTGGACGTCACCGCCATTCACCGCCTCTGCACAGGCTGCTGCCCCCCACGGCGATCGCAGGCGTCTCGCTCGTCTGCGCCCTCGGGCCATGGTTGTTCTCCGAGCCGGCGGTGCTCCGGGTCATGGCCGCCGTCGCCGCGGCGACCGCGGCCGTGGGCGCGGCGGTCATGCGCCGCTGGGACGTCGAGGCGGGCAAACGCGTCGCCGACCTCACGCGCGCGCGTGCGAGCGACGAGTGGCGGCACGAGGAGAAGGTCGCCGAACTGGAGACCGACCTCGAGGAATCCCGTGAGCTGCGCACCAAGCTGGAGCACAAGCTGCGCGCCAAGCGCACCGAACTGGCCAACCTCCGCAACGAGCACGCGGCGCTCCTGAGGCGCTACGCCACCGCCGAGACCGAGCGGGCCAGCGCGCTGGAGGGCCGCCGCCTGCTGGAGATCGAGGCGACCGGCCCCGAGGACGCGAGGGCGTTGCCCGCGGCGGACGCGGACGCGAAGGCGGGCGACGGCGACGCGACCACGGCGGTGTCCCGGACCTCGACGGTGCCGCCGCAGGGGACCCCCGCGCCGGGAGCGCCCTGGGCCTCGTGGGAGACGGCGTCCAAGGCCGCGGCGGCGAGGGCGGCGGCACAGGACGAGACGGGCGGGGCGGGTACGGGGACTTCTGCCGAAGAGGGCGCGGAGGCGGAGACATCGTCCCCGTCGGTGTTCTCGCCGGCCGGTTCGTCGCTCTTCCTGCGCGCGAACTCGGCGCTGGACCGGATCATCACCCAGCGGGGCTCGGTGAAGGACGCGGGGGCGAACACGACCGAGGGCGCGGACCCCGGGAGTTCCGACTCCGGGGACGTGGACCTGGACGTCGACCACCAGGCCGACCCGGCGGGCGATGACCCGATCACCGAGCCGGTCGACGAGTCGCTGGAGCAGCCGGTCGGGGAGCCGGCGGAGGAGCCGACCGGCGAGCAGGCCGATGAGCCGGTCGACGAGCAGGGCGACGAGCAGGCCGATGAGCCGGTCGACGAGTCACCGGAGACGCCTGCCGGCGATCCGACGCCGGCCGAGCCCGCCGACTCCGTGGAATCCGACTCAATGGAATCCGCCGCCTCCGTGGAATCCACCGAGGCCGCCGAAACCGGCCAGTCCACCGAGCCGACCGAATCTTCCGAGCCCGCCGGGCCCGCCGGGCCCGCCGACGCGACGGCCAAGGGTGAGGGACCCAAGGGTGACCCGGACGGGCCGACGGACGGCGGCACGCGGCAGGGACGTTCCGCCGAGGCCGAGGAGGAGCCGGTGCCGGTGCTCACCGCCGAGGAGGGCGACGCGGTGGGGACTTCGGTGGCGGACCGGGGCCATGAGCGCGCGGCCGGCGGCCCCGTGCCCGTGGTGGCGGCACCGGCCGGTTCGACGGGGGCGGCGGAGTTGACCCGCGTGGACCCGTCGGGGCGTGCCGGGCAGGAGCAGCGGGCCGAGCCGATGGCCCCGGCGGCGCTGCCCGCGCTTCCGCCGGTCGGCCACTTCACGGTGCCCACGGCCGTGGCGGTCGTTCCGGCGGCGCCGCGGCGGACCGGGGTGGAGGGAGGGTTCGACTTCTTCGGTACGCAGAAGGAGGCGGACGTCCTGGACGCCGTGCAGAACGAGGACCTCGCCGACGTGGTCGGCCAGGAGGCGCTCGCGCTCCACAAGGCCGAGTCGGAGGCCCGGTTCAAGCGCGCCGACGAGGCCTCCCGGGGCATCGGCCAGGTCATCGACCTCACGGCACACGACGAGACGGAACAGATCGACCTCCAGGGCCTGCGCACGGCGGCGTCCTAGGGCCTGTCGTTTGGATCACGCCTGGGCCGCGGGGCTCGGCACGCCCATCTGCCGCAGTGTCGTCAGTCGCCAACGCTCCGCGTTGACTCCCTCCTCCGCCTTGCAGCTGCACGCACCAAGCCCCGCTCACCGGCAGCAATCAGGCGCTGTCGGCCGAAGTCGGCATGATCCAAACGACAGGCCCTAGCCGACCGAGGTCATCGCGCCACCCTTGCGGCCGCCCACCCTTCCCGGTGGGCGGCCGTCGGTCTGTCCAGAGGGCCCCGGGCCGCCCCGCACCCGGCAGGCGCCGACTCCGTCATTCGCTCCCCGCCCCGCCCCGCTCCCGCCGCGTCCTAGACCATCCACCGGTCCGGCAGTGCCTCGCGGCGGCCCGTGCGGGACCGTTCCGCCTGGGCTCGCAGCAGGGCCGCCGCCTCGCCCGCGTCACGCAGACGGGCCGTCACCGTCTTGCCGGCGCCGGTGTCGACGTGGACGTCGGCGAGCCCCTTGTACCGCTTCCAGGGCCCCTGCGACAGCCGTACGCTCTGCACCTTCGCATGCGGTACGAGGTCGAGTCGGCGGCGCAGCAGCCCGTGCCGCGCCGCGAACACCTTGTCGTCGACGGCCAGTCCGTACCCCCGCCACCACCACGGCACGCACCACCGCGCCCGCCCCGGCGGCCGTACGAGGGCCGTCGCGTCCGGCACCCGCACCCCCGGCAGCACCCGCGCGACGACCGACTCGGCCACCTCCCGCGGCGCGACCGGCAGCAGGACGGAGTTGGTCGAGCCCGCCACGTCCAGCTCGACCCGGACCCACCCGCGGCGCCGCCACAGCAGCGGTTCGACGATGCGCACGGTCTGCACGCGGCCCGGCGGCACCGTCTCGTGGGCGCGGTCGAGGAGCCCGTGGTCGATGCGGAGCCCGTCGGGGGAGTCGCCGACCGTCCAGTCGTACTCCCCGACGAACCGCCCCACACTGCTCGCCCCGGCCGCGCCGATCAGCGGCAGCGCGGTCGCGAGGACCGTCCACACGCTCTCCGTGGCGAACCACAGCACGGACGGCACGACCACCGCGGCCACCAAGGTCCCCCAGGTGGCGCCGGTCAGCACGAGGGACATGGCCAGCACGCCCGCCGGGACCTTCAGCACCTGCCGTACGGGCGCCTCGCCGACCTCGTGCGCGGTCTCCGGCGCGAAACCGGCCGCCCGGGCCAGGAGTTCGGCCCGCAGAGCGCCGGCGTGCGCCTCGCCGAGATAGGCCAGCTCGTCCTTCTTGTCGGTGCCGACGACATCGAGTCTGAGTTTGGCGACGCCCGCGATCCGTGCCAGCAGCGGGCGGGTGACGTCGATGGCCTGAATGCGTTCGAGACGGATGTGGGCGGTGCGGCGGAACAGCAGGCCGGTTCGGATGCGCAGTTCGCTGTCGGTCACCGCGAAATGGGTGAACCACCAGGTCAGGAAGCCGTAGAGGGCGGCGGCCGGGACGAACACGGCGAGCCCGATCAGCAGGGTGCTCGTGTCGAGCCGCATCAGCTGCCGCTGCGCGCCGTCCGGATCGTGCACCCCCCATCCGATCAGCACCGCCACCGGCGCCCAGGCCCGCCGCAACGGCGTCACCGGATGCAGCCGATGCTCCACGACCGGCTTCTCCGCCCCTGCTCCGTCCGTCCGTACGGCCTCGTCCTGCGTCGCGCCGTCCGCCCCCACCGCTGCCCCCACCGCGCGCTCCGCCCGTACCGGGTCGTCCCCCAGCGCCCCGCCCGCCTCCTGTGCCGACACCGTCACAGCCCTGCCGATCGGGCCTCGCCCAGCTGGGTGAGGTGGTCGCGCAGGCGTTCCGCCTCGGCCGGATCGAGGCCCGGGATGCGGGCGTCCGTGGCGGCCGCGGCCGTGTGCAGCTGCACGCTCGCCAGCTTGAAGTGCCGCTCGACGGGGCCGGAGGTCACCTCGACCAGCTGCATGCGCCCGTACGGCACGACGGTCTCCTCCCGCCAGAGCACCCCCCGGCTGATCAACAGGTCGTCCGCCCGCTCGGCGTACCGCCACGACCGCCAGTTGCGGCCCAGCATCGGCCAGCCCCAGAGCAGCAGTCCCAGGGGCAGGAGCGCGAACGCCGCCCACGGCGGCCCCGCCAGCCAGCCCAGCAGGACGGCCGTACCGACGGTGACCGGCACCAGCCACACCACCAGCAGCAGCCGCCTCATCCGCAGCAGCCCGGGCGGCAGTCCCGTCCAGACCGGTTCGTCCTCCGCGCGCCCGGCGCCGTCCTCGAAGGTCCCCAAGCTCCCCGTCTCCATTCCGCCAGCGTACGTACGACAGACTGTGTCCATGACTCCCCCGACGCAGACCCGCGAGACGACGGTCGGTATCGGCGGTGCCGCCGAGAGCACGGACATGGTGCTGAACATCGGCCCGCAGCATCCGTCCACGCACGGTGTGCTGCGGCTGCGCCTGGTCCTCGACGGCGAGCGGATCCAGCATGCCGAGCCGGTCATCGGCTATATGCACCGGGGCGCGGAGAAGCTCTTCGAGGCGCGTGACTACCGCCAGATCATCATGCTGGCCAACCGCCACGACTGGCTCTCCGCCTTCTCCAACGAACTCGGCGTCGTCCTCGGCGTCGAACGCATGCTCGGCATGGAGGTCCCGGAGCGAGCGGTCTGGATGCGCACGCTCCTCGCCGAGCTGAACCGGGTCCTGAACCACCTGATGTTCCTCGGCTCGTACCCGCTGGAGCTCGGCGGCATCACCCCGGTCTTCTACGCCTTCCGGGAGCGCGAGGAGCTCCAGAACGTCATGGAGGAGATCTCCGGCGGGCGGATGCACTACATGTTCAACCGGGTGGGCGGTCTGAAGGAGGACCTGCCGGCCGGGTGGACCGCACGCGCGCGTGCGGCCGTCGCCGACGTCCGCTCCCGCATGGACGTCTTCGACGACCTGGTGCTCGGCAACGAGATCTTCCGGGGGCGTACGCGGGAGGTGGGCGTCCTCGCGCCGGAGACCGTGCACGCGTACGGAGTCAGCGGCCCGATCGCCCGCGCCTCCGGTGTCGACTTCGACCTGCGGCGCGACGAGCCGTACCTGGCGTACGGCGAACTCCAGGACGTCCTTCGGGTCGTCACCCGCGAGGAGGGCGACTGCCTCGCCCGCTTCGAGTGCCTGCTGGAGCAGACGCACAACGCCCTCGCCCTCGCCGACGCCTGCCTGGACCGGCTGGCCGACCTGCCGCCCGGCCCCGTCAACCAGCGCCTGCCGAAGGTCCTCAAGGCCCCCGAGGGGCACACCTACGCCTGGACCGAGAACCCCCTCGGCATCAACGGCTACTACCTCGTCAGCAAGGGTGAGAAGACCCCCTACCGCCTCAAGCTGCGCTCCGCCTCGTACAACAACATCCAGGCCCTCACCGAGCTGCTGCCGGGGACGCTGGTGGCGGACATGGTGGCGATCCTGGGCTCGCTGTTCTTCGTGGTGGGGGACATCGACAAGTAGGACGGCTGCCCTTCCTAGTCGCGGGGCAGCGGGTCCGGGATCCCCACCGGCTGGAGCAGCCACCCGAAGTCGCCGAGGCCCCCCTGAGCGGTCAGCTCGGCGGCCTCGCCGGCGCCCGCGAGGGCCCGTACGTACGCCGCCGGATCGGTGGTGGCCAGGGAGAGCGGCGGACGGCCGCCGGTGACCCCCAGGGCGCGCAGGGCCTCCCGCTGGGTGAGCAGCCGGGCCCCCGGCAGCGCGCACGCGTCCAGCGCCACGTGCGCAGTGATGTCGCACGACCCGTCCGGGACCGGTGCGGTCTCCCGCCCGTCCCGGAACCCGGTGAGCGTCCCGAAGGGCGGCCGGGAGCCGGCGAGGTGCGCGTAGTCGACGGCGACAGCGAGTCCGCGTCCGACGCCCGCCACGGCGGCGGCCCACGCCCGGTCCCGGGGCAGCCCGACCTCGGCCCGCAGCCCCTCCTCGGGGGCGAGCGGCCACCACCGGGCCAGCCACGCGGCCTCGGCCCCGCCGACGGGCGCCCCGAGCACCTCGGTGCCGTCCTCCCGGACGAGCACCAGCCGGGCCGTGCCCGACGCGTCCACCTCGACGGCGTCCACGGGCACGTTGTCCAGCCACTCGTTGGCGAAGAGCAGCCCCGAGACCCCCTGGGGCGGCTCGGCGACCCACTCGATGCGGTGATCGAGAGCCGGGGGCCGGTCGGCCAGTTCGACGGCGTACGCGCGCGTGCGGGACGCCACCTCGGCGGGGAGGGCGTCCACGACCGCGCTCACCAGCTCGCCGCGCCCGGCCCCCAGGTCCACGAAGGCCAGCTCGTCCGGCCGCCCCGACACCTCGTCCACCCGGCACAGCAGCCGCGCCACGGCGGCCGCGTAGAGCGGGGAGGCGTGCACGGAGGTCCGGAAGTGCCCGGCGGGCCCTTCCGGACGCCGGTAGAAGCCCGTGGGCCCGTAGAGGGCCTCCTCGGTCGCCGTGCGCCAGGACCGGGCCCGTGGGTGATCCGTCACAGCACCAGGCTAAGCGGAAGGGCCAACGCCGCCTCCACCTTGGGGAGTACATGCCCCCGTCACGGATCGGCCCTCCGGTTGACCCCTGCACACCGCGGCCTTCCCTACGCTGGGTTACGTGCAGCGCCTCTATGACTTCCTCCGCCGGCACCCGACATGGGTCGACAGCTTCTGGGCCGTCGTCCTGCTCGCGGTGACCCTGGCCGGCGGAGCGATCGACCCGGACTACGGGACCGACACGAACGAGACCGCGTTCGTGGTGATCTCGCTCGTGCTCTGTCTGTCGATCGCCCTGCGGCGCCGTATGCCCGAGAAGATGCTGATGCTGGCCGCCGCGGCGGGCATCGCGCAGCTGATCCTCGACGTGCCGAGGATCCCGGCGGACTTCGCGATGCTCGTGGTCATCTACACGGTCGCGGCGAACGGCGCCCGCTGGGCCTCCTGGTTCGCCCTGGGCGGCGGCCTCTGCGCGGCGACGCTGGGACAGCTGCGCTGGACCGTGGAGAACACCAGCACGATGGGCAACGCGGTGCTCGCGCTGTTCCTGACCGTGCCGTTCGCCCTCGCCTGGGTGCTCGGCGACTCGCTGCGCACCCGCCGCGCGTACTTCGCGCAGCTGGAGGAGCGCGCCGCCCGGCTGGAGAAGGAGCGCGAGGCGCAGGCCAAGGTCGCCGTCGCCGCCGAGCGCGCCCGGATCGCCCGTGAACTGCACGACGTGGTCGCGCACAACGTGTCCGTGATGGTCGTCCAGGCCGACGGTGCCGCGTACGTCCTCGACGCCGCCCCCGACCAGGCCAAGAAGGCCCTGGAGACGATCTCCTCCACCGGCCGCCAGGCCCTCGCCGAGATGCGCCGCCTGCTGGGCGTGCTGCGCACCGGTGAGCACAAGGAGGTCGGCGAGTACGTCCCGCAGCCCGACGTCGAGCAGATCGACGACCTGGTCGAGGAGTGCCGGGTCGCCGGGCTGCCCGTGGACTTCAAGATCGAGGGCACCCCGCGCCCGCTGCCCAGCGGGGTGGAGCTGACGGCGTACCGCATCGTCCAGGAGGCCCTCACCAACACCCGCAAGCACGGCGGCCCGAACGCCGGTGCGAGTGTCCGGCTGGTCTACTTCGACGACGGCCTCGGTCTGCTCGTCGAGGACGACGGCAAGGGCGCGCCCCACGAGCTGTACGAGGAGGGCGGCGCCGACGGTCAGGGGCACGGCCTCATCGGGATGCGAGAGCGCGTCGGTATGGTCGGCGGCACGTTGGACGCGGGCCCCCGCCCCGGCGGCGGCTTCCGGATCAGCGCCCTGCTGCCCCTGAAGCCCGCGCACTGACCAGGCCTGACGGCCGCTGACACCTGTAGACGGAAGAGGAACCGATGGCGATCCGCGTGATGCTCGTCGACGACCAGGTGCTGCTGCGCACCGGGTTCCGGATGGTGCTGGCGGCCCAGCCGGACATGGAGGTCGTGGCCGAGGCGGGCGACGGCGTCGAGGCCCTCCAGGTGGTGCGGTCGACCGAGGTGGACGTGGTCCTCATGGACGTCCGGATGCCCAAGCTGGACGGGGTCGAGGCCACCCGCCGCATCTGCGCGGAGCCCGAGCCGCCCAAGGTGCTCATCCTGACCACCTTCGACCTCGACGAGTACGCCTTCTCCGGGCTGAAGGCGGGCGCCTCCGGCTTCATGCTCAAGGACGTGCCGCCCGGTGAGCTGCTGGCCGCGATCCGTGCCGTGCACAGCGGGGACGCGGTCGTCGCGCCGTCCACGACCCGGCGGCTGCTGGACCGGTTCGCCCCGATGCTCCCGGGCACCGGCTCGGAGCCCCGGCACAAGGAGCTGGAACGGCTCACCGAACGGGAACGCGAGGTCATGATCCTCGTCGCCCAGGGCCTCTCCAACGGCGAGATCGCCGCCCGCCTGGTCCTCTCCGAGGCCACGGTGAAGACCCATGTCGGCCGCATCCTCACCAAGCTGGGCCTGCGCGACCGCGTCCAGGTGGTCGTCCTGGCGTACGAGACCGGGCTGGTGCGCGCGGGGGGACACGGCTGACGGCGTCGGCCCACGCCGAGGCCGTCGGCGTACGGCTGAGACGGCCGGCGTACGGCCGTCCGGAGGGCCGGTGGCGGGATCGTCCGGTTCGGCCGGTCATCTGAGCAGGCCCTCCAGGAAGTCGCCGCCCAGCCGGGCCACCACCGCCACGTCCAGCTGGTGGAGCACGTACCGGCCCCGGCGGCGCGTCGTGAGGAGGCCCGCCTTCCTGAGGACGGCCAGGTGCCGGGATATCTCCGGCGGGGTCATCCCGAGCATCTGGGCCAGCTCCCCCGTGGTGTTCGCGCTGCGGGCCAGATTGCGGCACAGGCGCATCCGGACGGGGTGGGCCAGCGCGGTCATGCGCAGGGCGAGCTGCTCCACCGGGAGCGGGGCGGCCGGCTCGGCCGCGCTCACGGGATACTGGATCACCGGCTGCCAGCCGAACCGGTGCAGGACGGTGAGGTGGGGCCGGCCCAGGCTGGTCGGCACCAGCAGCAGACCGCCGTCACCGGTGTGCGTACGGCCCTCGATCAGCTTGTCCACGACGATCCGCCCCGCCGACCCGCCCACACCGTCCGCACCGTCCGCACCGTCCGCACCGTCCGCACCGTCCAGGGTCAGGGACGGCGAGACGGCGCCCAGCGCCCCGGCGAGGCCCTTGTGCCGCAGCACCTCGGTCTTGTGGCGGGCGTCCGCCGCGAGGGGGTGGCACAGCCGCGACCAGGTCTCGCCGAAGAAGGCGGCGTCGCAGTCCTCCAGGAACTGCCGCAGCCAGGCCCGCACACCCGGCGGGTCCGCCAGCAGCCGCCCGGCGAACCGCAGTTGCCGCGGGCCGCGCGCGGCGGCCAGCTCCAGGGCGCGGCGGCTCATCTCCGCGTCCGCCAGGGGACCCGGCCGCCGCGAGTCGTAGGCGTACCCGGGGGAGCAGACGAACTCCAGCCCGGCGTCGACGAACTGGTCGTCCGTCAGCTTGTCCAGCAGATCGAGGTCGGCGGCGAGCGTCGCGCCCGGGAGGGTGTCCCGGCCGGGGATCCCGGCGAAGGGCATGAACAGGTCCGAGAACGACGTACGCCACAGGAAGTCCGCCTCGGACATCCGGTCGGCGAGATGCGCGTCGAGCCGGGCGGTCACCCCCGTCACCCAGCCCTGGAGCCCGGGGTGGTGCCCGGGCTCGGACAGCACGTGCAGCGCCATGCCGAGCTCGGCCAGCGGCGAGGGCACGACGGCCACCTTCTCCCGCCGCAGCCCGGTGATGTCGATGCGCACACTCATGTCCCCATGGTGCCCCGCCCGCGCGGCCCGGCCCGGCGGTTATTCGCCCGCGACCTTCTCCACCAGCGCCACGAAGTCCCCGACCGCCCGCCGGACGTCCTCGGCCGTCCACTCCAGCGCCGAGGCCCGCACCTCGACCTCGGTGACCGCCAGCCCCGGCCCGCCCCGGTCCCAGGGGCGGGCGAAGAGCAGCGTGTCCGTCCGCTCGCCCTGCCGGACCGAGGCCTCCGCGACGACCTCGACGTCGTACGGCAGCCAGACCTGGAACTCATGGGTGTGCGGCTCCTCGGGGTGCACACGGGACCACGGCACCCCCGCCTCCGCGAACCCCTCCCGCAGCGCGGCGGCGACCACGCGCGCGTGGCGCACGTACTCCGGCAGCCGGGGCAGCTCGCGCTCCAGGCCGACCAGGGCCGACAGGGCGGTGGGGAACTGGTGGAAGAGGTCGCCGCCGTACCGGTGCCGCCAGGCCTTCGCCTCGTCGACCAGGGTCCTGGGGCCGGCGATCGCGGCACCGCTGTAGGCGTCGAGGGACTTGTAGTACGACACGTAGACGCTGTCGGCGAGGCCCGCGATCTCGTCGAGGGGGCGGCCGAAGTGGGTCGTGGACTCCCAGAGCCGGGCCCCGTCGAAGTGGACGACCGCCTCCCGCTCGTGCGCCGCGTCGACGACCGCCGTCAGCTCCTCCCAGGAGGGGAGCACGAACCCCGCCTCCCTGAGGGGCAGTTCGAGCATCAGCGCGCCGAAGGGCTCGTCGAAGCCGCGTACCTCGTCGGCGCTCGGCAGCCGGGGCTCGCTCGTCAGCAGGGCCGGGCGCAATCCGCTGACCCGGCTGAACGCGGACCGCTCGTGCCTCTCGGGGTGGGAGAGCCCGTGCAGGGCCACCGTCGGGTTCCCGGTACGGCCCGCCCAGCACCGCAGGGCCACCTGCTGGGCCATCGTGCCGGTCGGGAAGAACGCGGCGGCCTCCATGCCGAGCAGCGCGGCGGTCCGCTCCTCCAGCGCCTCGACGACCCCGTTGCCGTAGATGTCCGCCGACTCGTCCAGGTCGTACACCTCGCCGGCCAGGTCCAGCAGGGAGAGCCGCTCGCGGATCGTCGCCAGCGCACTGGTCCGCGACAGCACCCGCTCGGCCGTCCGGTGGACCGCCCGCCGCCGCTCGTACCGCAGCATCGCCGGGGAGTCCCCGTCGGCCGTCCCGTCCTCGGTGGTCCCCGCCGCTTCGCTCATCCCGGGATCATCCCCCTGCCGGGCCCGCCCGGCACCCGGTTTTCCCGCCGATTCCCGCCCGCCGGGCTCCCCGACACGACCTGCGGAAACGGTCTCCCGCGTCACCCACAGCCTGTGGACGACCGAACACCCCTGTGACCGATCGCGTTAACATGACGAGAAATCGTCCGGTACCCAGAGCGGACTGGAACGGGAAGGCCACCACCGAGTGAGTACATTCCAGCAACCGGAGCCGAAGGACCGCCCCGCGCGGCTCGCCGTCGGTGTCGTCGGCGCCGGCCGGGTCGGCCCCGCGCTGGCGGCGTCGCTGAAGCTGGCGGGTCACCGGCCGGTGGCCGTCTCCGGCGTCTCCGACGCCTCCCGGCGACGCGCCGCCGAACTGCTGCCCGACGTCCCGCTGATGCCCCCCGCCGATGTGCTGCGCCACGCGGACCTGGTCCTGCTGACCGTCCCCGACGACGCCCTGCCGGGGCTCGTCGAGGGCCTCGCGGAGACCGGCTCCGTACGCCCGGGGCAGCTCCTCGTGCACACCTCCGGGCGGTACGGCGCGAAGGTGCTGGACCCCGCGCTCAGGGCCGGGGCGCTCCCCCTGGCGCTGCACCCCGCGATGACGTTCACGGGGACCGCGGTGGACGTGCAGCGGCTCGCCGGGTGCTCCTTCGGGGTCACGGCCCCGGACGAGCTGCGGATGGCCGCCGAGGCGCTGGTGATCGAGATGGGCGGCGAGCCCGAGTGGATCGCCGAGGAGAACCGCCCGCTCTACCACGCCGCCCTCGCCCTGGGCGCCAACCACCTGGTCACCCTGGTCGCCCAGTCCATGGAGCTGCTGCGCACGGCCGGGGTCACCGCCCCCGACCGCATGCTCGGCCCGCTGCTCGGCGCCGCCCTGGACAACGCCCTCAGGTCGGGCGACGCGGCCCTCACCGGCCCCGTCGCGCGCGGGGACGCGGGCACGGTCGCCGCGCACGTCGCCGAACTGCGCGCGCACGCCCCGGCCACCGTCGCCGGATATCTGGCGATGGCCCGCGCGACCGCCGACCGGGCCCTCGCCGCCGGACTGCTCAAGCCGGAGCTGGCCGAGGACCTCCTCGGGGTGCTCGCCGGCGGGACGGACCGCGCCACCGGAGCGGGCGGCACCGACGGGACCGAAGGGAACACCCGATGACCATCACCGTGCTGCGCACCGCCGGCGAACTGCACGCACGCGCGCGTGCGGGACGCCGGGCCGTCGTGATGACCATGGGCGCCCTGCACGAGGGCCACGCCACCCTGGTCCGCGCCGCCCGCGAGATCGTCGGCGACACCGGCGAGGTCGTCGTGACCGTCTTCGTCAACCCCCTCCAGTTCGGCGCCGGCGAGGACCTCGACCGCTACCCGCGCACCCTCGACGCCGACGTCAAGCTCGCCGAACAGTCGGGCGCCGACGTGGTGTTCGCCCCGTCCGTGGACGAGGTCTACCCGGGCGGCGAACCGGAGGTCCGGATCACCGCCGGGCCCATGGGGGAACGCCTGGAGGGCGCCTCCCGCCCCGGGCACTTCGACGGCATGCTCACCGTCGTCGCCAAACTGCTCCACCTCACCCGCCCCGACGTGGCGCTCTACGGCCAGAAGGACGCCCAGCAGCTCGCCCTGATCCGCCGCATGGTCCGCGACCTGAACTTCGGCATGGAGATCGTGGGCGTCCCGACGGTCCGCGAGCCCGACGGGCTGGCCCTGTCCAGCCGCAACCGGTACCTGTCCACCGAGGAGCGCCGCACCGCCCTGGCGCTCTCCCAGGCCCTGTTCGCGGGCCGCGACCGGCACGCCGCGCAGGAGGCGCTGCGCGCCCGCGCCCGCGAGGTGCCCGCCACACGCGCGCGTGCCGAGGCGCTGAGCGCGATCGGCGAGTCCCGCGCGGCGGCCGACGCGCACGCCATGGCCAAGTCCGCCCCCGGCGGCCCCGCCGCCGTCCGCGCCGCCGCCCGGCTGGTCCTCGACGAGGCCCTGCGCATGAAGCCGCCGCTCTCCCTTGACTACCTGGCCCTGGTCGACCCGTCCGACTTCACCGACATCCCCGACGACTTCACCGGCGAAGCCGTCCTCGCCGTCGCGGCCCGGGTGGGGACGACCCGGCTGATCGACAACATCCCCCTGACCTTCGGAGCCGCCTCGTGACCAGCACAGGCATACGACTGCACGCGCCCGCACCGGGCTGGTCCATCGACGCCGACGTCGTGGTCGTCGGGTCGGGCGTGGCCGGCCTCACCGCCGCGCTGCGCTGCGAGGCCACCGGCCTGCGCACGGTCGTCGTCACCAAGGCCCGCCTCGACGACGGCTCCACCCGCTGGGCCCAGGGCGGCATCGCCGCGGCCCTCGGCGAGGGCGACACCCCCGAACAGCACCTGGACGACACCCTGGTGGCCGGCGCGGGCCTGTGCGACGAGGACGCCGTACGCCTGCTGGTCACCGAGGGCCCCGACGCCGTACGCCGGCTGATCGCGACCGGCGCCCACTTCGACGAGTCGGAGGAGGGCGGCCTGGAGCTGACCCGCGAGGGCGGCCACCACCGCCGCCGCATCGCCCACGCGGGCGGCGACGCCACCGGCGCCGAGATCTCCCGGGCCCTCGTCGAGGCGGTCCGCGCGCGTGGCCTGCGCACGGTCGAGAACGCGCTCGTCCTGGACCTCCTGACGGACGCCGAGGGCCGCACCGCCGGTGTCACCCTGCACGTCATGGGCGAGGGCCAGCACGACGGCGTGGGAGCCGTGCACGCCCCCGCGGTCGTCCTCGCGACGGGCGGCATGGGCCAGGTCTTCTCCGCCACCACCAACCCCTCGGTGTCGACGGGCGACGGCGTGGCCCTCGCCCTGCGCGCGGGCGCCGAGGTCTCCGACCTCGAATTCGTCCAGTTCCACCCCACCGTGCTGTTCCTCGGCGCGGACGCGGAGGGCCAGCAGCCCCTGGTCTCCGAGGCCGTCCGCGGCGAGGGCGCCCACCTGGTCGACGCCGGCGGCACCCGCTTCATGGTCGGACAGCACGAGCTGGCCGAACTCGCGCCCCGGGACATCGTCGCCAAGGGCATCATGCGCCGCATGCAGGAACAGGGCGCCGAACACATGTACCTGGACGCCCGGCACTTCGGCGCGCACATGTGGGAGCACCGCTTCCCGACGATCCTCGCCGCCTGCCGCGCCCACGGCCTCGACCCGGTCACCGAGCCCATCCCGGTCGCCCCGGCCGCCCACTACGCCTCCGGCGGCGTCCGCACCGACTCCCACGGCCGCACCACCGTCCCCGGCCTGTACGCCTGCGGCGAGGTCGCCTGCACCGGCGTCCACGGCGCCAACCGGCTCGCCTCCAACTCCCTTCTGGAGGGCCTGGTCTACGCCGAGCGCATCGTCGCCGACATCGCCGCCGCCCACGCCGAGAACACCCTCCACGCGCGCGTGCCCCAGCCCGTCCCGCACGCCGAGCAGCCCGCGCACCCGCTGCTCGCCCCGGAGATACGGTTCGCGATCCAGCGGACCATGACCGAGGGCGCCGGCGTGCTGCGCTCCGAGGCGTCCCTGGCCACCGCCGCGGCCGCCCTGGACCGGCTGCACGCCCAGGCCCGCGACGCCCTCGCGGAGAACGGCAAGACGGCCGAGCCCGGCGTCGACACCTGGGAGACCACCAACCTCCTGTGCGTGGCCCGCGTCCTGGTCGCCGCCGCCCGGCTGCGCGAGGAGACCCGCGGCTGCCACTGGCGCGAGGACCGCGCCGAGCGCGACGACACCACCTGGCGCCGCCACATCGTCGTACGGCTGAATCCGGACCGGACGCTCGCCGTACACACCACGGATACCGCAGACTTCCCCCCGACCCGGCAGCACCAGCAGGAGCAGTGACAGACGTGAGCACCCCCGACCTTCCCCTCGCCCAGAGCGGCGGCTGCGGCGACGGCTGCGCCTGCGGCGCGGACGACGGACTCAGCGAGGAATACCTGGAGTGCGGGCTCGATCCCGCGCTCGCCCAGCTCCTGGCCGACGCCGGACTCGACCCCGTGGAGGTCGAGGACATCGCCAACGTCGCCATCCAGGAGGACCTCGACCACGGCGTGGACGTGACCACGGTCGCCACGATCCCCGAGGACGCGCGGGCCACCGCCGACTTCACCGCCCGCGAGGGCGGCGTCGTGGCGGGGCTGCGCGTCGCCGAGGCGGTCCTGTCGGTGGCCTGCTCCGACGAGTTCGAGGTCGAGCGGCACGTCGACGACGGCGACCGCGTCGAGGCCGGCCAGAAGCTCCTCAGCGTCACCGGCGCCACCCGCGACCTGCTCACCGCCGAGCGCAGCGCCCTGAACCTGCTGTGCCGCCTCTCCGGCATCGCGACCGCCACGCGCGCGTGGGCGGACACGCTGGAGGGCACGAAGGCCAAGGTGCGCGACACCAGGAAGACGACGCCGGGGCTGCGCTCCCTGGAGAAGTTCGCGGTCCGCTGCGGCGGCGGGATCAACCACCGCATGTCCCTCTCGGACGCGGCCCTCGTCAAGGACAACCACGTGGTCGCCGCGGGCGGGGTCGCCCAGGCCTTCGAGGCCGTGCGCGCGATGTTCCCCGAGGTGCCCATCGAGGTCGAGGTCGACACCCTGCACCAGCTGCGGGAGGTCGTCGACGCGGGCGCCGATCTGATCCTCCTGGACAACTTCACCCCGCTCGAGTGCGAGGAGGCCGTCTCGATCGTCGACGGCCGCGCCCTCCTGGAGGCCTCGGGCCGGCTGACCCTCACCAACGCCAAGGCGTACGCGGACACGGGCGTCGACTTCCTGGCCGTCGGGGCACTGACCCACTCGTCCCCGATCCTGGACATCGGCCTCGACCTGCGCGCGGCCGAGTAGGGACGGGGACGGGCCATGCTGCTGACGATCGACGTGGGCAACACCCACACCGTCCTCGGTCTGTTCGACGGCGAGGACATCGTCGAACACTGGCGCATCTCCACGGACGCGCGCCGCACCGCCGACGAACTGGCGGTCCTCCTCCAGGGCCTCATGGGCATGCACCCGCTGCTCGGCGAGGAACTGGGCGACGGCATCGACGGCATCGCGATCTGCGCCACCGTCCCCTCGGTGCTGCACGAGCTGCGCGAGGTGACCCGCCGCTACTACGGCGACGTCCCCGCGGTCCTCGTCGAGCCGGGGGTGAAGACGGGTGTCCCGATCCTCACCGACAACCCCAAGGAGGTCGGCGCCGACCGCATCATCAACGCCGTCGCCGCCGTCGAGCTGTACGGCGGTCCGGCCGTCGTCGTGGACTTCGGTACGGCGACGACGTTCGACGCGGTCAGCGCGCGCGGCGAGTACGTCGGCGGCGTGATCGCCCCCGGCATCGAGATCTCCGTGGACGCCCTCGGCGTCAAGGGCGCCCAGCTCCGCAAGATCGAGGTCGCCCGGCCGCGCAGCGTCATCGGCAAGAACACGGTCGAGGCCATGCAGTCCGGCATCGTCTACGGGTTCGCCGGGCAGGTCGACGGCGTGGTGAGCCGCATGGTCCGCGAACTGGCCGACGACCCCGAGGACGTGACGGTCATCGCCACCGGGGGGCTCGCGCCCATGGTGCTGGGGGAGTCCTCGGTGATCGACGAGCACGAGCCGTGGTTGACGCTGATCGGGCTGCGGTTGGTCTACGAACGGAACGTGTCGCGTCTTTGAGGGGGCGCGGTACGGGGTGGGGGCGGGGGTGTGTCGGCGGGTGCGGGTCCGGTGGGGCTTCTCGCGCAGTTCCCCGCGCCCCTGAAAAGCCGGGGCTGCGCCCCGTGCTTTTCAGGCCCGCAGGGCCGTGGTCTTTCAGGCCCGCAAGGCCTGTGTCTTTTAGGGGCGCGGGGAACTGCGCGACCAGCCTCCACACACCCGCACCCGCCGACGCACCCTCACCCCCCACCCCCTACCGCGCCCCCGGTGGACCCAGGCGGGTGGTCCCCGGCGCCACACGCCCCTATCAACCCTCTTTTGTCTGATTAGCGCGTATCGTCGCCGCATGCCCACGCCCCACGGAACCCGCGGCGGCATGGCGTTCGGCGCCGAGGAGCTGCGTGTGCTCCGCCGTGCCCTCGCCCTCGCCCTCAACCCCAGTCCCGTCTCGGCGGAGGAGGTGCAGGACTGCCTCCGGCTCGCCCAGTCCGTCGACGAGGCGGCCCGTGAGGACGCCCGTCTGAGGGCCTTCCTGCTGGCCGACCTCGCCCGCTACCGCGCCGCCCTCCCCGGCACGGCCACGGGCTACGCGGCGCTCCTGACACAGGCCCTGGACGCCGGGTACCTCCCCCTCCCGGACGACCTCGCCGCCCTGCGCGCCCTGCGCGGCAACCCCGTCGCCGCGTCCCTCCTGGAGCGCTGCCACCCGCTCGTCGCACAGGACGTGCGCGCCCGTTTCGCGGGGCGCGCGGCCACCTCGGCCGTGGTCGTCCCCGCCTCCCGCGCCGCCTCGGGCCGCTCGCGGCTCCGGCTCACCGCGCTCCCCGGTGGCCTCGTGGAGCAGGACGCGCGCGCCGCCGGAGAGCCCGCCCGGCCGAAGCCCGCCCGGCCCTCCCGCCCCGCCGAGCCCGCCGACAAGCCCGGTCCGGTGCCCCGCCCCGACGCCCCGCGTCCGGCCCGCCGCCCCATCCCCACCCCCGGTGAGGTCTTCCCGCCCAAGCGGAAGCCGCCCGCCCCGCCCGCGAACCCGCCCCAGCAACTGGCCGCCGTCTAGCCCTGGCTACCCTGGACGCATGGACTACGTCTCCGCGCTGCTGCCCCCCTTCGTGATGGCCGTGCTGTTCATCAGCGTCATCCGGGTGATCGTGAAGACCCAGGGCGGCCCCAACAAGGCCAAGGAGGACGCGGTGGTCGACGCGGCCCTCACCCGTGCGGAGAACACCCGCCAGGCCGGCGGCGACGGCCGCCGGAGCCCCGGCGCCTGACCCGCACCGCTCCCGCCCCATCGGCGTACGACTCGTGTGTTTTTCGAGTCGTACGCCCTTTTTGTTCCATTCCTCCGGATAGGGTGCGGAACTGTGCCTCGCCCCTTGGGAGAACTCGAAGACGCCGTCATGACGCGGGTGTGGAAGTGGAACCGCCCGGTGACGGTTCGGGAAGTCCTGGAAGACCTTCAGCGGGAACGGTCCATCGCGTACACCACCGTGATGACCGTTCTGGACAATCTCCATCAGAAGGGCTGGGTGCGCCGGGAGGCGGAGGGCCGGGCCTATCGATATGAGGCGGTCTCCACTCGCGCCGCCTACGCGGCCGCACTCATGAACGAAGCCTGGTCGCAGAGCGACAACCCCGCCGCCGCGCTCGTCGCCTTCTTCGGGATGATGAGCGAGGAACAGCGACAGTCCCTCACCGACGCCGTACGCATCGTCCAGGGCCCGCCCCCCGGCAAACCCGAACCCGCCGCGCCCGCCGCCCCCGTCCGCGAAACCCCTGTTGAAACCGTCGGCGAATCCGCCGAATCGTCCGGCGAAACAGAGGGCACCCCCGGCGAATCACCGGATCGCCCCGGGCGATAGCGTCCGCTCATGCCAGCAACGAGTCCCGAAGCCACCACAAAAGCCATCACCGTCAGGCGGGCTCGGACCAGCGATGTCCCGCACGTGCGCGACCTCCTCGACTCCTACGTCCAGCGCCGCATCCTGCTCGACAAAGCGACGGTCACCCTTTACGAGGACATCCAGGAGTTCTGGGTCGCGGAACGGGACGACAACGCGCAGGTCGTCGGCTGCGGTGCGCTGCACGTCATGTGGGAAGACCTCGCGGAAGTCCGCACTCTCGCGGTGAACCCCGACGCCAAGGGTCTCGGCGTCGGGCACCAGTTGCTGGAGAAGTTGCTGCACACCGCTCGCTGGCTGGGTGTTCGACGGGTTTTCTGTCTCACCTTCGAAGTCGAGTTCTTCGCGAAGCACGGCTTCGTGGAGATCGGTGAGACTCCCGTCGACACCGATGTCTACGCGGAGCTGCTGCGTTCCTATGACGAGGGTGTCGCGGAGTTCCTCGGTCTCGAACGAGTGAAACCGAACACCTTGGGCAACAGCCGGATGCTTCTGCATCTGTGATCGCCGGGGGAGAGACCAATTCCGGTGAGGCGTTCCGGTGGACCTTCCCGGAGAGCATCCGGTGAGGGTCGCCTTGCCCGCGGGGCCTATGTCCGAAACGCACATGTTTCCGGTCTTCCCCGGCCTCCTCGTCCTCTCCGGGGTCTCTCCCCGGTCTCTCCTCGGTCTCTCCCAGGGGTTTGTGTTTTTCCTGGAAAAGCGGTTTGCTTTCCGACGTACTGCAGTACTGCATATAACAGGGGACGCGAAACAGCGGCGCTCGCCGCAGGCCTCGGCCCTGAAGTTATCGATGAAAGGAAATCCGGTGGCACAGAAGGTTCAGGTCCTTCTTGTCGACGACCTCGACGGCGGCGAGGCGGACGAGACCGTGACGTTCGCGCTGGACGGCAAGACGTACGAGATCGACCTCACGACCGCGAACGCGGACAAGCTCCGTGGCCTTCTCGACCCCTACGTCAAGGGTGGTCGGCGTACCGGAGGCCGGGCCGCGGGAGGGCGGGGCAAGGCCCGTGCCGCTTCCGGCGGCAGCCAGGACACCGCGGCCATCCGCGCCTGGGCGAAGGAGAACGGCTACGAGGTCAACGACCGCGGTCGCGTCCCCGCCTCCATCCGCGAGGCCTACGAGAAGGCCAACGGCTGAGTTTCCGACGGCCCGGTGCTCGCGCGCCGCAGCCGGACGCGGTGGCAGTGCGTCGCCACCGTGTCCACCACTCGCACGAGGTCGGGGGCGCCCCCCACGCCCCCCAACGCCGACATGCTCGGCAGCGAGGGTTCGACCTCGCACTCCGGCTCGGGGGGCCGCAGCCACTCGGCGGCCCCCTGTGAACCGGCCTCCCCGCGCACGCCCCCACGCCTTCCGGCTCCGTCCGGTGGCGCCGGCGCCACCACGTGACCGCCCGTTCCGACGGCAGTGAGGTCCAGGTCGAGGCCGCCCCAGTCCAGCCACTGCAACAGCCCCGGCAACTCCTCCGCGCTCCCGGCCGCGACCAGCAGCAGCATCCGCCCGCCGCACAGCGCCACCGGTGAGCCCGGACCGGGCACCGGCCCCAGGTGACGCAGCGCCGCGAACCCCGCTTCCACCGGTACGTCGAGCACATCGAAGCGCAGGCCCGTAATGAGATGTACGGGCGTCCCGGGCACGGTCGCCCAGCCGAGATCGTTCTCGTACCACCACCGCACCGCGTCGCACGGGGTCTCGCCCGGGACATCGCGCGAGGCGGCGGCCGAGGAAGCGCTCGGGTCGAGCGGTCGGCGGGGAAGGGGGACGATGGCCATGTCAGGAGCAACCGGGCGAAGAGGCCCAGAGTTACGCTGGGTGTCGGCGCGATTGCGAGGAGTGCCGGGAAAGGGGGCGTTCCACGGTGTGCGGTGACGCAAGGATGTTCGCCCTTAGCGGAGGGAACCGGTGCATCCGGCATGGAGTGTCAGTCCCTACGGGTAAGACATCCCTAGTGGGAGGGGGCGACACGCAGGAAAGGCCGTCTCACGTTCGCCATCGGCGTACTGATGGTGGGGGTAACTGCCTGGCCTGCGGGAACATCGTCTCGCACCATCGGGTTGGAGCAGATGTCGGCGTTCGGGGTCAGGAGGCCAAGGACGGTGTCGGCAGTTGGAATGAGCGGTCCCCGCTTGCGGGACTAAGCTGCGGAAGGACAGCGAGGGGAGCGTCCCCTCACTGCCTGACCGCTCTGAGGAGCGATTAACGATGTTCGAGAGGTTCACCGACCGCGCGCGGCGGGTTGTCGTCCTGGCTCAGGAAGAAGCCCGGATGCTCAACCACAACTACATCGGCACCGAGCACATCCTCCTGGGCCTGATCCATGAGGGTGAGGGTGTCGCCGCTAAGGCCCTGGAGAGCCTCGGGATTTCGCTCGAGGCGGTCCGCCAGCAGGTGGAGGAGATCATCGGGCAGGGGCAGCAGGCTCCGTCCGGCCACATCCCCTTCACCCCCCGTGCCAAGAAGGTCCTGGAGCTGTCGCTCCGCGAGGCCCTTCAGCTGGGCCACAACTACATCGGCACGGAGCACATCCTGCTCGGCCTGATCCGCGAGGGCGAGGGCGTCGCCGCCCAGGTCCTGGTCAAGCTGGGCGCAGATCTCAACCGGGTGCGGCAGCAGGTCATCCAGCTGCTCTCCGGTTACCAGGGCAAGGAGACCGCCACCGCCGGCGGCCCCGCCGAGGGCACCCCCTCGACGTCCCTGGTCCTCGACCAGTTCGGCCGGAACCTCACCCAGGCCGCTCGTGAGTCCAAGCTCGACCCGGTCATCGGGCGCGAGAAGGAGATCGAGCGGGTCATGCAGGTGCTGTCCCGCCGTACCAAGAACAACCCGGTCCTGATCGGTGAGCCCGGCGTCGGCAAGACCGCCGTCGTCGAGGGCCTCGCCCAGGCCATCGTCAAGGGCGAGGTGCCCGAGACCCTCAAGGACAAGCACCTCTACACCCTCGACCTCGGCGCGCTGGTCGCCGGCTCCCGCTACCGCGGTGACTTCGAGGAGCGCCTGAAGAAGGTGCTCAAGGAGATCCGCACCCGCGGCGACATCATCCTGTTCATCGACGAGCTGCACACGCTGGTCGGTGCGGGTGCCGCCGAGGGCGCCATCGACGCCGCTTCGATCCTGAAGCCGATGCTGGCCCGCGGTGAGCTCCAGACCATCGGTGCCACCACGCTGGACGAGTACCGCAAGCACCTGGAGAAGGACGCGGCCCTGGAGCGCCGCTTCCAGCCCATCCAGGTCGCCGAGCCCTCGCTCCCGCACACCATCGAGATCCTCAAGGGGCTGCGCGACCGGTACGAGGCGCACCACCGCGTCTCCATCACGGACGAGGCCCTGGTGCAGGCGGCGACGCTCGCCGACCGGTACATCTCGGACCGCTTCCTGCCGGACAAGGCGATCGACCTGATCGACGAGGCCGGATCGAGGATGCGCATCCGCCGGATGACCGCGCCGCCGGACCTCCGCGAGTTCGACGAGAAGATCGCCGGTGTCCGCCGGGACAAGGAGTCCGCGATCGACTCGCAGGACTTCGAGAAGGCCGCCTCCCTCCGCGACAAGGAGAAGCAGCTCCTGGCCGCCAAGGCCAAGCGGGAGAAGGAGTGGAAGGCCGGCGACATGGACGTCGTCGCCGAGGTCGACGGCGAGCTGATCGCCGAGGTCCTCGCGACCGCCACCGGCATCCCGGTCTTCAAGCTGACCGAGGAGGAGTCCTCGCGTCTGCTGCGCATGGAGGACGAGCTCCACAAGCGGGTCATCGGCCAGGTCGACGCCGTCAAGGCGCTGTCGAAGGCGATCCGTCGTACGCGTGCGGGCCTGAAGGACCCCAAGCGTCCCGGTGGTTCGTTCATCTTCGCCGGTCCGTCCGGTGTCGGTAAGACCGAGCTGTCGAAGGCTCTGGCGGAGTTCCTCTTCGGTGACGAGGACGCGCTGATCTCCCTCGACATGTCGGAGTTCAGCGAGAAGCACACGGTCTCGCGGCTCTTCGGTTCCCCGCCCGGATACGTGGGCTACGAAGAGGGCGGCCAGCTGACCGAGAAGGTCCGCCGCAAGCCGTTCTCCGTCGTCCTCTTCGACGAGGTCGAGAAGGCCCACCCGGACATCTTCAACTCGCTGCTGCAGATCCTGGAGGACGGTCGACTGACCGACTCCCAGGGCCGGGTCGTGGACTTCAAGAACACGGTCATCATCATGACGACCAACCTCGGCACCCGGGACATCTCCAAGGGCTTCAACCTGGGCTTCGCGGCCTCGGGCGACAAGAAGACCAACTACGAGCGCATGAAGAACAAGGTCTCGGACGAGCTCAAGCAGCACTTCCGGCCCGAGTTCCTCAACCGTGTCGACGACGTCGTCGTCTTCCCGCAGCTGACGCAGGAGGACATCCTCGCGATCGTCGACCTGATGATCGGCAAGGTCGACGAGCGCCTGAAGGACCGGGACATGGGCATCGAGCTCTCCCAGTCCGCCAAGGAGCTGCTGTCCAAGAAGGGCTACGACCCCGTGCTGGGCGCCCGGCCGCTGCGTCGGACCATCCAGCGCGAGATCGAGGACACCCTCTCCGAGAAGATCCTCTTCGGCGAGCTGCGCCCCGGCCACATCGTGGTCGTGGACACCGAGGGCGAGGGCGAGACCCAGACCTTCACCTTCCGGGGTGAGGAGAAGGCGGCGCTGCCGGACGTCCCGCCGATCGAGCAGGCGGCCGGCGGTGCGGGTCCGAACCTGAGCAAGGACGCGTAACCGCTGCGCTCGGCCTGAGCGAGCGAGAAGGGGCTGCCCCGGGACCTCGGTCCCGGGGCAGCCCCTTTGTCGTCCGTTTTGTCGTCCGCTTCGTCGTCCGGGAAATGAGTGACGCGGACCTCGTAGTCGGCATCACATTCACGCGTTCTTTCCGGCCGCTCCCGGTGACGTGCCGCACAGGTCATTTGTCCGGTACTAGGTGGAATAGTGGCGAGAGAGTGATGGGCAAAACGGACATTCGGGTCTCAGGGTGAGCGATTCGGGTGGTGCTGCGCAGGTGAGGGGCGGTTTGGTGGTGGATGTCAATGAAGGGGGGCATTTCCTCTGATCTACGAGGTTAAGTCGTAGGTCACATGTTTGGGGGCTTTCGCGGCATCGGGGTACCAAGGGTTGTCCCATTCGGCGGCCGCAGATGCGTGCCCGTCGAGGCACGTTCCCTGTCTCCGTTCCCCCGTGAGGTACTCCATGTCGCAGCGTGTTCGCACTCCCCGTTCCCGTACGTCCCAGCTCCGTGTCCGCGCCGCCGTGATGGCCGTGGGTGTGGGTGTCTCGGGTGTGCTGGGTGCCGGGGTCGCGGCCGCCGCCGGTGGTGCCCAGGCCGCGAGCGCCGGCACCGCCACCGCCATCGTCCAGACCGCCGCCGCCAAGAAGGCGGCCTCCTGGGTCAGCCCCGTCAAGGGCTACAAGCTGAGCGCGCGCTTCGCGCAGGCCGGCAACATGTGGTCCGCCAAGCACAGCGGCCAGGACTTCGCCGTCAGGAGCGGCACGGCCGTCGCCGCCGCGCACGGCGGAACCGTCGTCAAGGCCGGCGGCAACGGCGCCGGTGACGGCCCGGCGTACGGCAACGCCGTCGTCATCAAGCACGGCAACGGCACGTTCTCGCAGTACGCCCACCTGGCGAAGGTGAACGTGAAGGTCGGCCAGGTCGTCAAGACCGGGCAGCGCATAGCCCTCTCCGGCAACACCGGTAACTCCAGCGGGCCGCACCTGCACTTCGAGATCCGTACGACCGCGAACTACGGCTCCGCCATCGACCCGGTCGCCTTCCTGCGCACCAAGGGCGTCAAGGTCTGAGCCGCCCGCGGGGCAGGGTCGCGAAGGTCGCGAAGGTTCTGAGGGCCGCCCGGACAGGGCGGCCCTCAGGGGCGCCCGGCTCCGGCGTGCGCCTGGGTCACCAGGTCGATCGCGACCTCCAGGACGGCCTCCCGCTTCTCCTCGGGGTCGGCTTCGAGGTCCCGCAGGACGAACATGCCCGCGTGCATCGTGAACAGGGCGCTCGTGCAGCGGACCTGGTCGGTCAGGGCGGCGTCCGGTTCCTTGATGGTGTCGATCAGGCGGATCATGCGGTCCTTGAAGGTCTCGCCGACGCTCAGCTCGCGCACCGTCGCCTGGTTCTCCTGCATGAAGCGGAAGAGCGGGGCGACATCGGCCAGGGCCACGCTGTAGCGGCGCAGGATCTCCCGCTTGGTGTCGAGGGTGCGCGGCTGGGTGCCCGCCCACTCGATCAGATCGTCGATCGGGCGTTGCAGGTCCTGGAAGAGGCCGATGAGGATGTCTTCCTTGGTCTTGAAGTGGTAGTACAGCGCCGCCTTCGTCACATCGAGGCGTTCGGCGATCTCCCGCAGCGAGGTCTTCTCGTAGCCCTGCTCGGCGAAGAGTTCGAGGGCGACCTCCTGGATGCGCTGGCGGGTGTCGCCGCGACGCTGCCGCTTCGGTGTCGCGTCCGCCGCGCCCGTGGCGTCCTGTGCCATGCCGCTCATCCTCGTACTCCTCGCCGCTCGGATGGCCCGGGTCGGTCAAGCCCCGGCCAAGCCCGTCGAACTTACTTGACGCCCGGCTAGTTAGGGGCCTAGCTTCCCTCAGTGTAGACAACTAGCCGGTCGGCAAGTAAGTGCACGGAAGCTCCGGGGGGAGTGGAGGACCGCGATGGATGCGGAGAAGAAGAACGAAGCGAGCGGTGGGGCCGAGAAGGACGGGCCGCAGCCGCGCAGTGTGCGGGTGGTGCTGCTCGCGCTCATGATCGCCATGCTGCTCGCGATGCTCGACAACATGATCATCGGAACGGCGATGCCGACGATCGTGGGGGAGCTGGGCGGGCTCGAACACCTGTCGTGGGTCGTCACCGCCTACACGCTCGCGACCGCCGCCTCCACGCCCATCTGGGGCAAGCTCGGCGACCTCTACGGCCGCAAGCGGATCTTCATGACCTCGATCGTGATCTTCCTGATCGGGTCCGCGCTGAGCGGGATGGCCCAGGACATGGGCCAGCTCATCGGCTTCCGCGCGATCCAGGGACTCGGCGCCGGCGGTCTGATGGTCGGGGTCATGGCGATCATCGGCGACCTGATACCGCCCCGGGAGCGCGGCAAGTACCAGGGCATGATGGCCGGGGTGATGGCTCTCGCCATGATCGCCGGACCGCTGGTCGGCGGGTCCATCACGGACCACTGGGGCTGGCGCTGGTCCTTCTACATCAACCTGCCGCTCGGGGTCGTGGCGCTGATCGCCGTCAGTGCCGTGCTGCACCTGCCGAAGCCGTCGCGCGAGGGGCGGTCGGCGCGGAACATCGACTATCTGGGCGCGGCCCTGCTGACCGTCGGCATCACGGCGATCGTGCTGGTCACCACGTGGGGCGGCACGGAGTACGCCTGGGGGTCGGCCGTCATCATGGAGCTGATCGCGCTCGGCGTGGCCTCGCTGGTCGGGTTCGTGTTCGTGCAGAAGCGGGCGGCCGAGCCGGTGATCCCGCTGCACATCTTCCGCAGCCGGAACTTCACGCTGATGTCCCTGATCGGGTTCTTCACCGGGTTCGTGATGTTCGGCGCGGTGCTGTTCCTGCCGCTGTACCAGCAGTCCGTGCAGGGCGCGTCCGCGACCAACTCCGGGCTGTTGCTGCTGCCGATGCTCGGGGCGATGCTCGCGGTGTCGATGGTGGCCGGGCGGGTGACCACGAACAGCGGCCGCTACAAGATCTTCCCGGTCATCGGGAGCGTCCTGATGATGGTGGGGCTGTTCCTGCTGGCGCAGATGGACACGGGGACGAGCCGGCTGACGTCCGGGGTGTTCATGGCCGTGCTGGGTGCCGGTATGGGATGCCTGATGCAGATCACCATGCTGGTCGCGCAGAACAGTGTCGAGATGAAGGACATGGGCGTCGCCTCCTCGACCACCACGCTGGCCCGGACGCTCGGGTCGTCCTTCGGGGTCGCGATCATGGGTGCGTTGTTCAACAGCCGGGTGCAGGACGTGATGGCCGAGCGGGCCGGGGCGCTGGGGTCCAAGGTGACCGAGCAGTCGGCGCAGCTGGACGCGGCGAGTCTGGCGAAGCTGCCGGAGGCAGCGCGGGAGGCGTACCAGTACGCGGTGTCCTCCGGGACGCACTCGGCGTTCCTGCTGGGGGCGATCGTCTCCGTGGTGGCGTTGGTGGCGGCGGTGTTCGTGAAGGAGGTGCCGTTGCGGGGGGCCGGGGCCGGGGCCTCCGGCGCGGACGGGGCCGAGGGGGCCGGCGGGACCGGGGCCGGCGGGGAGGCCGGGGCGAAGGAGGCTGCGGCCGTCTGATCGTGCGGTGGGCCCCCTGAGTTCGCGGTTGAGCTCGGGGGGTTCGGTGCGTCGGCGGGTGCGGGTGGGTGGGGGCTGGTCGCGCAGTTCCCCGCGCCTCTGAAAAGCGGGGGCTGCGCCCCGTGCTTTTCAGGCCCTCCGCCGGTCGCCTTTCAGGGCCACGGGGGCCTGGTCTTTCAGGGGCGCGGGGAACTGCGCGACCAGCCCCCACCCACCCGCACCCGAAGAACCGGCCCCCCGCCCGGCAGGGCTACGCATCGGTCGACATCGGCAGCATCGGGTAGCTGCCCGTGTTCGTCGGGGCGTGTTCCGGGAGCCACAGGACGGCGACCGCCCCCTCCGCCGGGACGCCGCCCGGGGACCCGGGCGGGCGGACGTTGCGGAAGGTGAGGCGGGCGCCTAGGACACGCGCCTGACCGGCGGCGATGGTGAGGCCGAGGCCGTGCCCCTGGCCGGCCCGGTCGGAGGCCCCGGTACGGAAGCGGCGGGGCCCGTCGGCGAGGAGTTCCTCGGGGAAGCCGGGGCCATGGTCGCGGACCCGGATGACGCGGCCCTCGACGGAGACCTCGATCGGCGGTCTGCCGTGCTTCGCCGCGTTGGCCAGCAGGTTCAGCAGGACCCGTTCGAGTCGGCGGGGGTCGGTCGTCACCTCCGACTCGTGCACCACCCGCACCCGCACGTCCGCGTTCTTCGCCGCCACCCGCCGGGCCACGAACTCGCCCAGCATGATGTCCTGCAACTCGGCCCGCTCGGAGGCCCCGTCGAGACGGGCCACCTCCAGCACGTCCTCCACGAGCGTCCGCATCGCCTGCGCCCGGTCGCGGACCAGCTCGGAGGGGCGGCCCGGGGGCAGCAGTTCCGCGGCCGTCAGCAGTCCGGTGACCGGCGTACGCAGCTCGTGGGCGATGTCCGCCGTCACCCGGCGCTCCGCCTCGATGCGCTGCCGCAGGGTGTCGGCCATGGCGTCCACGGCCCGTGCCAGCTCCGCGGTCTCGTCGCGTACGACACCGCCGATCGCGTCCTGCACCCGTACGTCCGACTCGCCCTTGGCGACCTCGTGCGCGGCGGCCGCCGCCTTGCGCAGCCGGCGGGACATCTGGCCGCCGATGAGGACCCCGAGGGCCGAGCCGCCGAAGACGACCGCGATCGAGCCGATGAGCAAGGCCTGGTCGAGGTCCCGCATCACCGCCGAGCTGTGGTCGGTGAAGTCGGTGTGCAGGGACAGGACCCGCTTGTCCTTCAGCGGGACGGCCGCCCAGATGTCGGGCACCCCGTTCTCGCCCTCGGACACGTACGTCGCCCGGCGGCCCTCGCTGACCTTGGCCAGCAGGTCCTGCGGGATGTCGGGGTCGTCGAGCTTGACCCCGAAGGCGCCCGACTTCAGCGGGCGCCCCGACTCGTACATCCGCTGGGCGACCTGGATGCGCTCGTCAGCGAGGTCGCGTGAGTTGTCGAGCATCGAGACGCGCGCCGCGTTGTGCACGACCAGGCTCAGCGCGACCGCCACCAGCGCGCCGACCAGGGCGATCGCCGCGCTCAACTGCCAGCGCAGCCCCGTCCGGATGCCTGAGACCGGCCCCGGGACGGGTCCCGGGGCCGGTCCCGCGCCGGACGGGCGGTCGGCGGCGCGTGCGGCCTCGGGCGCCCGCCCTCTTCGTATCCCCCTCGATTCCATGTCGGCCCCGTCCCCGCTCAGGCCTTGAGCTTGTAGCCGAAGCCGCGGACCGTCTCGATCCGGTCCTGGCCGATCTTCGCGCGCAGCCGCTGGACATGGACGTCGACGACCCGGGTGTCGCCGCCCCAGCCGTAGTCCCACACGCGTTCGAGCAGCTTGTCGCGGGAGAGGACCGTGCCCGGGGCGGAGGAGAACTCCAGCAGCAGGCGCATCTCGGTCGGTGTCAGGGCCACCGGCTCCCCGGACTTCCGTACCTCCATGCCCACGGTGTCGATCACCAGTTCGCCGAGTTCGCCGAAGGTGAGCACCCCGCCGGTGTCCGCGCCGCCGGCCTCCTCCGCCTTGGCGTCACCGCCGCTCGCGTGGCCGAAGCGGCGCAGCACCGCGCGGATCCGGGCGACCAGGACGGCGCCGTCGAACGGCTTGGTCACGTAGTCGTCGGCGCCCGCCTCCAGGCCCAGCACCACGTCGATGGAGTCTGCGCGCGCGGAGAGCATGATCACCGGGACGGTCGACTCGTCACGGATGCGGCGGCACAGGGAGACCCCGTCCAGGCCCGGCACCATGACGTCGAGGAGGGCGATGTCGGGCCGGTTCGCGCGGAACGCCTCCAGCCCCGACAGCCCGTCGGGCATGGCCGTGACCGCGAAGCCGTCCCGCTCCAGGGCGAGCTGGGTGGCCTCGCGGATGACGTCGTCGTCCTCGACGAACAGGACATGGGTCTGCTCAGCCATCCGGTGATCTCGCTCGCTCTCGGTAGAAGGGGGTCGCCGGTGTCGTGACGACGGGCGGGCCCGGCTCAGCCCTGCTCGGGGGTGGCCGACTCCGTGCCGCCCACCGCGGTGCTGTACTCGGTGCGCGTGCTGGAGCGCTGGACGAAGTCGTCCTTGATCCAGCGGTAGGTGGTCACTTCCTCGCTGGACGGATACGAGGACGGATCGCCATTCTCGTACAGCTGCCGGGTGACCAGGAGGTCGCCCCGGTCGATCTCCGCGTAGACGGGGGGCTGTTCGGACAGGAAGACGCTGCGGTACGTCCCCTTCTTCTCCGGGCGGTAGACGTACGACGCGACGCCGACGGCGTCCGCGCAGGTCATCACATTGACCACGAGGTCGTCCGACGAACCCCCGGTCAGGTCCCCGTACGTCACGTCCACCGGGTACTCGTCGGCCACGCACGGCTTCAGGTCGCTCTTGACCGCCTTGCTGACCTCCGGGTCCGCGCGGACCATCCGGACGACCTCGTCGACACTCGGGTGGTCGCCGCCCCTGTCGGCGTCCGCCGAACCGGAGGCGGACGGTGTGGCCCCGCCCGCCGCGAGGGAGTCGGCCGGCCCCTCGTCCCGCGCGCCGGTGCCGCCCGTGCCGCAGGCGGACACGGAAAGGGCGAGGGCGGCGAGCACGGCCACCGCCGTGATCACCGCCTTCGTGGCCTGCCTGGCCCCGGGACGGGGGCCGGCCGCTGTGCTCAGGCCGCGCAACGCTCCTGCTCCTCGCTCGCTTCGAGCGCACGGGCGGCGCGCTCTTCGTGGTCCCGCGACTCCAGCTCCTCGCGGAGCCGGGCCAGCGCACGGTGCAGCGTGCTCTTGACCGTGCCGGCCGACATGCCGAGGGCGGCGGCCGTCTCCTCCGTGGACATCTGCTCCCAGTGTCGCAGCACCACGACACTGCGCTGCTTGGGTGCCAGCACCTTCATGATGTCCATCAGGAGGGCGCGGTCCGCGTGCTGCTCGGTGGAGTCGTCGATGCAGGCGTCCGGCAGCTGCTCGGTCGGGACCTCCTCCAGCTTGCGGGCCCGCCACCACTCCGTCCGCGTGTTGATCATGACCCGGCGCAGGTAGGCGTCCGCGAGGCGCTTGTCCGCGATGCCGTCCCAGCGGCCGTACGTCCGCGCCAGCGCCGTCTGCAGCAGATCCTGGGCGTCCACCGGGTCCGGCACGAGCCGGCGGGCGCTGCGCAGCAGCGCGTCCTGCCGGGTACGGACGTACTCCTCGAATTCGAGCACCTCGCCGTGCGCCATGATCAACCGCCTCCGTTCCCCGTTTCCGGCGTCCGCGCTGTCCGCGCGATGCCGGTCCTCCGCCACTTCGTGTGCTGGTGCGTGCCGCTCGTTCCGCCGGATCCGCTGGTTCGTTTCGCGGGTGTTCCTGCGGTACGCCGATGAAGCTACGGAGGGGTTGTCACGGAGACGTCCGAGGCAGCCTGCGGAGAACGCTCGGCTGTCCGTCGGTTGTGTAACAGAAGTAGGAACGGGGTAAAGCGGGGTGGTCTTTGAGGCGGAGATGAGCCGGTTTACCCCGTCGACGGCACCGGAGGGTCAGGTGAGGGGAAGGCGGTAGAGGCCGCCCGGGAGGGGTTCCACCAGTCCGTCGGAGACCAGTCCGTCCAGGGCGCGGGCCCGCTGCACCGGCTCGTCCCACACCCGGTCGAGCACCGCCTGCGGCACCGGCGCGATCGCGTCCCGCAGGACGGCGAGGAGCTTGCCGCGGACCTGACGGTCGGTACCGGCGTACGACTGACCGCGCCGCGCCGGCCCCTCGTGCGCGGGCTTCCCGGCCAGCCGCCAGGCACACTGCCCGGCGATCGGGCACCGCCCGCACGTCTCGTTCTTCGCGGTGCACACCAGCGCGCCCAGCTCCATCGACGCGGCCGCCCACCGGGACGCCGTCCCGTCGTCCTCGGGCAGCAGGGCGCGCGCCAGCTTCCGCTCGGCGGCGGTGGTCGCGTTCGGCGGGTACTGCGTGCCGCTCACCGCGCGGGCGAAGACCCGCCGCACGTTCGTGTCGAGCACGGCGTGCCGCTGTCCGTACGCGAACGACGCCACCGCCGCGGCCGTGTACTCCCCGATCCCCGGCAGCGCGAGCAGCTGCGCGTGATCGCGGGGTACGTCGCCGCCGTGCCGTTCCGTTATGGCCACCGCCGCGCCGTGGAGCCGCAGGGCGCGACGGGGGTAACCGAGCCGGCCCCAGGCGCGCACCGCCTCGCCCGGTGGTTCCTTCGCGAGGTCCGCCGGACGGGGCCAGCGGGCCAGCCACTGCTCGTAGACGGGCAGTACCCGGTTGACCGGCGTCTGCTGGAGCATGAACTCGCTGACCATCACCCCCCAGGGCCCGGCCTCCGGCCGGCGCCAGGGCAGATCACGGGCGTGCGTCTCGAACCAGGCGATCACCGGGGTGTGCAGCGCGGCGGGGGCGGGGGCGGACCCGGCGGTGGGGGTGGAGGTGGGGGTTGCGTCGGCAGGGCTGCTCTGAGGTTTCGTGGGTGCAGTCATGGCACCGCCGATCCTGCCATGCGGGATGTGGTCGGGGCGGGTACTGGCGGGGGGTGTCTGGGGTGGGTCGGCCTCCCGGGCCCAGACGCGCGGGGCTCAGCCGCCGGCCCGCCACCCCAGCTCCGGTCCCAGCCTCGTCGCGATGTCCGTCAGGATCTGGACGTAGTCCTCGTGCTCGAAGGTGAACGGCAGCGCGAAGGCCACCTCGTCGATCTCGCGGAACGCGACGTGCGCCCGCAGCCGCTCGGCGATCTCCGCGGACGTGCCCACCAGGTCCGGCGCGAACAGCATTCGCCCCGGCCCCTGCGGCGCCGTGGTCCGGGGCAGCCGCTGCGCCGCGTACGCCTCGTACTTGGCGCGCTGCTCCGGCGTCGCCGAGTCGGTGGGGATGACGACGAGGCCCTGCGAGACCCGGGCATCCGCCCCGTCGGGATGGTGCGCCCGGAACTCCCGGATGTGGGAGAGCTGGACACCGGCGAAGTCCACCGCCCCGGTCGTCCCGCCCTCCGCCTTCACCACGCTGCTGGTCAGGAAGTTCATCCCGTTCTCACCGGCCCACCGCGCCGACCGCAGGCTGCCCCCGCCGTACCACATCCGGGCGCCCAGCCCGGGGGAGTACGGCTGGACCCGGTCGGAGAAGACCTCGAACCCCTCGGTGCCGCTGAAGTCCGTGGCCGCCTCGCCGCGTACGAAGCCCAGGAGCCGGCCGACCCTGTCGAAGCCGAAGTCCTCCGCGTCGGCGGTGTCCGGGTAGAGCGCCGCCTTGACGGTGTCGTAGTGCATCGGCGGTCCGACGCTGACCCCCGGGTTGAGCCGGCCGCCGGAGAGGAGGTCGACCGTGGCCAGGTCCTCGGCGAGCCGCAGCGGGTTCTCCCAGCCCAACGGGATGACGGCGGTGCCCAGTTCGATACGGCTCGTGCGCTGCGAGGCGGCCGCCAGGACCGCGACGGGGGAGGAGATGCCGTACTGCAGATGACGGTGGCGCAGCCACGCGCTGTCGAAGCCGAGCCGCTCGCCCAGTTCGATGATCTCCAGCGTGGACTCGTGGCCCCGGCGCGGGTCTGCCTCGTCGAACAGCCCGATGGTCAGGAACCCCAACCTCCGCAGCGGCCTCGGCTCCGGTGCGCCCGCGCCGTTGTCCATGGTCCCGGATCCGGCCATCGTCATCTCCAAGTCCTGCGGCGCGCTTCGATGATGGGGTCGATTGTGGCAGGTGGGGCGGAGGAGGTGAGGGGCGGACTCGGGGCGGCGGCCGGTGTGTTCGAGTTCCTTCGTGAAAAGGCTTGGAGAGGTGGGGAGTTGGTGTCGATCGTACGACCGGGGATCGGTCACGGAACGTGTATCTACGGGCGTTGTGATCACGCACCGCGATCATGGCGGGCCTGTTCGGGGCGATCACGGGAACGACCGGGATGATGATCCGGAAAAGTTGAGGTTTCGGGCGGCGGGTGGGGCCAGCGAAGTGCCGGATCTCTCGTACAGTTTGCGCCGTGGGATCTCTGCGCAATCCGATCGGGCCGCTTCCCTCCACCATCTACTGGCGACGGAGGGCCGTTCTGCTGACCGTCGTCGGTCTGCTCGCGATCCTCGTCGTGTGGGTCGTCACCGGCGGCGGTGGGGGCGGAGACAACGACGCGGGTGGGCCCGACGGCAAGAATCCCGCGACCTCGATCACTCCCGGGCCCTCCGGTTCCGGTCCCGCGATCAGTCAAGCGCCGGGCGGACGCGACGAGTCGGGTGACGAGTCGGGCTCCGGGGGCGACAGCTCCGGGTCCGGGGCGGGCGACGGTTCGGGGTCCGGCTCCGGTTCCGGGTCGGGTGCCGGTGGTGGGGACACGACCGGTGGGGCCGGTGCGGCGGGCGGCGGTACGTCCGACGACGGCAAGAACGGGAGCAGTTCCGGCGAGCAGGTCCCGGCCGGGTCCAGTCTGCCCAACTGCACCGCCGGGGCCGTGAAGTTGACCGTGCGCAGTGTGCGCAACGCGTACGAACCCGGGGCGAACCCCACGTTCGAACTCATCGCCCGCAACTCCTCCGGCGGGGACTGCAAGCTCGATCTCGGGCCGGACAACACGGTGGTGACGATCACGCCGGCCGATGCGGACGACACGTTCTGGGCGTCCGACGACTGCCATGAGACGGCGGGCAGCCTGCTGTTCAAGGTGCCGGCCGGGGACCGGGTCACCTACACCGTCGAGTGGAACCGCGACCCCAGTGCGCCCAACTGCGCGACGCCCGCGGCCGGTTCGGCGACGGCGGGCACGTACCTCGTCGAGGCGAAGGCGCCGGGGCTGGCCACGGCGCGGACGTCCTTCGTGCTGGAGAAGGACTGACGGTCGGGGCAAGCCGGGGCCGACGGGCCGGGGCTCCGCGCCCCCTGACCCGACTGTCGGCCTTCGGTCTCGGCCGCGTCCCCGGACGCCGGACGGGCTGACCGGGCGACGCCGGTCCGCCGAAGGGGCCGGGGCGACGCCGCTGAAGGGGCCGGCGCGGGTCGTCGTCAGACGTAGCGTTCCAGGATGGACGACTCCGCCAGGCGGGACAGGCCCTCGCGGACGCTGCGGGCCCGGGCCTCGCCCACGCCGTCGACCGTCTGGAGGTCGTCGACGCTGGCCGCCAGCAGCTTCTGGAGGCCGCCGAAGTGCTCCACGAGGCGGTCGATGATGGCGCCCGGGAGCCGCGGGACCTTCGCGAGGAGGCGGAAGCCGCGCGGGGAGACGGCCGAGTCCATGCCCTCGGGGGAGCCGGTGTAGCCGAGGGCACGGGCGACTGTGGGCAGTTCGAGGAGCTCGGCGTGGGTGAGGGCGTCGAGTTCGTGGAGGGCTTCGTCGACCGTGCGGGAGCGCTTGGCGGTGGGCTCGGGGACGTAGTCCCGGACCACCAGCTCGCGCTCCGGTTCGACGCCCGCGATCAGTTCGTCGAGCTGGAGGGCCAAAAGACGGCCGTCCGTGCCCAGTTCGACCACGTATTCGGCGATTTCGGTGGCGATGCGGCGGACCATCTCCAGCCGCTGGGCCACCGCCGAGACGTCCCGGACCGTCACCAGGTCCTCGATCTCCAGCGCGGAGAGCGTGCCCGCCACCTCGTCCAGGCGCAGCTTGTAGCGCTCCAGGGTCGCGAGGGCCTGGTTCGCCCGGGAGAGGATCGCGGCCGAGTCCTCCAGGACCCGGCGCTGTCCGTCGACGTAGAGCGCGATGAGGCGCATCGACTGGGAGACCGAGACGACCGGGAAACCCACCTGTTTGCTCACGCGGTCGGCCGTACGGTGGCGGGTGCCCGTCTCCTCCGTGGGGATCATCGGGTCGGGGACCAGCTGGACGCCCGCGCGGAGGATCTTGGAGAGGTCCGAGGACAGCACGATGCCGCCGTCGAGCTTGCACAGCTCACGCAGGCGCGTGGCGGTGAACTCGACATCCAGGACGAAACCACCGGTGCACATCGGCTCGACGGTCTTGTCGAAGCCGAGCACGATGAGTCCGCCGGTGTTGCCGCGAAGAATCCGTTCAAGCCCGTCGCGCAGGGCCGTGCCTGGGGCCACGGCGCTCAGTGAGGCGCGCATCAGGCCATCGGCACCGGAGCTCCCACCGGACTTTCCGGGAGCTGCTGCCCGGTCGTTGGCTGCCACTGCACTCCTCCGGTCGCAGGTTCTGGGGCGCTCCCGTTTCGCACACGTGGTTCGTACGGACGGGCGAGACCTGGGCAAAGTCTACCGGCGGTCCTCCTCGTCCCGTGGGGCCTCTCGCCGACGCGATCGGGGCAGTACCCGGAGCGCGTCTCCCATGTCGGCCACTTCCAGGACCTTCATACCGGGAGGAACCTTGCCCGGATCGGACGGAACGAGCGCGTGCGTGAACCCCAGACGGTGTGCTTCGGACAACCTGCGCTGGACGCCCGTGACCCGTCTGACCTCGCCCGCGAGGCCCACCTCGCCGATCGCCACGAGGTTCTTGGGCAGGGGGGTGTCGGTCGCCGCGGAGGCCAGGGCCAGGGCGATCGCGAGGTCCGCGGCGGGCTCCGAGAGCTTCACGCCGCCGACCGTCGCCGAGTAGATGTCCCGCTTGCCGAGGGCGCTGATCCGGCCGCGCTGCTCCAGGACCGCCAGCATCATCGAGACCCGGGAGGTCTCCAGGCCGGAGGTGGTCCGGCGGGGGGAGGGCAGCTGCGAGTCGACTGTGAGCGACTGCACTTCCGCGACCAGCGGGCGGCGGCCCTCCAGTGTGACGGTGAGGCAGGTGCCGGGGACGGGCTCGTCGCGGCGGGTGAGGAACAGGCCACTGGGGTCGGTCAGGCCGGTGATGCCCTCGTCGTGCAGCTCGAAGCAGCCGACCTCGTCCGTCGCGCCATAGCGGTTCTTCACGCCGCGGACCAGGCGGAGGCGGGCGTGGCGGTCGCCCTCGAAGTGCAGCACCACATCGACCAGGTGCTCCAGGAGACGGGGGCCCGCGATGGCGCCGTCCTTGGTGACGTGGCCCACGAGGAGCGTCGACATGCCGCGCTCCTTGGAGGCGCGGATCAGGGCGCCGGCGACCTCGCGGACCTGGGCCATGCCGCCGGGGGCGCCGTCGATCTCGGGGGAGGCGACGGTCTGGACCGAGTCGAGGATCAGGAGGGACGGCTTGACCGCGTCCAAGTGACCGAGGACGGCGGAGAGGTCGGTCTCGGCGGCGAGGTAGAGGTGGTCGTGGAGGGCGCCGATGCGGTCGGCGCGCAGGCGGACCTGGCTGGCCGACTCCTCGCCGGTGACGTACAGGGTGGGGCGTTCGGCGCTCGCGGACTTGGCGGCGGCGTCGAGGAGGAGGGTGGACTTGCCCACGCCGGGCTCGCCGGCGAGGAGGACCACGGCGCCGGGGACCAGGCCGCCGCCGAGGACGCGGTCCAGCTCGGCGACGCCGGTGGAGCGGGCGGTGGCCTGGCGGCCGTCCACCTGGGCGATGGGGACGGCGGAGGTCGTGACGCGGCCGGGGGCCGTGGTGCGGACGGCCGGGGTGCCGTACTCCTCGACCGTGCCCCAGGCCTGGCATTCGGGGCAGCGGCCCAGCCACTTGGCCGTCTGCCAGCCGCATTCCGTGCAGCGGTATGCCGGGCGGTCCTTCGCGGTCTTCGTACGGGCAGCCATGGACGAACCGTAACGGAGGGCACTGACAGTGTCCGACGGGTGGGCGAAGGGGGCGTGCCGGGCGGGCCGCTCCCCACCGGCACGGCCCCTTCCGTTCGTCCGCGGCTGATCCGTCGTCCCGGTGCCGGCCCCGCGGTTCCTTCGCGGGCAGCCGCTGGGCCGGCACCGGGGGAGGTCGCTACGGGCGGCGGCCGATGGTCAGTTCGGCCGGGCGGTACGGGATGTACGCCGCGCCGTCGAGGCCGAGGGCGGTGGCGGCGGACTGGAGGGCGGCCGGGGTGGCGGACGCGCCCCAGCGGCCGGTGTCGAGGCGGGACTCCAGGGCGTGCAGCGCGGCCACCGTCTCGGCGGTGGTGAAGGCGCAGTGGCCCTGGCGTTCGACGTAGGCCTGGCGGAGCTGCGCGGCGTCGCCGGAGGCGCGGACCCGGGCGGCGAAGCGGGACTCCTGCTCGACGGGCACGAGGTCGTCGGCGGTGGTGTGGATGTCGAGGAGGGGGACGGCGAGGCCCTGGCCGGCGGAGGACGTGCGCCGGCCGGCGGCGACGGCGGACGGGTCGGCGGTGATGTCTGCGTGGGCGGTCAGGTCGCGCAGATCGGCTCGCAGATCCAGGCCGGCCTTCCGGTAGAGGGCCTTGACCAGGGGCGCGTGCTGGGAACTCGCGAGCACGCGCGCGTAGTCGACGCCCTTGTTCCCGGAGTTGTTGCCGCCGAGGGCCTTCTCGACGTGGAAGCGGGCCGGCTCGACGCGGTTGAGGACGCCCTGGGCCAGCCACGCGTACTGCTGGGCCTGCTGCCCGTCCCGGTCGCCCGCCGCGGGGCGCTCCTTGCCGGGTGCCCAGGTGGGCAGGTTGAGGTAGGCGGCGGCGAGGGCGATCCGGGCGCGGCCCTCGGGGGTCTGCTGGGCGGCGACGACGGCGTCGGTGAGCTGTCGGCCGGTGGCGGCGCCCTCGGCCTCGGACGCGAAGTCCACCAGCTTCACGGGAGTGCCCGGGAGCAGGAGCCGGGCGATCGTGTACTCGGCGTCGAGCTGGTAGGTGTGCAGGTCGTTGGCTCCGGCCACGAGACCGCAGAGGCCGAGGGCGCCGTCGATCCCGCCGGCGCCCGAGCGGGCGAGCCGGGCGTTGACCAGTCCGCCCATGGACTGGCCGATGGAGAGGGTGCGGGTGGGCTCGCCGATCCGCTCGGTGACGGCCGCGACGGTGGCGACCTGGTCGCGCTCCGCGCTCTCCAGGGCCCAGAGGGTCTCGCTCACGTCGTAGGAGGAGCCGGTGAGGGCGTAGCCCTCTTCGAGGAGGCGCAGGCGTACGGCCTCGCGGGGGGCGTTCTGCGGCGTCGTCGCGCCGAAGCCGTGGCTGAAGACGATCAGGGTGCCGTTCCAGTTCTCCGGGACGTCCGCTATCCAGGCGGCGCCGTCGGGGAGCGTGCCGGTGAGGCGTTCCACGGCGGGCGCGGCGCTCTGGGGGGCGGCGGCCGAGACGGAGGCGCCGGTCAGCGAGAGGACGACGGTCGCGGCCAGCGCGGCGAGGGCGCGGCCGGTGGAGCGTCGGATGCGTACGGCCATGGGGTGGGGCTCCTGTCGACGCGAAGAAGGGGAAGAAGGGGAGGAAGGGAAGAAGAGGCAGACGTGGAGACGTGGGGATGCGGCCCGGTCGTACCTGGGAGTAACTCCGGCCCCATGGAAGGTAGGGCTATTTTCTGGTCGCGGTCAATAAAGTGCACAACATTTGGCCATGCTTCGCGCGCGCCGCGGAATGCGGGATTCCTGTCCCCTTATGAGGGATCGTTTCACCCGTACGGAGTAAATGTGCTCAAGGGGCGAGAAGGTGCTGGTTCCGGGCGCCTACCGTCCATGAATGATGAGCATCAGTCCGGAGACCTCGACCCGCACCACCGGCGCACACCGAGCGCACCGTGAGGCGCGCGATCGGGCGGCGGCGCACGTGGTGGCCCAGCGCCCGCCGGCGCGCTACGAGCCGTACCTGGACGGCCTGTTCACCTACTGCATGTCCGTGCTGTGCGACCGCGACGCGGCCACGGCCGCCCTCGCCGATGTGCTCGCGCTCGCCGAGCGGCGCCGGGGACCGGACACCGCGGACCGCCGCGCCTGGCTGTACGCGCTGGCCCGCTGGGCCTGTCTGCGCAAGCTCGCCGAGGCCAGGCAGAAACGTCCGGGCGCGCATGCCTCCACGCGCCGAACCGCGCACGCCGGCGGGGTGGAGGAGCGCGCCCGCGCCGAGGTGTCGTACGCCGAGACGCCGTACGCCGAGACGCTGTACGCCGAGGCGACGCGCCCGGACAAGTCGCGTTCGGAACTGTCGCGTTCGGAGATCCCGCGTTCGACGAAAGGGCGCTCGGAGAAGTCGCGCGCCGGCGAGAGCGCCGTCAGGGGGGTGGTTCTCTCCGAGGAGGAGGAGCGGCAGCGGCGGCGCGAACTCTCCCTGCTCGCCTGGCCGGAGGCCGCCGGCACCACGCCCGAGCAGCGCGAGGCCCTGGAGCTGGCCGTACGGCACCAGCTCACCGCGCACGAGGTCGCCGCCGTGCTGGGCATGGACCAGACCGCCGCGCGGGAGCTGCTCGCCTCCGCCGCCTGCGAGGTGGAGCGCACCCGGGCCGCCCTCGCTGTCGTCGAGACCGGCGCCTGTCCGAGCGTCGCCCGCCTCACCGGCGACCACCAGCTCGTCCTGAGCGCCACCCTGCGCCGCGAGCTCGTCCGGCACGTCGACGACTGCCCCGTCTGCCGTCGCGCCGCCGAGCGCGCCGTCCCCGGCCGCTGGCCCGGCACCACCGTCACGCCCGACGCGCTGCCGGTGCTCGAAGCGCCGCGTGCCGTCCTCGGACCCGCGATGGCCCACCTCACGCGCGCGCGGGGCGGCGCCCCGCGCTTCGACCGGCGCGGCTTCCCCATGGATCCGAGGGACCGCGCGGCCCGCCGGGAGCGGCTGCGCGCGCGGGCCGTGACCACCACCGTCGTCGCGACCGTCGTCGCCGCGCCCGTCTTCGCCCTCTGGGCCGCCTACCGGGGCGCCCCCCTCATCGGCGAGGGCGGCGACGGCCGGTCGGTCAGCGCGGGCGAGGAGCAGGGCGACGGCGACGGCACGGTCGGAGACGGCAGTGGCGACGCCTACGAGAACGCCGGCAACGCCCGGAGCAGGCCCGACGCCCGCCGCGGCCGAGGCAGGCACGCGGCGGACGACGTGTCCGTGGAGGTCACCCAGGGCAAAGGGCGGGGCACGCTGGCCGTCGCCGCCGCGAACGACGGCGACACCACCCTCATCACGCTCAGAGCGACCGGGGACTCGGCCGTCCGCTGGTCCGCCCGCACCGGGGCCGACTGGCTCTACCTCAGCCAGTCCTCGGGCACCCTGAAACCCGGCGAGACCCTGACGATCAAGGTGTACGTCGACCAGCTGAGCGAGCCCTCCGGGTACTGGACCGCGCGGGTGCCGCTGGCCCCGGCGGACGCCGTGGTGACGATCGAGGGCTACGGTCCGGTGCCGACACCGCCGGTCGACCCCGGGCCGACCGCACCCGGCCCGGACCCGGACCCCCCGGGGCCCACCGCCCCGCCGCCCACGCCCGACCCGGACCCCACCCCCACCGGCCCGGCCCAGCCGGACCCGACCCCGACGCCCACAGCCCCGGCCCCCACGGACCCGGGCGATCCCACACCGCCCCCGGGCGACGGGGGCGGCGACCCGCCGCCGGCGCCGTAGCCCACGGGCAGTTGTCCGACGCCTCATCACCGCACCACCGCACGGCGGTCCGGCGGGTCGCCCGCCCACTCACCCGCCGAGCAGGAACCGATGACTGGCCGTCGGGAACGAGCCGACGGTCCGACCGTCGGGAACGAGCCGACGGTCCGACCGTCGCGAAGGAGCCGACGGTCGACGTCGGGAAAGAGGCCGGTGGTCCGCCGCCCGGCCGCCGGTCGCCCGGCCGCCGTGGTCGGCGGTGGGTCCTGTCGGCTCGTCCCCTCTGCTCGCCTATCGGCCCGCGGGGGCCGCCGGTTCCGTCGGGTCCGCCGGGTGGGGGGCCACCAGGGGCAGCCGGGAGGCCAGGCGCTGCTCGCACAGCTCGACCAGGCGGTCGTAGCCCGCCTTGCCCATCAGCTCGATCAACTCCGGGCGGTACGAGACGTACACCGGGTCGCCCGCGCCGTGCGCCGACGTCGCCGACGTGCACCACCAGTGCAGGTCGTGACCGCCGGGGCCCCAGCCGCGACGGTCGTACTCGCCGATCGACACCTGGAGCACCCGAGTGTCGTCGGGCCGGTCGATCCAGTCGTACGTGCGGCGGATCGGCAGCTGCCAGCAGACGTCCGGCTTGGTCTCCAGCGGCTCGCGGCCCTCCCGGAGCGCCAGGATGTGCAGCGAGCAGCCCGCGCCCCCGGCGAACCCCGGGCGGTTCTGGAAGATGCACGACCCCTTGTACGGACGGGTCTGGCGGTCGCCGTCCTCGTCCTTCGAGACCCAGCCGGTCTCCGTGCCCACATCGTGGAACTGCCAGATCTCCGGAGTGAGCCTCGCCACATGCTCGGCGACGCGCTTCTCGTCGTCCTCGTCCGAGAAGTGGGCACCCAAGGTGCAGCATCCGTCCGCCGCGCGGCCCGCCTGGATGCCCTGGCAGCCGCTGCCGAAGACGCAGTTCCAGCGAGAGGTCAGCCATGTCAGATCGCAGCGGAAGACCTGCTCGTCGTCCGCCGGATCAGGGAACTCCACCCACGCGCGCGCGAAATCGAGCCCCTTCTCGTCCGGCGCGGTGGACTCCGCCGAGTCCTTCGTCGACTTCGGTGGCCTGGTCGCCGCCTTCGCCCGCGACGAGCCGCCGGTCGCAGCCGCTCCCGACGCCGTCACCGCTGCCGACTTGTCGGCCTTTGCCTTTTTCGTCTTTGGCACCCGTCCAGGGTACGGCGCCCGAAGCCGCATCGAGGACGGCGCACGGCTTCGCTGGCAGTAGCGTTCCGTACATGAGACTCGGTGTCCTCGACGTGGGATCGAACACGGTGCATCTGCTGGTGGTGGACGCACACCCGGGCGCGCGCCCCCTGCCCGCGCATTCGCACAAGGTGGAGCTGCGCCTTGCCCAACTCCTCGACGAGGCCGGGGCCATCGACCCCGACGGGGTCGACAAACTCATAGCCGTCGTCCACGAGGCGCTCCAGGCCGCCGAGGACAAGGGCGTCGAGGAGATGCTCCCGTTCGCCACGTCGGCGGTGCGGGAGGCGAGCAACGCCGACGCCGTCCTCGCCCGCGTCAAGGACGAGACCGGCGTGGAGCTCCAGGTGCTCACCGGCGCCGAGGAGGCCCGGCTGACCTTCCTCGCCGTCCGCCGGTGGTTCGGCTGGTCGGCGGGCAAGCTGCTCGTCCTCGACATCGGCGGCGGCTCCCTGGAGATCGCCTACGGCATAGACGAGGAGCCCGACGCCGCCGCCTCGCTGCCGCTCGGCGCCGGCCGCCTCACCGCCGGGTGGCTCCCCGGCGATCCGCCCACCGCCGACGACATCCGGGCCCTGCGGCGGCATGTGCGGGCCCAGATCGCCCGTACGGTCGGGGAGTTCAGCCGTTTCGGCGCCCCCGACCATGTCGTGGCCACGTCCAAGACCTTCAAGCAGCTGGCCCGTATCGGCGGCGCCGCGCGCTCCGCCGAGGGCCTCTACGTCCAGCGCGACCTCAAGCGCGAGGCGTTGGAGTCCTGGGTCCCCAAGCTCGCCGGTATGACCACCGCCCAGCGGGCCGCGCTGCCCGGCGTGTCCGAGGGGCGCGCCAACCAGCTCCTCGCCGGTGCGCTGGTCGCGGAGGCGGCGATGGATCTGTTCCAGGTGGAGACGCTGGAGATCTGCCCGTGGGCGCTCCGGGAGGGCGTGATCCTGCGGCGGTTGGACCACATGGGCACGGCGTAGGGGGAGAGCACGCCAGGTGGGGTGCGTTGTCGGCTGCGGCTCCGGTGGGGTTTCTCGCACCGTTCCCCGCGCCCCTCAAGGGCCTACGGCCCTTCGGGCCGAAAAAGCACGGGGCGCGGCCCCTGTTTCTCAGGGGCGCGGGGAACTGCGTGAGAAGCCCCACCGGGCCTGCGGCTGCCGGCGTGCACGCACCCCGACGGCGCACGGCCGAGGCCCCACCCCGTAGGCTGTGCCGCGTGGCAGAACCCGTACGGATCCCGGACGCGAAGGTCGCCCTGTCCACGGCCTCCGTGTACCCGGAGTCGACGGCCACGGCCTTCGAGATCGCCGCACGCCTCGGGTACGACGGCGTGGAGGTCATGGTCTGGACCGACCCGGTCAGCCAGGACCTGGAGGCCCTGCGCCGCCTCTCCGACTACCACCAGATCCCCATCCTCGCCGTTCACGCGCCCTGTCTGCTGATCACCCAGCGCGTATGGTCCACCGACCCCTGGGTCAAGCTCCAGCGCGCCCAGGCCGCCGCGGAGAAGCTCGGCGCGAGCACGGTCGTCGTGCACCCCCCGTTCCGCTGGCAGCGCCAGTACGCGCGTGACTTCGTCACCGGGATCTGGCGGATGGCGAACGAGACGGACGTCCGGTTCGCCGTCGAGAACATGTACCCCTGGCGCTACCGCGACCGAGAGATGCTCGCGTACGCACCCGACTGGGACGTGACGAAGGACGACTACCGGCACTTCACGATCGACCTCAGCCACTCGGCGACCTCGCGCACCGACGCCCTGGACATGGTCGAGCGCATGGGCGACCGCCTCGGCCATGTGCACATGGCCGACGGCAGGGGGTCGGCCAAGGACGAGCACCTCGTCCCGGGCCGCGGCACCCAGCCCTGCGCCGAACTGCTGGAACGTCTCGCCCTGAGCGGTTTCGACGGCCACGTCGTGATCGAGGTCAACACCCGCCGTGCCATGTCCGCCGCCGAGCGTGAGGCCGACCTGGCGGAGGCGCTGGCCTTCACCCGGCTGCACCTCGCCTCCGCCGTGCGGGTCCCCCGGCCGTGACCCCGGCCACTCCCCGCCGCAGGGGCCGGCCCTCCCGTACGGAATCGGCCGACACGCCCGCCGCCCGCGACCGCATCCTGGCGGCGGCCCGCGAGGAGTTCTCCGAGCGCGGCTACGACAAGGCGTCCGTGCGCGGCATCGCCAAGGCCGCCGGCGTGGACTCGGCCCTGGTGCACCACTACTTCGGCACCAAGGAGCAGGTGTTCGAGGCCGCCATCACCCTCTCCTTCGGCCCGGCCATGCAGGCTCCCCAGGCCGTCGAGGAGGGCCCGCTCGACGGGGTCGGCGAGCGGCTCACCCGGTTCATCTTCGGCGTCTGGGAGAACCCCGCGACCCGTGCGCCGCTGCTCGCGATCGTCCGTTCCGCCGTGAACAACGACGCCGCCGCCGCCGTCTTCCGCCGCATCATCGCCACACAGGTGCTGCGCCGGATCGCCGGCCGTCTGGAGGTGCCGGACGCGGAGCTGCGGGCGGAACTGGCCGCCGCGCAGCTGGTGGGCATCGCGATGCTGCGGTACGTGATCAAGGTCGAGCCACTGGCGTCGGCGGATCCCGAGCAGATCATCAGGAGGGTGGCGCCTGTGGTGCAGGCCCACCTGACCGGCCCCGGTTCTTGAGGGGCGCGGGGCTGTACCGACAGGCGGCTCCGCCGCGTGGGCGCGACCGACCCCCACCGACCCGCACCAGGAAACGAGACGCGCATCCCGCATTCCGGACACCGTGTCCACCCCTTGGCGCAACGGGCGTACGCTCGACACAGTCAGAAGTCTCTGATCGCAGTCTCAGAAGGTCCCTGAAGGAGCGAGCGCGATGCCCGAGCTGAGGTCCCGCACAGTCACCCACGGCCGCAACATGGCGGGCGCCCGCGCCCTTATGCGCGCCTCCGGTGTACCGGGCGCGGACATCGGCCGCAAGCCGATCATCGCGGTCGCGAACTCCTTCACCGAGTTCGTGCCGGGCCACACCCACCTCCAGCCGGTCGGCCGGATCGTCAGCGAGGCGATCCGCGAGGCGGGCGGCATCCCACGCGAGTTCAACACGATCGCCGTGGACGACGGCATCGCCATGGGCCACGGCGGCATGCTGTACAGCCTCCCCTCCCGCGACCTGATCGCGGACTCGGTCGAATACATGGTCGAGGCCCACTGTGCCGACGCCCTGATCTGCATCTCCAACTGCGACAAGATCACCCCGGGCATGCTGAACGCCGCCCTGCGGCTCAACATCCCCACCGTGTTCGTCTCCGGCGGCCCCATGGAGTCCGGCCGGGCCACCCTCGTCGACGGCACGGTCCGCACGCTCGACCTGGTCGACGCGATCTCCGACGCGGTGAACGACAAGATCTCGGACGAGGACATCCTCCGTATCGAGGAGAACGCCTGTCCGACCTGCGGCTCCTGTTCCGGCATGTTCACCGCCAACTCGATGAACTGCCTGACCGAGGCCATCGGCCTCTCCCTCCCGGGCAACGGCTCGGTCCTGGCCACGCACACGGCCCGCAAGCAGCTGTACATCGACGCGGCCCACACGGTCATGGACATCACCCGCCGCTACTACGACCAGGACGACGAGACGGTCCTGCCGCGCTCGATCGCGAACTTCGCGGCCTTCGAGAACGCCATGGCCCTCGACATCGCCATGGGCGGCTCCACCAACACGATCCTGCACCTGCTGGCCGCGGCCCAGGAGGCGGGCGTCCCCTTCGGCCTCGACGAGATCAACGCCGTCTCGCGCCGTGTGCCGTGCCTGGCCAAGGTCGCCCCGAACGTCGCCAAGGACCGCACGTACTACATGGAGGACGTGCACCGCGCCGGCGGCATCCCGGCCCTGCTGGGCGAGCTGCACCGCGCGGGCCTGCTCAACGAGGACGTGAACTCCGTCCACAGCCCGTCCCTCGCCGACTGGCTCAAGACCTGGGACGTGCGCGGCGGCTCCCCGTCGCCCAAGGCCGTCGAGCTGTGGCACGCGGCCCCCGGCTGCGTCCGCTCCGCCGAGGCGTTCTCGACCTCCGAGCGCTGGGACACCCTGGACGAGGACGCCGAGGGCGGCTGCATCCGCTCCGCCGAGCACGCGTACTCCAAGGACGGCGGCCTGGCGGTGCTGAAGGGCAACCTCGCCGTCGACGGCTGTGTGGTGAAGACGGCCGGCGTCGACGAGTCGATCTGGACCTTCGAGGGCCCGGCGGTCGTCTGCGAGTCGCAGGAGGAGGCCGTCCAGAAGATCCTCATGAAGGAGATCAAGGAGGGCGACGTCGTCGTCATCCGCTACGAGGGCCCCAAGGGCGGCCCCGGCATGCAGGAGATGCTCTACCCGACCTCGTACCTCAAGGGCCGAGGCTTGGGGAAGTCCTGCGCGCTGGTCACCGACGGCCGCTTCTCCGGCGGCACCTCTGGCCTGTCCATCGGCCACGCCTCGCCCGAGGCGGCCGGCGGCGGCACGATCGCCCTCGTCGAGGACGGCGACCGCATCCGCATCGACATCCCGAACCGTTCGATCGAGCTGCTCGTCGACGACGCCGAACTGGCCCGCCGCGACGAGGCGCTGAACGGCGTCTACGCCCCGAAGAACCGGGAGCGCAAGGTGTCCGCCGCGCTGAAGGCGTACGCCGCGATGGCCACCAGCGCCGACAAGGGCGCGGTGCGGGACGTCAGCAAGCTGGGCTGAGCCCCGCCGCCGTCCGCCGCGCGGGCGGAAGCGGTTCCACGTACGTACGGTCGTGCGGCCGTCTCACCAGCTCGCGGGGTCGTTTCCGTCCAGCCCGAGCACGGTCCCGTCGAGGGCGCCCGTGCAGACACGGCCGTCGATGACCACCGGCTCGGGCCGCGCACTGGTGATCAGCTCCGGGTCGCCGAGCCGGGAGGCGGTCTGTCCACTGAGCCGCCCCTTGCGCACATCCACCGCGAGCAGCCGCCCGTCGGACGAGGTGAAGTACACGTACCGCTCGCCGGCCACCGGCGCCGAACCCCGGGTGACCCCCGTCTCGGTCCGCCACACCTGCGCGCGGGCCGTCATGTCGACGGCCACCAGCGCGCCGCTCGCGCCGCTCAGCAGGTACACGACGTCGCCCCGCACCACCGCGTGCGCCTGTTCGAGCCGTACGGGCAGCTCGACCCGGACGGTCCGCCGGGTGCCGGGGTCGTAGCGGACGACGGCGACCGTGTCGGGGTACGAGCCCCCGATCGCGGAGAAGAAGAGGGAGCCGTCCCGGGCTGTTCCCACGGGTTCCAGCTGACCGTCCAGCCGGGCGTCCCACCGCACGTCACCGGTCTCCGGATCCACCGCGGTGACCCGCGTGCGCGCCGGCGCCCCCTCACCGGTGACGCTCGCCACGTACGCCGACCGGCCCCCGTCGAACGACGTGAAGTACGCCTCCGGCTGCCCCGGGATCCGGTGGCTCCACACGGTGTCGCCGGTCGCGCTGTCCACGCCGGTGACCGTGCCGTCGGCGGAGGTCAGCAGCAGGGTGCCGCCCACGTACCGCTGGGCGGCGTACGCGGAGACGTCCCGCTCCCACCGCACCTTGCCGGTGTCCGGATCGAGCGCCTGGATCCGGCGGCTCCGGCCCGCCAGCACCTGCACCAGTCCGCCCGACTCCACGGGCGGAGCACCCGTGCTCAGCGCACCCGCGCCCTCGACGGTGTGCCGCCACAGCACGCTGCCGTCCCCCGGATCCAGCGCGGAGACGAGCCCCGGCTGCGCACACAGCAGCTTGCCGGCCCCGTACGAGCACTGCGGCGCGGTCCTGTTCTTCGCCGCGGGCTTGGTGGCCCAGGCCTCCAGCGCGGGCGCGGCGGCCGCGGCACGACTGGCCCGCGGCGCGGGCGTAGCCCCGCCGCCACCGCCCGACATCTGCGCCGAGACGAACCCCCCACCGGCGACGAGCACGACCGAGCCGGCGACGAGAACGGCCCGCCTGCGCAACCGCCCCCCGATACCCGGCCCGGTGCCTGTGCCTGTATTCGTGCCGGTGCCGGTGCCGGTGCCGGTGCCGGTGCCGGTGCCCGCGCCTGTGCTGCTGTCCGCGCCGGAGGCCCTGCCCACCGCCTCCCCGGCCCTGGCGCTCTCCTCCCCGTCCCGGCCGGTGTTCGTGTCGCGGTACTTGTCGCCGTACGCGTCGCCGTACGCGTCGCCATGGCTGTCGCCGTCGCCGTCGCCGTCGCTGTCGCCGTCGCCGTCGCCGTCGCCGTCCCGGTCGGCGGTCGGGCCGGGGCCTGGGGCGGCGGTCGGGCCGGGAGCGGGGACGGTCGTCCACCCCGCCCCTTGTCGCTCCTTCTCCCGCTCCCGCTCTCGCTCCCTCTCGCGCTGGCTCGGTATGAAGGTCTGGGTGTCGTACGAGGCGGCCACGGACCGGAGTTCGCGCATCAGCTCGTCCGCCGTGGGCCGGTCCTCGGGTTCCTTCGCGAGGCAGGCGCGGACGAGCGGCGCGAGGTTCGCGGGGACGCCGGTCAGGTCCGGCTCGTCGTGGACGACCTGGTAGGCGACGACGTAGGGGCTGTCGGAGTCGAAGGGGCCGCGCCCGGTGGCCGCGTGCACGGTCACCGAACCGAGGGCGAAGATGTCGGCGGCGGGCCCGACCTCCCTGGGCCGCCGGAACTGCTCCGGGGCCATGAAAGGCGGGGTGCCGATCAACTTGCCTGTCTCCGTGCGCAGTTCACTGTCCTTCGGCCGGGAGATACCGAAGTCGATGACCTTGGGGCCGTCCTCGGCGAGAAGGACGTTGCTGGGCTTGAGATCCCGGTGCACCACGCCGGCGCGATGGATGTCGCGCAGGGCCTCCGCGAGCCCGGCCATCAGCCGCCGCAACTGCCCCGGCGGCATGGGTCCGTTCCGCTTGACGTGCTCGGAGAGGGTCGGGCCGGGGATGAAGAGGGTGGCCATCCAGGGCCGGGGACTGTCGGTGTCGGCGTCGACGACAGGCGCGGTGAAGGCCCCGCTGACTTGCCGGGCAGCGGCCACCTCCTGCCGGAAACGCCCCCTGAACTCGGGGTCCTTGGCGAACTCGGCATGCACCACCTTCACCGCGAGGCGAAGTCCCGAGGTCGAGGTGGCCAGATGGACGACACCCATGCCGCCGGACCCCAGACACGCCTCCAGACGGTACTGACCGGAGTACTCAGGAAGTTCCGCTTCCGCCCCCGACCCGGTGCCCCGATGCGGTGCCATGGGTCCACCCCCGTGCTGTTTCGGCCGCCCCCGCGACGCTCGGAGCCTAGTCGATGACACCTACGGGACAGAGGCGGCTTGCTAGCCTTCACGTGCGAAAAACGCACAGGTGTGCGTGTCCTGATTCGGGGGTATCAAAGCGTCCCCATGGCTTCCATGGGGACCAAACGGGGTCCGAACGGGTTTCAAACGGGGGGGAGTTCAGCCATGTCTGTCGAGCATGCCGAAGAGATCACCGGTGACAGCGAGGGGGAGCAGGCGGCCACGATGGCGGCGACCGCGGGGGCGGTGACGGCAGCCGTCCGGTACTACTCGGTCGCGCCGGGCGTCCGCGTCAACGTCCGCAGCGGCCCGAGCACCAGTTACGGCATCGTCCGCGTCCTCTCCGAGGGCGCCCGGGTGCCGATCTACTGCCAGACGCCGGGCCAGACCATCTCCGGCCCCTACGGCACCACGAACGTCTGGGACAACATCGACGACGGTCAGTTCATCTCCGACGCGTACGTCTACACCGGCAGCGACGGCTACGTGGCCGGCCGCTGCGGCTGACCCGAACCGGGCCGACCGAACAGCACACGGCACGGAACGCACCGGAACCCGCCGCGGTACCACGACACCTGGTGCCGCGGCGAGGCCACGGGAGGGCGCCGGGGGCGCCGGGGGCGCTCAGGTCAGCCGGTTCGGCGCCCGGGACGCAGGCGGGGCCGACCAGTGCCGCCGGGGCTTACGGGGATGTACCCGGTGCCGCCGCTGAGCCCTTTCCGACCCGGAGCGATAATCGACGCGTGAGCGATGAGCCGAAGAACAGACGGGCGGAGCGGCGGGGCCAGCAGGAGCGGCGGGGGCAGCAGGAGCGGCGGGAGTCGGAAGAGCCGCAGGGGCGCCAGGCGCCCACGACGGCCGGGGCGACCCCCGCGGGCCCTCGCCCCGAACCCATCCGTTTCTTCGGGACGACCTGGCTGAATCACGACGGCAACTATCAGGCCCGCCGCGCGGGCGTCAGCGCGGGCTCGCTCGCCGCTGTGATCGTCTCCGGCCTGATGCTGCGCCTGACCTACGAGGGCCTGCAACTGGCGGCGGTCGGCGGCTTCGTCAGTCTCGTCGTCGTCATCATGTTCGCCATCTGCACCGCACTGGCCTTCGGTCACACCTGGGGCTCCTACTCCAAGCGGCCCGACCCGGCCCGCCAGTCCTCCCTGCGCGGCCTTCTCGCCATCGGCTTCCTCGGCTCCCTGGCCGCCTACTTCCTCCGCTCCCTGAAGGAGGCCCCGGGCGAGTCCCTCCACCGCGAGGAATACACGACGGCCCGCGACCAGTACGACCGCCGCACAAGCAAGCGCACCGGCAACCCGGCGAAGCGCCGCCGCCCCTGAACCACCGGCAGAGGCCGCGCCCCGAAAGAGGCGCGGGGAACTGCGCGAGAAGCCCCACCGGACGGACGTATGGGGGTCGAAGGGGCGCAGCCCCTGGAGGATGGGACGGGTAGGGGCGGCGGGGGCGACAAGCCCCTCCCCACCAGCCACCACCGCAAGCCACGATGCCCCCATGACAACCTCCCGCCCTCACTCCCACCTCCACCCCTCCCACACCGCCCGAGCCCACTCCTTCAACACCGCCGCAGCCCAGTACGCCGCGAACCGCCCCTCCTACCCACCCGCCCTCTTCGACACCATCGAAGCCCTGTCCCCCCACCCCCTCCCCGGCTCCCGCACCGTCGACGTAGGCGCCGGCACCGGCATCTCCACCGCCCTCCTCCACGCCCGAGGCGCCGACATACTCGCCGTGGAACCCGGCGCGGGCATGGCCGCCCAGTTCCGCCGCACCCACCCCCACCTCCCCCTCGTCCGAGGCGACGGCAACGCCCTCCCCCTCGCAACCGCCTCCACCGACTTCCTGACCTACGCCCAGTCCTGGCACTGGACGGACCCCTCCCGCTCGGTCCCGGAAGCCCTCCGCGTACTCCGCCCCGGCGGCGTACTCGCCCTCTGGTGGAACACCGACGCCGTCGACATCCCCTGGATCGCCGACGCCACCACCCGCATCCACCGCTTCCTCGGCGTCCCCGACGACATCCCGATCGAGAAGAGCGGCTCCGGCGCACCCGCCGCCCTCTCCGATACGGCGGGGCGCCTCGACTTCACCCGCCACCAGATCCGCTGGAGCCGCGAGGTCTCCCTGGACACCCATCTGGCCAACATCGCCAGCCACTCGGCGTTCCTGGTCCTGGGCGAGGCCGCCACCTCCGCGTTCTTCGCCGAGGAACGAGCCCACCTCCGCAGGCTCTTCCCCACCGACACCGTCGAAGAGACCTACGACGTGGACCTACTCCTGGCCGTCCGCCCCTGAACCGCCCCCCCCAACGAACCGGCCGCCCACCACCACCGAGGCCACACCACCAGCACGCCGACCGTGGCGCCCCCGAGCGCGAGCGCCACGGGATCCACAGCACCGGGCAACGACCCCGCCCCGCGAACGTCTCGATCCCGCCACCGCCACCGCCACCGCCACCGCCACCGCCACCGCCACCGCCACCGCCGGTCGCGGCCGCCGGTCGCGGCCGCGCTCCCCCTCGCCCCCGCCCCGCCCTCCCTTGACGTCGCACCCAGCCCTGCGCAATATTCATCACATGATGAATTACCCGCCGGGGGGAACTCCACCCCCCGCCATCCACGCCCAGGGCCTCACCGTCGCCCGAGGCCCCCACACCGTCCTCCGCAACCTCGACTTCGCCGTCCCCGCGGGGCAGATCACCGGTCTCCTCGGCCCCTCCGGCTGCGGCAAGTCGACCCTGATGCGAGCGATCGTCGGCACCCAGGCCAAGGTCACCGGCACGCTGAACGTCCTCGGCCACCCCGCAGGCGACGCCGCCCTCCGCTCCCGCATCGGCTACGTCACCCAGGCCCCCTCGGTCTACGACGACCTGACCGTCCGCCAGAACCTCGCCTACTTCGCCGCGATCCTCGACCCCGGCCGCGCCGCCACCGACCGCCGCGAGGAGAACATCACCCGAGCCATCGCCGACGTGGCCCTCACCACCCACGCCGACGCCCTAGCCGGCAACCTCTCCGGCGGCCAGCGCAGCCGCGTCTCCCTGGCCGTGGCCCTCCTCGGCGAGCCCGAACTCCTGGTCCTCGACGAGCCCACCGTCGGCCTGGACCCGGTCCTCCGCCGCGAGCTCTGGGCCCTCTTCGCCACCATCGCCGCCGAGCGCCGGGCCACTCTCCTCATCTCCTCCCATGTCATGGACGAGGCCGAGCGCTGCCACCGCCTCCTCCTCATGCGCGAGGGCGAGATCCTCGCCGACGACACCCCCGAAGCCCTCCGCACCCGCACCCGGACGGACACGGTCGAAGCGGCCTTCCTCCACCTCGTCGACGAGGCCACCGCGACCGCGACCGACACAGAACAGAAGGAGCTGGCGCGATGACCACGCCGAACGCGGCCACACGAACGAAGAACCAGACGAAACCGCAGCAGACGAATCAGAGGAGCGCGACGAACCCCAGGGCTCTCAGCTACGCCCGCACGACCGCCACCGCGGTCCGAGTCCTCCGCCAGCTCGGCCACGACCCCCGCACGATCGCCCTGCTGATCCTCATCCCGTGCGTGATGCTCTTTCTGCTCCGCTACGTCTTCGACGGCAACCCACGCGTCTTCGACTCCATCGGCGCCTCACTCCTCGGCATCTTCCCGCTGATCACGATGTTCCTGGTGACCTCGATCGCGACCCTGCGCGAACGCACCTCCGGCACCCTGGAACGCCTTCTCTCCATGCCCCTCGGCAAGGGAGACCTCATCGCCGGCTACGCCCTGGCCTTCGGCACCCTGGCGATCATCCAGTCCGCCCTCGCCACCGGTCTGGCCGTCTGGTTCCTCGACCTCGACGTCACCGGCTCACCCTGGCTCCTCCTGATCGTCGCCCTCCTCGACGCTCTGCTGGGCACCGCCCTCGGCCTCTTCGTCTCGGCCTTCGCCTCCTCCGAGTACCAGGCGGTCCAGTTCATGCCGGCCGTGATCTTCCCCCAGCTCCTCCTCTGCGGCCTGTTCACCCCACGCCCCGAGATGCACCCCGCCCTGGAAACCATCTCCAACGTCCTTCCCATGTCCTACGCCGTCGACGGCATGAACGAAGTCCTGCTCCACACCGACATGACCGCCACCTTCGTCCGCGACATCGCGATCGTCGCCGGTTGCGCCCTGCTCGTCCTGACCCTCGGAGCCGCCACCCTGAGGCGCCGGACGACATGACGCCCCCGACGCCCCGCCCGCCCGACCCCCACCCACGCGACGTCCCGCCCACCGGACACCGCAGCCGAAGCCCCACCCCCGGTGCGAGGATGGCCCAAGGACGACGCACCCCCCGGAGGGCACCCGCACCATGAGCCAGAAAGTCGCAGTCCTCGGCACCGGAAAGATCGGCGAGGCCCTGCTCAGCGGCATGATCCGAGCCGGCTGGGCGCCCGCGGACCTCCTGGTCACGGCCCGCCGCCCCGAACGCGCCGAAGAACTCCGCACCCGCTACGGCGTCACCCCGGTCACCAACGCCGAGGCGGCGAAGACCGCGGACACGCTCATCCTCACGGTCAAGCCCCAGGACATGGCCACTCTCCTCGACGAGCTGGCCCCGCACACCCCCGCCGACCGCCTGGTCGTCAGCGGCGCGGCGGGCATCCCCACCTCCTTCTTCGAGGAGCGCCTGGCCGCAGGCACCCCTGTCGTCCGTGTCATGACGAACACCCCCGCCCTCGTCGACGAGGCCATGTCCGTGATCTCCGCGGGCAGCCACGCGAGTGAGGCCGACCTCGCGCACGCCGAGGAGATCTTCGGCGCCGTAGGCAAGACGCTCCGCGTCCCCGAGTCCCAGCAGGACGCCTGCACCGCCCTCTCCGGCTCCGGCCCGGCGTACTTCTTCTACCTGGTCGAAGCCATGACCGACGCGGGCATCCTGCTCGGCCTGCCCCGGGACAAGGCCCACGATCTGATCGTCCAGTCCGCCATCGGCGCGGCCACGATGCTCCGCGACAGCGGCGAACACCCCGTCAAGCTCCGCGAGAACGTCACCTCTCCCGCCGGCACGACGATCAGCGCCATCCGCGAACTCGAGAACCACGGAGTACGCGCCGCACTGATCGCCGCACTGGAGGCCGCCCGCGACCGCAGCCGCGCACTGGCCTCCGGCAAGAAGGACTGACGCCCCGCGCGGTCAGCCGGCCAGCAGGCCGATCGCCCGGTACGCCTCGTCCACCCTCGGCCGAGCCATCTCTCTGGCCTTCGCCGCACCCATCCGCAGCACCCCCTCCACATACGCAGGATCCGCGCACAACTCCTTGTGCCTCTCCTGTACGGGCCTGAGGAGCTCGACCACGGCCTCTGCGGTGTCCTTCTTCAGTGCTCCGTACGATTCATATACACCGCTCAGGTCCTCGGGGTTCCCACCCTCACAGGCCGCGAGGATCTCCAGCAGGTTCGCGAGCCCCGGCCGCACCTCCGGGTCGTAGACGACATCCCGCCCACTGTCGGTCACGGCCCGCATGACCTTCTTCCGCACCACGTCCGGCTCGTCCAGCAGATAGACGATCCCCGGCCCGACGTCGTCCGTCTTCCCCATCTTCGACGTCGGGTCCTGAAGGTTCATCACCCGCGACGCGACCTTCGGCGGAGTGGCCCGGGGCACCACGAAGGTCTGCCCGTACCGCTGGTTGAACCGCACCGCCAGATCCCGTGTCAGCTCCACATGCTGGGTCTGGTCGTCCCCGACCGGCACCTCGTCGGTCCCGTACGCCAGGATGTCCGCCGCCATCAGCACCGGATACGTCAGCAGCGACAGCCGAACACTCCCACCGCGCTGCCGCTCCCGCGCAGCCTTCTCCTTGTACTGGATCATCCGCCGCATCTCGCCGTCCGTGGCCACGCACTCCAGCAGATACGAGAGCCGCGCGTGCTCATCCACATGACTCTGTACGAAGACGGTGCACAGCTCGGGCTCCAGCCCCGACGCCAGCAGCAGCGTCGCCGCCTGCCGACTGAGTCTGCGCACCCGGGCCGGATCGTGGTCCACAGTCAGCGCGTGCAGGTCCACGACGCAGAACAGCGCGTCCGTCCGGTGCTGGTCGACCCCGGCCCAGCGCCGCACGGCCCCCAGGTAGTTCCCCAGCGTCAGATGCCCCGTCGGCTTGACCCCGCTGAAGACCCGTGTCATCTCTCCACCTCCTGATCGGGGCCGCCACCACCGGGCGGCCGACCTCCCAGGAGGGAGAAACGAAAACGGCCGCCAGGGCGGCGGCCGTTGAGTACATACGTGAGTACGGCCGCCGTCAGGCGGCCCACCACTGCTGGCGACACGTACGCGTAGTCATGGGGGCCAGGCTACGCCCGCGCGGGGCCGGCCGACAGCGAGTTGACACACCCCTAGCCGATACGTAGTGTTCTCCGGGTTGTCCGACGTGAGCGCCGACCTCGGTCGGTCCCCGGACAGCCATTCCGCAGGTACCCACCAACAATCGACGGTCCGTCGTCGAGCCCTTGGTATGCGTATTTGCGAAATGAGGAATCCGCGTTCGAAAGGGCGCAGGCCCCGATTAGCTCGGGAGCCGGGAATCCGCTAAAGTCTCACTCGTCGGAACGGCCCAACAGCCGTGAAGGCAACTCCCGCTGACTGGGAATCAGGCCCGAAAGGATCTGATAGAGTCGGAACCGCCGGAAAGGGAAACGCGGAAGCGGAAACCTGGAAAGCACCGAGGAAATCGGATCGGAAAAAGATCTGATAGAGTCGGAAACGCAAAACCGAAG
>NZ_JBVISJ010000013.1:0-250508 GCF_055575575.1 Streptomyces sp. NPDC034049
GTCTGCCAGGCGCCGAACCGCTCGGGCATCTCTCGCCACTGGCTGCCCGTGCGGAACCGCCAGATCACCCCCTCGAACTGCTCACGCAGCCGCTCAGGGTACGGGCCGAACCTGCCTACCGGCAGGAACGGCCCGATGAACTCCCACTCGTCTTCGGTCAGTTGCGCACGTGTCACACCAGAGTCCTACCGGACCGACACCGCACCCGGGGCCAGAACCAGGGTTTGATCACAACTGAAGACAGTCCCTAGAGGAGAAAGAGCTCCAGCGGGGCATCGACGAAGCCGACGTGCGCGCCAAGCTTGGGGGAGGCCCCACCTCTTATGAGTCCGCCCTCGGTTTGGGCACTACGGAGCGACAACGACCTCGGCAAATGCGGAGCGCAGCTCAGGGGGAGGCGTCTGGTCGGTGACGAGGACATCGATGACCGACAGGTCGCCGAGGGCCATCGCCTTCTTGCGGTCGAACTTGGTGTGGTCGGCAGCGACAACGACCCGGTCCGCGAGATCGAGAAGTGTGCGGCGTACTTCGACCTCGGCGGGGTCGAAGTAGGTGATCCCGCGGTCGACGGACAGTCCTCCGCAGCCGAGGATCATCAGGTCCAGATGGATCTGCGGCCTTTCCTGCGCGGCCGTGGAGGCGACCAGGCTCAGTTCGGGTGTCATGAGCCCGCCCAGGACGAGGACCCGGCTCCTCGTGTCGCGCAGTTCGAACGCCGCGTGGAGCGAGTTGGTGATCACGGTCAGATCGTCCCGGGCGGCGAGTTCGGCGGCGACGGCGGTACAGGTGGTGCCGGTGTCGATGCCCACCGAGGCACCTGGCCTGACCAGGTCCGCCACGGCCCGCGCGATTCTCGACTTCTCGGACGTCATCGTCGAGGACCGGGCCCCGTAGGCGGGTGCCCGGCGTGGCACGGCGCCGCCATGGACCCGGTCCAACAGCCCTGCCTGATCGAGCTCGGCCAGGTCGCGGCGGATCGTCATGCCGGACACCCCGAAGCGCTCCGCGAGCGTGTTGACGTCGACCTGCCGGGATTCCTGCAACGCGCTGAGGATGGCTCGCTGTCGGGAGTTGCGCACGGGTTCCATCTCGTCTTGAGCCACGCTCATCACGCTATCCGGCCTCCGGCCCTGGGGTTCAACCAGGGGTGACCCACTGCTGCCACCCCGTCAAACGGTGTTCATATGAACATTACAGCGACTCGTTCGGCCTGTCGCGATACCTGCTCACGCGGGCGGCTTCGGCTCGATACAGATGATGCCGTGGCGAGAACCCATTGACCTGCCCGCTCCCTGCGGCTACGTTCCGAGTCACCAAATGTTCATTCGAACATCGTCGTTCGGAGGTCCCCATGGCTGTGCCCATCAAAGCCGGCATAGAGAAGGTGCCCGGCGGGCTGATGCTCGTCCCGATGCTCGTCGGAGCCGTGGTGCACACGGCGGCGCCGGGCTCCGGAGAGTTCTTCGGTTCCTTCACCGGAGCCCTGTACACGGGACTGCCCGCGATCCTGGCCGTCTTCTACGTGTGTCTGGGCGCGACCCTGGACGTGAAGGCGACGCCCTATATCGCCAAGAAGGGCGGTGTGCTGCTGGGGACCAAGGTCCTGTTCGCACTGGTCGTCGGCATCGTGCTGGGCAGGTTCCTCGGCGAATCACCGGTCAGCGGTGGTGTCTTCGCGGGGTTGTCGACGCTGGCGGTCGTGGCGGCGCTGAACGACACCAACGGCGGCCTCTACATGTCACTGATGGCCCAGTTCGGGCGCAAGCGCGACGTCGGCGCCTACAGCGTCATGAGCCTGGAGTCCGGCCCCTTCCTCACGATGGTCACGCTCGGCGTCGCCGGTCTGTCCGCCTTCCCCTGGCAGACCCTGGTGGGGGCCATCCTGCCGTTGGTGCTCGGGATGCTCCTGGGCAACCTCGATCCCGAGATGCGTCGCTTCCTGGCCCCCGCCGTGCCCGCCCTCGTGCCGTTCCTCGGCCTGTCACTGGGACTCACGCTCAACCTGACCGCTGTCTGGGAGGCCGGCCTGCTGGGGGCCGGGCTGGGGCTGTTCGTGGTGCTGGTCGGCGGGGCGGTGCTGCTGCTGGCCGACAAGGCGAGCGGTGGCGACGGCATCGCGGGCCTGGCAGCGGCGACCACCGCCGGCAACGCGGCAGTGGTCCCCTCGATCGTGGCGGCCGCCAATCCCGTCTACGCACCGGCCGCCGAGTACGCGACCGTGCTCGTCGCTTCATCGGTCGTGGTGACGTCGATCCTGTGTCCGCTGATCACCGTCTTCTGGGCACGCCGGATCCTGAAGCAGCCCTCGGCCGCCGACGGGGTCGGCGACGCGACAGCCGTCGGCGACGGGCCGTCCTCCGCCCCGCATCACGTGGCCGGCGCGAACAGGGAAGCTGCCGCACACCACGACGGCACTTGAGCCGAACGACCCTCACATCACAGTCGTCGAGAAACGGAGAGCACATGCGTGACCAGCGGGTCGTGCGCTGCACCTACTACCTGGAATCGGAGATCGATCCGGAACAGGCCGCCGCGGCGATGGCCGGGGAGCAGTCCAGTGGCACCTTCGTCGCTGTGCCGGGCGAGTCCCCCCGTATTCGCGAGCGGCATGCGGCGCAGGTCGTCAGCGTGCGGGACCTGGGCGCGCGCAGCCCGTCGTTGCCGTCGCGTTCCCGCCCCGAGGCGGTGCGGGCCGCTGTTGCGGTGGTCGAGTTCCCGATGGAGAACATCGGGACCGACCTGGCGACCCTGCAGACCACGATCGCAGGCAACCTCTTCGAGTTGGGTGAGCTGTTCGCCTGCCGCCTGCAGGACATCGAGCTGCCGGACGAGTTCGTTGCCGCTCACCCGGGCCCCGCGTTCGGCATCCCCGGCACCCGCAGGCTGATGGGGGGTGCCGAGGGCGTCATGATCGGCACCATCATCAAGCCGAACGTCGGTCTTGCCGAGGACGAGTTCCGCCTGGCCGTACGGGAGTTGGCCAGGGCGTCGGTCGATCTGATCAAGGACGACGAGCTGATGACCGATCCGTCGTACCTCCCGCTGGAGCGCCGGGTCGCCATGGCCACCGAAGAGATCCGAGAAGCCGAACAGATCACCGGCCACCCGGTCATGTACGCCTTCAACATCACGGGGGATCTCGCCGGGCTCCGCCGGCGCCACGACCTGGTGGTCGAGGCGGGCGGGCGGTGCGTGATGCTCAACGTCCCCGTCATGGGACTGCCCGCGCTGGCCTGGCTGCGGGAGTTCTCCGAAGTCCCCGTGCACGGACATCGCGCCGGTCTGGCCGGATCGATGCGCTCGCCGGCGCTGGGGGTGTCGTACCGGGTGTGGCAGCGGCTGGCCCGCCTGGCGGGAGCCGACCATCTGCATGTCAGCGGTCTCGGCAGCAAGTTCTACGAGACCGACGAGGAGGTCGCGGCCCATGTGCGCGGCCTGCTCGAACCCCTGGGCAAGACGCTGAGTCCGGTACCGACCCTGTCGTCCGGCCAGAACGTCACCACCCCGGCACCGACCTTCACCGCGGTCGGCTCGACCGACCTGCTGATGCTCGCGGGCGGAGGCGTGGCCGCGCATCCCGATGGACCGGCGGCCGGCGTGCGCAGTCTCCGGGCCGCCTGGGCGGCTGCCGTCGACGGCGTTCCCCTGGAGGTGGCGGCACACGCGGCGGCCGAGGCGGGCGACCCGGCGCTGCTGCACGCCGGGCGCGCGTTCGGAGGTGTGGCCTGACATGACGTACGTCAGTTTCGTGGCCGACGACCTGACCGGTGCCAGCGATGTCCTCGCACAGGCCCACCGGCACGGTCTCGACGCCGTGCTCGTCATCGGGGACGGCAGCCGGCCGCTCCCCACCGACTGCGAGGTCGTAGGGATCGCCGGACCGTCGCGTTCGCTCGGCGGGGCGGCCTTCGACGCGTTGGTGCGCGCACAGCTGGATCGGATCGCCACCGCCGATGCCCAGGTGCTGATCTACAAGGTCTGCTCGACCTTCGACAGTGCCCCCGCACGCGGCAGCATCGGCAGAGGCATCGAGCTGCTGCACGAGCGCTTCCCCCACCACGGCCCGATCGCGGTCGCACCGGCACAGCCGGGCTTCGGCCGGTACACCGCCTTCAGCAACCACTTCGCCGGCTATTCCGGCGACGCCTACCGCCTCGACCGGCATCCCGTCATGGCGCAGCATCCGTCGACTCCGATGCACGAGGCCGACCTGCGGCAGGTGATCGCCGAGCAACTGCCTACCGGCGAGGTCCCCGCAGCCATCCACCTCCCCGCCCACGCCGATGGTTCCTTCGGCGAGCAGTGGGCGACACTCCGCCACTCCAGCCGGGCCGCCTTCGTCGTGGACGCCGTCGAGGACGGCCACCTCGACACCCTCGCGCTGGCACTGCGAGAGGACGACACCCGGCAGGGCCCCTCCATCGTGGTCGGCTCCGGCGGTGTCATGGCCGCCCTCGCCCGCACAGCCACCGGACGGTCCGACGTGGCCGACAGCGCCCAGCCCGCCTCCGGGCCGGTGCTGGCCGTCAGCGCGTCGGCCTCCAGCACGACGGACGCACAGATCGCCGACGCCGTCGCGCACGGCTGGACCGAGCTGGCCGTGCCCACGCAGTTGCTCACCGGACAGGATCCGTCCCTGCTGGACGATCTGGAGAAGCGCTCGGCCGCCTTGCTCGCGGCCGGACGGAACGTCATCGTGCACACCACGCGCGGTACCCAGGACCCTCGCTACGCCGCGGCCGGTCCCCTCGACGCCGCCCATGTGGGCGGACTCCTGGGCACCCTGGCCGGAAACATGGCCGTCAAGGGCCTCACCCGGGACGTCGCCGTGCTCGGCGGCGACACCTCCAGCCACGCACTGCTGGCCATGGGGGTGAGCGAGCTGCGCGTCGCCACCCAGTTCGTCACAGCCGCCCCCGTCTGCCGCACCGACAGCGAAGCGGCCGTGGCCGGCTGCCGGCTGCTGCTCAAGGGCGGACAGGTCGGTCCGGTCGATGTCCTCGAACGCTTCGCGCAGCCGCAGCCGCAGCCGCAGCCGCAGCCGCAGCCGCAGCCGCAGCCGTAACCGCGACCTGACCACCGTCCGTCCGGGCCACCAGCCAACCCGCCACGTACAAGACACGAAGGAGTGTGCATTCATGAGGGCAGTCGTCAAAGCAGTCGCGGACAGGGGAGTCGAGTACGTCGCCGATGCGCCCGAGCCGAAAGCCGGGGACGGCGCGGTCGTGGTGGAGATCGCGGCGGCCTCGTTGTGCGGCACCGACCGCGAATGCCACGAGTGGTCGCCGGCGGCCCAGGCGTTCAACCTGGGACTTCCCGTCGTACTCGGTCACGAAGCGGCGGGCACCGTCGTCGAGGTGGGCACCGGGGTGGGGAACCTGCGCGTGGGTGACCGCGTCGCTCTGGAAAGCCACCTGGCGTGCGGTCAGTGCTTCGCATGCCGGACCGGGGACGCCCACACCTGCGAGCGCACGCAGATCCTGGGCATGCACTTCGACGGGGTCTTCGCCGAACGCGTCGCCGTGCCCCACCGCATCTGCGTCCCCCTTCCCGACAGCGTGCCCTTGGAGACCGGCGCACTGCTGGAGTCGGCCGGTGTCGCGGTGCACGCCATTCAGCGCGCCGGGTATTCGGTGGCCGGCCGCGGCGTTCTGGTCAGTGGCGCCGGGCCGGTGGGCATGGTCGTCGCGCGACTGGCATCGCTCATGGGTGCCGCCTACGTGATCGTGATCGAGCCGAATCCGTTCCGCCGCGCCGAAGCCGAACGGCTCGGAGTGATCACGATGGAGCCCGGAGAGGGGGTCGCCGAGCGCAGCCGCGAACTCAGCGGCCACCGCGGTGGGGCCGACGTTGCCTTCGAATGCTCGGGAGCGGCCGCCGCACTCCCGTCCCTGTTCGACGCCGTGCGTCGAGAAGGAACGGTCGTGACCGTGGGACACCCGGGCCGGCCGGTGCCCATCGACATCGCTGCCCAGATCAACAAGCGGGGCATCACGCTGCGCGGCATCTTCGGCCGCCGCCTGTGGGAAACCTGGGAGCAGACGCTGCTCCTGCTGAACCCCGGACGCCTGGACCTGGACTGGCTGATCACGCACCGACTGCGACTCAGCCAGGTCGACCAGGCGATCGATCTGCTCACCGGGGACGCCTGCAAGGTGCTGTTGGTACCAGGGCTGGGCTGACGCTCCGATAGCGGCTGTCGTCCGCGAGCCCGTCCGAACACGACGAGCCCACAATGTGGACGGCATGCCGCAGAGGACACGGTCGTAGGGCGCCAGGGTCCGTCTTCAAACGGATCTTGCCCAGAGCAGAAGGGACGCGCCACTGACGGCTGCCTCGTAGGAGGTGGCGATCTTGATGCCCTACGGAGGTCAAGCGGCCAGAGCCTGGCTTTGAGGCTGGGCATGGGTTCGGATGACGACGTGCAGAGCTCTCGGGCGACTTTGCGTTTGAGGCAGCGGATGGCTTCGCGTCGGGTCTTGCCTTCGGCGATGCCTCGCTCGATGTAGCTGCGGCCGCGTGTCTCCCCGCGGAGTCGGGCAAGGACGATGGTGCAGAGAGCCGCGTGGGCCTGGCCGCCACCGCCGCCGTTGAGCCCTTTGCGCTGTGTCGTGCCCGAGGACGCTTCCACCGGGCTCACTCCGCCGGGACGGCACCGTCATCCTCACAGTCGTATCTGGTGGCGATGCCACGGAAGCCCTTGAGCCGGTTGAAGCATCGCTCAATGACGTTGTGCCGGCGGTGGATCTCCCGGCCGAACCCGGGCGGCAGCCCGCCGCGATGGCTGCGACGGCCGCGATTGCGGATGAGCCGAAGGGCTTCGGATGGCGGGACTTCCGCGCCCTGGTGGTCCGCGCTCGGATCCAGCTTGGGGGCTCGATCGTGCTGGTCTGGGACAACGTCCGCCTCCACCTGACCGTCGGCACGAGATCATCGACGACAGCGAGCTCGCATCTCATCGCGGCCCGGTCCCGCTATGGCGAGGTCAAGGCGCCGGTCCACCTTGTCCACGGCGAGAAGGACTGGTCCCGGCCCTCGGACCGGGAAGCCAACAAGCGACTGTTGCTGGCCGCCGACGTCACGCAGGGCAGAAGGCCGGCCATTTCATCGCGGTGGAACGGCCCCACGTGCTGGGAGACCTGCTGAATGCGGTGGCGTAAACGACCCGAGACCGCCGTGGTCACCTCCGATCGGGTGTGTCGCGTCGGAGGAGACCCGATCGCCCGTGTTCTCGAGAAAGCGTCGCGGCAGGCAAAGGAGCAGCACATGACGGAGATTCAGATCGAGTTCGATGTCCCGGCGGAGATGCGTGACGGCACGGTGCTGCGCGCGGATTTCTACCGGCCCGGCGGCAGCGGGCCGTGGCCGGTCCTGCTGAGCAGGCTGCCGTACGGGAAGCAGATGGCCCTGGCGCAGTCCGCGGCCGTCGCCGCGGTGGACGCCGTCGCGGCTGTGCACGGCTTCACCGTGCGGTGGCCGGCGTACCCCTGGGGTTCGGACCACTACCGGCGCCACGGAAGGATGATGGCGGTCGACGCGCTGGACGTGCACTCCCAGCACGACGCGATCCTGCTGGGCGCCGTCGGAATACCGGACATCCCCGACGACGTCTCCCTGCGAGGGCTGCTGATCTTCATCCGGCGCCACTTCGACCAGTACTTCAATCTGCCACCGGCGCGTTCGACGCCGGGCGTGCGCGCAGCCCGCTGCGCGACGCACACGGTATCGATCTGGTGATCGTGCGTGAGAACGTCGAGGGCGAGTACTCGGAGATCGGCGGCCGGTTCCATCGCGGGCGGCCCGAGGAGACGGCGATCCAGGAGTCCGTCTTCACCCGGGCGGGAATGGCACGGGTGGCCGCATGTTGAGACCCCCTTCCTGCGGTGACGCCGCCGTGTGAAAATCCCTCTCATGCTGTCCCAGCTCATTATTAGCGGCAGCGTGCCGGCAATGAGGTGACCGGGAGGAGACCCCTCTCAGGCAACTCACCGCCCGCACGCAGACCTCTCGCGCTCCGCGAGGGGTCTTTTTGTTTGCGCCACCAGCGACTCGATCAAGTCCCCTTGGCCCACAGTCCCGGCAGACAGGAACACCCGGACATGGTTCACGAGACCTTCCACGTCTTCGACACCACCCTGCGCGACGGCGCACAGCGCGAGGGCATCAATCTGACCGTCGCGGACAAACTCACCATCGCCCGGTACCTGGACGACTTCGGCGTCGGCTTCATCGAAGGCGGCTGGCCCGGGGCCAACCCTCGGGACACCGAGTTCTTCGCCCGCGCCCGCGATGAGCTCGACCTGGAACACGCGCAGCTGGTCGCCTTCGGCGCCACCCGCCGCGCCGGCATCAGCGCTGCAGAGGATCCCCAACTGGCCGCACTGATCGATTCCGGCGCCCCCGTGGTCACCCTCGTCGCCAAGTCCCACGACCGCCACGTGGAGCTGGCCCTGCGCACCACCCTCGCCGAGAACCTGGAGATGCTCCGCGACAGCGTGCGATACCTGCGCGAACAGGGCCGCCGCGTTTTCGTCGACTGCGAGCACTTCTTCGACGGCTTCCGGGGAAACCGTGACTACGCGCTCGCCGTGGTCAGCGCCGCGCACGAGGCCGGAGCCGACGTGGTGATGCTCTGCGACACCAACGGTGGCACCCTGCCCTGGCAGGTCCACCACACCGTCACCCACGTGCTGGAGCAGACCGGTGCCCGGCTCGGCATCCATGCCCAGGACGACACCGGCTGCGCCGTCGCCAACACCCTCGCCGCCGTCGAGGCCGGCGCCACCCACGTCCAGTGCACCGCCAACGGCTACGGCGAACGGGTCGGCAACGCCAACCTCTTCCCCGTCGTCGCCACCCTCGAACTGAAACTGAACCGCAGAGTGCTACCCCCCGGGAGGCTCGCCGCGACGACCCGCATCTCACACGCGATCGCCGAGGTCGTCAACCTCACGCCCTCCACCCACCAGCCGTACGTGGGAGCCTCTGCCTTCGCCCACAAGGCCGGACTACACGCCTCCGCCATCAAGGTCGACCCCGACCTCTACCAGCACATCGACCCCGAGCTGGTCGGCAACAGCATGCGCATGCTCGTCTCCGACATGGCCGGACGTGCCTCCATCGAGCTCAAGGCCAAGGAGCTCGGCTACGACCTCTGCGCCGACCGCGACCAAGTGGGCCGCATCGTCGCCCGCATCAAGGAGCGCGAGAACGCGGGCTACACCTACGAGGCCGCTGACGCCTCCTTCGAACTGCTGCTCCGCGAGGAGATCTTCGGGCACCGGGACTCATTCTTCGAACTCGAGTCGTGGCGTGTGATCAGCGAAGAGGCAAGCGGCAAACAGGGGCAGGAATCCGAAGCGGCGGTGAAACTGCGCGCTCAGGGCAGACGGTCGACAGCTGTGGCAGAAGGCAACGGACCGGTCAACGCCCTGGACCGGGCCCTACGCCAGGCACTGCACCACACCCATCCAGAAGTGAACCAGTTCGAGCTGGTCAACTACAAGGTCCGCATCCTGGAAGGACACCGCGGCACAGAGGCACGGATCCGCGTCCTGATCAGCGTCACCGACGGCCAGAGTGTGTGGCACACCGTCGGTGTCGCGGACAACATCATCGCAGCCTCGTGCGAAGCGCTCCAGGAGTCCCTCACCTACGGCATGCTCCAGAACTCCGGAACGGGCATCGGGGGTGCAGACGAGAGCACATCCGATTGCACGCTGACGGTCACCTTGCACAACAACCCCGGTGCCCTGCGTCGGATCACCACTTCACTGGGCAACATTCCGGTGACCGAACTGTCCTATGCGGCCCCCTTCTCGGCACAGGCCACGGCCCGGATCCAGGTGCCGCGCGCCAACGTCATGCGTGCTCGCAACAAACTGAACCGCCTCGTGGAAGTTCTCGCCGTCACAGAGGGCACCGTGCGTTCTTGAATCAAGCATGTCCTAACGAGTTGGTGTGTGATAGCGGGTGAGGCATGTTTGGCCTGTTCATGGCCTGTCTTCAGATCGCGGTGCGGTCGGAGACGAGGCTGGCGATGGCGCGGTAGGTGTCGGGCAGGCGGTCGCGGCGGTGGGTCCAGCGCGTCAGTTGCTTCCAGCGTTTGTGGTCGGCGAGGGCGTGTTCGACAGTGATGCGGTCGCTGGAGTGTTCGTGGCGGTCGCGTTCCCATTGCTGGACTCTGCCAGGCAGTGCTCCCGGACGCGGTTTTCTGGGTGGTGTGATCGCTTGCCCGCGGTGGTCGCGGCTCAGGCCGAGGTAGCCGTCGTCCAGGAGGACCTCGACGTCGGGGAAGTGCTGGAAGCAGATGGCGATGCCCTCGTTGCGGGCGGCCGTGGCGTCGTGCATACGACCAGGCCGCAGGGTGTCGGTCCATGAGGTGCGGCCCCGCCAGTCGGCGATGACGGTGGCCTTCATGGTGTTCTGTTTTTCTTCCCGGAAACGAATGCGCGCCGACCGCCGCGGCCGGCCGGTGGCCTGCGGACCTGGATCTCGGTGGCGTCCAGCCACAGCTCGATGCCTTCGGCCTGGGCGTAGGCGAACACGTCGGCCAGAGTCCGTAATCGCAGACCAGGTTGATCTGGGACCGCGCACCCCCGCTCGGCCGAACTGGCGTTTTCGCAGGGAGAGTTGCACGATGGCTCGCCTTTGAGTAGGGAGCGACCACCAGTATCAGGTGTGCGCCCCGGGCAGACGCCCGCGCACTCCCACACCTTGATCAGCTACACCACGACAAGGGGACGATCGGACGGGGTATTGGACGGCTGCTCGCGGCGCACATGCAGTCCGAGGCCCGTGCCACCGGGCTCGACCGTGTGAAGGCCGTGTCGTCTTCCCGCCGAGGACTTCTACCACCGTGCGGTGCGGTGCGGTGCGGACCGGGACCGCGTCGGCGAACCCGCCCGCCGTGCCTGGGACCGTCCCGACTTCGAGTTTCGCATTCCTTCGGAATGACACGGTGTGCCGGTCGGCGGGGCGCCGGCTTCGTCTGCATGGTGGCCGGCATGCAGAAGCCGCTGGACGCCGCGCGCTCCGTGTGTGCCGTCGCCTCTGCCCTGGCGGGGTGATCGTGCCGGTGAGGCCGGACCGCTGAACGCGCTGAGGTCGCGCGGCGGTGAAAGGCGGTCGTCGAGCAGGCTCCCGAGGAAATGAGCATGGGGCGGGAGTTTCAGCGGCGGCCGAGCAACCCGGGCGGAGGTGGCTCGATCTGGTTCGCTTCAGCCGGCACGAACTGCGCACTGCCCACCGGTTTTGGACCCCTGGTCGCTCCGTCTGCGGCCTGTGTGCTCCGACACGATCGAGGTTGCCGCGATCTTCTTCGGCGAGTTCCCGCCCGTGGTGCCACCGCCCAGCGGGATGTGAACCGTCGATTGCGTTACCGGTCGGCGCTGCATGAGGCGAGGTTTCTCGGAGCCGTCAGTGGACTCGCAGCATGTCGAGAGCCGTGAGGGCCACGTGCAGTTCGGTGCGCTGTGCGCCGGATTCGAGGTCACAGCCGAGGAGGCGTTCGATGGTGCGCAGGCGTTGGTAGAACGTCTCGCGCGACAGACCGCCGCGGCGGGCGGCGCTGGTCTTGTTGCCGGCCACGTCGAGGTAGTGGCGAAGGGTCGTCAGCAGGTCGGTGCCGTGTCGGGCGTCGTGATCGAGGAGCCGGCCGAGTCGTCGTTCGGCGTATTCCTGGATCCGGGTGTCCTCGCGGAGCGCGTACAGCAGGCGGCGCAGGTCGACATCGCGGAGTTCGTGGAAGGAGCGGCCCGGGGGGAGAGGCTGGTCGGGTGGGGTGGCCTCGGCCACGCGGCTCGCCTGGTGGAAGGAACGGGGAGTGTCGGTGAGGTGGTCGACCTCCAAGCCGACGCTCACGACGGCCCGCGGGGAGAGATCGCGCGCCACGTGGCTCAGCCGTTCGACCACGGGTTGCCAGGGGTGTGAGGGGCTCAGGGCGAGCAGTACTCCCAGGCGGCCGGGGTTCAGTTCGCCGATGAGTGCCGGGATTCCCGTGGCGCGCAGGACTTGGGAGAGGTGGGCCTCGGGATGCGCTGTGGTGTCTGTCGCGGGGAGGTCCACCACGACCGTGAGGAAGCGGCTGTTCTCGGTGGGCAGGCCCAGTGCGGCCAGCCGGGCGCAGGCGTCCGCTGCGGAGCGGTGGCGCTGTTCGACGAGGTCGCGCAGGGCGTTGCGGTGAGCGGTGCTTTCCCAGGGGGTCGGGTGGGTGAGGCGCGCGACGGTCAGGGCCATCGCCGTCCTTTCCAGGACGGTGATGTGCTCCGGTCCGAAGGCCGGTTCGGTGGTGGGGACGGGCAGCATGGTCACCCGGCCCCAACGTTCCCCTTGATACTCGACCGATGCGGTGAGCCAGCCTTCCGGCCCGAGTCGGTTCGTGCGGTCGCCGGGCGGGGTCGCTCTGGAGCGCTGCTCCCAGTCGGTGAGCGCTTCCTCCAGAGTGGCGCCGGAGGGTTCGCAGATCAGTGCCTGGTGGACCAGATTTTCCAGGACGACCGTGCGACCGCTCATCTCGGCTGCCGCGCGCATGACGTCCTCCGGTCCGGCGCCGCGCAGCGTCAGCGTGGTGAACGCCTCGTGGATGCGCTGGGTGCGGCGCATCGCCTCGGCCTGGTGGCCGAGGATGAGGCCGTGGACGACCTGGGTGACCTCGAGGAAGTTGACGTCCTTGGCGAGGGTGATCAGGGGCAGCCCGCGGGTGCGGCAGGCGTGGACGAGTGCGTCGGGCGGGCGGTGGTAGCGCCGTACGAGTTCGATGACCAGGGCGGCCGCCCCGATCCGGGCGAGTTCGTCGACGTAGCGTTGGATGCCTGCGGACTCCTCGGGCAGGGGCATGCCGGTGGTCAGGACGAGTTCGCCGCCCTTGAGGAAGGACGCGGGATCCGTCAGCTCGGTGATGTGGACCCAGCGGACCGGCCGGTCGAGCAAGGTCACGCCGGTCACGACCTGGGGCCGGCCGGCGGCCAGGACGGGCAGAGCAAGGACGTCGGCGACGCTTAGGGCGCGGGCGGGCGGGGTGGGGTCCGGGCCGCCCATGTCCGGCGGTCGTGCCGTCGAACGGCTGTCGTTCACGGTGTCTCCATGGGGGTGCCCCGCCCGAGCGAAGCCGAGAGGGGGAGTGCCCGGTCACTGTGACAAGCCTCGCTGACCTGCGCAAGGGCAGTCCTGCCTCGGTGGGTGAGGGCAGCGAGCGCCGCATTTCCGGCCCGTGCTTGACGAAACGTCCGAACAGCGGGCCCGTACCGGACAGATCGCGCGTTGGCTCGCTGCCGGGCGGCGGAGATGCTCGGGATACCGCAGCAGACCGAACACCGAGGCCGGGAGACGAACATGACCGCACTGTCGCCGCACCTTCGCCAGGCCACGCCAGTGGTGGCGGTCCGGGGCGAGGGCGTCCACCTCTACGGTGAGGACGGCCGCCGCTACCTCGACTTCACCGCCGGCATCGGCGTCACCAGCACCGGCCACTGCCACCCCAGGGTCGTGGCGGCGGCGCAGGAGCAGGTGGGCACGCTGGTCCACGGCCAGTACACGACCGTCATGCACCAGCCGCTGCGACAGCTCGTCGAGAAGCTCGGCGAAGTGCTGCCGGCCGGCCTGGACAGCCTGTTCTTCACCAACTCCGGCAGCGAGGCCGTCGAGGCCGCGCTGCGGCTGGCCCGCCAGGCCACCGGTCGCCCCAACGTCATCGTCTGCCACGGCGGCTTCCACGGCCGTACGGTGGCCGCCGCCTCCATGACCACCTCCGGCACCCGCTTCCGGTCCGGCTTCTCCCCGCTGATGAGCGGTGTGGTCGTCACCCCCTTCCCGTCGGCCTACCGCTACGGCTGGGACGAGGAGACCGCCACCCGCTTCGCCCTGCGGGAGCTGGACTACACCCTCCAGACGATCTCCTCGCCGGCCGACACGGCCGCCGTCATCGTCGAGCCGGTGCTCGGCGAGGGCGGCTACGTGCCCGCCACCCGCGCCTTCATGGAGGGTCTGCGGGAGCGCGCGGACCGCCACGGTTTCCTCCTCATCCTCGACGAGGTGCAGACCGGCGTCGGCCGCACCGGCCGCTTCTGGGGCCACGACCACTTCGGCGTCACCCCGGACATCCTCGTCACCGCCAAGGGCCTGGCCAGCGGCTTCCCGCTGTCCGGCATCGCCGCCTCCGAGGAACTGATGGCCAAGGCGTGGCCGGGCTCGCAGGGCGGCACGTACGGTGCCAACGCCGTGGCCTGCGCGGCGGCCGTCGCCACCCTCGACGTCGTACGCGACGAGAGGCTCGTCGAGAACGCCGAGGCCATGGGCAAGCGGCTGCGGCACGGCCTGGAGGCGGTGGCCGACCGGACGCCGGGCATCGGCGACGTGCGCGGCCTCGGGCTGATGCTGGCCACCGAGTTCGTCACCGAGGACGGCAGCCCCGACCCCGAGACCGCCGCCCGCGTGCAGCGCGCCGCGATCGACGAGGGCCTGCTCCTGCTGCTGTGCGGCGCCTGGAACCAGGTCGTACGCATGATCCCGGCGCTCGTCATCGACGAGACGGCGGTGGACGAGGGCCTCCAGGCGTGGGCGACCGCGGTGGAAGCCGGTACCTCAGGAGCATCGCCGCGATGAGCGACAGCGTGGCGCGGCTGACCGCCCGTCTCATCGAGACGGCTCCCGGCCTGCGGGTGGAATCCGGCCCGGGCGCCCTCGGCCAGTACGCCTACGACGCCTCCAACTACCGTGTCCCCCCGCAGGCTGTGGCCTTCCCCCGCAGCGCCGACGACGTGGTCGCGGTGCTGCGGGCCTGCAAGGAGACGGGCGTCCCCGTCACCGCGCGCGGCGGCGGGACCAGCATGGCCGGCAACGCGGTCGGGCCGGGCGTCGTCCTGGACTTCTCCCGGTACATGAACCGGATCCTGGACATCGACCCGGCGAGCGGGACCGCGCGTGTCGAGGCCGGAGTCGTCCTCGACACGCTGCAGAGCGCGACCGCCCTGCACGGGCTCTCCTTCGGCCCCGACCCGTCCTCGCACAGCCGCTGCACACTCGGCGGCATGATCGGCAACGACGCGTGCGGCAACCGGTCCGTACGGCACGGGCGTACCAGCTCGCACATCGAGGCGCTGGAGATCGTGACGGCCGACGGCGTGCGCGCCGTCGCCGACCGCACCGGACTGCACGCGGTGGACCCGCAGGACGCCCAACTCGTCGCCCGTCTCGAGGCCGACGTACGCCGTTTGATCGCGGACAACCTGGCGCCGATCCGTACCGAGCTTGGCCGCATCCCCCGTCAGGTCTCCGGCTATCAGCTGCACCACCTGCTGCCCGAGCACGGCTTCGACATGGCCCGCGCCTTGGTCGGCACCGAGGGCTCCTGTGCGGTCGTCACCGCCGCGACGGTCCGCTTGGTGGCGACCGCACAGGCTTCCACGCTTCTCACTCTCGGCTACGACGACGTCGTCGACGCGGCCGAGGACGTGCCGGAGATCCTGCGCTGGAACCCCACCGCCGTGGAGGGCATGGACGAGGCGATCGTCGCCACCATGCGCGCCCGCCGCGGCCCGGACTCCGTGACCGGACTGCCCGAAGGGCGGGCCTGGCTGTACGTCGAACTCGACGGCGACGACGAGGCCACGGTCAACACCCGCGCGGCCCAGCTCCTCGACGTGCTCAAGGCACAGGGCCGGATGACCGGCGGGCGGGTCGTGGAGAGCGCGGCCGAACGGCGCTCCCTGTGGCGAGTCCGCGAAGACGGGGCCGGCCTGGCCGCCCGCCTCGTCGACGGTGGGGAGTCCTGGCCCGGCTGGGAGGACTCGGCGGTCGCGCCCGAGAACCTCGCCGGCTATCTGCGGGACTTCCGCGAGCTGCTCGCCTCCCATGTACTCACCGGCGTGATGTACGGGCACTTCGGCGCGGGGTGCGTCCATGTGCGCATCGACTTCGACCTCGCGACGGACGTGGGCCGCACTGCCGCCCGCCGCTTCCTGCACGAGGCGGCCGCCCTGGTCGTCGCACACGGCGGGACCCTGTCCGGCGAGCACGGCGACGGGCGGGCGCGCGGTGAGCTGCTGGAGGTCATGTACAGCCACCGCATGATCCGGGCCTTCACCGCCTTCAAGGAAGTATTCGACCCCGAGGGGCTGCTCAACCCAGGCGTGATCGTGGCCCCGGCCCCGCTCGACGCCGATCTCGCGCTGCACCAGATCCAGCCCCTGGCGACGGAGTTCTCCTTCCCGCATGACGAGGACGGCTTCGCGGGCGCGGTACGCCGCTGCGTCGGCGTGGGCCGCTGCCGCAGCGACGCGGGCGGTGTGATGTGCCCGAGCTACCGGGCCACCGGGGAGGAGACCGACTCCACCCGGGGCCGGGCCCGACTCCTCCAGGAGATGGTCCGGGGCGACCTCGTCCAGGACGGCTGGCGCTCGACGGAGGTACGGGACGCCCTCGATCTGTGTCTGTCCTGCAAGGCGTGCTCCAGTGACTGCCCGGTCGGCGTCGACGTGGCCACGTACAAGGCGGAGTTCCTGCACCAGCACTACAAGGGCAGGATCCGGCCCCGCTCCCACTACTCGCTGGGCTGGCTGCCGCTGACCTCGGCCCTGGCCGGATTCGCCGCCCGCCCCCTCAACGCGCTGCTGCGCGGACCGTTCGGCAAGCTGCTCGCCCGGCTGGGAGGGGTGACCACGAAGCGCCGGATCCCGGCCTTCGCCTCCCGGCACGCGCTTCGCCGGGTCCTACGCGGTGCGAGGACCGGCGAACCGGCGAAGGCGCTGCTCTTCGTCGACAGCTTCACCCGTGCCTTCCGCCCCGAGGTGGCGGGCGCCGCGAGCCGCGTGCTCGCCGACGCGGGAATCCCCTGCACGGCGGAGGACGGCCTGTGCTGCGGCCTGACCTGGGTCAGCACCGGCCAGCTGTCCGTCGCCCGCCGCATCATGGCCCGTACGGTCGCTCACCTCGACAACGGTGACGAGCGGCCCATCATCGTGGCCGAACCCAGCTGCGCCGCCGCCCTCAAACGCGACGTGCCCGAGCTTCTCGGCACGGACGCCGCCCGTCGGGTCGCGGAGCGCGTCCACACCTTCACCGGCGCCCTGACCGACCTGGCCGCCCCCGACTGGACGCCCCCCGAGCTGCCGGCCGACGTCGTCCTGCAGACCCACTGCCACGAGTACGCCACCTTCAAGGGCAGCCGCCCCACCGACCTGCTGCGCCGATTGGGTGTGGTCAAGGTCGACGAGGCCGAGGGCTGCTGTGGACTCGCCGGCAACTTCGGCTTCGAGGCGCAGCACTACGACACCTCGATGGCCGTCGCCGACCTGGCCCTGAAGCCACGCCTCGACGGCATCTCCGCCATCGAAGGAGACACGCCGACCGTCGTCGTCGCGGACGGCTTCAGCTGCGCCACCCAGATCGACCACCTCGCCGGTGACCGGGGCATCCGCGCCCTGCACCTCGCGGAACTCCTCGACCCTGCCGCCGATCAGACCGTTCAACCAGGAGAGACGTCATGACCGACACACCCACGCAGCTGTTCATCGGCGGGGCCTGGGCGGACGCCGCGGACGGCGCCACCATGCCCGTGGACGACCCCGCGACCGGCGAGATCATCGCGCACGTCGCCGACGCGGGCGCCAAGGACGCCCAGCGCGCCGAGGAGGCCGCCGTCCAGGCGCAGGAGGAGTGGGCCCGTACGGCGCCCCGGGTCCGCAGCGAGATCCTGCGCCGGGCGTACGAGATCATCGTCGAGCGCACCGACGAGCTGGCCCACCTGATGACGGCCGAGATGGGCAAGCCCCTGGCCGAGGCCAGGGGAGAGGTGGCGTACGCGGCCGAGTTCTTCCGCTGGTTCTCCGAGGAGGCCGTGCGCATCGAGGGCGGTCACGGCGTCCTGCCCGACGGCCGCAACCGCATGCTGCTCTCCCGCCGCCCGGTCGGCCCCTGTCTGCTGATCACCCCGTGGAACTTCCCGCTGGCCATGGGCACCCGCAAGATCGGCCCGGCGATCGCCGCCGGCTGCACGATGATCCTCAAGCCGGCCCCGCAGACCCCTCTGTCCAGCCTGGCTCTCGCCGCGATCCTCAAGGAGGCCGGGCTGCCGGACGGCGTGCTCAACGTCGTCACCACCTCCCGTGCGGGGGAGGTGTGCGAACCGCTCCTGCGCGGCGGGCGGATTCGCAAGCTGTCCTTCACCGGCTCCACCAACGTGGGACGCCTGCTGCTCGCCCAGAGCGCGGAGGCGGTCGTGCGGACCTCGATGGAGCTGGGCGGCAACGCGCCGTTCGTCGTGTTCGAGGACGCCGACCTGGACAAGGCGGTCGACGGCGCGATGGTCGCCAAGATGCGCAACATGGGCGAGGCCTGCACCGCCGCCAACCGCTTCTTCGTCCACTCCTCCGTGGCGGAGGAGTTCGGGCGGCGCCTGGCCGAGCGCATGGGCGCGCTGGTCGTGGGCCCCGGCACCCGGGACGGTGTCGACGTCGGCCCGCTGATCGACAGGGTCGGACGGGCCAAGGTCGAGGAACTGGTGGCCGACGCGGTGGAGCGCGGCGCCCAGGTGCTCGTCGGCGGCTGTACGCCCGAGGGGCCGGGCTGCTTCTACCCGCCGACCGTACTCACGGATGTCGCCTCCGACAGCCGCCTGATGGACACGGAGATCTTCGGCCCGGTCGCCGCGATCCTCACCTTCGACGACGAGGACGAGGTGATCCGCCGGGCCAACGACACCCCCTGGGGCCTCGTCGGCTACGTCTTCACCGAGGGCCTGGACCGCGCCCTGCGGGTCAGCGAGCGTCTGGAGGTCGGCATGGTCGGCGTCAACACCGGCCTCGTCTCCAACCCGGCCGCCCCCTTCGGCGGTGTCAAGCAGTCCGGGCTCGGCCGCGAGGGCGGCCGCGTCGGTCTCGACGAGTTCCTGGAGTACCAGTACCTCGCGGTGCCTGTGCGATGACGGCGGTCCTGCCCTGACCTACGCCTCCTCGCGCACCGCGCGGGCCACGCCGTGCCCGGCCGCTCTGTCCTCCTGGCCGGGCACGGGGAGGGCCCTGCCTCGCCGCGGGCGGGCCGGGCCGAAGGCGCCCTCAGCGCAGGTGGCGCGCGGTGATCTCCGCCGCCGTCTCGGTCACCAGTCGCCCCAGCTCCGCGAGCCGACCGGGCTCGAAGCGTGAATCAGGCAGGGACACGGCCACGGCGGCCAGTGGGACGCCGTCACCGTCCAGGACGGGTGCCGCGATGGCGCAGATCCCCTGGAGGTACTGGTTGTGGTTGACGGCGTAGCCGCGCTCCCTGACCCGCTGGAGTTCCGTGCGCAGCTCCTCGGCGTCGGTGATGGTCTCCTCGCCGTACCCCTCGAACGTGCCCGTCGCGAACTCGTCGACCTCAGGACGTGGGAGCTGGGCGAGGATCGCGTGCCCGGTGGCCGTGGCGTGCAGGGGTGAGGTGTCGCCGATGGTGTGGAAGGTCCGTACGGGATGGTCGCAGTCGACGCGGTCGACGACGACCATGCTGTGCAGTGCGTCGGGCACCGAGAGGTGGATGGTCTCGTTCACCGTGTCGCGGAGTCGGATCATGGGTTCGCGGGCGGCGGCGAACAGGCTGGAGCCCTGTAGGGCGGCGGGTCGTACGGCCAGCACCCGGGCGCCGATCTCCCAGCTCGTGGTGTCCCTGCGGTTGGCCCGGAGCCAGCCCGCCTCGTTGAGGGTGACCAGAGTGCGCTGCACCGTCGACTTCGGCAGGCCGAAGAGTTTCGTCAACTCGCCCACGGTGACCGGCTGATGCCGGGCGACCGCCTCCAGGATGCGCAGTGACCTGATGACGCTCTTCATTTCCATCCCGGGCCCCATCGGTCGCGTGGCTTGGTCACTCACCTTCGACTCCCTCCCCGGAGCCGTGGGCATGATTCATGCCGCATTCTAGCATGGCGTTCCACTATACGGCATGGAGGGGAGCGAGGCCCCCTGGCCTGCCCGGCGATGAGCGGCGGGCGTTCGCCTCCGCCCCTCGTCGCGCCGTGCCGCGCGGCAGCCGTCACCCCGGGCCCGACACCCCCCGTCGGGCCCGGGGTGACGGCTGCCCTGACATGCGGAGAGGGCCGGCTTGCACGCTTCGGCGCGTGCGAGCCGGCCCTCTCCGGTCGGGGCCTTCTTGGGCCATCACCTTCCGTCAGCCGCCCAGCAGGCGTCCGCTGATCTCCTCTGCCGCGCCGGTCACGAGGCCACCCCACTCGGGCTCCCGGGTCACGTCGTACCGGGTGTCGGGCATCGAGATGGCCACGGCGGCCAACGGGGTCCCGCTCTCGTCGAGCACGGGTGCGGCGAGGGCGCAGACGCCCGGCCGGTACTGGTTCCGGTTGATCGCGTAGCCGTCGGCGCGGATCCGGTCCAGTTCGGCGCGCAGCTCGTCGGGGTCGGCGGGGGTCGTGTCGCTGAAGCGCTCCAGGCCCTGGGCGACGACTTCCTCGACGTCCTGCTTCGGAAGCTGGGCGAGGATCGCGCGCCCGGTGGCCGTGGCGTGCAGGGGTGAGGTGTCGCCGATGGTGTGGAAGGTCCGTACGGGGTGGTCGCAGTCGACGCGGTCGACGACGACCATGCTGTGCAGCGCGTCGGGCACCGACAGGTGGATGGTCTCGTTCACCGTGTCGCGGAGCCGGATCATGGGCTCGCGGGCGGCGGCGAACAGGCTGGAGCCCTGCAGAGCTGCGGGCCGTACGGCCAGCACCCGGGCGCCGATCTCCCAGCGGGTGGTGTCCTTGCGGTTCGCGCGCAGCCAGCCCGCCTCCGCCAGGGTGACCAGGGTTCGCTGCACGGTCGACTTCGGCAGGCCGAAGAGTTTCGTCAACTCCCCGACGGTGACCGGCTGATGCTGGGCGACCGCTTCCAGAACCCGCAGCGATCTCGTGACGCTCTTCATTTCCATCCGGTTTCCCCCCGTTAATCCGCGGAATTTCTGCTGGACACCTCTTGACTCCTCCTCTGGCCACTGCCATTCTCGTGCCAGATTCTAGCACAGCATTCCACAATGTGGCACGGCCCAACGGGAGATCCCGACAATGTGGGCCGGTATCGCGAGACACGGCGGCTGTGAGCCGAGAGCCCGACACAAGGGGCCCGGCCCCCGTTCAAACCGCCTCGAATCGATCAGTCTCACGTCGGGCGCTCAGCATGCGCCTCGGCGATACGAAAGGAAAGTCCTGTGTCAGCTGCCAGGAAGCGCGTCGCCGTCATCGGCGTCGGAACGATGGGCAGCCAGGCCGCCTGGCGGCTGGCGGTCCGGGGCGCCGAGGTCGTCGGGTACGACCGGTTCGCCCCCGGCCACGACCGCGGTGCCGCGGGCGGTGAGACCCGGATCTTCCGCAGCGCGCACTTCGAGGACTCCCGCTACGTCCCGCTGCTCAAGCACGCCGACACCCTGTGGGAGCGGCTTCAGGAGGAGACCGGCCGTGAGCTGCGCCGGCTGACCGGATGTCTGCTGATGGGGCCGACCGGGCACCACCAGATGGCCACCGTCCTGGAGTCCATCGCGGAGCACGACCTCGACCACGAGGTGCTGGATGCCGAACTTCTGGCGAAACGTTTCCCCCAGTACCGCATCGAGGACGGCGACGCGGCCGTGCTCGACCGCCGCGCCGGTTTCATCCGCCCCGAGCTGACGATCCAGAGCGCCGCCCGCCGCGCCGAGCAGCTGGGCGCGGTGATCCACCGCTACAGCACGGTCCGCGAGATCGTCCCTGTCGCGGGCGGCGTCGAGATCCGCACCGACGCCGGCAGCGAGCGCTTCGACACCGCCGTCGTCACCCCCGGCCCCTGGGTCAACGACCTGCTGCCCGACCTGCCGTGGGAGGTGGACGTCCGCCGCCTGGTCAGCGCCTGGTACGTGCCGACCGCCCCCGAGGCCTGGTTCGGCGAGGAGCGCCCGGCGTTCATCCGCACGGCACCCACCCACTGCTACGGCCTGCCCTCCCCGGACGGCATCTCCGTCAAGCTCGGCCTCTCCCGCGCCCTGCACCAGCCCGCGGGCGACCCGAACCAGCTGGACAGGACGGTGCAGCCCGAGGAACTGGAGATCTTCTCCGAGCTGATCGGGCGTCACATGCCGGACCTGCACCCGGACCCGACCCGCCTCTCCGTCTACATGGAGGGCTACACCGAGAGCAGCCGCCCCCTGGTCGGCCCCCTGCCCGGCGCCGAGAACGTGATCCTGCTCGCCGGCTTCTCCGGCCACGGCTTCAAGCTCTCGCCCGCCTTCGGTGACATCGCCGCCGACCTGGCTCTGGACGGCACCTCGCCCCAGCCCATCGACTTCCTCTCCACCGTCGGCCGTACGGAGGCATGACCATGAACGACACCACCCTCACCGTCGGCTCCATCGAAGCCCAGCCCGGCACCAAGGTCCGCGGCACCGTCCGGGTCGACCTCGGCACCGTCACCACGGACATCCCGCTGACCCTGGTCAACGGCGCCCGCCCCGGCCCCCGGGTCGTCATCACCGCGGGCGTGCACGGCGGCGAGTTCACGCCCATCGACGCCGTCGTACGACTGGCGGACAGGCTGGAACCCGGCCAGGTGCACGGGCAGGTGATCATCTGCCCCGTCGCCAACCCGCCCGCCGTGTACGAGGGCCGGCTCAACATCTCCCCGGTCGACGGCGTGAACCTCAACCGCGTCTTCCCCGGCGACCCGGCCGGCGGCCCCACCGAGCGGCTGGCCGCCTGGCTCTTCACCCACCTCGTCGACGGCGCCGACGTCTACATCGACCTGCACTGCGGCGGCATCGACCAGGTCCTGAGCGACTTCGTCGGCTACCGCCTCACCGGTGACGCGGACCTCGACAAGGCCACGGCCGAACTGGCAGGCTCCTTCGGCATCGAGGATGTCATCCTCGGACTGAAGGCCGACGGCGGCAACAGCCACGCGGCCGCCGCCCGCCGGGGCATCTCGGCGGTCCTGGTCGAGGTCGGCTCACTCGGACAGCGGGACGAGCCCACGGCCCTCCGCCGCGTCGACGGACTCCTCACGGCACTGCGCCACCTGGGCGTCCTGGACCAGACCGGCTCCGCCTCGGCCCCGATCCGTGAGTGGGTCTGGTCCGCCGGCGTCACCGCCGAGGCCACCGGCCTGTGGTACCCGGAGTTCACCTTCGACGCCGACGTCATCGGCGAAGTCGCCGAGGGCGACGTCCTGGGCCGCATCGTCGACCCGGCCGACGGCACGGAGCACACGGTCCACGCCCCGGCCGGCGGACGGATCTTCTACGGCATGCACGGCCTCACCGTCGCCCCCGGCGCCGAACTCGCCGCCCTCGCCGTTCCGTGGGACCCCGACACGGCCGCGCGGACCGACACCCTCCGGACGCCCGGTGTGGGCACCGGGTCCGACGAGGCGGGCCCCCGCGCCTAGACCACCGTTCCCACCATCCCCCTTTCCACGTCCCCAGCCACCCCTCTTCTCACGGCCGGCACCACCAGGAGGCACACGATGAAAGATGCCCGGATAGACCGCAGACTGTTCCTGCGAGGAATAGGCGGGGTCACGGCGGGCGTCGCCGCCGCGACCACCCTCGGCGCCTGCGGCACCGGCACCAGCCGGTCCGTCGGCGGCAGCGGCGGCAAGAGCGGCAAGACGGTGGTCGTCCGCGACAGCGGCGGTTCCTACGGCGCGGCCCTCCAGAAGGCGATCTACACGCCGTTCACCCAGGAGACCGGGATCGCCGTCAAGGTGCTCAACGTGGACGACGCCCCGCTGCTCGCCCAGATCAAGCAGGGCCGCCCGCAGTGCGACCTCATCAACAACTCGATGATGTCCCACAACAAGTACGTCAAGCAGGACGCGCTGGAGGCGCTGGACCCCGACCGGCTCAAGAGCCTGAAGAGCGCGAAGATCCCCGAGGCCCAGATCACCGACCATGCGATCGGCCACAGCTTCTACGGGCAGTGCATCGCGTACCGCACGGACGCGTTCGGCGGCGCCAAGCCGGAGTCGTGGGCGGACTTCTTCGACACCAAGGCGTTCAAGGGCGGCCGGTCGATGTGCAGCCCGTCCGGTGACCTGCCGGAGCTGGAGTTCGCGCTGCTGGCCGACGGCGTTCCCATGGACAAGCTGTACCCGCTGGATGTGGACCGTGCCTTCAAGGCGCTGACCCGACTGCGAGGCGACATCAAGAAGTTCTGGGACAGCGGCCCGCTCCCCGGTGTGCTGCTCAGCCGCCAGGAAGTGACGATGTCCACCGTCTGGGACGGCCGGATCGCTGATCTGGAGAAGCAGGGCGTTCCGGTGACCCGGCAGCTGAACGGCATGCGCCGTCAGTTCTCGGGCTACGCCATCGCCAAGGACGCGGCCCACGTGGACAACGCCTACCTGCTGATGGATTTCGCGCTGCGCGCGGAGAGCCAGGCCGCCCTGGCGAAGGCGTTCCCGTCGAACCCGTCCTCCCCCCTGGCCTACGCCAAGCTCACCGAGAACGAGCGCAACGCGCTCGCGGGTGCGCCGAAGTACTACGACAAGGGCTTCGACGCAGATGTCGACTGGTGGCTGAAGAACGAACCGGCCGTCACCAAGCGCTGGCTGGAGTGGGCTCGTGGCTGAATTCGGTATCGCCACACCGTCCGTCAAGGTGGCCGGCAACAAGTCGGCCACCGCGACCGGCAAGTCGCTGTCGGTGGTGGCTCTGCGCAAGACCTACGGCGACGTCGTCGCCGTCGACGAGGCATCCATGGAGATCGCGGCCGGGGAGTTCGTCACTTTCCTCGGCTCCTCGGGGTCGGGCAAGACCACGACGCTGATGATGATCGCCGGGTTCTGCGAACCCGACTCCGGCACCATCTCCGTCGGGGACCGTGACGTCACCCGCCTCGCCCCGCAGAGGCGGAACCTGGGTTTCGTCTTCCAGCAGTACCTGCTCTTCCCTCACATGACCGTGAGCGAGAACGTCGCTTTCCCGCTGACGCTGCGCGGGGTGGGCAAGGACGAGATCCGCCGCCGGGTGGGCGAGACGCTGGAGATCGCGGGCCTGTCGGGGTTCGGCGGCCGTAAGCCGCGTGAGCTGTCCGGTGGTCAGCAGCAGCGTGTGGCCTTGTGCCGGGCGCTGGTCTACCGGCCGCCGGTCATCCTCATGGACGAACCGCTCGGCGCCCTGGACAAGAAGCTCCGCGACCAGCTCCAGGTCGAGATCAAGACCATCCAGCAGGAACTCGGCCTGACCGTCATCTACGTGACGCACGATCAGGAAGAGGCGTTGGTCATGTCCGACCGCATCGCGGTGATGCGCAACGGCCTGATCGAGCAGTTCGACACCCCCCGGGAGCTGTTCGAGCGGCCGAGGACGCCGTTCGTCGCGGACTTCCTCGGCGCGGCCAACTTCCTGCCCGGCCGCGTGGAGCGGCACACCGACGAGCACACCCTCGTCCGCCTGGACAGGTCCGGCGGCTTGCTGGAGGCGCGCCGTCACCAGTTGGCCCTGGGTACGCAGGTGAAGGTCGCTGTGCAGCCGGGCCGGCTGCGGGCCGTCGCCACCGACGACGGGTTCTGTACCGGCACGGTCGAGATGGCCACCTACGTGGGCACCCTGGTCCGCGCGGGGGTGCGCATCGACGGCAAGGAGGCGCCGCTGCTGCGGCTGGAGGTCCCGGCCGGCCGTGGCCCGGTCGCCGGTGAGCGGGTCGGGATCTCCGCCGACCCCGAGGACGTCAACCTCTTCGCCGACGAACAGGGAGGGTGAGCCATGGCAGCCACCCTCACCGCGGGCGCTCCCGCCCGTCCGCGCAAGCTCCTGGCCTCGCGCCGGACCCGGGTCGGGATCCTGTACGCGCTGCCGGTCGTGGTCTATCTGCTGGTGCTGTTCGTCTACCCGATCTTCAGCACGCTGCTGCTGAGCCTGAAGGACGCCGACGGATCGTTCACCTTGCACTGGTACGCCGACGCCCTGACCGGGGTGAATCTGTCGGTGCTGTTCACCACGCTGCGGATCTCCGCCGAAACGGCCGTGCTCAGCCTGGTCTTCGGGTTCGTCCTGGCCCAGGCGATCACCCGGCTGAAGCCGGTGTGGGCGGGCCTGGCGATGCTGGTCGTGGTCGTCCCGCACTTCGTGTCCGCCCTGGTGCGCACCTACGGCTGGATCATCATGCTCGGCGACAAGGGCCTGGTGAACGAAACCCTGGCGTGGGCCCCGGGGGCGCCCTACCAGCTGCTCTACAACGAACTGGGCGTGGTCATCGGCACCACCTCGATGATGCTGCCGTACACCGTGCTGCTGTTGTACGGGGTGATGCGCGGTGTGGACCGGCGGCTGCTGGCGGCCGCGTCGAGCATGGGCGCGGGCAAGGTGACGATCTTCCGCCGGGTCTATCTGCCGCTGGTCGCGCCTGGCCTGGCCAGTGCCGGCCTGCTCAGCTTCATCCTGTCACTGGGGTACTACATCACTCCGGCCCTGATGGGCGGACCCAACCAGACGATGATCGCCACCCTCATCAACCAGCAGGTGACGAAGGAGAACCAGTGGAACGGGGCGGCCGCGCAGGGCGTCATCCTGCTGGTCCTCACCCTGGCCGGACTGCTGCTGGTCAAGGTCGTCAGCTCCCTGGGCGCCAGCCGTAAGAAGAGGAACGCCTCATGATGGAGCTGCGCAAGACCCTCACCGGCCGAATCGCCCTGACCGTCGTCGCCACCCTGATCCTGCTGTTCCTGGCCCTGCCGATCGTCGTCATCCTCGTCACCTCCTTCAGCAACAACGCCTTCGCCGCCTTCCCGCCCGAGGCGTGGACGCTGAACTGGTACAAGGCCCTCTTCGCCGACGGCAGCAAATGGCCCGCCGCGCTCTCCCTGAGCGCCCTGGTCGCCGCGCTGAGCACCGTGTTCTCCCTCATCATCGGGGTGACCGCGGCGACCGCCCTGGTCCGCAGCGAACTCCCGCTGCGCTCGGCGGTGTTCGCCCTGGTCCTCGGACCCCTGCTCATCCCGCAGATCGTCACCGCACTCGGGCTGTTCCTGCTCTTCGAGCCGGCCGCGATGCTCGGCAGCCCCATCGCCATCGCGCTCGGCCACACCGTGCTCGCCTCACCCATCGCGGTCCTGATCCTCGTCGCCACCCTGCGCGGCATCGACGAACGCCTGGAGGACGCCGCCGCCAGCATGGGCGCCGGCCGCCTCACCATCGCCCGGAAGATCACCTTCCCCCTCGCCGCCCCCGGAATGATCGCGGCAGCGATCTTCTCCTTCATCACCAGCTTCGACGAGTTCTACATCTCCCAGTTCCTCTCCTCCGTCGACACCGTCACCCTGCCCGTGCAGGTCTACAACTCCCTCACCTTCGAGATCGACCCCAGCGTGACCGCAGTCAGCGCCATCCTCATCGCCTTCGCCGTCCTCGCCCTCGGCCTCGTCGCCCTGGTCCGCTGGATCGGCACCGGACGGCAGGAATCCCTGCTCTCGGTCGAGAACACGGTGGGCGTCGCCGCCCCCGGAGGTGAGACCGTATGATCGCCACCGCTCAGCGGCACCTGCTGCTGCACATGACCGCCAACGGATCGCTCGCGATGCCGGGCCAGGAACTGTTCGTCGTCAGCCGCGGCGAGGGCCCGTACGTCGACGACGCGGACGGCAACCGCTACATCGACGGGCTGTCGGGGCTGTACTGCTGCCAGCTCGGCTACTCCTACGGCCCCGAGTTCGCCGAGGCGGCCGAGAAGCAGCTGCGCGAGCTGTGCTACAGCCCGCTGTGGTCCGGCTCCGCGCACCCCACGGCGATCGAACTCGCCGAGCGCCTGTCGCGGATCGCCCCCGTCGACATCGAGCACACCTTCTTCTCCAGCGGCGGCGCCGAAGCCGTCGAGACCGCCTGGAAGATCGCCCGCCGCTACCACGCGCTGCGCGGCGAACCGGGCCGCACCAAGGCCATCGCTCGGCGCGGCGCCTACCACGGACTGACCATCGGCGCCCTCTCCCTCACCGACGACCCCGGCCTGACGGAGCCGTACGGCCCGCCGGCGATCGACACCCGGTTCGTGGCCAACACCAACCGCTTCGGCCTCGCACCGGAATACGCGGACGACGGCCTGTACACGGCCCGGCTGCTCGCCGAGCTGGAGGACGCGATCCTGGCCGAGGGGCCGGAGACCGTCGCCATGCTGATCGCCGAGCCGGTGCAGAACCGGGGCGGCTGCATCACCCCGCCCCAGGGTTACTGGCAGGGTCTGCGGGCGCTGGCCGACCGGTACGGACTCCTGCTCGTCGCCGACGAGGTGATCACGGCCTTCGGCCGGCTCGGGGAGTGGTTCGGCGGGGACCGCTACGGCGCCCGCCCGGACATGGTCACCGTCGCCAAGGGCATCACCGCCGGTTACGCCCCCCTGGGAGCGACTCTGGTCAGCCAGGGTGTCGTCGAGGTCATCAACCGGCCCGGCACGGTCCTCAACCACGGCTACACCTTCGCCGGGCACCCGCTGAGCGCGGCCATCGCCCTGCGCAACCTGGAGATCATGGAGCGGGACCGGATCCTGGAGAACGTCCGTGACCTCCAAGGCCACCTGGCGGGCCGCATGGCATCCCTCGCGGACCTGAGAATCGTCGGCGACGTCCGGGGAGCCGGGTTCTTCTACGCCTGCGAACTCGTCGGCGACCAAGAGGACGGCGGCTTCGGCGACACCGCCCGCGCCGGCCTGATCGCCGACCTGATCCCGCGCCGGCTGCGCGAGGCCGGCCTCCTCGCCCGCGTCTACAACCGGTCCGCGCCACTGGTCCAGATCGCGCCCCCGCTGATCAGCGACCGGGCCCTTCTCGACCGTATCGCCGACATCCTCGCGGAGACCCTCGCCGAGGCGTCCGCCCGCATCTGATCCATGTTTGGGAAAGGAACGACATGTACTCCATCGGTCCGCTGACCGTCGCCCCCGGCGAGCGCGCCCAAGGCCTCATCCCGGTCGGCACCAGCAGCTACGGTGTCGAACTCGGCATCCCACTGATCGTCGTCAACGGCGCCCAGGACGGCCCGGTCCTGTGTGTGGACGCCGGCGTGCACGGCGACGAGTACGACGGCCAGGAAGCCGTCCGCCGCGTGGTCGCCGAGATCGACCCGGCCACCCTGCGCGGCACGCTCGTCGCCATCCCCTGCATGAACACCCCGGCCTTCGAGGCGGCGGCCCGCACCAGCGGCCTGGACCACCTCAACCTCAACCGCATCTTCCCCGGTGACGCGGACGGCTCGTACTCGCTGCGCCTGGCCGCCACCTTCGTCGAGCAGGTCGTCCCGGCCATCGACGCCCTGGTCGACCTGCACACCGGCGGCACGTTCGGTGAGATCGCCCCGCTGGTCATCCTTCAGGGCGGCTACGAGGAACTGGCGACGGACATGGCCCTCGCGGCCGGGCACGAGCTGGTCTGGAAGGGCGGCAAGTGGGGCGGCACGGTGCGCCACCCCACCCTCGCGGCGGGCAAGCCCGCCATCACCATCGAGGTCGGCGGCGGCACCTACCGCGAGGAGAACGTCACCCTGCACATGCACTCCATCCGCAACATCCTCCGGCAACTCGGGATGATCGACGGTGCGGCGGAGTTGCGGGACACCTACACCACGGTCTCCGGCACTTTCGCCCGCTCCGACGCCGGCGGCTTCTTCGTCGGCCACGCCGAGCCGGGGGACACCTGCAAGGAAGGCGACCTGATCGCCCACATCGTCGACCACTACGGCAACACGCTGGAGGAGGTCCTCGCCCCGCAGGACGGCATCGTGCTCTGGGTCCGCCGGATCCGTACCGTCCGCCCCGGCGACGAGGTCGTCATCTTCGGCGAGGTGCAGGGAGAGATCCGGCCATGACCGGCGAACTGCGCTTGACCGAGCTGCTGATCGACGGCAAGCAGGTGCCCGCCGCCGACGGACGCTTCTTCACGGTCCTCGATCCGTCCGACGGCACCGCCATCGCCCAGGTGGCGCTGGCCGGCACGGCGGACGTGGACCAGGCGGTGGCCGCCGCCCGCGCGGCGCTCACCTCTCCCGAATGGGCCGGGATGCGCGCCGCCGACCGGGGCCGCATCCTCTACCGGATCGCGGAGGCCATCCGCTACCAGGGCGAACGGCTGGCCCGCCTGGAGAGCCAGGACGTCGGCAAGCCGCTGAGCCAGGCCAAGGCCGATGTCGAGGCCGCCGCCCGGTACTTCGAGTTCTACGCGGGCGTCGCCGACAAACTCGGCGGCACCACGATCCCCCTCGGGCCCGGCCTGATCGACTACACCGTCCGCGAACCGATCGGTGTCTCCGGCCAGATCATCCCGTTCAACTACCCGCTGCAGAACACCGCGAGGGGATCCGCTCCGGCGCTGGCGGCGGGCTGCACCGTGGTGCTCAAGCCCTCCCCGGAGGCGCCCCTCACCCCGCTGGAGATCGGCAGGATCGCCCTGGAGTGCGGACTCCCGCCGGGCGTCCTGAACGTCGTCCCCGGTGACGGCGAGACCGGCGCGGCTCTCGCCGGGCACCCGGACATCAACCAGGTCACCTTCACCGGCTCGGTGCCCACCGGCATCAAGGTCGCCCAGGCCGCCGCCGCCAATGTGGTCCCCTCCGTCACGGAACTGGGCGGCAAGTCACCGGTCGTCGTCTTCGCCGACGCCGACTTCGACCTGGCGTTGACCGCAGTCGCGGCCTCGGCCTTCGGCAACGCCGGCCAGACCTGCTCGGCCGGCACCCGGCTGCTGCTCCAGCGCGGCGCCGAGGAGTTCCTCGACAAGCTGGTCGCCCACGCCGCCGCACTGCGCGTGGGCCCGGGGCTCACCGACCCGGACGTCGGCCCACTGGTCGCCGCCCGGCAGCGCGACCGGGTGCTGGGCTACCTGGACCTGGCCCGCGAGGAAGGCGCCGTGGCCCGGGCCGGCGGCGGTGCGCCGTCCGACCCGGCCCTCGCCGACGGCTACTACGTCGAGCCGACCGTGCTCACCGGCCTGACCAACGACGCCCGGTGCGCCCGCGAGGAGATCTTCGGCCCCGTCGTCACCGTCATCGAGTTCGACGACGCCGACGAGGCCCTGGACATCGCCAACGACAGCCCGTACGGCCTCGCGTCCTACGTCTGGACCCGTGACATCGACAAGGCGATGCGGCTCGCCGAGGGCATCCGGGCCGGCCAGGTCTATGTCAACGCCACCGGCGTCGGCACCGGCGTCGAGCTCCCGTTCGGCGGCTACAAGCACAGCGGCTGGGGGCGGGAGAAGGGTCTCGCGGCCCTCGACAGCTACACGCAGACCAAGAACGTCTGCATCGGATTCGGGAGCCGGTCATGAGATACCGCACGCTGGGCGAGCGCGGCCCGACCGTCTCCGTGGTCGGTGTCGGCGGCAACAACTTCGGCTCCCGTCTTGACGAGGACGGCACGAAGGCGGTCGTCCACGCGGCCATCGACGCGGGCATCACCCTGTTCGACACCGCCGACTTGTACGGCGGGTTCGGCGAGAGCGACAGCGGGCGCGGCGACGGCGAACGGCTCCTCGGTGCCGCCCTGAAAGGGCACCGCGACGAGGTCGTGCTGGCCACCAAGTTCGGCATGGAGATGGGTCAGGAGGCCGACCTCTACGGCCGGCGCGGCGCCCGCCCCTACATCCGGTACGCCGTCGAGGCGTCGCTGCGCCGACTCGGCACGGATCGGATCGACCTGTACCAGTACCACGAGCCGGACGGCGTCACCCCGCTGGAGGAGACGGTCGCCGCGCTCCGAGAACTGGTGGACGAGGGCAAGATCCGCTACATCGGCTGCTCCAACCTTCCGGCCGAAGACCTCACCGACGCCTTCGTCTCCACCCAGGCCCGCTACCACCTGCTCGACCGGGCGGTGGAGCAGGACCTGATCCCGGCCTGCCTGCGCCACGGCGTCGGCCTCCTGCCGTACTACCCACTGGCCAACGGCCTGCTCAGCGGAAAGTACCGGCGCGGAGAGGAACCTCCGCCCGGCAGCCGGCTGTCCTGGCGGCAGGGCTGGCTCACCGACGCGGCCCTCGACAAGGCCGAGGCGCTCACCGCGTACGGCGCCGAACGAGGACTCACCCTCCTCCAGGTCGCCGTGGGCGCACTGGCCGCGCTCCCCGCCGTCGGCTCCGTCATCTGCGGCGCCATGACCCCCGAACAGGTCACCGCCAACGCGGCGGCGGCCGACTGGACCCCCGACCCGGCCGACCTGGCCGCACTCGACGCGATCGTCACCCCCGGCGAACGCGTCGTCTGAAGCCCCCACCCTCACCCCCGGAAAATCCGTAAACCCGCGAGATCGAGGCTGAACACCATGCGAGAGATCGTCACCTTCGACGCCTATGGAACCCTGATCGACTTCCAGCTCGGCCCCACCACCCTGAAGATCCTTTCCGACTCCGGCCGGCTGGACCTGGACAACCTGGACGTCGACGAGTTCCTCGACGACTTCCGCGTCATGCGCTTCCAAGCCGTCCTGGAGGCCTACCGCCCCTACCACGAGGCCCTGCCCTCCAGCCTGCGCAACGCCATGCGCCTGCACGGCCTGGAGTACCGCGACTCCGACGGTGAGGCCCTGGTGGACGCGGTCCCCACCTTCGGTCCCTTCCCGGAGGTGCCGGAGGCCCTGCGCGCGCTGAAGACCAGGTACGAGATCGCCATCATCTCCAACACCGACGACAACCTGATCGCGCGGAACGTCGAGAACATCGGCGTCGAGTTCGACTACGTCATCACCGCCCAGCAGGCGGGCGCCTACAAGCCGGACCGCCAGACCTTCAAGCACGCCTTCCGGACCATGGGCGTCGAGCCGTCCCAGGTCATCCACACCGCCCAGGGCTGGGAGTACGACCACATCCCGACCCGCGACCTCGGCCTGAAGCGTCGCGTGTGGATCAACCGTTACGGCCGCCCCGGCAGCGCCGACTACCAGCCCTACGACGAGCTGCCCGACCTGTCGGGCCTGCCGAAGCTGCTCGGCTGCTGACCGACGGCGCAACCGGCGAACCAGACCGAGAACACAGAGGACGCACGCCATGAAGCAGATCCCCTACTGGCTGGACACAGCCCCCGCCTTCCCCGACCGTTCCGGCAAGGACCTGCCCGACGAGGCGGACGTGGTGGTGATCGGCGGCGGTCTCACCGGCCTGTCCACCGCCTATCACGCCGCCCGTAAGGGCGCCCGGGTCGTCCTGGCCGAGAAGGACAAGGTGGGCTCGGGCGCCTCCGGGCGCAACGGCAGCATGTGCACCCAGGGCATCACCATCAGCCCCGCCGAGGCGCGCAAGCGCTACGGGCAGGAGCGGGCCCGTGAGCTGTACGACGCCTTCCGCGAGGCGGTCGACGTCGTCGAGGAGCTCACCCGCACCGAGAACATCGACTGCGACTTCAACCGCTCCGGACGCCTCGGCGCGGTCTGCAAGCCCGGGCACTTCGACGGCCTGCGGGCCAAGCAGCGCGACCTGGCCGACAACTTCGGCCACGAGACGGTCATCCTGAGCAAGAGCGAACTGCGGGCGGAGCTCGGCACGGACTACTACCACGGTGCCCTGCTCGACCCGCTCAGCGCGGGCCTGCACGTGGGCAAGTTCGTCGGCGGCCTGGCGGACGCCGCCGAGCGCGCCGGCGCCGAGATCCACGAGCGCAACGCCGCCACCGGCCTCACCCGCCTTCCAGGCGGCGGCTTCCTGGTGGAGACCATGAACGGCACCATCCGTGCCAAGCAGGTCATGGCGGCGACGGACGCCTACACCGACAAGTCGATGCCGTGGTTCCGCAAGCGGCTGATCAACGTCGGCAGCTTCATCATCGTCACCGAGCCGCTGGGGGAGGCACGCGCCAAGGAGCTCATCCCCAACGGCCGCCTGCTGGTCGCCCACAAGAACGTCGGCCACTACGTCCGCCTCACCCCGGACAACCGCCTCGCCTTCGGCGGCCGGGCCCGCTTCGCCCCCTCCAACCCTGCCTCCGATGTCAAGAGCGGCGACATCCTCAAGCGGGAGATGACGGAGATCTTCCCGCAGCTGGCCGGGGTGCGGATCGACTACGTCTGGGGCGGCATGGTGGGCTTCTCCTGGGACCGCGTTCCGCACGCGGGTGACGTCAACGGCCTGTACTACTCCATGGGTTACTGCGGCCACGGCGTCCAGATGGCCACCTACATGGGCCGGGCCGTGGCCGAGATGATGGACGGCAAGCCGGAGGCCAACCCCCTGCGCGGCTTCGGCTTCCCGAAGGTGCCCGTCCCCTTCTACAACGGCACCCCCTGGTTCCTGCCGTTCGGCGGCGCCTACTACAAGGCCAAGGACAAGCTGCTCTGAGCCGATGGCGATGCCGACGGCGTCGAAACCGCGGGGACTTCCCCAGCAAGGGTCCTGGGACGTCCCCGCGGCTTTCCGGTCTCGCGGCCTGTTGCCGCACCCACTCACGTCCACGCCTGAACCGCATCGAGGAAGGGACCGCTCCGGAATGACCGCCGTCACCCGCAGTGAACACGATCTGCTTGGCGACCGGGACGTTCCCGTAGACGCCTACTGGGGTGTTCACACGCTGCGCGCCACGGAGAACTTCCCCATCTCGGGCACCCCCATCTCCGCCTACCCGCACCTGGTCGACGCGCTCGCCGCGGTCAAGGAGGCCGCCGCCCGCGCCAACGAGGAACTCGGCCTGCTCGCACCGGAGAAGGCCGCCGCGATCATCGCGGCCTGCCGGGAGATCCGCGACGGCAAGCTGCACGACCAGTTCGTCGTCGACGTGATCCAGGGCGGCGCCGGCACCTCGACGAACATGAACGCCAACGAGGTTGTCGCCAACAGGGCGTTGGAGCTGCTGGGCCACGAAAAGGGCCAGTACCAGTACGTGCACCCCAACGAGGACGTCAACCTCGGCCAGTCCACCAACGACGTCTACCCGACCGCCGTCAAGGTCGCGACGGTCTTCGCGGTGCACGGGCTGCTCAAGGCGATGGCCGTACTACAGGACTCCTTCGCCGGCAAGGCCGTCGAGTTCCGCGAGGTCCTCAAGATGGGCCGTACACAGTTGCAGGACGCGGTGCCGATGACGCTCGGCCAGGAGTTCTCCGCATACGCCGTCATGATTGACGAGGACCGCCACCGTCTTGCCGAGGCCGTCGAGCTGATCCATGAGATCAACCTGGGTGCCACGGCGATCGGCACCGGGCTCAACGCCCCTGCCGGATACGCCGAGTCGGCCCGCCGCCACCTCTCCGAGATCACCGGACTGCCGCTGGTCACGGCCGCCAACCTGGTCGAGGCCACGCAGGACTGCGGCGCGTTCGTGCAGATGTCCGGCGTGCTCAAGCGGGTCGCCGTCAAGCTCTCCAAGAGCTGCAACGACCTGCGCCTGCTGTCCTCCGGGCCGCGCGCGGGCCTCAACGAGATCAACCTGCCGCCGGTGCAGGCCGGTTCGTCCATCATGCCCGGCAAGGTCAACCCGGTGATCCCCGAGGTCGTCAACCAGGTCGCCTTCGAGGTCATCGGCAACGACGTCACCATCACCATGGCGGCCGAGGCGGGACAGCTCCAGCTCAACGCCTTCGAGCCGGTCATCCTGCACTCCCTGTCGGAGTCCATCACCCACCTGCGAGCCGCCTGCCTCACCCTCGCCGAACGCTGCGTGGACGGCATCACCGCCAACACCGAGGCGCTACGCGCGAGGGTGGAGAACTCCATCGGCCTGGTCACCGCCCTCAACCCGCACATCGGCTACACCGCGGCCACCGACATCGCCAAAGAGGCCCTCGCCAGCGGCCGGGGCGTGGCCGAACTCGTCCTGGAGAAAGGCCTGTTGCCGGCCGAGACCCTCGCCGACCTGCTGCGCCCCGAGGTCGTGGCCGGCCGGAGCCGGGCCCTGACCTGACATGCCCGGCGTACCGGCCCGGCGGGCAACAGCGGGTTTCGTCGGGGTGGTGAGCCGTGACCGGTGCCGCGGCTACCAACCTCTTAAGCTCACGAAAGGAAAGGGCATGTCCCTTCTGAAGACCATCGACACCAATCCCTCCTCCGCTCCGCACGAGTCCGCCCCGCTCCCGGAACGCCTGATCTCCGGCAAGCCCGCCTTCAAGACCTGGGCCCAGGACGTCGCCCGCGGGGACATGATCCGTACGGGCGTCTGGGAAGCGACGCCCGGCGAGACGCGCTCGATCAAGGGCGAGACCTTCGAGTTCTGCCACATCCTCTCCGGCATCGTCGAACTCACGCCGGAAGGCGGCGAACCGGCGGTCTACAGGGCAGGGGACAGCTTTGTCATGAAGCCGGGTTTCGTCGGTGTCTGGAAGACCATTGAAACCGTGCGCAAGGTCTACGTGATCGTGACGTGATGCTGATGCCGCGCGATCGGCCGTAGCCCACCCGGTTCGAAGCGGCGGGGCTGGAAACGGAGCGAACCTACTCCGCCACGCGCTGGCCCCGGGCCCTGCACGGCAGTCGGCGGTGAGGCCGGGGCAGTGCGATGCCGTCCAGCTTGCCGGCTCTCGCGTCGTCGACCAGGTTGGTGAACCGGTCGACGCTCATCTGCTGTCAGCCGGACGCATGGCACGGGGGAAAAAGGAGGCGTGCATCGATGTAGGCGCGGGTCTCGGCGAGGATGCCCGGGGAGTCGGGCTGGCCGGGACGCTGCCCCGACACGACATGGTCGGAACGGTGCGAGGGATACGCACGGACGGCCCGCCGGGTGCGGAGGAACCCGGCGGGCCGTCCGTGTGCCGTCAGCCGGCGCCGTACGGGTCGAAGGGGATGCCGGCGGCGGCCTGCTTCTTGGCCCTGCTGAGCTCGTCGTTGAAGCGGCCGTCCTTCAGCGGGAAGTTCGCGTCGCCCCACGTGGCGTTCTGCATGCGGGCCTGGAGGTCCACGCCGTTGTTGCCGGCCGGGAACCTGGTCCAGGTCACCAGGCGCGGGAAGTCCCAGCCGCCGTCGCCCCAGGCCTCCGCCACCTCGCCCGACCCGGCGAAGCGGAAGACGTGCGTGAGCGCGCCGTCCTTGTGGTACACGACCTTGAGGCGGACCCCGTCCCTCGGGACCGCGCTGAACTGCGTGGTCGTGTAGTCGCCGTGATGGGAGACGGAAGCGTACGAGGGCGTCCCCGAGCCCTGCTGCACCCAGATCACCGCCGACTCCCAGTCATGGCGGTGCGACGTTGCCGTGCAGTCGCGGCAGCTCATGTCCTTCTCGAAATAAAGCGTATAGATGATCGCGCACCAGCCGTTGTTGCACTTGGCCCGCGAGTACGTGTTGGCGTTTCCGAGGTGGCCTGAGCGGCACTGGCCGGTGACGGATCCGCTGTCGTCGAGACCGCCGTTGAGGTTGCCGTTGATGTCGATGGCGGCGACCGGGAGACAGCCGTCCCCGTCGTAGTCGAAGACCGGCTGGAACGTCCTCTGGAACGTGGTGGTGCTCTCGGGCAGGGGAGTCAGTACGCCGGCGTGGGCACTGCTCGTCATACCGATGAGCAGCGCGGCGGCGCTGATCGCGACGACTGCGGCACGGCCGAAACGGCCGAGAAGGGACGTGCCGCGGTACTTGCCACGGCTCATGACTGCGTGGGACATCAGCGGGTTCTCCACTCGCTACGCGGGGTGCGCCGGTGATCCGGCTGGGCGCAACAGACGCTGGCAAGCGGGGAGTTGATGCACACCTGATTTCACCAGGGCAATCAATCCCGGTGCGCGGTGGTCGGTTGTTCGGTGGCGTGTCCCGCGTTGTCATCAACACCACACTCCGTGCGTCCAGACTGTCGATACTTGAAAGTGCAAGCTATTTTGATGGGGCGCGCAGTGAAGATCGTTTCGTCTGATGTTCAGTGTGAATGGGTGGACCTATGGGACGTCCCGAGAGCCCCGTTGACCCGGCTGCCGGCCCTGTGCAGCAACTCGCCTATGCATTAAGGGAGTTACGAAGGGCGGCCGGTAGTCCGTCGTACCGTGCCATGGCACAGGAGGCGGGGTTCTCCGCGACGGCGCTGTCACGGGCGGCCGCCGGGGAGCGGCTGCCGTCGCAGGCCGTGGTCAAGGGGTATGCGCGTGCCTGCGGGGGTGACCCCGGCGAGTGGGAGACGCGGTGGAAGGAGGCCGAGGCGGCGGTCGCTGCCGCTCTCGTCCCAGACGAAGGGGACGGGCCGACGCCGTACCGGGGGCTCGCCCGGTTCGAACCGGACGACCACGAGCTGTTCTTCGGCCGTGACCGGGCCCTGACCGAACTCTGCCGGCTCGTGTCCGTGCACCGGTTCGCGGCGGTGCTGGGCGCCTCCGGTAGTGGCAAGTCCTCGCTGCTGCGGGCCGGGTTCCTCCCGCGTGTCAGGAAGCAGATGGCGGGAAGCGAGGGTGCGGTGCGCGTCTTCACGCCTGGAGCCCGGCCGGCCGAGACGTACGGGCATCTGCTGACACCGGCGGAGGGCGAGCCGGAGCGCTGGGTGGTGGTGGACCAGTTCGAGGAGGTCTTCACCCTGTGCCAGGACGAGGCGGAGCGCGCCCGCTTCATCGAGCTGCTGCTGACCGCCCGCAACCCCGCATTCCGGCTACGAGTGGTCATCGCCGTGCGCGCCGACTTCCACCGGCGCTGCGTCCACCACCCGGAGCTGGCGGACGCGCTGCGCCGCGCGGGGCTGGCGGTCGGCCCGATGACCGCGGACGAACTGCGGGACGCGGTGGTGAAACCCGCGCTGGCGGCCGGCGTCCTGGTGGAGCGGTCGCTGGCCACGACGATCGTCGAAGAGGTGCTCGACCGTCCCGGCGCGCTGCCGATGCTCTCGCACGCCCTGCTGGAGACCTGGCGGCGGCGCAAGGGCCGCATGCTGACGACCGCCGCGTACGAGGCGGCGGGCGGACTGAATGGCGCCATCGCGACGACCGCCGAGGAGGTGTACGGGCAACTGTCCGCATCCCAGGCCGCCGTCGCCCGATTGCTGCTGCTGCGGCTGGTCGAGCCGGGGAGAGGCACCGTCGACACCGGGCGCCCGTTCACCCGGGCCGAACTCCGGGAGTGCACGCACTCCGAGACACCGGTCGTGGTGGAGCGGCTGGCCCGGGCCCGCCTGCTGACCGTCGACGACGAGGGAGTCCGGTTAGCCCACGAGGTACTGATCACCTGCTGGCCCCGGCTGCACGGCTGGGTCGAGCAGGACCGCGAACGACTGCGCCATCACCGGCAGCTCACCGAAGCCGTCCGCGCCTGGCTGGAGCACGACCGTGACCCCGGCACCCTCTATCGGGGCACCCGTCTGGCCCGTGCTGAGGAGATGTTTCCCGGCCACGACAACGACCCCGCCCTGGGGGCGGCGGAGCGGTCCTTCCTCACCGCCGCGTGCGAAGCCCGCGAGGCAGAGAAGCGGGCCGCCGCCCGCTCCACCCGGCGGTCCCGCCAACTCGTCGGCGCCCTCTCGGCCGTCCTCGCGGTGGCGCTGGTCACCGGCCTGGCCGCCTGGCGGCAGCACGACCACAACCAGCGGCAGCGCACGGAGTACTCCGCTCGGCGGATCGCCGCCGTCGCCGACGGCCTGCGCGCCACCGACCCCCGCGCCGCCCTCCTCCTCAGCGTCGCCGCCTGGCGCATCGCCCCGCTCCCGGAGACCCGCCGCGTCCTCCTCGGCTCCCTCGTCCAGCCCGAGTCCGACTCCTTCAGCGACCCGGTCTCCGGGTTCCGATCCCAGCGCTTTCTCGCCGACTCCGGTCGCACCCTCCTCAGTGTCGACGACCGCGCCTGGCAGACCTGGGACCTCGGCACCCGCCGCAGCACCGGCTCCGGCCGCCTCCCCGAGGGCGAGGTCCTGGCCGTGGGCCCCGACGCCCGTGTCCTGGCGGTCTCGGGCGCGAGCGGGGACGGGCGCGTACGGCTGTGGGACAGGAGAGCGGGCCGGTGGACGGGCGGTGCGCCGCTGACACCGGGGCGGACGGGTATCGCCTTCGGGCCGAGTGGGCGCAGTGTCGTGTCGGGCGAACCCGGTGGGGGCGACGGCGGCTCGGGTGCCGGCTCCGACTCCGGCGCGGACGTCGTGCGTGTGCGGGCCGTGGCCGATGGTGCCGTGCTGTTCGAGACGCGTGGGGCGACCCCGGCGAACGTGGCGCCGAGCGCTGACGACCGGCTGGTGGCGGTCTGCCCGACGGGGAAGGCGCCGCAGGTCCGGGAGATCGGCGGAGGGCGGGCGCCGCACGGCGAGTGGGAGCGGGGCCAAGGGGGCTGCGCTGCCGACTCGGCGGTGGTGTTCGGGGCCGAGGGGCGGTTCGCCGTCGTCGCGAAGGACCGGGTGCGGGTGTGGGACGTCCGTACCGGCGTCCGGGTCGCCGAGGTCCGTGACCCGGGGGTGCGGTACGCCTCCTTCAGCCGGGACGGACAGTTCCTGGCGACGACGGGCTCCACCGACGAGATCAGGGTCTGGCGGCTGTCCGCCCCGGCCGCCCCCGTCCTGCGGCACGCCCTCGACAACCAGCACCCGCACGGCGGCCTCGCCTGGGACCCCGGCCTGCCGGTGCTGCGCTACCTGGAGGGCGGCACCGTCCACACCCTCGACCTGACGACCACCGTCACCGCCGCCTGGCGTGACCACCCCGTGGACGGCGTTCTCATCAGCCCGGACGGCCGTCGATTCATCACCGCCCGACGTGCGACCGACGGCTACGTCTTCGAACTACGCGCCACCGACAACGGCCGGCTCGTCCGCACGCTCCCGCGCCAACCCTCGCCGGTCGCCGCCGGCGGACGGGGCGGGACACCGCTCGCGCCCGCGGACACCGCCGCCCGAATGGCGTTCAGCCCCGACAGCAGCCGGTTGGTCTACGGCGTCACCGTGCCCGGGGGACGGGCCGTGTCACAGCGGTTCACCGTCTGGGACCTGACCCGCGACCTTGAGCAGAGCACGCTGGACGTGGGGTCGACCCGGTCCGGGGCGGCGGTGACAGCGCTCGCTCTGACCCCCGACGGCCGCATTCTCTTCACCACCCGCACCCCGGCCAGCGGCGAACCCGTGAACGAGATGTGGGACACCACCACCCGCCGACGGACGGCGTTGCTCACCGGCTCAGGCAGGGTCAGCGCGCGGATCGCGCTCAGCCCCCGCAGCGAAATCGTCGTCGGCGACAACCGGGTGGCCCGCAAGACCACCGACAGCATCGTCGCGCTGGACCTGGTCCAGGGCGACCGCATCAGCGCGCTGGCGTTCAGCCCCGACGGCAGCCGCCTGGCGGCGGGCGACCGGAACGGCCGTGTCGCCCTGTGGGACGGCGACCTGCGTCGCCGCGCGGGCGTCCTGCGCAACGTCTTCCCGGCCCCGCTCGGCGACACCCCCGAAGCGGTCAGCGCCCTCGCCCTCAGCCCCGACGGCCACACCCTCGCCGTCGGCGGCGACGCCGGCACCATCCAGCTTTGGGACACCACCACCCAACAGCCCCTCGGTCCCCTCCCCACCCCCGGCGAGCCGATCACCTCCCTCGCCTTCAGCCCGGACAGCGCCACTCTCCTCGTTGCCAGCACCAACGTCCCCCTCCGCCGCCACACGGTCGACCCGAGCCGAGCCGTGGCCCAGATCTGCGCCCGCGCGGGCAACATCGACCTCACGAGAGCGGAATGGAACACGCATGTATCCGACGCTCCGTACAGAAGGGTGTGTGGCCGGCGAGACCGCTTCTGACGTCGGGCTCCGTCCCCGCCGTGCCGGTCCTGGCTCCTTCGTACCCCGCCCCGCACCGAACGGTGCGGTGCGGGGCGGGGCGGGGCGGATGAAGGTGATCGTGCGTCGCCGATCCGGGTCAGAATCCGACCGCCTCGGGTAGCCGGACGCCCGACCCGCCGGCCGGTGGCGGGCGCCCGTTGAGGTGGCCGTCGCCGATGACCGTGGCGTCGCAGGCCAGTGTGAGTTCGAGGCCGTCGGCGACGGCGTGACCCTGCAGTACGGCGGTCGAGGGGTTCGGGCGGGCCGTGATTCGGCTGAAGCAGGCCGACACCTCGGTCAGGAAGCCCACCGGGCTGTCGCCGTCGTCGTGCAGTTGGAGGAACTGATGGAAGTCTCCGTCGGCACAAAAGCCCGGGCCTTTGCCCTCCACCGCGATGACGCCGTGCCGGGGTCGGCCTCGGCGCTGGTCATCTGTTGTCCAGGGTTTCTGTCAGGGAGACATCGAGGGCGTTGCGCCGCTGAGGGCGGTTGAACAGCAGCCACCGGACGGGGCCGCGTTCTCCAGTCGACTGATCGGCTATTGGTCGGTTCGATGGGGTACTACGGTTCGGGCCTTACCGCGGAGATCGTGGACGGGCAGGCGTCCTACCGCCGGGAAACCACTGCCCCCGGCGGTAGGACGCCTGCCGCTTTGTCGTCGAAGCAACCGCGGCCGCGGTCCCTCGTTCTCGTTCTCGTTCAGTGACGCCCGCTTGGCCGGGTTCCTGCGCCGCTTCGGTCAGCTCGGGATCACCGGCAGGACGATGCGGGAGGGCCTGGCGGGGTCGTGGAAGACCTGCTGGCGGGCGACTCGGGCCTCGGTCGCGCTCTCCTCGGGTTCGCCGGTGTTGAGGTTGCGGTCCCAGCGCGGGAAGTTGCTGGAGGTGATCTGGACCCGTATGCGGTGGCCTGCCCGGAAGACGATGCTGGTCGACCACAGGTCCACGACGTGCTCGGCCGCGACGCCCGGTGTGGCTTCCCGCACCCGCACGATGCCGTCGGTCACATTGCGGGAGACACCGTGTTCGTCGACGTCGCACAGGCGGGCCACCCAGTCGGTCGAGGGGCCGTCGGTGGCGGCGAACAGCACCGCCCGGACCCGGCCGGTCACCTCGGTGTCCTCGGTGAGCGGTTCGGTGGTGAAGACCAGGACGTCCTCGCGCGCCTCCACGGCCCTCTGGTCGAGCGGCCCGGGACGGAAGTCGTCCGTCAGCAGGAGCGCCCCGCCGGTCGTGGGCACCGGGTCCATCGGGTCGTAGGTGAACTCCTCGGGCTCCTCGGCGGCGGACGGCGGCTCAGGGGTCAGGCATCCGTCCGCGCGGAGGTGGAGGTCCGTGTCGACGGCCCGTGACAGGGGCCATTCCGTCTCCTCGCGCCACTGGTTGACGCCCATGACGAACAGCAGCACCCTGCCCGTGTCCGGCTCCAGCGGCTCCCCCTCGCCGATCGTGCGCTGGAACCAGTCGAGTTGGAGGCCGTGCAGGGGTCCGCGCATGCCCATGAAGGCGGAGTTCGCGGCGAACCCGAAGTTGACGTCGCCGATGACGTGCTGCTGGTTGGCGTGACTCCAGGGCCCCATGATCAGCGTGGCGGACCGGCCGGCACGGCGCATCGCGGTGAAGTTGTCGAGCGTGCCCTGGGTGAAGATGTCGTACCAGCCGCCGACCTGGAAGGTGGGCAGGTCCACCTCGCCGTGGCGGCCCTCGACCCGGCAGGCCCGCGCCCACTCGGGCTCCCGCCGGGACCGCTCGTAACCCAGTTCGGGAAGATCGTGCCGGGCGAACGCGGGGAACCGTCCGGCGGGCAGTTCGCCGTAGCCGCCGTCGGCCAGGCCGTCGAGATCCTGTACGAGCCCGCCGACGCCGCCGACGAGTGCGGCGGGGTCGGTGCCGTGCCGGCGCATCAGCGCGTCGGCGCCCATCATGAGCGTCCAGGGCGCGGTGATGCCGAGCTCGATCGCACCACCGCGCGTCCACAGCCCGTCGTCCGGATCGGACCACGTGACCATCGGCGCGATCGCCTTCAGCTCCGGCGGCTTGGACAGCGCCGCCATCCACTGCGTGTTGCCGAAATAGCTGGCACCGATCATGCCGACCGAGCCGTTCGCGCCGGGCAGCGCCGCGGCCCACCGTACGGTGTCGTACCCGTCGCTCTCCTCGTACGTCCACGGCTCCCACTCCCCCTCGGAGGCGAACCGGCCACGGGTGTCCTGGAGGACCACCATGAAGCCACGCCGAGCCGCCGCCAGAGGATCCAGTACGGCGATCGCCAGGGCCATCTGCTTCCCGTACGGCAGCCTGCTCAGCAGGACCGGCCACGGCCCCGTACCCCCGGGCCGGTAGACATCCGCGCGCAGCACCGTGCCGTCACGCATCTCCGCCGGAACATCGAACTCGATCCGTATCTCCGCCACGCGCTGCTCCTTTGCATGCCACGACGCTGTCAGACGCATGGTCGAACGTGGCCCCCGTCCCGCACTACACCCGAACGGGGGTGACTACGGCGCTCTGTCAGGCCACCGCGTTCAGCAGGTCGGCCAGCAGGTCGGGCCGTTCCAAAGCGATGAAGTGGCCCGCTCCCGCCACCTGTGTGAAATCGGCGGCCGGCAGCAGCTTCTTGTCGGCCTGCCGGTCCGAGGGCCGGGACCAGTCGTTCTCCCCGTAGACGAGGTGGACGGGTGCCTTGACCTCTGGGTAGCGCGAGCGGGCGGCGACGAGACTGGGCAGGCTCTGGTACACGGCCCGGGCGACGGTCGCGTAGCCGGGGCGGCTGCCCACCTGGAGGAGTTCGTCGAGGTAGTCCTCCCGCAGCGCGGTCTTGTCGACCAGTCCGCCCTGGAGGATTTTGCGGACGACGGGCTTGGGCTCCACCCCGGCGACCACCGGGCCCACTCCCGGAGTGAGGACACCGCTGACCACCACACGGGCGAGGAGACTGGAGCGGGCGATCCCGCCGGGGAAGTCGTAGGTGTTCACCGCGACGACGCGCCGGACCCGCTCGGGCAGGTCGGCCGCGGTGGTCAGGGCGAGCACCGCCCCCATGGACTCCCCGACCAACGTCACGTCGTGCAGGTCGAGTTCGGTCAGCAGCCGCTCGACGCCCGCGCGCATGGCCGGCTCGTCGTACGACGCGCCGGGCACGATCTCGGAGTAGCCCATCCCCGGCAGGTCGAGGGCGTACACGGTGTACTGGTCCGAGATCATCGGGATGAGGTGGCGGAAGTGCTCGGCCTGGGTGCGCACGGTGTGCAGCAGGACGAGGGGGGCGCCGGTGCCCGCCTTGAGGTAGCGCAGCGTTCCCTCGTTGCTGCGTCCCGTGCGCGGGGCGATGGTGTGGCTGGTGGTCCCCGGGACGGTAATCGTGGGACGTGACTCTGAGCTGGGCATCTCGCTGGTTCCTCTTTGTGTGAACTGCGGCGGACGGGTGATTCGGACAGGGCCCGCCCGAAGGGGGCGTGACCACGGATCAGCTCTTGGATTCATCGAGAAACCGATCGGTTTCCATCATCGTAAACCGATCGGTTTCCGAGCGCAAGGCTGAGTTTGCCATCCGCAGTGACAGGGTCAGTGCCCAGGAGGGGCGCGAGAGTGTCATTCGTGCAGCGGTCGCCGATTTCGCACCCAAGGGCCACTCTGACGCCTCTGAATGCTCCAGCCGCAGGTCTAGGGCTACGCCGCGTGGCCGGCCGCCGAGGCCAAGGGTGATGCGGCCAAGTGGTCCGGGCCGGCTGGCCGAGGCCCCTAGAACTAGTGCCGTGACCACGAACGTTCACGGTGTCGGCGGCCAGGCTGTCGGCCTGCCGGTGTGGCGGGGGGAGTTCAGCTGACCTCGTTGCGGACGGCGGTGTCGAGGTCGGTGGCGGTCAGGCGGAAGGTGTCGGCGGTCTCCGTCGCGTCCATGTGGAAGGGCGCGTACCACTGGTAGTCCATCTCGGCCATCTCGCGGGCGATCGGCACGATCAGCCCGGCCGTACGCGTCACGGAGCGCGGTATCTGGACTAGTTTGACCGGTGGCCGGCCCGCCGCGACGGCGTAGCGCCGCGCCAGCTCGCGAATGGTGACAGCCGGCGGAGACGGCACGTGCCAGGGTCGGCCCCACGCGCGTTCTTCCGAGGCCAGCGTGATGAGGGCCTGTGCCATGTCACCGTTGAAGGTGAAGGTATGCGGCATGTCCAGGTGGCCGGTGATCCAGGCCGCCTTTCCCTTCTGCAGGGCCGACTTGATGAGCAGGGAGTAGATGCCGTTCGCGTCCTTGCCGATGTAGTCGGAGCCGCGGACCTCGACGGTACGGATCCCCCCGGCGAGGGCCTGTTCCCACATGCGTCTGCGCAGGCGGCCCTTGTGCCCGGTGGCGGCCATGGGGGTGTGTTCGTTCATCCGGCCGCCGGGCTGCGGACCGTAGGCGTAAAGGCTGCCGGTCAGCGCGAGGACGGCGTCGTTCGCCTTGGCGGCGGTGATGGCCGCCGTCTGCAGGGGCGGCAAAAGGCGCTCCCACATCGTGTATGAGGGTGGATTGGCGCAGTGGTAGATCACTTCCGCACCGCCGGATAGCTCGGTCAGGCGGGACGGGTCCGACGCGTCCGCGGCGACCCGGTCGACCAGCGGGTGCTCGGGGCCGGAGCCGCTGCGGGTGACGATCCGGACGCTCTCGCCGCGCTCGGCGAGCAGACGAGCGACGTTGGTACCGATGGAACCGGCACCGATGATGACGTGCTTGGCCATGACGGTTTCTCCTTCTCCGGGGTATCGGTCAGTCGTCCACGCCGGAGCCGGAATAGGTGGGCACGTCGGCGAGCAGGCCGGCAATCTGCGGGTTGAGCTCGTTGCGGCGCCGGTGCAGTTCCTGGATCTTGGCGTTCAGGTCAGGGTCGCCGTCGTCACTGACGTCGAAGATCTCCAGCCGTTCGACCAGGTGCAGCCCGAGGTGGTCGGTCTGGTAGGTGGTCGGGTGCGTCAGGTAGGCGAAGAGCCCGTCGAGATGTTCGACGACGAACACCGCGCCGTACGTGTAGTCGCCGCCGTGGTCGCGGCCGACGACGAAGGACTTGATGGCGGGGTTCGACCGGCCCTGATTGCGCCAGCTCTCCAGCACCTCCTCGATCTGCTCAGGCGTCGCAGTGGCCTTCATCGTGACCCTGTTGATGTGGTAAATCATGACTTACTACCCGTTCTTAACGTTGTTAGAATTCCTAACGGCGTTAACTATGACGCGCGTCGTCGGCACGGTCAAGGCGGTGACTAGTGTTCGAGGACACCATCGAAGCGAAGTGACGGACCATGTCGACCAGCACGAGACGGGCCCGCGAACGGGCGAACACCCGGGAGCGGATCATCGAGGCCGCGCTGCACGTTCTAGAGACCGAGGGCATCGCGGCCCTGACGATCCGGCGCATCGCCACCGCCGTCGAATATTCCGCGCCCGTCGTCTACCAGCACTTCGCCAACAAGGACGCGCTCGTACTGGAGCTGGTCGCGCACGGTCACCGCTTGATGCTGAGCGAGTTCCGCCGAGCCGCGCAGGAGCCCGATGCGGACCGGCGCATGACGCGCATTGCGTCGCAGTACGTCCGGTTCGCCGGCGAGCACCCCCACCTCTTCCAGGTCATGAACGACCCGGTGGTCGACGCGGACGAACGCCGACGCGTCGCGGAACCGGTCATCGACGTCCTCAAGGAGCTGCTCACCACCTGGTCGGCTGCGCACGACGTGGTCCTGGCCGATTTCGACCAGGCCTGCGAGATCCTCTGGGGCACGCTGTACGGCATCGCGTCGCTCAGTTACCTCGGCAACGTAGGCAGCGATCGAGCCCGCCGCCTCGCCGAACAGGCGCTCCGCGCGATCCTTCTCGGCTGGCAGACCGAGGCGCTGGCGAACGGTCGACCGGCGAGCAGCTAGGGTGCTCTGACCGCTGTGGTTCGCCGGGTTTATGGGGAGGGCCGGAGTGTTCGTCGAGATCGTCTTCGTGGGGCTGCCGATCGATCGTGACGACGTCGAGGAGGCTCTGGAGATGCCGTTCGAGCTCGACGGGCGAGGTCACCGGCGCGGGCGGCGGCATGGGTCGTTGCCATCTTGACCTAGAAATCGCGGAGAGCCGGACAGGACCGCTGCCCTGGAGCGGCTCCGGGCGGTGCTGTCCGAACTGGAGTCGCGGACTGCGCGACGTTGAACGTCAGCGAATGATCAAGCCGCCGTCCTCGCTCGTCCGCCCCATCGGATGCCCTTCTCGCTGCGGCTGCGGGCGCGCTCTCGATGCAGGGTGGCAAGGAGGTCGGGGTGGCGGGCGTTGGCGTTGCGCCAGCGGAGATAGGCGTGGAGGGCCCGGGTCCGTGTGGTGTGGTTGCGGCGGTTGGAGTTGGTGGAGGTGAACTGCCGCAACGGCCAGAAGTGCGCCTTGATCGGATTCGCCCACGAGGCGTAGGTCGGGGTGAAACGTGACTCGACCTTGTTCTTCTTCGCCCGGCGGCGGAGGTTGGTGCCTTTGTGGGCGGACAGGTTGTCCAGGATCACGTAGATCGGTGCACCGTCCGGGCGGGCGGTGCGGATCGATTCCGGCGCGGCCGGCGTGTTCGCGGCACCTTTCCGGCGACGGTTGACGCCCCACAGGCGGTCGTCGCCGACCGAGTGGCACCCGTGGAAGTACCGGACGCCGTGGGTGCGGTTGGGAAGCCGGGCGGGGACGCCACCGGACGCCGCCCCCGGTAGTAGCCGGCGCTCGCCCTCGGCCCCCGCCTTCACTGACGGCCTGACGAGAAGCGGCGCGCTACAGGGGGCGATGTCGGTGGGAGAGAGGTCGGGGCGGGCGCGGTGCCGGCGTGCGGGGTGGCGCCACCGGCCGGAGGCGACGCCGGCGACGCCGACTTCCCCACCAGTTCGGGTTCCACCAGTGTGACGTTCAGCGTTCTCCCGGCTGCCCCACCCGGCGGGAACGGCCAGCCTGTCCACGGATGACCGCGCCGCCCCGCAGCGAGCAGGCCGGCGACCGCAGGAAAGTCGGCTTCTCGGTTCCTCGCTCGGTCCAGGGATGGCGTAGAGGCTGAGCCGGCCCGCCTCGGCGAAGGTTCGGCCTGAGGCGGCCGCGGTCGATCCGGCCGCGTCGCGCGCCTGTACGGATCTCTGCGCGTGCCGGGACCGACGGGCTACGCCCTAGGGGGTGTTGCGAAAGTCCCGCACAGCACCCACGGCGCCCGGCACGCCCTCTCGCCGCACCGGCCGAAAACCCAAGTACGTCCAGTACGAGGGCTTTCGTCCGGCACGCCGAGAGCACGCACCGGACACCGCGGGCACCGCACAGGACTTTCGAAACACCCCCTAGGCGAGCCGCTCGATCAGCATGGCCATGCCCTGCCCGCCGCCGACGCACATCGTCTCCAGACCGATCTGCTTGTCATGGGCCTGAAGGTTGTTGATGAGCGATCCGGTGATCCGCGCTCCGGTCATCCCATAGGGGTGGCCCAACGCGATAGCCCCACCCGAAACGTTGAGTTTGTCCTCGTCGATCTGCAACACCCGTGCAGAGCCGAGCACCTGCACGGCGAATGCTTCGTTGATCTCGACGAGATCGACGTCGCTCATGGTCAGGCCTGCGTGGTCGAGTGCCTGACGGGTGGCCTCGATGGGGCCGAGGCCCATGATCTCCGGCGAGAGAGCGGTCACGCCGGTGGAGATGATGCGGGCCAGCGGCTGCAGGCCGAGTTCACGCGCCCGGACATCGGACATGATGACGAGGGCCGCCGCTCCGTCGTTGAGCGGGCACGAGTTGCCGGCGGTGACGGAGCCCTTCTCGCGGAAGACCGGCTTGAGCGCGGAGACCGCATCGAGCGTCGTCCCGGGCCGCGGACAGTCGTCCGCGGTCACGGTCGAGCCGTCGGGCAGCGTGATCGGGGTGATCTCCTTGCGGAAGTGGCCGCGCGCGATGGCCTCCTCGGCTCGGTGCTGCGAACGAACCGCCCACCGGTCCTGCTCTTCGCGACCGATGCCCGTGAGGGAGGCGACGTTCTCCGCGGTTTCCCCCATGCTGATGTACACGTCGGGCACCAGTGCCGACTCGCGAGGGTCGGTCCAGGCCTCGTGGCTCGCCTGCCTGGCGGCCGAGCGCGCCTGAGCGACACCGAACGCGGGATTCTGCGTGTCCGGCCAGGAGTCCGAGTTGCCGTTGACATACCGGGACACGGCCTCCGTGCCCGCCGAGATGTAGGCCGAACCTTCGCCTGCCTTGATCGCGTGGAATGCCATCCGCGTCGTCTGCAGGGACGATGAGCAGTAGCGGGTCACCGTGGTGCCCGGCAGGTTGTCGTAGCCCAGTTGGACCGCGACGTTGCGCGCCAGGTTGAAGCCTTGTTCGCCACCGGGCAGACCGCAGCCGAGGATCAGGTCTCCGATCTCGTCGGGGTCGAGTCCCGGGACCTTGGCGAGCGCCGCAGCGATCACCTGGGTGGCGAGATCGTCGCTGCGCATCTCCTTCAGCGACCCCTTGAACGCCCGACCGATCGGCGAGCGGGCGTAGGACACAATCACGGCTTCGGGCATCTGAGTGCTCTTCTCGGAGATCTGGCGGTGGGTTCTGTCCGGGCGAGCGGCTCTCAAGCTCCGGCAGAACAGGGACTACGTCAGCAAGGTAGCCACCCGGAACAGGTACTCCATAGGACGATCGCGCCTCGCCGTGGTACGTCCGCGCCAGACGACTCCTGCCCGTTTCGTCTTGGTTCGGGTACCTCGGTGAGCGCCTCGCCCCGGCCCGCCGTCCTCCCGCATGCCTTCGGCGACCGAGGCAATCGCACGCAGACGTTCGGCGGCACCGCGGAGCGAGCACGCCACCGATCCGCGCCTGCCTGCGGGCATGGCAGCCCATCACGCCGCTCGACCAGACCCGTCAACACCGCTGATGTGTGGGGAGTTGGCGGCGGAACCGCCGACGGACCCCACTGCGCGCGATGGAGAACCCCCGTGGCGTACGTCATGTCCGCCTGCCTCGCAGACGGGGTTGACGGAATCGACCCGCCCAAGAAAACTAAGCACCCGCATAGTTACTATGCACTCGCTTACTTCCTGCTTCCTGCTTCCTGCTTCTTACTTCCTATTTCCGCCGAGCGACGAGGAGCTCCTGTGCGCCGTACTGTCTTCGATGCCGACCACGAGGCCTTCCGGACCTCCGTCCGGGCATTCGTGGAGCGCGAGCTGCGGCCGCGCCAGGAGGAGTTCATCCAGCAGCGGGCGATCGACCGCGCCGCGTGGAAGGCCGCTGGGCGGCAAGGACTGCTCGGGCTGCTGATACCGGAGCAGTACGGCGGCAGCGAGGCGGGCGACTATCGCTTCACCGCGGTTCTGCACGAGGAATTCGCCAGGCTGTCGGTGGCGTTCGCCTCCTCGTTCACCATCCACTGTGAGGTCGTCGCCCCCTACCTGGTCGAGCTGACCACCGAGGAGCAGCGTGAGCGCTGGCTTCCGCGGTTCTGCGCGGGCGAGCTGGTCACCGCGATCGGTATGACCGAGCCCTCGGCAGGTTCCGATCTTGCGGCCCTGCGGACCACGGCCGTGCGCGACGGCGAGAACTGGACCCTCAACGGCTCCAAGACCTTCATCACCAACGGCTTCGGCGCCGACCTCGTGGTCGTCGCCGCTCGCACCAGCCCGGAGAAGGGCGCCAAGGGCATCACGCTGTTCGCCGTGGAGACGGACATGCCCGGTTTCGAGCGCGGGCGCAAGCTGGACAAGGTCGGCCAGCACGAGGCCGACACCGCCGAGCTGTTCTTCCACGACGTGCGCGTCCCGGCCGCCAACGTCATCGGCGAAGTCGACCGCGGCTTCATCCACATGATGGAGCGGCTCCCGCAGGAGCGGATCGGTGCCGCCGTGCTCAACCTGGCCCACGCCGCGCAGATCCTGGACGAGACGCTGGACTATGTGAAGGAGCGGAAGGCCTTCGGCCAGTCCGTCGGCTCCTTCCAGTACAACAAGTTCCGGCTGGCCGAGATGGTCACCCAGATCGAGGTGACCCAGGCCTTCGTCGACCAGTGCGTCGCGGCCCACGTCACCGGCCGGCTCTCGGCGGTGGACGCGGCCAAGGCCAAGTGGTGGACCGCCCAGGTGCAGAACGAGGTCCTCGACGCCTGCGTCCAACTGCACGGCGGGTACGGCTACATGAACGAATACCGGGTCGCCCGAGCCTGGCAGGACGCCCGCGTCACCAAGATCTGGGCCGGCTCGAACGAAATCATGAAGGAACTCATCGGCCGCGACCTCGGCCTGTAAGGCCCATGGACACCTCGTCTTCCGGATTGGAGCGCCCGATGGGCAACCTCAGCTTCGACTTCACCGGCCGCACCGTGATCATCACCGGCGCAGCCCGCGGCATCGGCCTCGAACTCGGCCGGCACCTGCGCACTTCAGGCGCGGACGTAGTCCTGGTCGACCGAGACGCGGACGAACTCCGCGCGGTGGCGAAGGAATTGGACGCTCTGTGGGTGGCCGCGGACGTCACCTCCAGCACTGACGCGGAGCGTGTCGTCGCCACCGCGCTGGCCGAGACCGGCCGCGTCGACGTCTTGGTCAACAACGCCGGGATCCTGCGCGACGGCGTCCTGTGGAAGCTCACCGACGACGACTGGAACGCCGTCCTGGCCGTCCACGCGGGCGGCACCTTCCGGTTCACCCGGGCGTGCGTCCCCCACTTCCGCGCCCAGGGCTATGGCCGGGTCGTCAACGTCACCTCCTACTCCGGTCTGCACGGCAACATCGGCCAGGCCAACTACGCCACCGCCAAAGCCGGGATCATCGGCTTCACCCGCACCGCCGCCAAAGAGCTCGCCCGCTTCGGCGTCACCGTGAACGCCATCTCCCCCAACGCGGAGACCCGCATGGTCTCTTCCGTCCCCGCCGAGAAGCGCGCCGAGCTGACTGCCGGCATCCCGATGGGCCGCTTCGGCGACCCGAGCGAGATGTGCGCGGCTGTCGCCTTCCTCGCCTCTGAGGAGGCCGGCTACATCACCGGTGCAGTGCTGCCCGTCGACGGCGGCCTGTCCATCTGACCTCTCTGGAGCCCCTGTGAACATCCTCGACCGTTTCCGTCTCGACGACCGCGTCGCCATCGTCACCGGCGCTTCCTCCGGTCTCGGCGTCGCCTTCGCCCAGGCCCTCGCCGAAGCCGGGGCCGACGTCGTCCTGGCCGCCCGACGCACCGACCGGCTCGCCGACACCGCCCGCCTCGTCGAGGCCGCGGGCCGCCGCGCCCTGTGCGTCAAGGCCGACGTCGCCTCGCCCGACGACTGTCACGCGGTCGCGGCGGCCGCCGCGGACTTCGGCCACGTCGGCGTCCTGGTCAACAACGCCGGCGTGGCCGATGCGGTCCCGGCCAGCCGGGAGACACCGGAGAACTTCCGGCGCATCATCGACATCAACCTCATGGGTGCCTACTGGATGGCCCGGGCGGCAGCCCAGGTGATGACCGGCGGTGGCTCCATCGTCAACATCGCCAGCGTCCTCGGCCTGGTCAACACCGGCCTGCCGCAGGCCGGCTACTCCTCCTCCAAGGCGGGCCTGCTCGGTCTCACCCGCGACCTGGCCGCCCAGTGGAGCCACCGCAAGAACATCCGTGTCAACGCCCTCGCCCCCGGCTACTTCGCCTCCGAAATGACCGCCCGTCAGGACGCCGACAACATCGACGACATCGTCCGCCGCATCCCGCTTCCCCGCACCGGCGAACCCGAGGAACTCGCCGCCGCCGTGGTCTTCCTCGCCTCCGACGCCTCCAGCTACGTCACCGGCACCACCCTCACCGTCGACGGCGGCCTCACCATCAGCTGAGCGGACCGACAGACGTGATCCGCAAGAATGGGCGCGTGACAACCAGCGCAATCGACGACCTGTGGGGCGAGGCCGGCCCCGGCTCCCGGCGCATCCTCGAGGCGGCCCTCACGGCCTTCGCCGCCCGCGGCTACCACGGCGCCTCCACCCGAGACATCGCCGCCGCCGCCGGGATGAGCCCGTCGGCCGTCTACGCACACCACCGCACGAAAGAAGACCTCCTCTACGCGATCAGCCTCGCCGGCCACCGCAGCGCACTGGCCGCAGTGGAACGCGCCCTGGGGGAGGAGGAGACGGCGGTCGGCCGGCTACGGGCGCTGGTTCACGACTACACCGCCTGGCACGCCCGCCACCACCAGCTGGCCCGCATCGTCCAGTACGAGCTCGGCGCACTCGCTCCGGACCACCGTGACGAGATCCTCCGGCTCCGCCGCCGCACCGAGGAAGTGGTGCTCGACGAGATCGCGGCCGGCATCGCGTCCGGGGCGTTCCGCACCGAGGACCCGGGCGGTGTCGCGCTGGCGGTACTCTCCCTCGGCGTCGACGTCAGCCGGTGGTACGCCCCCGGCGGCCACCACACTCCCGTCAGCCTCGGCCGCCGCTACGCGACGCTGGTGCTGGCCATGCTGGGCACCGACCACCGGTCCGCGACCGCAGGCTGACGAACGACGTCGGCTCTCCCAGCACGGCTACGTCGTGCTGGGTCAGCCACGGGCGCCCCGGTTTCCCGGAGAGGTCGAGCACCCAGATGTCGAGTTGGGGATGGTCGGCCTGCCAGACCTCCCTGAGTGTGCCTGCCTCGCTCCGGCAGTCCGAACCCACGCCTCCCGGTGGCGATTGGCGATCCGGTGCGCCATCACCATCGGCCCCGGATCGACGCGGGTGACGATCTCGTGCACTGTGCCTACCGGGGGATCGGTCGATCCCGCCGGGCCGCGACGCCGGACGCCTGCCGTTGGATCACCGCTGTCGGGAGACCGGGCGTCCTCCGCACGAGCATGCCCCTGAAGCGTCACGCCGGCCCTCTGCCCGGCACCTTCGAAGACGATCGGGTGGCGGGAGGGAATCTCGCCACCCGAGCCACCCGACCTTCGATGATGGCGAGCCCTTGATGACCGAGCGTCTTCTGGTGGTCAACGGGGTGACAGGGCTGCGGCGTGAGCGGTCCGCAACGAGGGCTTGTCGATCTTGCCGACGGCGTTCCTGGGGAGGGCGTCGACCACGAAGAACGACGTCGGCCGCTTGTAGCCGCTGAGGTGTTGCGCGGTCAGCGCTTCCAGAGCCGCGGGGTGGACAGTCGTACCAGGTCGCGGCTGGACGTAGGCGACCACCACCTCTCCCCACTTGTCGTCAGGTACACCGATGACGGCGGCTTCGAGGACGGACGGGTCAGCCGTGAGGACGTCCTCGATCTCCTTGGGGTAGATGTTCTCGCCACCGCGGATGATCATGTCCTTCGATCGCCCGACCAGGGTCAGGTAGCCGTCCGCGTCCAGGTGGCCTACATCGCCCGTGTACAGCCAGCCGTCCACGATCGTCTTCGCCGTGTCTTCCGGCCGACCGAGATAGCCACGCATGACGTTGGGGCCACGCACGATGACCTCACCATCCATGCCGGTCGCCAGCTCGTTGCCCTGCTCGTCGACGATCCGGAGCTCCTGCCCCGGGACGACAACCCCTACGGTGCCCGCCCGGCGCGGACCCGCGACGGGGTTGACGGTGGAGAAGCAGGTTCCTTCGGACAGCCCGTAACCCTCGATGATGGGGAAGCCGTACCGAGCCTCGAATCGGGTCGGCAACTCGGCGGAGGCGGGTGCCGCGCCGCACGTGCCGTAACGCAGCGAGGACGTGTCGGGTCGAACGTCGGCCGGCAGCGCCTCGAGCACGTTGTAGATCGTGGGCACGGCACTGAAGTAGGTGGGTCGCTCCCGCTCGACGAGATCGAAGAAGGTCTTGGGGTCGAACCGGTCGGTGATGAAGACACTGCCGCCTGCGACCAGCGGCATGAGCACGCTGATCACGATGGCGTTGACGTGGAAGAGCGGCAGGATCAGCAAGCAGCGGTCGGCCGGCCCGGCCTCGATCGCCTGGCACCCCATCGCCGTCATCGCGTCGATGTTGGAGTGGTCGAGCATCACGCCCTTCGGTACGCCCGTCGTTCCGCTGGTGTAGATCAGGAGTGCCGGCGCGGTCGAGTCCGGCTGCGGCGCCGGACCCGACCCCACCGCCTCTCCGTACAGGTCGTCGACGGCCAGCGTGGCGACGCCTGCGGCGGTCGTGCCGTCCTCGACGACCAGCACGCGTGCGCCCGAGTCGTGGAGCTGCCGTGCGACCTCACCCTCGGTCAGGCTCGGATTGACCGGGGTGACGGTCGCCCCGAGCCGCCAGACCGCGAACAGCAGAAGCACGAACTCGACGCGGTTCCTCAGCTTGAGCGCCACGACATCGCCAGTACCGATCCCAAGGTCCTGAAGGTGACGAGCAGCAGCCCGGACACGGGTCAGGAACTGGGCATCGGTGAGCGACTGTCGCCCGTCGGCAACCGCGGGCCCATCCGGAGTGGATGCGGCGCGACGGTCGGGCAGAGAGGCGAATTTCATGGTGAGGTCACCTATCGTGGTGTGGCGCGTTTCAACGCGAAGGCAACAGTGCGGGCTTCGGGTGACGGGCTCGGTCACTCAGCAGCATCGCGATTCGCGATCGCCGCGCCGGCGGAGAACTGGAGCGTCCAGACGTTGCCGTGGTGCGGGTACTTCTCCACCATGGTGGCCACCAGCTCCTCGGCGTCCTTCGCGACCTCGGAGGCGGCCGCGAAGTCCTGGATGTAGGCGCGGGTCTGGGCGATCATGGTCTCGACCGCGTAGTCGTCGCCGTCGGGCCTGCGGTGTCCGGACACGATCATGCGCGGGCGGAGGCTCTCCACGGTGTCGACGGTCTCGAGCCAGTCCTGCCACTCGTCGGGCGTCGACAGGCCGAGCATCGGGTGGATCTCGTTGTAGATGGAGTCACCGGCCACGACGACGTCGATCTCGGGGATGTGCACGATGCTCGTGGGATGGATGTCGGCCTGCTTCACCTCGATGATGTGCAGGGGAGATCCGTCGACGTACAGCGTGTCGCCTTCGAGCGGCTCCGGAAGCGGCTCCGCCATGATGCAGGTGTCGCCGAACAGCATGCGCCACTGCTCGATCTGAAGCTGCATGTTCTGCTTGATGGACTCGACCACGTGGGGCAGCGCCACGGCCTTCGCCTCCGGGAACCGCTCCAGGAGCGGTCCGAAGCCCAGGTAGTGATCGGCGTGATCGTGGGTGATGTAGATCGTCGTGAGCTTCTTGCCTGTCCGCTCGATCAGGTCACCGAGGTCACGGACGTCGTCCTTGAGGTAGAGCGCGTCGATCAGGACCACCTCGGTGGCGCCGCTCACGAGCGTGGCCGTGGTGGGCGAGAAGGTGCCGTTCGGTACGCCGGGAAACTCCTCGGCCGGGACATTCGGCCAGCGACCGACGAAGACCGTGGCGCGGATGGGTGCGGCCGGCGAGGAGTGGGTGTCAGTGGTCACGAGGTACCTCCGGTTGCGGTGTTGTCGGCCGACGCGGCATTGCGCACGTCGGCGGCGAAGTCACGTTATGAACGCACGCTCGGTGACTCATAGAACGAGTGCGCCGAGCGCTGGTACGCGAGCGCCACGTTGCTTTGAAGCACCACCGTGGCTGCTGGAGTGGTGGATACGGCACACCGCAGGACGAGCAACCTCGCGGAGACAGCGGCAGCGCAGAGTGCCGGAGTGATCGCGACGGTCGGCGCGACGCGCCGTCCGCTCGGCAGGGAGCGGAAAAGTACAGTGCCGTCGATGGCGTCGACGGCGACCTCGAAGCCGAAGCCGAAGCCGAAGCCGTGGTGGCTCCTGAGAGCGCGCACGTGACGCGTCTTCTCGTCGATCATGCGTGGCTGCGGAGTGTCGGCGCCAGGGTGTGCCTCACGAACGTTCACCAGCACGAACCTGATCGCGTCACCGTACGTGCGGTGCAGGTCGAGCGGCCCCCGCCCCGCGCTCTCGGTTACCGGGCAGGTCAGTGAACCGAAGACGAGCAGGACGGGACGGCCGTCCGCGGCGATACTCTTCCTGCTGAAGCGGCCCGCGTCAGTTGTCGGCAGGTCGATGCGGGGAATCCTGACCCCGGCGCCCAGATCGCCCCCCCGGGATCCGCAGATCACGCATGATGCCCGCGAAGATCGGCCGGTCGACGCGGTAGCGGATGCCCTCGCCGCGGGTGGTACGCGCTGTGGTCATCATGGGCTCCTCAGACGGATCCTCCGGAGATGGATGAGGTCCCGGGGCACGCACGGTCGACAGCACCTCACGATGCCTCGGGACCTCGGTCAGGGGTCAGCCGGTCAGCTCGTAGGGAACGGGCTGGTTCTCCCTGGCCCAGAGCTTCTCGATGTCGGACTCCGGCGGAGGCGGAACGAGGCCCTGGACGCGCCAGAGGTCCATGGGGGTCTCGTCGATGTGGACCTCCCAGTCGTAGCCGCGCTCCTTGACCAACGGTGCCAGCTTCTCCTCGATGACCTCCATGCACAGGAACCGCAGCTCGGGGTCGTCCATCTGCCGGGCGATGTGGTCCACGCGGATCCGTATGAAGTTGTTGTTCGCCTTACCACCGACGTACATGGTGTCCGCCGGCATGTCCTTGAACAGGACGACGACATAGAACTTCGGCAGGTCATAGGCGTAGTCCGTGTAGAGCGAGGTGATCCTCTGGGACAGCTGTTCCTTGTCCTGCGGGGTGAAGGCGTTCTCGGGGGTGAAGATCTCCCAGTACGGCATTGCGGCTCCTTGATGGATGGATCGGTGACGGAAGGTGCGGCTCGTCGATGCGGCTCGGGAGGGTGGCTCAGCCCCGGAGGTGCTTGACGAAGTGGTCCCGTGCGGCTGCGGAGAGCTCGTCGAAGCCGGGGCCGCTGTAGAAGTCGAAGTGGCCGCCCTGCTTGACGATGATCTGCTTCGGCTCCCGGGCCTCCGCGTACGCGTCGAGGGCCAACTCGAACGGTGCCACCCGGTCGTTGTCGGCCACGATCATCAGGAGCGGGGTCGGCGCGATGCGGCTGATGAAGGTACCCGGTGCGTACTCGGTCACCATTTCCATGCTTCGAGCCGTCAGCTCGTTCTTCCAGTTGGGCGCCCGGTCCGCCGACGTCTTGCTGAACCACTCGTAGGCGTCGGCCGCGGGCATCACGGCCTGCGCCGTGGGGTCGGCCGCGACGACCGGGAGCACAGCGGGCTCTCCGCCGGTGAACCGGTTGAGTCGGTCGCCCTCCTGGATCGCACGGAAGACCGGGATGAAGTCCGGCCGGATCGCCCGGCTCAGGGTGCGCGGACCGGTGATGAACGGCACCTGGGAGACGACGGCCTTCACCCTCTTGTCGATCGCCGCGACCATGAGGACGTGTCCACCGGAGAAGCTGGAGCCCCAGATGCCGATCTTCGACGCGTCCACCTCGGGGCGGGTGGTGGCGTAGGTGATCGCGTTCCGGAAATCCCGGTACTGCAGGACCGGGTCGACCTCCTGGCGGGGGGTTCCCTCACTGTCGCCGAAGTTCCGGTGATCGTAGGCGAGCACGTTGAGGCCGGCTTCGGAGAAGACCACGGCATAGTCGTCGAGGTGCATCTCCTTGACGCATGACAGCCCGTGCGCCAGGACCACGACCGGTGCCGGCGTGCTGGTGTTCCTGGCCGGATAGAACCAGCCCCGGAGGGTGACGCCGCCCTCGCCCTTGAACTCGATGTCTTCTCGATTCATGTGATCTTCCGATTCGCTCGCGATGGTCCGTCGGTCGTGTGGCGGTTCACTCGGAGTGATCCGACACTCGTGAGTGGTGGTGGCGGGCCCAGAATCCACGAATGCCTGTGAGGGCTCATAGAAGGATCGCGCCGCGGGGTGGTACGGCTGTGCCACGGCTACGAGGAGACGGTCAGGCGCATCCGTGGGCTTCCCGGTAGTCGCCGGGCGACAGCGAGAACTCCCGACGGAACTCCCGTCCGAAGTGGCTGGCATCGCAGAAGCCCCACCGGTGCGCGATCGCGGCAATGCAGAGGTTCGTGTTCACCAGGTCGCCTCTGGCCGCTGCCAGGCGGTGCATGCGGATGACCGCCCCGACGGTGTCCCCGGTCGACGCGAAGGCCCGGTGGACCGTCCTCGGAGAAACGCTGTGGGCGGCGGCGAGGTCGGCGACTCTGATCGGTCCACCGGCGAGATGGCCGATGATCCAGTCTTCCAGCCGCCGTCGGAACAACTGCAGGAACTCGTCGTCGCCGATGTGGGGGCGACCCGCACGGATCATGCCGGCGATGAGGACGAGGAGGGCGTTGCGCGCTCCCTCGACCTCCGCCGCGGACATCCGCCCGATGCGACGGTCCAGGCTCATGAGGAAGCCGTGGAGGAGGTTGGCCAAAGGGTTCTGAGCCGTCTCCTGGAGCAGGCAACCGGGTGCACCGCCCCCCGCGTCGAACGGGGAAAGGGCGCTCATGGGCACCCGGACCGTTCGTTTGGCCAGGTGATCCGGTATGACGAACCGCCCGGTGGTGCGGGTGCTCATGATGAGAACCGTTCCTGGTCGCAGGACGACGGTCTCGTCAGAAGTCTCGATGATCTGTTGGCCGGCCCTGGCGGCGAGGAGCAGCAGCGCGTCATCGTCCTGACGCACCGCGTTTCTGCCTCGGGTCCCTTCGACCCGCGGGCACACCCAGTCGGTGATGAGAAGGTCTCCGAGGTCCAGCTCCTCAGCAGATCCGAAGCGCTCGACCGGCCCGGTGAGCTGCAGGTCCATGGAGACGAGGCGGTCGCGGACGGCGAGCCTCCAGCGGACGTCCAACTCTTCGGGTGCCAGCAGGTCGGCGGGGCTTAGCATGGACGGGGCGACAGTCACTTCGGCTCCAACTCGATAGAAGCTGTCCTCTCGGTCGTAACTCGTAGTTTGCTTCGTCGAAACATTCCGGTACTTGCCCTGAGGCGACAAGGATTTGTCCTTGCGTGACACCGATCTACCTGTCCGGTGCTCTGCCCTGCAGGGGCTGTCCGCGCTCGTCACCGAGATCGGCGGCTCGGGCCCCGAACTCCTCGCGGCATATGGCTTCGACGAGGCGAGGATCGCCGAGGGCAACTCGTTCGTCCGTCTCCGACTGGTCGAGCGCGTTCTCGAGGAAACGGCCGGCCGATTCGCGCTTCCGGACCTAGGGTTGAGGATGGCGGCGCAGCAGGATCTGCATGTGCTGGGACCGCTGGCGATCGCCATGGAGAACGCACGCACGATCGGCGAGGCCGTCGAGTGCGCGTGCCGGTACCTGTTCGTCTACAGCCCGGCCCTCTCACTCGAGGAAACCGAGGATCCGCTGGGAAGTCCCGGTGTGGTCGGCCTTCGCTACACCACCACGGGCATCAACGCATCCCCACAGGCGATCGACTACGGCATCGGGATCGTCCACCGAGTCCTGATGCTGATCCACGGCGACGCGCCCTACGGACTTCGTTCGGTCCTGCTTCCACACGCTCGCCTGGCACAGGAAAGCTCCTACCGGAAGTACTTCGGGGCCGAGGTCAGATTCGACTGTCCGAGCGCGGTCCTGCGCGTCCCGAGCCAACTGTTCTCGACGCCGGTCAGCGGCGGCGATGACCTGCTTCACGACATCGCGATGGACCATCTCGAAACGCACTTCGGCCACCAGCACGTGCCGATGTCGGACCTGGTCGCGGCGATTCTCGGCGAACAGCTCGGACCCAGCGGTCCGGACCTGTCGAAAGTCGCGCGCCTGCTGAGTCTCCACCCGCGTTCACTGCAGCGGTCCCTGTCCAGGGAGGGCACGACCTTCTCCGGCGTCGTCGATCGTGTACGAAGGAGTCAGGCCCTGGCCTTGATCACGACGACCGACCTGTCCTTCTCGCAGATCGCGGCCGGCCTGGGGATGCAGGAACAGTCCAGCCTCACTCGTGCGGTACGTCGGTGGTTCGACACGTCACCTTCCAGACTGCGACGCGAAGGACTGGAGCCGGAAGGTCGGTCCGCCCTCAACGACTGAGCGTGCTCCGCGAGCCCTGAGCCGGCCCCCGGGCGATCTCGTCTCTCTACGGTCTCAAGTCCGCCGTCACAGGTCTGAGTTCGGAGCCGCCTCTGCCCGGGAGTGCCTGTTCGGCCCAGATGACCTTGCCCTCACCGCTGTGCCGTGCGCCCCAGCGCTCGGTGAGCCGGGCGATGAGGAGCAGGCTGCGGCCACCTTCGTCGAAGACCCGGGTATGGCGCAGGTGCGGGGCGGTGCTGCCGGCGTCGCAGACCTCGCACGTCAGGGTGGATCGGAGGATCATCCGCAGCTGTATGGGGGCTCTGCCGTGTCGGATGGCGTTGGTCATCAGTCCGCTGACCATGAGCTCCGTGGTGAAGGACGGTTCTTCCGGGCCCCGGGCGGCGAGTTGGACGGATGCGTGGGTGCGGGCGCCGCGGTCTCCGAGGGCAGCGCCCATCGTGGCTGGAGCAGATCGGGGCGGATGCCGGGCCGGTCGAGGACGCGCGCGGGGGGCATCGGTGATCCACTCACCGACCGCCAGAGCGAGGTCGCTCCGGCCGGCACCGCACACGCGGTCAAGGGCACGCCGGATCAGGGACGATGCGTCGGCAGGCGCGGTCTTCCACCCGGATCACGGGGCGTGGAGAACTCCATGATCTTGGAAGCCGCGCCCGCCACGCTCCCTCGGTCGACGCCGAGCCGGCAGATCGCCACGAACCAGACATCGAGCGCGTCGTTCCGGCGCTGCCGGGCAAGGCTTCCGCGTTGCCCGGCAGCGCCGGAACGACGCGCTCGATGGTTACTGCATTCCGTCTACCGCGCGGCAACGGTCATGAAGGCACCCGGGCTGCGTGGACTCGCAGAGACGGGCGACACCGCGCGCCTTGGCATTCGAAGTTCCACGGCCTCACGGTCATCGCGACGGCCGGCAGTCACCATGACACGCGCCATGGTCGGCGCGTGATTCCTCGCGCCGCCGAGGAGCCGAGCTCAGATACGCTCCAGTACCGTCGCGTTGGCCAGCCCGCCCGCCTCGCACATCGTTTGCAGGGCGTAGCGCGCGCCCCGCTCCCGCATGGCGTGAACGAGCGTCGTCATCAGGCGAGCTCCGCTCGCGCCGAGCGGGTGGCCGAGGGCGATCGCGCCACCGTGGACGTTGACGCGGGCCTGGTCCGCGCCTGTTTCGGCGAGCCAGGCGAGCGGGACGCTGGCGAATGCCTCGTTGACCTCGAAGAGGTCGATGTCGTCCAGGCCGAGCCCCGCCCGCCGCAGCACCTTCTCCGTCGCCGGGATGACGCCCGTCAGCATCAGGAGCGGGTCGGAGCCGGTGACGGCGAAGCTGTGCAGTCGGGCGAGGGGCCGCAGGCCGAGCCGCGCAGCGGTCTCGCTGCTGGTGATCAGCACAGCCGCCGCGCCGTCGTTGGTCGGGCTGCTGTTGCCGGCCGTGACCGACCAGTCGATCTGCGGGAAGCGGCGGGCGAATCCCTCGTCCTCGAACGCGGGCCGCAGGCCGGCCAGGATCTCCGGCGTGGTGGTCGGGCGCACGCTTTCGTCCCTGGTGAGCCGTCCCTCAGGCGTGGTCAGCGGCGCGGTCTCGGCGTCGAAGAGGCCGGCCTCCCAGGCCCGCGCGGCCTTGGCGTGCGAGTCGGCGGAGAAGGCGTCCATCGTCTCGCGGTCCAGCTTCCAGCGCGCAGCGATCAGTTCGGCGCTGACGCCCTGCGGCGGGAGCCCCTCCGGGTAGCGGGCGGCAATGCCCGGACCGAACGGATCGGCGCCCGGCGGCACGTTCGACCACATCGGGACCCGGCTCATCGACTCGACGCCGCAGGCGATGACGAGGTCGTAGGCGCCGGCGATGACGCCCTGCGCGGCGAAGTGCACGGCCTGCTGGGAGGAGCCGCACTGACGGTCCACGGTGGTCGCCGGGACCGTCTCCGGGAAGCCCGCCGACAGTACGGCGTAGCGGGTGGTCTTCATCGCCTGCTCGCCGACCTGGTCAACGGTGCCGCCGACCACGTCGTCCACCAGGGCTGGGTCGATCCCGCTGCGTTCGACCAGCGTGCGCAAGGTGTGTGCGAGCAGTTCGACGGGGTGCACGGACGACAGCGCACCGCCCGGCTTGCCCTTGCCGATCGGGGTACGGACGGCCTCAACGATCACTGCATCCCTCATGGGAGCCTCCCTGGCCTCATCATCCCTACCGGTCGGTATGGAATGTGGACTCTCACTATAGATCTGTGAGTAGGAAAATCAAACCCACTTCACGCCGCGCGAGGACGACAGCGGCCCGCGTCCCCGTCACCTGGAGCGGCCACGAGAACGCGGCGGTCAGCGGAGCCGCCTGGTCCAGGAAGCGGTGTACGGCCTCGGCGTCGGCTGGGGGCGCGTAGAGCACCGCCCGGTTCACGCCGATGTCCCGCAGCTCCGCCAGGTGCGTGGGCTCCGGCTCGGCCCCGAAGACGGTCACCGGCACGTCATCGGCGCGTCCGGCCGCACGTCGCGCGGCACGCAACTTCGCGACGTGCTCGGCCGGTTCGGCCGCGGGCGTGCCGGCGTGCGGCAGCCACTCGTCGCCGAAGTCGAGCACCCGGCTCGCCGCGAGGGGCCCGGAACCGCCCACCAGAACCGGCGGGCCGGACGGCCGGTGGGGCTTGGGCCAGGACCACAGGGGTCCGAAGCGCATGTGCTCGCCGCGGAACTCGGCGACGTCGTCCTCCCGGATCCGGCGCATGGCCTTCACTCGCTCGGCCATGACACTCCAGCGGCGCCTCTGCAGCCACTTGCGCAGTTCGGCCCCGTGTCCGTCCAGCTCGGGCGGGGGCAGCCGGTAGGCGGCCGGGGTCTCGGAGAAGCGGATCGGGTGCCGTGGCGTGGGCACGGCCCGGTCGCCTTCGCCGACTCCCCCCGCTGACGCGACGGCGAGGGGGCGGACGGTGCACGGCCGCCCCCTCGCTACAGGGCTCAGTGGTTGCGCGGGAAGCCCAGGTCCACGCCCGCCGGGGCATCCGCCGGGCCCGGCCAGCGGGTGGTGACGACCTTGCCGCGCGTGTAGAAGTGCGTGCCGTCGTTGCCGTAGATGTGGTGGGCGCCGAAGAGGGCGTCCTTCCAGCCGCCGAAAGAGTGGTAGCCGACCGGGACCGGGATCGGGACGTTCGCGCCGACCATGCCGGCCTCGATCAGTGAGGTCACGCGTGCCCGGCGGGGCGGGGGTCGTCGCGGGGCTGTGGCGGGACGGGCCGGTTGTTCAGGTCCACCGACAGGAAGATGTCGTTCGCGACGGGGTTGCGCATCTCCTCGGCGAGCTGGCCGATGAGTCCGGCCGTGCGGGCGAGCAGGGCGAAGGCGCGGAGCAGGTCCAGCGGAAGACCGAGGTCGGCGAGTGCGGCACCGCAGACCCCGGCGCCGTTGAGCGGCAGGGTGCTGCCCAGCACCTGGGGATGGACCCGGCCGATGGCCGCGAACAGCGACAGGTGCGGGCCGAACAGCCCTTCCTCCGTGGCGAGTTGGAACAGCCTCGGAGTGCGGGGGTCACCTTGTTTGTGGACGTGGTGTCCGAGGCCGGGGATGAGCTCCCGGGCCTCCCTTCGGGAGCGTACGGTGGCCAGGGCGAGTTCGTCCCAGCCGGCCTCGTCGGTCGGGTGGCCGTTCTCCAGCGTGGACAGGGCGTCATGCAGGAAGCGGCCGCAGTCCTCGGTCACGCCGAGGAAGCGGGAGCCGCCGCCGAGAAGCCCTGCGGCGATGGCTCCCTGTATCGAGTCGGGGGCTGACAGGTATGTCAGCCGGGCCGTTATGGCGGTCGGGGTGAAGCCGTGGTCGGCGAGTGCGGCGAGCACCGCCTCGAACACCCGTGTCTCCCCGGAGGTGGGGCGGCGCTGCGTGGCCAGCCAGAACGCCAGCTCGCCGAATCCCACCTCGCCCATCACGTCGGCCGCGAGGTCCTGGCCGAGCAGGGTGATGCTGTCCAGGGAGGACGCACCGAGGGCGGTCGGGTACTCGGGCGCATTCGGTTTCTCAGGCATTCTCGTCCTCCGGATCGTCCCCTACGCCGTCCTCCAGCCACTTGCGGAGTTCGGTCCCGTGCTCGTCCAACTCGGGCGGGGGCAGGCGGTAGGCGGCGGGCGTCTCGGAGAAGCGGATCGGGTGCCGTGTCGTGGGTACGGTCCGGTCTCCCTCGCCGACCTCGACGACCGGGTCGAGTCCGAAGCGTTCGGCCATCGCGAATCCGCCGTCGATGGTGTTGATCGGTCCGCAGGGGACCCCGGCGTCGACGAGCAGGTCGAACCACTCCAGGGCGGTCCTCGTCCTCAGCCGTTCGAGCAGGAGGGGCCGGAGTTCCTCCCGTCGCTCGGTACGGTCGGCGTTGTGCCGGAAGCGGGGGTCGTCGGCGGCCTCGGGGATCCCGAGCACTTCGCACAGCTTGCGGAACTGGCCGTCGTTGGCCGCGGTGACGATCAGGTCCTGGTCGGCCGTCGGCAGCGGTTCGTAGGGGAAGACGCTGGGGTGCGCGTTGCCCATCCGGTAGGGCACGGTGCCGCCGGCCACGTAGGAGGAGCTGTGGTTGACCAGCCCGGTCAGTGCCGACGAGAGCAGGTTCACCTCGACGAGCTGGCCCCGGCCGGTCGCGTCGCGGTGCCGCAGGGCGGCGAGGATACCGATGGTGGCGTGGTTGCCCGCCATCACGTCGAAGACCGAGATCCCCGCCCGGTACGGCGGCCCGTCCGGATCACCGGTCAGGCTCATCAGCCCGGAGATCGCCTGCACCATCAGGTCGTAGCCGGGTACGTTCCGGCCGGGTCCGGCTCCGAAACCGCTGATCGACGCATACACCACGCCCGGGTTCCCGGCGCTCACCGAGGCGTGGTCGAGGCCGTACCGTGCCAGTCCGCCCGGCTTGAAGTTCTCGATCACCACGTCCGCGCGCCGGGCGAGCTCCCTCGCAAGCCGCGCGTCCGCCTCGTCGCGGAAGTCGAGCGCGAGCGACCGCTTCCCGCGGTTGATCCCCAGGTAGTAGGTCGACACACCGTCGCGCACCGGCGGCGTCCACGTGCGGGTGTCGTCCCCTTGAGGACCCTCGACCTTCACCACGTCGGCCCCGAGATCGGCGAGCAGCATCGTCGCGTACGGACCGGCGAGGATGCGGGAGAAGTCCGCCACGAGCAGCCCGTCGAGCGGTCCGCGTGAGCCGCCTGAACCGCTGTTCATGGGCTACGCCCCCTCGTTCTGCACGGCGACGCCCTCGCCGCGGTACTCGCTGTAGGTGTAGGGGTTGGAGATCACCTCGGTTGTCGGGATGTCCGGCTCCACGGCCTCCCGCCACGCGTCCTCGCCCATCGTCGACCGCGCGTGATCGACCGTCGCGGCGACCGCGGTGCGTGCCCGCTCCAGGTCGACGCCGACCAGTTCGTGCGCGTACTTCACCACGGTTCCGTTGACCAGCACGGTGTGCACATCGGCGCGGGTGGCCTGGTAGACCACGTGCCCGTAGGGGTGCAGGATCGGATACATCGCCGGGCTGCGGTCGTTCTTGAGCAGGACGAGGTCGGCCTTCTTGCCCGGCGTCAACGAGCCGATGGTGTCGCTGAGGCCGAGCACTCCGGCGCCGCCGATCGTGGCCCACTCCACGACGTCCCGGGCCCGCAGGCTGTGGTGCACCACCGTCTCCCCGGCCGCGTGGGCCGCCATGTGCTCCCGCGTCCGGTCGGCCGACAGCGTGGCGCGCATCGCCGAGAACAGATCGGCGCTGAACCACACGCTGGTGTCCATCGACAGCGACACGGGGATGCCGTGGCGCCTCAGCCGCCAGGTGGGAGGGTAGCCCTGGCCGGCGTTGTGCTCGCTTTCCGCCGACACCGAGACCGTGCCGCCCGAGGCGGCGATCCGGTGGTACGAGTCCTCGCTGAGCGTCGCCGAGTGGACATAGGTGACGTCGGGCGTCATGAACCCGTGGTCCCACATCAGACGTATGCCGTTGTCGTTCGTCGCGCCCCAGACGCCCGCGTGGGTGGTGACCGGCAGCCCGAGCTCGTGGGCCGCCTCGAACGCTGCCTTCTCGGGGAAGGCGTCGTCACCGGTCACGTCGAAGGCGAGTTGCAGGCCGAGCATGTCGTCCCGTGAGGCGAAGTTGCGGTCGGCGAAGGACCGGAAATCCGGTGAGCGGGTCCACTCCCAGGGCGCACCCAGCAGATTGCCGTAGGCCAGCACGAAGCGGCCCGGCACGGCGCGCAGGGATTCGACGGCCGCGTCCCCGTGCTCGGGCGTCTGCAAGCCGTGCGACCAGTCCAGCGTGGTGGTCACACCCGCGTCGATGGCCTCGATGCCGGACAGCAGGTTGCCGGCGTGGATGTCCTCGGGGCGGAAGATCTTGCCCCAGGTGAGGTAGTAGAAGACGAAGTACTGCGAGAGGGTCCAGTCGGCTCCGAGGCCGCGCAGCGCGGTCTGCCACATGTGCCGGTGGGTGTCGACCATGCCGGGCATGAGGATGCCGCCGGCGCAGTCCACCACCAACGCGTCGTCCGGTGCCTGGAGGTCCCTTCCGACCTGCTCGATCAGCTCGCCGCGGACCAGGACGTCACCGCGGTCGAGCAGGCCGATCGTGGGGTCCATGGACAGGACGGTCGCGTCGCGGAACAGGACGGGGCGTCCGGGGGTGAAGTCTTCTCTGCGTGGCTGTTCGATCGTCATGTGGTCACCTCGTTGTGGAGTCTGTGGTCCGTGCCCGCAGAACACGGGAGCGGGCGGTCAGGGGTACGGCCGCGGTGGCCAGGCCGAGGGCCGGTGCCGCGCATCCCCATGCGTAGCCGTCGAGTCCCGTCAGCCCGAGGGCGTGGTCGAGTGACCAGGCGCCGGGGCCGGTGAAGGCGAGGACCGCGGCCACCGCGCCGTAGGAGAAGGGCACTTCGCAGCCGCCCTGCTGGGCCCAGAAGCCGTTCGGCGCGGTCGCCGCCGCCGCGACCGCCGTGGTGCCGACGATCACCGCGCAGCCGCCGGGAGTCAGCAGCCCGGCCGCGACCGTGACCGCTCCGGCGAGTTCGGCCGCCCCGGCGACGAGCACCATCCGCCGGCCGGGCACGAAGCCCCACCGATCGAAGACGGCGGCGGTCCCGGCCCGCCCGGCACCGCCGAACCAGCCGAACAGTTTCTGGGTGCCGTGGCCGAACAGCAGCGCGGCGAACAGCGGCCGCAGCAGGAGCGGCCCGAGACTCACGGCCGCGGCTCGTCCGTCGTCCGGGGCTGCAGCACGAAATCGAACTCGGCGCGCAGGTACGGCTCGTCGATGGTGCCGCCGTCAGGGGAGGAGCCTGCCGGTTCCTCGGTGAAGCGCACGATCAGCTCGTCCTTCGTGCCGAACACGACATCGGTGTCGAGGAATTCGGAGCCCTCCCGGAACAGATGGGTGATGAGCTTCTCGTGGCCGGGGTGGTCGATCAGGAAGTGGATGTGCGCGGGACGGAAGTGACTGATGTCCGTCCTGCCGATCAGGTCACCGACCGGACCGTCCATCGGGATCGCGTAGCCGCGTGGCGCGATGGTGCGCACGCAGTACGTGCCGTCCGCCCGCGTCCGGTACAGCGCGCGCAGCCGGGCCTCGTCGATCTCCGGCAGCTGCGCCTCGTAGGCGCCGTCGGCGTCGGCCTGCCACACGTCCAGGACGGCGTCGGGCAGAGGCGTGCCGTGGAGGTCGAGGACCCGGCCGGTGATGAACAGCGGCGTGCCCGGGATGCCGTCCGACATGTCGGCTCCGAATCCGGCTGTCGGAGAGCCGTCGATGTGAAAGGGACCGAGCACCGTCGCCGGAGTGGCCTTCGCCGAGAAGTGATGGTTCAGCTGGACGACGAGCGTGCTCAGACCGAGGACGTCGGAGGCGAGGATGAACTCCTGGCGCTTGTCGTCACTGATCCGGCCGGTCGCCGTGAGCCACTCGACGGCCGCCGCCCACTCCTCCTCCGTCAGCCGGACCTCGCGGACGTACGCGTGGAGGTGCCGCACCAGCGCCGTCATCAGCTCGGCGAGCCGGGGCGAGTGAGCGGTGGACCACCGCTTCACCGCCAGGTCGCTGAGGTTGTCCTCCGTCACGAAGGCCATGGAATCCTCCTCGATTCGTTCCGGGCTCGACCGCTGTACGGACGCTCGTCCGTACAGCGGACACAGTGGTGCATGAGTGACTGGTAAATCAAGCCCTTGGATGGCTGCATGCAAAGCCGCACTGGGGTGACGCGGTCGGACTCATGTCCGCTGCCGAGAGATGAGTGGCCCGTCACCGGCAGGTGACGGGCCATGGGGCCGCGATGATCGGAGAGGTCAGAACATCGTGTTGTCGTTGGCGGAGGTGGCCGGGACGTCCTGTACGGCGTCCCAGTGCTCGATGATCTTGAGCTCGCCGTTCTTCTGCTTCTCGACCCGGAAGATGTCCACGACGGACTGCCCACGGTCCTCGGGGCTGAGGCGGTAGTGCGCGTGGATGGCGACGTAGTCCTTGTCGGCGATGACGCGCTTGCGTTCCACGATCAGGTTCGGGAACTGGCGGAAGAAATTGGTGAACTGCTCACGCAGGCCGGCCGAGCCGTTGGGGATGGTCGGGTTGTGCTGGTAGTACTCCGGCGCGAGGTACTTGACGGCGTCGGGGTTCTTGTCGACGAGGAGGGTGTCGAAGTAGCTGGTGGCGATCTTCTCGCTGAGGTGTGTCTGCCAGCGGGGGCCGCTGGGCTGGTTCGTGTGCGGGTTGCTGACCGTACCGAACATGTCGTTGCCGTTGACGGTGGTCGCCGGCACGTCCTGGACCGTGTCCCAGTGCTCGGCGATCATGCCGCTCCTGGGGTCGAAGCGGAAGATGTCGACCACGGCCGAGCCACGGGTGCCGGGCTCGAAGACGGGGTTGGAGTGCACCAGGACCAGGTTGCCCTGGGCGAGGACCCGCTTCACGTTGTACTGGTGGTCCGGGAAGCGCGCGGTCCAGTCGCGGATGAAGTTCTTGATCGCTTCCCGGCCGTTGGGCGCGGCGGGGTTGTGCTGGATGTAGTCCGCGCGGATGTACCGGTCGGCGACCTTGAGGTTGCCCTCCTCGAAGAGCTGGGTGAGGACGTGGACGGCGACGCGCTTGTTGCGCTCCTGCGTGGCGGGACTCGTGTGCGGGGCGTCGAGGCCGAGGGCCGGTCCGCTGTGGGACGGTGCGGAGGCGGTGGCGGTGGCGGCGGGTGCGAAGCCGGCCACTGCTCCTACGGTCGCCACGGCCAGGAGGGTGGCTACGGCCTTACGGGTCGTCCGGGTGGTGCTGCTCGACCGTGTGGTGCTGTACATGGGGGATCTCCAATGCTGTGCGGACGGCGGTGAAGCGCGTCGCTGGGTGTCCGGTGAGGGATCGGGCGTGAGTGAGGGGTCGGTGTGACCCTCCGGCCCCGTACGGGCTCAGGCGCGGTCGAAGGTGAGGAGGAACTCGATGTCTCCCTCGTCCTCCACCGCGATCCCGCCGAAGTTGGGTGCGTCGATGCCGTAGTCGGCGAAGGTGACGGGAATGGAGCCGTTGACCCGGAAGCCGTCGGCGGTGCGCTGGGCGTCGAGGTCGAAGGAGACGGGGTTGGTCTTGCCGTGGACGGTCAGCTCGCCCGTGGCCTCGGCGCTGACCTCCTCGCCCACCTTCGGCGTCGACCCGAAGTCGACGGGCTCGGTGAGCTCGAAGGTGGCCTCGGGGTACCGATCGGTGTTCATGACCCGGCCGCGGAACTGGCCGTCGCGCTGGTCGGAGTCGCTCTTCACCGAGGCCAGGTCGACGGTGAAGGATCCGCTGACGGCCCGGTTGCCCTCGATCTCCAACTCGCCGGTGACCTCCTCGGTGCGGCCCACCGCCGTGACGTTCTGGCCGAAGAGGACCTCGTCGACCCGGTAACCGGCCTGCGAGCCGCTGCCCACCCGCCAGGCGCCCTCGACACCCTCCTGCCCGGCCTGCTCCCCGGAACCTGAGGAACTGCCCGAGGAATCCGAGCCTGGCGGGTTGTCGAGCGAGAGGGCGGCCGGTGGCTCGTCCTGGACGTAGTTGATGTAGACGTAGGGGCCCGCCGTTCCCAGCACGACGGCGGTGGCCGCACCGGCGATGAGCCAGCGCTTCCAGTGCCTGCGGATACTGCCTGCCATGGTGTCTCCCTAAGTATTTTAGACTTTCAACTGAAGTTTCAAATATTTGGTCGGGGGTCGGCCTGGGCGGAAGGGCTGCTACGGGTGTCCGCGGGCTCGGTCGCGGCCGGCGAGCGGCGTGAGGTCAGCCCAGGAGCTGCTCGGAGACCTGCCAGAGTCGCTCGGCCGCCTCCGGGTCCAGGGCGTGTGGCGCGACCCCGGTGTTGGTGCCCGGCTGGTGCGGTGGGGCCTCGTCGCAGTCCTCGAAGTACCGGCCGCTGATGCCGTCGAGCAAGGGTGAGGCGGCCAGCAGGGCGGAGGTCGCGGCGCCCTGTTCGATCGATTTGAAAGACATGTCGGGCAGGGGCGTTCCTTCACCGAGGAGGGCTTGCAGGTGGGTCATGAACAGGCCCATCTGCGCTTCGTCCAGGTAGCGCCCCAGGTTGGTCCGGATCCCGCCGGGCATCAGCGCGTTGGCCGTGATCCCGTCGTCGGCCCATCGCCGGCCGGCCTCGACCGCGAACAGCACGTTGGCCGTCTTGGACTGCCCGTACGCCAGCCACGGGTCGTAGGGCCGCTCGGTGAAGTGGAGGTCGTCGAAGACGACGGGCGAGAACAGGTGCCCGCTGGAACTCACGGACACCACGCGGGCACCGCCGGCCCTGGCTAGCGCGCCGCGCAGTCCGGTGGTCAGGGCGAAGTGTCCCAGGTGGTTGGTGGCGAACTGCAGCTCCCAGCCCTGGGGTGTGCGGCTCTCCGGGGCAGCCATGACCCCCGCGTTGTTGACCAGGATGTGCAGCGGACCCTGCCACGCGGCCGTGAACCCGCGGACGGATGCCGGATCGGCCAGGTCCAGCGTGGCGACCCGTACGCCTTCGTTACCGGTGGTGGCCCGGATGGCCTCGGCGGTGCGGTGGCCGGCCTCGGTGTCCCGTACGGCGAGCGTGACCTCCGCGCCGGCGCCGGCGAGCGCCCGGGCGGTCTCCACACCGATGCCGGACGCGGCCCCGGTGACGACGGCGCGGCGGCCCGTGAGGTCGATGCCCGCGATGACGTCGGAAGCCGTGGACCGGCTGGTGAACGGAGTGGTGATGCCTGCCCTCGTGGCCATTCTCGCAATGCTCCCTGTTTGCTACGCTCGAAGCGGAGGTGCCTCCGGTTGCTTGAACCTTAAACGGAGGGCCCTCCGATTGTCCAGAGGGAGGAAAGCTGTGACCAGCACCACACGTGGGCTGCGTGCCGACGCGAGACGCAACCGGGAACGCCTGCTCGAAGTCGCGGGGCGCGCGTTCTCCGAGGTCGGCACGGACGCGTCCCTCGAGGCCATCGCCAAGGACGCCGGCGTGGGCATCGGAACGCTCTACCGGCACTTCCCCACCCGCGAGGCCTTGATCGAGGCCGCCTACCGCAACGAACTCGCCCGGGTCTGCGACAGCGCCACGGAGCTGCTCGCACAGCTCCCTCCCGACCAGGCCATGCGGCGGTGGATGGACCTGTTCATCGACTACCTGGCGGTCAAGCAGGGCATGGCGGACGCGCTGAAGGCCGTCATCGCCTCCGGCGACGAGGATCCGTTCGCCGAAAGTCTGGAACGGATCAGCTCCGCCATCAGCACCCTGCTGCACGCCGGGGCCGAAGTGGGAGTTCTGCGCTCGGACGTGGACCCCCTGGACGTCGGCTTCAGCCTCGGCGGTGTTCTGCTGATCACCAGCGACAAAGGGCTGCGCGACCGCGCGGGCCGCATGCTCGACCTCCTGCTCGACGGGCTCCGCTACCGCGCCGGCTGATGCGCCCCGGTGAGGCCATCGCCAGACGCTGCCACTACCGACGCCGCACCCGAGGTCACGAACTCCCGCCATTTGACGGCGCATCAGCCGCGTACACTCAGAAACCCGGTCCTGACCAGCGGTGATAGCGAAGTGCAACGGGAGTACTAGGGTCGTCGGGCTCCGTTCGGTCGCGAGACCCGCACCGGAGGAAACCCAGGGGGAGCCCGTTCCCGACGCTGTCCGGCGGCAGGGGCTGGGATCGCCGGACGACGTGGCACCGGTCATCGTGTATCTGGCGTTGAAGGAGTCGGCCCACATCACCGGACAGGCCATCGCGGCGGGGAGCGACCGTGCGGACCGGCTTCAGGGCTTCGGGCCCAAGCCCCTCGATCTGGCGGCCTTCGAGGAGGCGTGACGCGCACGCGGCCTGTCGACGGCCCTCAGGTCCGTGAAGGGGGCAGTGGCTCCTCAGGCCTGCGGCACCGCGGCGACACGGGCGAAATCCGCGCTGATGTCTCCCGCCGTCTGCAACAGCGGTGGCAGATGCTCCTCGACAAGTCGCTCGACCGATGTCTCGGCCGCGTGACAGTTGACATTGAGCGCCGCGATGACTTGGCCGGAGCCGTCACGCAGCGGGGCCGCGACCGACCGGATACCGGGAGCCAACTGCTGGTCCGTCAGCGCCCACCCCCGTGCTCGCACGTCGCGCAGGGCCGCATCACGTTCGCCGAGGTCGGGCTGCCAGCACGGCGTCAGCCCCGAACGGGAAGGCTCGGCGAGCACCTGCTTCAGCTCATCGGCCCGCAAGGCTGCCAGTAGTACCTTTCCCAGAGAGGTCTGCAGAGCTGGAAACCGTGTTCCGATCTGCACCGACAGGGTCACGAGCTTGGGGACAGCCACCCGGGCCACATAGATGATGTCCGATCCGTCCAGCTGAGCCACGGAGCACGACTCGCCGGTTCGCTCCACCAGACGCTCCATATGGGGCCGCGCGATGTCCCACAGACCCATGGAGCGTACGTAGGCCACCCCGAGTTCGAGCACCCTGGGGGTCAGCGCGAACCCCGCCTCACAGGAGCGGACATAGCCCAGTTCCTCCAGGGTCAGCAGAATCCTGCGGGCGGTCGGCCTGGCGAGCCCGGTGGCGCCGGCGACCTGAGCCAGTGACATCTGTGGCTGCCCGGGCGGAAACGCGGCAATGACCTCGAGCCCTCTGGCCAATGCCTCGATGAAATCCGGTCCTGTTCCCTGGCGTGGCACGCGACTCCTCGGCTGCGGTCGAGCTATGGGATCCCACAGTCAGCCTAACGCGTGTCCGTGCTGCGGACATGAGTTCAGGCAGGACTTCCCAGCGTAGGGATTGACACCGGAAGGGTCCGAAGTGACGCCGACCCTAACCGTCCGCCAGTCGGATGATCGTCCGACAGGCGTCATAGCCGCTGCCGCCGCGGACGCGGCGTTCCCGAGCTGGGCAGCGATGCCCGCCCGCCGGCGAGCGGAGATCATCGGCCAGGAGCTCGCCCTCCTCGGAGGCAGTGAGGCCGCGCGGGCGGCCCTGCTGACCAGGGAGAACGGCAAGGTCTCCTTCGAGAGTCAGGTGGCGATGGGGGTTTTCGTCGCACGCACCCGGGCGGCGATCGACCTGGCCGACTCCCTCGACCAGGTACGACGCCTCGACGGCCCGCCGCTGACCTCGCACATCCATCGGCTCCCCACGGGCGTGGTCACCGTCATCGTGCCGTTGAACTGGCCGCTCGCCATCCTCGGGGCGGGCCTGCCGTACGTGCTGCTCGCCGGGAACACGGCCGTGGTCAAGCCCCCGCCCACCGTGCCGCTGGCCATGGTGCGCACGCTGGAGCTGTTCGCCGCGGGCTCCCGGCGGGGGTGCTGAACGTCGTGACGGGCAGCAGCGACGCGGTCGCCCCACTGCTCACCGACCCTCGTGTCCGAAAGATCGTCTTCACTGGCAGCACGGCCGCCGGCAAGCACATCGTGGCGGCCGCCGCACAGAACCTCTGCCTCGGTGACGCTCGAACTCGGCGGCAACGACCCCGCGATCGTCCTCGACGACGCTGTACTCGACCCGGAGCACATCGGACGGCTCGGCCGGGGGCTCGTCCAGGGCGCTTTCCTGCCAGCGGCCAGATCTGCATGGCGGTCAAACGGGTGTACGTCCATCGCTCCCGCTACGAGGAGCTCGTCGACGCGCTGACCTCCGCCCTCGACACCCATTGCGTTGGGCGCGGGAACCGATCCCGCCTCGATCATGGGCCTGCTCAACGTGCCGCCCAGCGCGACAAGGTCACCGCCATGCTGGCCGAGGCCGCCGACGCCGGAGCCGAGGTGCGCGAACGGGGCACTCCGGCCCCCGGCGCCGCCACCTCCGGGGGCCACTTCCTGCGTCCCGCACTCGTCCTCGACCCCCGCTTGCGGATCGTCACCGAGGAGCAGTTCGGCCCCGCCCTGCCGATCCTGCCGTTCGACGACGGCGATTCCGTGGTGGACCGGGTCAACGACGACTGGTCGGGACTGTGCTCCTCGGTCTGAAGCGGCGATCCCGCCCATGCGGGCAGGATTGCCGAAGGCTGCGTACCGGCACCACCTGGATCAACCACGCCAACGCCGTCGCGTGTAACGACCGGGCTCCCTTCGGCGGCTTCCGCCAGAGTGGCATCGGACGGGAGACGGGCTCGGAGGGCCTGCTCTCCTTCACCGAAGCGCACACCATCACGACCCACGGATAGAAAACGGCGAGTGCGCCTGTACCCCGCCGGCCTTGAGTGGGTGGGGTACTGCCATACTCCGGCCGTACGTCAGAGCAACGGACCCGGCCGCTTCGAGCGGACGGGGTCCAGTCGTACTCCGGCCGTACGTCACACTCCGGCCGTACGTCACACCAACGGCACGGACACCGCGTTGTAAGGGGTGTTCTCGTCCCGGTCCGGGGTGGTGAAGCGGGAGTTGGGCAGGTAGAGCCGACCCCTGTACGCGGCGGCCGTGGTGGGCAGGTCGAAGCGGTCGTCCCTGATCACCCCGATCGCGGTGCCCCTCGTGCCCGACCGGTTGAGCCGGATCACGTCCACCTGGTTGGGGTTGGGCTGGACCACGTAGAGCGTGCGGCCGATGAGCACCAGCCCGTCGCCGCTGGGCAGCGTCGTGTCACCCAGGTCCACCTTGCGGGCCACGCCGGTGCGGGGGTTCACGCGCATCAGCGATCCGCCGTCCGCGGCCGCGTTGGTGATGAGCAGGGCGCTCCCGTCGGGGGTGAGCGAGATGCCGTTGGACGTGAATCCGGACTGCACCCATTCACCGCTCAGCGTGAGGCTCTCCGGGGCGCCGATGCGGCCCTGCCTGCCCAGGGGCAGCTTGAACAACTGTGCGCTGAACGACTCGGTGAACCATGCGGCGTCGCGGGTGAGCAGGACGTCGTTGACGAAACTGTTCTCTCCGGCGACCACGTGGTTGGCGAGCAGCGCACCACTGTGGGCGTCGACGACCCGCAGTTCACCACTGCTGCCGCCGGCCAGGAACAGCCGGCCCCAGGAGTCGACCTTCAGGCCGACCGTCATGCGCCCCAGGCCGCGGTGGACGACCTTGCCCTTGCCGCTCGCGAGGTTCACCCGGTACACGCCGCCGGTGGCGATCGATCCGAAGTAGGCGTACGGCGCGGAGCCGATCGCGACTCCCTCCGGCCCCCAGCCGTTGGGCAGCGAGAACTCCCCGGGCCAGGATCCGGCGGTGTCCGGGGCGGCCTGTGCCGTACCACCGATCAGGGCCGTCGCTCCCAGGGCGATGCCCGCGCCGAGAAGCTGCCTGCGTGCGAGAGAACTTGTCATCGATCGTCCTTCCACGGAAAACAAGACGGGCCGTGCCGGTCCGGCTGGGCACCTGGATCAATTCTTGAGAGTTCAAGCATCTGTGCACAGCGACGAATGTCCTGACTCTCCTCGGTTTTCCGGCCGGAAAGCCGCCGGGCCGGTGGGAGCACGACCGCCAAGGCGCGCCACTCGACACCGGACCGACCTCGCAAGGCCGAACGCCGCGCACGAGATACGTCATTCGTCCTTACTCCCAGCGCTCGCCTCCCGGCTCTCTGTCCAGGCCGTCACCGCTGGGCCATCATCCGAAAACCTGCCGGTCGCAGTGGCGCGACCGGCGTGAGTACGGTGACGGCGTCGCGCCGCGCCGGGAAGGCGAGCGGGCATGAGCGTGCAGCGACCGCACATCGAACCGGGCAGGCTGTTCATCGGCGGAGAGTGGCGGGACGCGGAGTCCAAGGAGCGGCGCGACGTCATCGATCCGTCCACCGGCAAAGTCGTCACCACGGTCGCGGAGGCCGACGGGACCGATTTCGCCGTCGCGGTGGCCGCCGCCCGTGAGGCCTTCGACGCGGGGCCGTGGCCCCGGACGCCGGCCCGCGAGCGCGCCCGTGTGCTGCACCGAGTGGCCGATCTAAGGCGAGCAACCTGGCGCTGGACAGCGGCGGCAACGTCGCCAGCGGCTCGAACCTGAAGCAGTGGCAGGTGCTGGACCACGCCAATCTCCAGTGGCAGGCGATCGAACTCGGCAACGGCTACCACAGGCTCGTCAACCGCACCAACGGCATGGTCGCCGACGGCTGGGACTCCACCGCCGACGGCGACCCGGCCCGGCAGAAGGCCTGGGACGGCAGTCGGACCCAACAGTGGCAGATCACCCACCGCGGCCAGGGCCGGTATTCGATCGCCAACCGCGGCACGGGACTGGTTCTCGACAGTGGCGGGAAGGTCGCCTCAGGGTCCGTGACCAAGCAGTGGACGTGGCAGCAGAACAACAACCTGCTGTGGACGATCACGCCGGTCGGCTGACCGACGCCGCCCCGGCCTGCCGGAGATCGTCGTCGGCGGGCGCGTGTCTCGCGTCAAGCGCCCGGCAGGACCGCCGTGCCCGTCTCCTCCGCCAGTGTCTCCAGGAGACGGGTCTGGAACGCCACGTCGTGGACGCTGGGATGTGGCTCCCGACGTTGGCGGTGGTACCAGTACCCGCCCGTCGTCAGCGCCTGGGGCTCGTCGCTCGACGCGAGCCACTCCTGGGTCCGGTGGCCGAGTTCCAGATCGTCCGGCGCGCTCGGCCCGCCCATCTTCGTCGGCACCCAGCCGGGGTCCACGGCATTGCTCGGCACTCCGGGACGCAGGCGCGCCAGCGCCGCCGCGAGCGTGGTGACGAACAGCTTGCTGTCGGCGTACGAACCCGCGCTCCTCCCACGCCAGTCGACGCCGGTGAGGGAGGGCCGGCCGCTGTAGTGCGAGCCGCTGCTCAGGTACACCAGCCGGCGTGGTCCGTCCAGCAACGCCGTGAGCAGGTACGGCGCGACGATGTTGACCGGCATGACCGCCGGGCCGCTCCACACGCCGGCGTTGTGGATGACCGCGTCGAGCGGCTCGGCGTCGTTCAGCTCGGCCGCGATGCGCCGTACGGCGTCACGCTCCGTGAAGTCGCCCACCACGAGGTGGGCCCCGCGACCGACCAACGTCTCCAGGGCCGCCGCGCGCCGCGGGCTGCGGGCGTGCACCACGACCTCGTGGCCGGCGGACAGGAGCGTGTCCGCCGCCGCACGTCCCAGACCGTCCGCGGAACCGGTCACCAGAATCCGACTCAAGATCGCACCGCCTCTCGGATGATCGCCGTGTCCCGGTCTCGCGCGTCGGCCACCGTGGGGTGGCGTGGCCGGCGACCGGGTGCGTGATCCGTTGAAGCCCGGCCCGATCCCCAGCACACTGGAACGCGGCGGCGCCACCTCCCGGGTGACGCGCCGCCCCCCGACAGGCTGGAGTGACGGCGTGGACGGTCACAGCGATCCCCTCGAAGGCGACCCCGGCCTGTTCGGACCGGACTCCGTGACCTGGCAGGTCCACGGCGACCCCATGATGTGGATCGCCGGGGTCCGCGCACTGTACCTCCAGGCCCTGCACCCGCGCGCGGTGCGCGGCGTCACGCAGAACTCCGACTTCCGCAAGGACGCCTGGGGCCGGCTGCTGCGCACGGCGAGCTTCGTCGGCACGACGACGTACGGCACCACCCAGGCCGCCGAGCACGCGGGTGCCCGGGTCCGGAAGATCCACAGCCTGCTCTCGGCGACCGACCCGGACACGGGGGAGCGGTACGGCGTCGACGAGCCGGAGCTGTTGCTGTGGGTGCACTGCGCGGAGATCGACTCCTACCTCCACATCCTGCGCCGCTCCGGCTACCCGCTCACCGAGGCCGCCGCCGACCGGTACGTCGGCGAACACCGCGTCAGCGCCCGTCTGATCGGCCTCGACCCCGCCGCAGCACCCGGGAACACCGCGGAGCTGGCGGCCTGGTTCAAGCGGGTGCGGCCCGAGCTGGCGGCCGGCCCCGAGGCACGGGAGGTCGACGACTTCCTGCGGCGGCCGCCCACCCACCCGTTGCTCGTACCGGCACGTGAAGCACTGTGGCGGCGCGTGGCGAACCTGGCGTACGCCTCCCTGCCGCCGTACGCCCACGAGTTGTACGGCAGACCCGCCCCCGCCCCCACTGTGGTCACCCGCCGCCTACGGCTCACCGGAACCTTTCTTCGCTCGATTCCCGCACGTCTGCGCTGGCAACTCCCGCCCAAACACATTCTCCGCGCCATGTCACGGCTGGGCCCCGGCTCCCGCCCGGCACCGTACAAAGTCGGCAGATAGGCCGCCATACTGGACGGGCCAGGGGAGGGCGAGTCGGTTCGGATACGGGGGCGATCGTCGGCGATGGGGGACACCAGGCTGATCCAGGGCCGGTACCGGCTGCTCGATCTGATCGGGCGCGGGGGGATGGGCGAGGTCTGGCGTGCGAGGGACGAGTCACTGGGGCGGCAGGTCGCGGTCAAGTGCCTCAAACCCCTCGACACCCAGCCCGACCAGTCGTTCACCCGGGTCCTGCGGGAGCGGTTCCGGCGCGAGGCGCGGGTCGCGGCGGCCCTCCAGCACCGGGGCGTGACCGTCGTCCACGACTTCGGCGAGTCCGACGGTGTGCTGTTCCTCGTCATGGAGTTGCTGGAGGGCCGCAACCTCAGCCAGCTCCTGGAGGACAACAAACACCATCCGCTGGCCGTCCCCACGGTCGTCGAGATCGCCGACCAGGTGGCCTCCGCCCTCGCCTACACCCATCTCCAGGGCATCGTGCACCGTGACCTCAAGCCCGCCAACATCATGCTGCTCACCGACGGCACCGTGAAGATCTGCGACTTCGGCATAGCGCGCCTGGGCCGTGACGTCACCTTCACCTCCCGCCTCACCGGCACCGGCATCGCGATGGGCACCCCGCACTACATGTCGCCGGAGCAGATCGTCGGTGCCGAGGTCGACCGGCGCAGCGACCTCTACTCGTTCGGTTGTGTGCTCTACGAGATCGCCACCGGGGTTCCGCCGTTCGACCTCGACGACGCCTGGGCGGTGCTCATGGGCCACCGCGACACCGCGCCGACGCCTCCGCGCAGGCACCGCGACGAGGTGCCCGAGTACCTCGACCGGATCATTCTCGACCTCCTCGCCAAGGAGCCGGAGGAACGACCGTACGACGCCCGCGAGGTGGGTCGCCGGGTCGACGAGGGACGGACGGTGGCCGCCTCGGCACCGGCCCGCGCCCGCGGCACGGCCGTCGTCCCGCCCCCACCCGGCCCCGGTGCCGCTCGCGGCGCGGCCCGCCCCCACCCCGGGCGGCCGCCCTCGCGCGAACCGCGGCTGCCGTCCTGGACCCGGGGCATGACCACCGGCCACAAGGCCACCGGTACCGGGCCGGGTCTCACCCCGCCGGACCGCTCCGCCGGGCTCACCGGGGAGTGGATCGCCCGTCCTGTCGTCGGCCGCGCGGCACACCCCGCACAGGACGAACGTCCGGCCCCGTCACCGGAGTTGATCACCACCCTGGCGGGTCGGCACAACGCGGGCCTGAGCCTCGGACGCCTCGGCCGTTGGACGGAGGCCGGCGAGGTGCACCGCGCGGTCGCCGCCGAACGCGAGCACGCCCTCGGCCCCGACCACCCCGACACCCTCGCCAGCCGGTACGAGGTCGGCTTCACCCTCAGCCGCACCGGCCGGCCCGCCGACGCGCTGCGCGAGTTCGCCCACGTGGCCCGCGCCCGTGAGCACGTCCTCGGCCCCGACCACCCCGACACCCTCGCCGCCCGGCAGGAGTTGGCGTACGTGCTGGGCCAGTTGGGCCGTCATTTGGAAGCCCACCAGGCCTACACCTCGGTCCTCGCCGTACGCGAACGCCTGGCGGGCCCCGACCACCCGGACACCCTGCGCTGCCGCCACAACCTCGCCTTCAACCTCAGCAGGCTCGGCCGCCTGGAGGACTCGTACCGCATGGCGAACGACGTGGCCGCCGCCCGCGCCCGGGTGCTCGGCGCCAACCACCCCGACACCCTCGTCACCCGATACGAACTCGCCTACGCCCTGGGACAGTTGGGCCGCTGGCCCGAGGCGCTGCGGACCTACCAGCAGGTCGCCGACGCCCGCGCCCAGGCCCTCGGGCCCGACCACCCCGACACGCTCGCCGCCCGCCACGAGGTCGGCATCAGCCTCGGCAGGCTCGGCCGCAGCGCCGACGCGCTCACCCTCTACCGCGCCCTCGTCGACGACCGCACCCGCGTCCACGGCCCCGCCCACACCGAGACGCTCCGCGCCCGCCACGGCCTCGGCGTCAACCTCGGCCGCCTCGGCCGCTGGGAGGAGGCCCTCGCCGAGTCCCGTGAGGTGTGCGCCCTGCGCGAGCGCGTCCTCGGCCCCGACCACCCCGACACCCTCGTCAGCCGCCGCGAGGTCGCCGTCGGCCTCGGCTGGCTCGGCCGCTGGCCCGACGCCCTCACCGAGTACCGCCGAGTGGCGGACGCCCGCGAACGGGTCCTCGGCCCCGACCACTCCGACACCCTGGCCAGCCGCAACGACGAGGCACACTGCCTGGAACAACTCGGCCGCGGCCAGGAGGCGGTCGAGCTGTACCGCCGAGTGGCGACGTTACGCCGACAACGGACGACCGACCACCACTGACCCCCGGGCAGGCCCCGGGCAGGCCCCGAGGCCGACGACCGCTCACACACCAGGCACCGCCGCCGTACGGAGGGCGCGTCGGACCGCCGTGTCCACCCGTGCGGCCACCGAGGACACCGCCCCCGTGCGCCCCGGACCAGGGCCCCGAGCCATTGATCCACCTGGCACGCCCCCCTGGCCGACCTCGATCATGGCGTGTTACCAAGAGCCATGCCTGCCACCCCCGCGCCTTCAGCACCGTCCGGTCGCCCGAGTGGGACCCGGCCGCACGACTCGTACGACGCCGTGATCGTCGGAGGCGGTCACAACGGACTGGTCGCCGCCGCGTATCTCGCGCGCGCGGGCCGTTCCGTACTCGTGCTGGAGCGGCTGGACCACACCGGCGGAGCCGCCGTCTCCACGCGCCCCTTCGCCGGGGTCGACGCCCGGCTCTCGCGGTACTCCTACCTGGTCAGCCTGCTGCCCCGCAAGATCGTGCGGGATCTGGACCTCGACTTCCGCGTCCGCGGCCGCACGATCTCCTCGTACACCCCCGTCGAACGCGACGGCCGCCCCACCGGTCTGCTCGTCGGCGGCGGCGAGCGCCGCACCCGCGAGGCCTTCGAGCGGCTGACCGGTTCGGGCCGCGAGTACGAGGCCTGGCAGCGGTTCTACGGGATGACGGGCCACGTCGCCGAACGGGTGTTCCCCACGCTCACCGAGCCCCTCCCCACCCGCGACGACCTGCGCCGACGCGTCGACGACGAGGAGGCGTGGCGGGTGCTCTTCGAGGAGCCGATCGGCGCCGCCGTCGAGGCGGCGTTCGCCGACGACCTCGTGCGCGGTGTCGTCCTCACCGACGCGCTCATCGGCACCTTCGCGGACGCCCACGACCCCTCGCTGCGCCAGAACCGCTGCTTCCTCTACCACGTGATCGGCGGCGGCACGGGCGCCTGGGACGTGCCCGTCGGCGGCATGGGCGCCCTCACGGACGCGCTGGCCGGCGCCGCGCGCGAGGCCGGTGCCGTGATCGCCACGGGCCACGAGGTCCGGCGGATCGCCACGGACGGACACTCGGCCGAGATCACCTACCGGACCGCCGACACGGAGGGCGCGGTCGCCGCCCGGCACGTCCTGGTCAACGCCTCACCGCAGGAGCTGGCCGCCCTCACCGGCGACGAACCGCCGATTCCGGCCGAGGGCGCCCAGCTCAAGGTGAACATGCTGCTCAAGAGGCTCCCGAGGCTCCGGGACGAGTCCGTCGACCCGCACGAGGCCTTCGCCGGGACGTTCCACATCGCCGAGGGGTACGACCAACTGGCGGCCTCCTACGCCCAGGCCGCCTCCGGCACCCTGCCCGAGGCCCCGCCCTCCGAGATCTACTGCCACTCCCTCACCGACCCGACCATCCTCGGCCCGGAGCTGGTGGAGCAGGGATACCAGACGCTCACTCTCTTCGGACTGCACACCCCCGCGCGGCTGTTCGAGGCCGACAACGACGCCGTGCGCGAGGAACTCCTCCGGTCGACCCTCGCCCAGTTGGACGCCCACCTCGCCGAGCCCCTCGCCGACTGCCTGGCCACCGACGCCGACGGCCGCCCCTGCATCGAGGCCAGGACCCCCCTCGACCTGGAACGCGACCTGGGTCTCCCGGGCGGCAACATCTTCCACCGCGACCTCGCCTGGCCCTACGCCCGGGAGGACGTCGGCCGCTGGGGCGTGGAGACCCGTCACGCCAACGTCCTGCTGTGCGGCGCGGGCGCGGTGCGCGGCGGCGGGGTGAGCGGAGTGCCCGGCCACAACGCGGCGATGGCGGTCCTGGGGGAGTGAGGCAGGGGCACCGCCGATCGCCCAAGCCATTGTCCGGTCGCCCGACCACCCCTGCCAAACAATCCGACGTGCGCTGAAATCGATGGCGCGAGCGGCGACGGGGGGCCGTTCACGGGGGAAGGGGCCCTGCTGATTGCCCGCGATCAGCAGGGCCGCGCCCCGTAAGGGGCGCGGGGAACTGCGCGACCAGCCCCCACAAACCCGCACCCGCCACACAACCTCCACCCGCTCCCCCTGAGGCGCTCAAGGCCGCGCTGGGCCCCGCCCAGCCAAATCTGACGAGGCATCAGAAAACCCCTTCCCTCGTCCGGAGGACTACGGCATCCTGCGCACCATGCAGACGGAGCTGAGCAACACCCTCGGAGTCCAGTACGCCGTCTTCGGCTTCACCCCGTTCCCCGCGGTCGCGGCAGCCATCAGCCGGGCCGGCGGCTTCGGGGTGCTCGGCGCGGTCCGCTACACGGCCCCCGACGACCTCAAGCGCGACCTCGACTGGATCGAGGCCCACGTCGACGGCAGGCCCTACGGCCTGGACGTCGTGATGCCGGCCAAGAAGGTCGAGGGCGTCACGGAGGCCGACGTCGAGGCGATGATCCCCGAGTCGCACCGCCAGTTCGTGAAGGACACCCTCGCCCAGTACGGCGTGCCCGAACTCGCCGAGGGCGAGGCCTCCGGCTGGCGCATCACCGGCTGGATGGAAGAGGTCGCCCGCACCCAGCTCGACGTCGCCTTCGACTACCCGATCAAGCTGCTCGCCAACGCCCTCGGCTCCCCGCCCGCCGACGTCGTCGACCGCGCGCACGCCCAGGGCGTCCTCGTCGCCGCGCTCGCCGGCAGCGCCCGCCACGCCCGCAAACACGCGGACGCCGGCATCGACATCGTCGTGGCCCAGGGCTACGAGGCCGGCGGCCACACCGGCGAGATCGCCTCCATGGTGCTGACCCCCGAGGTCGTCGACGCCGTCGCCCCGCTGCCGGTGCTCGCCGCCGGAGGCATCGGCAGCGGACAGCAGGTCGCCGCCGCCCTCGCCCTGGGCGCGCAGGGCGTCTGGCTCGGCTCGCTCTGGCTCACCACGACCGAGGCCGAACTGCCTTCGCCCCGGCTGATCGAGAAGCTGCTCGCCGCCGGTTCCGGCGACACCGTCCGCTCCCGTGCCCTCACCGGCAAACCCGCCCGCCAGCTCCGTACGGAATGGACCGAGGCCTGGGACGACCCGGCCGGACCGGGCACCCTGCCCATGCCCCTCCAGGGCCTGCTCGTCGCCGAAGCGGTCTCCCGCATCCAGAAGTACGAGGTGGAGCCGCTGCTCGGCACCCCGGTCGGGCAGATCGTCGGCCGGATGAACAGCGAACGCAGCGTCCAGGCCGTCTTCGACGACCTCACCCGGGGCTTCGAGAAGGCCGTGGACCGCATCAACCGGATCGCCGGAAGGAGCGAGGGACAGTGAGCCAAGCCTCCCAAGGCCAAGCCCCCCGAAGCCAACCGCCCCAGGGCTTCTGGGCCCAGGCCACCACCGACCCCGACCGTACGGTGCTCATCGCGCCGGACGGGGAGGGATGGAGCGCCGGACGGCTGCACGCCGAGACCAACCGGCTGGTCCACGGACTGCGCGCGGCCGGACTCGAACGCGGCGACGCCTTCGCCGTGGTCCTGCCCAACGGCGTCGAGTTCCTCGTCGCCTATCTGGCCGCCACCCAGGCCGGTTTCTACCTCGTGCCCGTCAACCACCACCTCGTGGGCCCCGAGATCGCCTGGATCGTCTCCGACTCGGGCGCCAAGGTGCTCATCGCGCACGAGCGGTTCGCCGAGGCCGCCCGCAACGCCGCCGACGAGGCGAAGCTCCTCGACAGCCGCAGGTACGCCGTCGGCACGGTCGAGGGCTTCCGGCCGTACGCCGAACTCCTCGACGGGCAGCCCGAGTCGGCGCCCGCCGAGCGCACCCTCGGCTGGGTCATGAACTACACCTCGGGCACCACCGGACGCCCCCGGGGCATCCGGCGCCCCCTGCCCGGCAAGCTCCCCGAGGAGTCCTATCTCGGCGGCTTCCTCGGCATCTTCGGCATCCGGCCGTTCGACGACAACGTCCACCTGGTCTGCTCACCGCTCTACCACACGGCCGTGCTCCAGTTCGCCGGCGCGTCCCTGCACATCGGGCACCGGCTGGTGCTGATGGACAAGTGGACGCCCGAGGGGATGCTCCGCGCGATCGACGCCCACCGCTGCACGCACACGCACATGGTGCCGACCCAGTTCCACCGGCTCCTCGCACTGCCCGAGGAGGTGCGCGCCCGCTACGACGTGTCGTCGATGCGGCACGCCATCCACGGCGCCGCGCCCTGCCCGGACCATGTGAAGCGGGCCATGATCGAGTGGTGGGGCGAGTGCGTCGAGGAGTACTACGCGGCCAGTGAGGGCGGCGGCGCCTTCGCCACCGCCGAGGACTGGCTGAAGAAGCCGGGCACGGTCGGCAAGGCCTGGCCCATCAGCGAGCTGGCGGTCTTCGACGACGACGGCAACCGGCTGCCGCCCGGTGAACTCGGCACCGTCTACATGAAGATGAGCACCGGCGGCTTCTCGTACCACAAGGACGAGGGCAAGACACGGAAGAACCGCATCGGGGACTTCTTCACCGTCGGCGACCTCGGTCTCCTCGACGAGGACGGCTATCTCTTCCTCCGGGACCGCAAGATCGACCTGATCATCTCCGGCGGCGTCAACATCTACCCCGCCGAGATCGAGGCCGCCCTGCTCACCCATCCCGCCGTCGCCGACGCCGCCGCCTTCGGCATCCCGCACGACGACTGGGGCGAGGAGGTCAAGGCGGTGGTCGAACCGGCCCCCGGATTCACCCCGGGGCCGGTCCTGGCCGAGGAGATTCTTTCCCACTGCACCCGCCGGCTGGCCGGGTACAAGCGCCCGAGGAGCGTCGACTTCACCGAGGCGATGCCCCGCGACCCCAACGGCAAGCTCTACAAACGCCGACTGCGGGAGCCGTACTGGGAGGACCGGGAGAAGGCCGTCTGAGCCCCCCACCGCCGACCCACGGACGAGACCGTGGGTCACGCCTTGCGCGCGACTCCGCCCACCGCGATGACCTCGCCGTGGAGCGGGGTCGCGGGCCCGGGGCGCCAGTCGTTCAGCGGTACCACTCCCGGTGCCACCAGCTCCAACCCGTCGAAGAACCCGGCGAGTTCGGCGGGGCTGCGCAGGTGGTAGGGGACCGCGCCGCTCTCGTTGTAGCGGCGGGTGGCCTCCGCGTTCGCCTCGTGCGTGTCCACGCTGTCGTTGAAGGCGAACCAGCTCCCCGACGGCAGTGCGTCCAGCAGCGCGCCGACGATGGCGCGCGCCTCGGCGTAGTCGGCGATGTGACCGCTGACCTGCATCATCGTCAGCGCGACCGGTCGGGAGAGATCGAGGGTCCGCGCGGCCTCCCGCAACACGGTCGCGGGGTCGTGCAGATCGGAGTCGACGTAGTCGGTCGCCCCCTCGGGCGTGCTGGTGAGGAGCGCCCGCGCGTGGGTCAGGACCAGCGGGTCGTTGTCCACGTAGACGACCCGCGCGTCCGGGGCCGTCCGCTGCGCGATCTCGTGCGTGTTGTCCGCCGTCGGCAGCCCGGTGCCGATGTCGAGGAACTGGCGTATCCCCGCCTCACCGGCCAGGAAGGCGACCGCCCGGCCGAGGAACGCCCGGGAGTCGCGGGCGAGATCGGTGATGCCGGGGAACACCGCGCGGAAGGCGTCGCCCGCCGCGTGGTCGACCGGGTAGTTGTCCTTGCCGCCCAGCCAGTAGTTCCAGATCCGGGCCGAGTGCGGCACCGACGTGTCGATCATGGTCGTCGAATCCGTCTCCCGACGTAACGAGTCCTGCGCCACCGAGGGGCCTCCTCATGAGGAACGGTTATATGCCCATGGCATGAGTGCTGCCAGAAGAATGGTGCCGCCCGAAGCGGGACGGCACCACATCCCCCCGCTCATTGGCTCACACGCACCACCTTCAGCTTCGGCGAGGACAGGATGTCCTTCTCGCAGAAGCGGGAGGTCACCCACTTCTCCGCCGAGAACAGCCGCGTCTGGTCCAGGTGATGGGGCGAATTCGGGTTCGAGGACTGCGAGTACGTCAGCAGCGTGCGGGCCACCGGGCAGCGCCCGCCGTCCCAGCCGACCGCCTGGATGTGGCTGGAACCCGACGAGACCTCCGGGTAGCCGCCCTCGGCCCCGCGCCACGCCGACTCGATCTTGTTCCACACGCCCAGCGACTCCGTCCCGCCGGACACCGGGATGCGCAGGCCGTTCCGTACGACGAACTGGTGGTCACCGAGTTCCGCGTCCAACGCGACGCCCGCCGCCCGCAGTTCCGTCACCGTCTCCGCCAGGGCCGTCGCGAAGCCGGGCGCGTCGGTGTTGAGCGTGTTCGGCGTGTTGACCGGGTCCGCCGCCGAGAACGGCACCTTCCACAACTGCGGGCGCGGCACCATGGCGTTCAGCCGCCGCCAGAACCGGTCGAAGAGCAGCGCGCCCCGGCTGTCGGCGTCGACGGTCCGGTCCCAGGACCGCAGCACCCGGCACGCCTCGGACACGTCCACCACCTCACCGTCACCGGTCGTCGCCGTCCCGCCCGGCAGCGCGGCACACGCCCGCGCCACGTCGTCGGCCGCGAGATCGGCTGCGGGCACCCGGTTGGCGAACTGCTGCCGCTGGAGGTCCCGTACGGTCAGGCCGCCCCGGTCGGCCATCGCCGCCACGTCCTCGATCGCGCCGCGCGTGCGCAGCGACCGCTGGGTGCCGACATTGCCGAAGATCCGCTCGTACCCCGTCAGCGGCCGGTCCGCGTTGGCCAGCCACGCGCTGTCGTTGGAGTTCTCCGCGTACGGCGCGTCCTTGAGCGTCGGCATCCGCGCGGGCCCGAAGACCCCCGGCTGCACGGCGTCGGCGTCGCTGCCGAGCGCGCAGTCCCCGCGCGAGCCGTCGAGGATCGCGACACCCGCCGACGGATAGGTGGCCCGGCCAAGCGGCGTCGAGCAGCGCGCCGCGAGGTCGTCGGTGATCCGGGGGAGGGTCTGCGACTGGGTGAACAGGGTGTGCCCCGCGGAGTCGGCGGCGACGGTGTTCACCCACGGCAGGCCCTGGTGCCGGGCGAGCGACGTGAGGATGCCCGCGGTGCCGCGCGCCTTGGCGAAGCCCAGCGAGGTGTCGGTGAAGCGCATGTTCGCCGCGTTGGGGTCGTGCATGGCGTACGCGGTGCCGGCCGTCCAGGGCAGCGGAAGGTCGGCGCCGAGGGAGGTGACGACCGGGCCGTACCGCGTCCACCACTGGGTGCGGGTGACCGGGGAGCCGCCCTTCACCCCGACGGACACGGTCCGCTTCGTCATCCGCTCCGGCCGGCCGTCCACCAGATACGCGGTCGGGTCGGCCGGGTCCAGCGTCAGCTGATGGAGGTTCATGGGGACGCCGGTGGCCACGGTGTGGCTCCACGCCACCTTCTCGTTGAACCCGATCTGGGTGATCGGCGAGCCGAGCAGCGCCCCGCCGGAGACGTTCAGTTCACCGGGGATCGTCTGCTGCGCCTGCCAGAAGCGGCGCCCGCCGGCCCAGGGGTAGTGCGGGTTGCCCAGCAGCAGGCCCCGGCCGCCTGCCGTGGTACCGCCGCCGAAGGCGACGGCGTTCGAGCCCATGTCGGCGTTCGCTATGTCGAACAGTTCGCTCGCGGCGCGGGCGGCGCTCTTCGGGTCCGGCGCGGCGGCCGTCCCCGGGGCTCCGGCGGCGGGCGGCTGCGCGGTGGCGATGGTGTCCACCAGCCGACCTTCGCCGCCGAGCACGGCCAGGGCGTACGCCCGCGAGAACACGTCGAGTGTGGAGACCGGCCGCACCCAGGCGGCGCCCTTGCACGCCGGGTCGCTGATCCGGTTCTTCCTCAGCCAGGCGTTGTAGCCGGCCGCCCAGCCCCGCATCAGGTCCTTGACCGCGCGGCTCGGCCCCAGCGGCTCGGGCTGCTCCAGCAGCCGCCGCACGGTGCCGGCGTCCCGGACACCGCGGAAGTACAGGTCGCTCGTGAGGTTCCTGGAGGCGGAGGAGAGCGAGAAGTCGGGGGCGGCGTCGGGCCCGAAGTGGCGGGAGCGCTCCCCCCGCACGGTCACGAAGCCGTCGGCGAGCACGCACACCTGGTCGGCGGCCTGCGCCCAACCGGTGCCGAAGCCCAGGTTCGCGTAGTCCTTCGCCACGATGTGCGGTACGCCGTACTCGGTGTAGCGGATCACGGCGGACAGCCCGCCGTGGGACGTGCGCTGCCCCCCGGCCCGCTCGCCGTCGGTGGCGGCGGTGGCCGAGGGCAGTACGGCCGAAGCGGTGAACAGAGCGACGGCCGAGACCACCAGCTGTCTCAGACGGGTGCGCATGGGCGACTCCCAACGTCGTCGGAGGAAGAGAGGGTTGAGCATGTCGACACGTGTCTGCGTAGTCCATACGGGTGATGGATCTTCCCTCAAGGTGACTCACCGTCCGAAGGTCCGGGTTGAGCGACTTCCCGCCATGTGCGCCGGACACCGGCCGTACGGCCGGTCCGCTTGACCTGGCTCGCGCGACGGAACGAGGATCGCGACAGACCCTGGACGAAGGAGAGCGGGACATGACGGCTGGTCGCAGCGTGACGGTCGACGGGACGCTGCGGCGCAGCGCCCGGCGCACCCCCGCCCGCGTCGCGATCCTCTACGGCGAACGGTCCTGGACCTACGCCGAACTGGACGACGCCGTCTCCCGCGCCGCCCGCGCCCTGCGCGACACCGGCCTCGAACCGGGCGACCGGGTCGCCGCGTTCGGCCACAACTCGGACGCCTACCTCATCGCCTTCCTGGGCGCCGCCCGAGCCGGCCTGGTCCACGTCCCCGTCAACCAGAACCTCACCGGCGACGATCTCTCCTACATCCTCGACCAGTCCGGCAGCACCCTCGTCCTCACCGACCCGGACCTGGCCGGTCACCTCCCCGACGGCACCCGCACCCTGGCGCTGCGCGACACCGACGACTCGCTCCTCGCCCGGCTCGCCGCCACCGAGCCGTACGACGGGGAGGAGCCCCGCGCCGAGGACCTGGTCCAGCTGCTCTACACCTCGGGCACCACCGCGCTGCCCAAGGGCGCGATGATGACGCACCGCGCGCTGGTGCACGAGTACCTCAGCGCCATCGCCGCCCTCGACCTCCAGGCCGGCGACCTGCCCGTGCACTCCCTGCCGCTCTACCACTCCGCGCAGATGCACGTCTTCCTGGTGCCCTACCTCGCGGTCGGCGCCACCAACACGATCCTCGACGGCCCCGACGGCGACCGGATCCTGGACCTGGTGGAGGAGGGCCGCGCCGACAGCCTCTTCGCGCCGCCCACCGTGTGGATCGCCCTCGCCAACCGTCCCGACTTCGACACCCGCGACCTCGGCGGGCTGCGCAAGGCCTACTACGGGGCGTCGATCATGCCGGTGCCCGTCCTCGAACGCCTCCGGGAGCGCCTGCCGAAGCTGGCCTTCCACAACTGCTTCGGCCAGAGCGAGATCGGCCCGCTCTCCATGGTCCTCGGCCCTTACGAGCACAAGGGCCGGATGGACTCCTGCGGGCGTCCTGTCATGTTCGTCGAGGCCAAGGTCGTCGACGAGGACGGCGAGGAGGTGCCCGACGGCTCTCCCGGCGAGATCGTCTACCAGTCGCCCCAACTCTGCGAGGGCTACTGGGAGAAGCCGGAGGAGACCGCCGAGGCCTTCCGTGACGGCTGGTTCCACTCCGGGGACCTCGCCGTGCGGGACGCCCACGGGTTCTTCACCGTCGTCGACCGGGTGAAGGACGTCATCAACTCCGGTGGTGTCCTGATCGCCTCCCGCCAGGTCGAGGACGCGCTCTACACCCACGACCGGGTGGCCGAGGTCGCCGTCATCGGCCTGCCCGACGACCACTGGATCGAGGCCGTCGCGGCGGTCGTCGTCCCCCGGGGCGAGGCGAGCGAGGACGAACTGATCGCCCACGCCCGCGAGAAGCTTCCCCACTTCAAGGCGCCGAAGAGGGTCTTCTTCGTGGACGAACTGCCGCGCAACGCCAGCGGAAAGATCCTCAAGCGCGAGCTGCGCAACCGCTTCGCACGCCCCTGACCCCGAGGCCGCCTCGGCGCGGCCGTCGCGGGCAGGGCGCGCTGGGCGCCGCCCGTGCACCGCTCACGCGTCCGCCGCCCGTGCACCGCTCACGCGTCCGCCGCCGCCGCCACCGAGCGCGCCCAGCGGTAGTCCGCCTTGCCGCTCGGGGAACGCCGGATGGAGTCGGTCAGGACCAGCTGGCGGGGGATCTTGTAGCCGGCCAGGCGGGTGCGGCAGTGGGTCTGGATGTCCTCCAGAGACGGCCGCGCGGCCCCCTCGCGCAACTGCACCACGGCGGCCACATGGTTGCCCCACCGCACGTCCGGCACCCCGGCGACCAGCGCGTCGTAGACGTCCGGATGGGCCTTGAGCGCCTGCTCGACCTCCTCCGGATACACCTTCTCGCCACCGGTGTTGATGCACTGCGAACCCCGGCCGAGGACCGTGACGACACCCTCCTCGTCGACGGTGGCCATGTCGCCGAGCAGCACCCAGCGCTCGCCGTCCCGCTCGAAGAAGGTCTCGGCGGTCTTCCGCGGGTCGTTGTAGTAGCCGAGGGGGACATGGCCGCGCTGTGCCACCCGCCCCGGCACACCGACCGGGACCGGCTCGTACGTCGCCGGGTCCACGACCTGCGTACGCGAGTGGACGCGGATGCGGAAACCGTCGCCGGCGCCCGCGTCCTGGGTGGCCGTGCCGTTGAAACCGGACTCCGACGACCCGAAGTTGTTCAGCAGCATCGCGTTCGGCACCAGCGCCTGGAACTGCTGCCGGACCGTCTCCGACATGATCGCCCCGGAGGACGACACGTTGAACAGCGACGAGCAGTCGGTGCCCTTCATCGGGCCGCCCAGCGCGTCGATCAGCGGGCGCAGCATCGCGTCGCCGACCAGCGACACACTGGTCACCTTCTCCCGCTCGATCGTGCGCAGGACCTCCTCGGGCACGAACTTGCGGTGGATCACGACCCGTTGCCCGAAGTTGAACCCGATGAACGCGGTGAGCGTGGATGTGCCGTGCATCAGCGGGGCGGTGGGGAAGAACGTGATCCCGTCGCCCCCGGCGGCGACCCGCTCGGCCAGCTCCTCCGGCGACTTCACCGGCTCCCCGGTCGGCGCGCCGCCGCCCAGCCCCGAGAAGAACAGGTCCTCCTGACGCCACATCACCCCCTTCGGCATGCCGGTGGTGCCGCCGGTGTAGATGATGAACTGGTCGTCGCCCGAGCGCGCCGGGAAGCCCCGCCCGGCGGACGCGCCGGCCTCCGCCTCGGTGAAGGCGACGGCGTCGAGGGCGGGCGCGTCCGGCGCGGGGATCCCCACCCGCACCAGATGCCGCAGCTTCTCCGTCCGCGGCAGCGCGGCCGCCACCCGCTCCGTGAACTCGGCGTCGAAGACCAGGCCGGCCAGATCGGCGTCGCGGTAGAGATAGACCAACTCATCTTCCACGTAGCGGTAGTTGACGTTGACCGGCACGATGCGGGCCTTGAGGCAGCCGAGCGCGGTCTGGAGGTACTCGACGCCGTTGTAGAGGTGCAGGCCGACGTGCCGGCCGGGCTCGATCCCCCGGTCGAGCAGATGGTGGCCGATCCGGTTCGCCGCCGCGTCCAGCTCCGCGTAGCTGAGCCGGCGGGCCGCGCCCGTACCCGGGATGTCGAGGCACACGAGCGCCGCCCGGTCGGGGACCACGTCGACGACCGACTCGAACAGGTCGGCAAGGTTGTACTCCACCGCACTCCTCCTGACCCCGCTGCCCCTCGGTTGCCGGTCATCAGAGCAAAGGGCGGCACAACTGTGAAGAGTCCACGCACAGAAATCTGACTGCCTGTCAGAAAACCCTTGAAGTGCCGACGCGCCTACTGCAACCTGTTCTCGTTTCCTGTGGACGAAAGGACACCGGATGGGCGGCACCGAACACCTCACCGTGCGACGCGAAGGCGCCACACTGGTGCTCACGCTCAACAGGCCCGAGGCCAAGAACGCGCTCTCGCTGCCGATGCTGGTCGGCCTGTACGACGGCTGGATCCAGGCCGACGAGGACGAGGAGGTCCGCTCGATCGTCCTCACCGGGGCCGGCGGTGCCTTCTGCGCCGGGATGGACCTGAAGGCCCTCGCGGGCAAGGGGATGGAGGGACAGCAGTACCGGGACCGGCTCACGGCCGACCCCGATCTGCACTGGAAGGCGATGCTCCGCCACCACCGGCCCCGCAAACCGGTCGTCGCCGCGGTCGAGGGGCACTGCGTCGCCGGCGGCACCGAGATCCTCCAGGGCACGGACATCCGCGTCGCCGGCGAATCGGCCACCTTCGGCCTCTTCGAGGTCAGGCGCGGGCTCTTCCCGATCGGCGGCTCCACCGTCCGCCTCCAGCGGCAGATCCCCCGCACGCACGCCCTGGAGATGCTGCTCACCGGGCGGCCCTACAGCGCGCGTGAGGCCGCCGGGATCGGCCTCGTCGGGCATGTCGTGCCCGACGGCACCGCCCTGACCAAGGCCCTGGAGATCGCCGAACAGATCAACGCCTGCGGACCGCTCGCGGTGGAGGCGGTGAAGGCGTCCGTGTACGAGACGGCCGAGATGACCGAGGCGGAGGGGCTGGCCGCCGAGTTGAAGCGGGGGTGGCCGGTCTTCGACACGGCCGACGCGAAGGAAGGTGCCCGGGCCTTCGCCGAGAAGCGGGCCCCTGTCTACAAGCGGGAGTAGGCGCACTGCCCGGGGATGTCGTATGTCGGCCGCGGGTGGGTCGTGGCTGGTCGCGCCCACGCGGCGGAGCCGCATATCGACACAGCCCCGCGCCCCCAAAAAGAAGGGCACGTCTCCGTGCCCTCATGTGAAGGAGGCAACCTCCGATGTCCGCGATCCTCAAGGCCCCTCTCACCGTCGAGTTTCCCTTCACCCGCTCTGTCGGCCCCGTACAGAGCGCCTTCCTCACGGGATTGCGAGAACGGGTCGTCCTCGGTGTGCGCACCGGAGACGGCCGGGTGCTGGTCCCGCCCGTCGAGTACGACCCCGTCACCGCCGAGGAGATCCGCGATCTCGTCGAGGTCGCGCCCACCGGGACCGTGACCACCTGGGCCTGGAACCACGAGCCACGCCGGGGGCAGCCGCTCGCCACCCCCTTCGCCTGGGTGCTGGTGCGGCTCGACGGCGCCGACACGGCCCTGCTGCACGCCCTCGACGCGCCCGGCCCCGACGCCGTACGCACCGGCATGCGGGTCCGCGTGCGGTGGGCCGAGGAGCGGTCCGGCGCCATCACGGACATCGCCTGCTTCGAACCGTACGACGGCGAACCGGAGGAACCGGCGGGCCACAGCGGTGTCCTCGACGACGCGGTCACCGGCATCGTCGCCGCCGCCCGCCTCGACTACACCTACTCGCCCGGCCGCGCCCAGACCGGCTACATCGAGGCCCTCGGCGACCGGCGCATCGTCGGCGAACGCTGCCCGTCCTGCCGCAAGGTGTACGTCCCGCCCCGGGGCGCCTGCCCGACCTGCGGGGTGGCCACCGAGGAACGGGTCGAGGTCGGCCCGGCCGGCACGGTCACCACCTTCTGCATCGTCAACATCAAGGCGAAGAACCTCGACATCGAAGTCCCCTACGTCTACGCCCACATCGCCCTCGACGGCGCCGGACTCGCCCTGCACGGCCGGCTCGCCGGCATCCCCTACGACCAGGTGCGCATGGGGCTGCGCGTGGAGCCGGTGTGGACCGAGGGCGCCCGCTACCCCGACCACTACCGGCCCACCGGCGAACCCGACGCGGACTACGACACGTTCAAGGAGTTGCTGTGACGCGCGAAGAAGCTCCGGGCGCCCGTGACATCGCCGTCGTCGCCTTCGCCCAGACCGACCACCGGCGCACCAGCGACGAGCTCTCCGAGGTGGAGATGCTCATGCCGGTGCTGCACGAGGTCATGGCGCGCACCGGACTCAGGACCGCCGACATCGGCTTCACCTGCTCCGGCTCCAGCGACTACCTCGCGGGCCGTGCCTTCTCCTTCACCCTCGCCCTCGACGGCGTGGGCGCCTGGCCGCCGATCTCCGAGTCCCACGTCGAGATGGACGGGGCGTGGGCGCTGTACGAGGCCTGGGTGAAACTCCGCACGGGCGACGCCGACACCGCGCTCGTCTACTCCTACGGCAAGTCCTCCCCGGGCTCCGTACGCGACGTCCTCACCCGGCAGCTGGACCCCTACTACCTGGCCCCGCTCTGGCCCGACTCCGTCGCCCTCGCCGCCCTCCAGGCCCAGGCCCTCATCGACACGGGAGCCACGGACGAGCCGGCGCTGGCGGCGATCGGCGCCCGCAGCCGCGCGGACGCCGCCGGCAACCCCCATGCGCAGCTGCGGGGTTCGGTGCCGCAGGGCGACTACCTCGTCCGTCCGCTGCGCACCGGGGACTGCCCGCCCATCGGGGACGGAGCCGCCGCCGTGGTCCTCGCGGCGGGGGAGCGCGCCCGGGAGCTGTGCGAGCGGCCCGCCTGGATCCGGGGCATCGACCACCGCATCGAGGCGCACGGCATCGGCGTGCGCGACCTGACCGACTCGCCGTCCACCCGGATCGCCGCCGAGCGCGCCGGCGTCTTCGAACGACCCGTCGACACCGCCGAGTTGCACGCCCCGTTCAGCTCCCAGGAGGTGATCCTGCGGAACGTGCTGGGGCTCGACGAGACCGTGTGCGTCAACCCCTCGGGCGGGGCACAGGCCGCCAACCCGATCATGGCCGCCGGACTCGTCCGCATCGGTGAGGCCGCCGCCCGCATCCATCGGGGCGAGTCCGACCGGGCGCTGGCGCACGCCACCTCCGGCCCCTGTCTGCAACAGAACCTGGTCGCCGTACTCGAAGGGGATCCCCGATGAGCAAGGAGCCCGTGGCCGTCGTAGGCGTCGGCCAGACCAAGCACGTGGCGGCGCGCCGGGACGTGTCGATCGCCGGGCTCGTCCGGGAGGCCGCCCGACGGGCCCTCGACGACGCCGAGTTGGACTGGGCCGACATCGAGGCCGTGGTCATCGGCAAGGCGCCCGACTTCTTCGAGGGCGTGATGATGCCCGAGCTGTACCTCGCGGACGCGCTCGGCGCGGTGGGCAAGCCCATGATGCGGGTGCACACCGCCGGCTCGGTCGGCGGCTCCACCGCCCTGGTGGCCGCGAGCCTCGTCGCCGCCCGTGTCCACGGCACGGTGCTCACCCTCGCCTTCGAGAAACAGTCCGAATCCAACGCCATGTGGGGGCTGTCCCTGCCGATCCCGTTCCAGCAGCCGCTGCTGGCGGGCGCCGGCGGCTTCTTCGCCCCGCACGTGCGCGCGTACATGCGGCGCAGCGGTGCCCCCGACACCGTCGGCTCCCTGGTCGCGTACAAGAACCGCCGCAACGCGCTGAAGAACCCGTACGCCCATCTCCACGAGCACGACATCACGCTGGAGAAGGTCCAGGCCTCGCCCATGCTGTGGGACCCGATCCGCTACTCGGAGACCTGCCCGTCCTCCGACGGGGCCGTGACCATGGTCCTCACCGACCGGGCGGGCGCCGCCCGCGCGCCCCGGCCGGCCGCGTGGATGCACGGCGGCGCCATGCGCAGCGAACCGACCCTCTTCGCGGGCAAGGACAGCGTGTCGCCGCGCGCGGGACGCGACTGCGCCGCCGACGTCTACCGGCAGGCGGGCATCGCGGATCCGCGCCGGGAGATCGACGCTGTGGAGATGTACGTGCCGTTCTCCTGGTACGAGCCGATGTGGCTGGAGAATCTGGGCTTCGCCGCCGAGGGCGAGGGGTGGAAACTCACCGAGTCCGGTGTCACCGAACTGGACGGGGACCTTCCGGTCGACATGTCCGGCGGTGTCCTCTCCACCAACCCCATCGGCGCCTCCGGCATGATCCGGTTCGCCGAGGCCGCGCTCCAGGTGCGGGGCCTCGCCGGAGAGCACCAGGTCGAGGGCGCCCGGCGGGTGCTGGGCCACGCCTACGGCGGCGGTTCGCAGTTCTTCTCGATGTGGCTCGTGGGCGCCGAGCCGCCCGCGACCTGAACCTCCCCCTCACTCGGCCTGTGCGCGGTGGGGGTCGATCGCTAGTCTGGCGGGCGGACGACGAACCGGGAGGAGCACGGACGTGGCCGAGACCACCATGCAGCAGCGATCCCTCGACGGCTGGCACAAGCCGGCGCAACTGGACCTGAGCAACGCGGACTGGCGCTCGAGCAGCCAGGGGCGGGGAGATGTCCAGATCGCCTTTGTCGAGGGCTTCATCGCCATGCGCAACAGCGGCAGCCCCGAGAGCCCCTCGCTGATCTTCACCCCCGCCGAATGGGGCGCCTTCGTGTCGGGGGCCCGTGAGGGCGAGTTCGACCTGACCTGAGCCGCCCTGCGTGCCGAGCGGTGGGCGGCGGGGCCGCCCACCACCGGCGCGACCTCCCCGTCCGGGGCCCGCCGGGTCACGGGCCCCTCCGGCACGGCGCCCGCGGCGGGGGCTAATGGATGGCGGCTCACCTATCATTAGCTCCATGGAGCACTCGATCAGCGGGGACGCACAGCTCGCCCTGGATCTCGCCCTGACCCTCCGCCACGACGGCAACGGGGGCGTCGCCGACGACCTGACCGACGTCATGGGACTCGCCACCTGGGTCCGGGCCCACGCGGACTCGGTGCCGGCCACGGCCGGCACGGCCCTCGACGAGGCCACGCTCACCTCCGTACGCGACCTCCGCGGCGCCGTCCGCGCCCTCTTCGCCCGCGCCGTCAGCCCCGGCGAACCCAGCCCCGCCGACGCCACCCGGCTGCTGCCCCTCCCGGAGGCCCTGGCGCTCCTCAACGAGGCCGCCGCCCTCACCCCCACCGTCCCGGTCCTCACCTGGGCCCCCGGTGCCGACCCCGTCGTGCACCACCGGCCCGCCACCGGCGAGGACACGCTCACCGCCGCCCTCGCCCGCGCCGCGCTGGCCTTCCTGGCGAGCCCCGAGCGACAGCGGCTGCGCGCCTGTCACGCACCACGCTGCGTGCGCTACTTCCTCAAGGAACACCCCCGCCAGGAATGGTGCAAACCCTCCTGCGGCAACCGCGCCCGCGTGGCCCGCCACCACGACCGCCACCGGAAGACCGCGGCCTGACAGCGGAGGCGGCCCATCGCGGCGCTCCCTCGGCTCCACCGCCGGACGGCACGCCGTACCATTGCGGCATGTCCTTCCTCCGCCGCCGCAGTGCCACGCCCGCCGGGCCCGATTTCGACGTACTGGCCATGGATCCGGGCGATTGGCCGGGCAATCTCGGTGCCGGTCTGCTGCCCGCCCCCGACGGGAGCTGTCAGGGCGTCTTCCTGCGCTACGACCTCTTCGGCGGCCGCGGCCCCGCGATGATCATCGGCAACCTCCCGGAGGGCTCCCCGGCGCGCGAGGTCGCCGACGACGAGATCCCCTTCGAGGTGGCCCAGCTGCTGATCGCGCTGGAGAACGAGGAGGAGATCACCGTCGTCGGCTCCGAGGACCTCCCGGTGATGCAGGGCGACAACCTGCTCATCGTCCGCCGCCTCAAGCTCTCCGAGTCCCGGATCTCCTGCGTCCAGTTCGACCGCAGCGACAACGTCCTGGTGACCATCGCCGCCTGGGACCGCCCCATCACCGACGACCTGTACGCACTGCTCAAGCCCCTCCCGGCGGAGCTGTTCCAGCAGGCCTGACCGACGACGAGGACGAACACGGGGAAGGGCCGGGTGCGCGCACCCGGCCCTTCCCCGTCTCCTCGCACTCACCCGGCCGGCAGCACCCGCACATCCGCCGCCCGCACGAACGCCACCCGGTGACCGAACTGGATCTCGTAGTAGAGGTCCTTGCCGACCACGAACCGGTGCCCGCTCGTGTCGAAGGTGACGGCGTAGTAGTACTCGCCGGGCACCAAGCCCCCGGTGACGTACTTCTGCCCCTTGAGGAGCTTGTACGGCCACGGCGACACCGCCTGCGCCGGCACACCCGCCGGGTACGCCGCCGCCTCCGGATAGGCCCGTCCGTACACCGGGATGTCCGCCAGACCGTCCCGGGGCGTCACCACCAGCCCGGCCGCGCCGACCGCCGTCGGCTTGTTCGGCGGGTTGCGGAACCAGGCCTTCTGCCCCAGGAACCAGATCGCCGTCCAGTCGCCCTGCCGCTCAGCGACCGCGTACTGCTGCCCGGTGGAGACCCGCGACCCGAGGTCGTTCACATCGGTCGTCGAGACGCTGCCGTCCGGCCGCAGTCCGATGTCCTTGATCAGGGGCGAGGTCACGTCGGGGCGGCTGTAGAGGCGGACGGCGCTGGAACCGTGCACCGCGCAGGTCGCGCCGCCGGACCCGCACCCGGTGAACACGGGCCGGTTGTCGGCGTAGTCCGGGAGGACGGTGACCATGGTGCTGTCGCCGCCGGCCGTCGCGCCGAGCGGCTTGCCCAGCAGCTCGAAGTAGTGCCGCCAGTCCCAGTACGGACCCGGGTCGGTGTGCATCCCCGGGATCGTCGCCGTCGTCGGACCGGGCACCGTGTCATGGCCCAGGATGTGCTGCCGGTCCAGCGGGACGTCGTACTTGTCGGCCAGGTACCGCACCAGCCGCGCCGACGTACGGTACATGGCCTCCGTATACCAGGCGTCCGGCGAGGCGAGGAACCCCTCGTGCTCCAGACCGATCGACCCCGTGTTGACGTACCAGTTGCCGGCGTGCCAGCCCACGTCCTTGTGCTTGATGTGCTGCGCGATGTGCCCGTCCGTGGAGCGCAGCGAGTAGTGCCACGACACGTACGTCGGGTCCTGGACCAGTTCGAGGGTGGTGTCCCAGTAGCCCTCGGTGTCATGGACGACGATGTACCGGATGGGCTGTGCGTTCGGCCGGTCGGCCAGGTCGTGGTTGCCGTAGTCGTTGTCGCCGAACTCCTGGTACGGCGCCGGGATCCACTCGCAGGACACGGTGGTCGGGCACTGGGCACCGGTGGCGGACTTGCGCAGCCCCGTCCGGGACAGCTGGCCCGTGTCGGGGGCGAGGTCCGGGTCGGCGGCCAGGGTCACCCGCTGGCCGGCGTCCGTGACGCGCTCGGCGCCGGCCCGGATGACCGCGAACACCTCGTTCGCGTACGCCGCCGCCGTGCCCCGGTCGTCGGCGCCCGAGAAACGCGCCACCGCCCCGTACCAGTCGGCCGGATCGGCGCTCGGCTCCGCGCCGAGCTGCCGCTGGGCGGCGGCGAGCAGCGCCGCGCCGCCCGCCACGTTCGCCCCGGCGTCCGTGCGCAGCGTTCGCGCGGGCAGCCCGGTCAGCTCGGCCGCCTTCGTCAACGTCCGCAGCCGGGCCGGGAGTTCCGACGGCTCCGGCAGACGCGCCTCGGGCACCGGGAGCGGCCGGGACTCGTCGCCACGCGCGTCCTCCGCGCCCTCGCTGTGGTGCGGGGCTCCGGCCAGGGCCGTGCGGGCGTCGGTGAGATGCATGGGCCCGTAACCGCCGGTCACACTGGGCGCGCCACCGTGCGTGTCCCAACGGGACTGGAGGTAGGAGACGCCGAGCAGGACACTGCGCGGTACGCCGTACCTCTCGGCCGCGGCGGTGAACGCCCCCTGTAGACCGGTGGGGGCCGACGGCCCGCTCCCCGGCGGGGCGGCACCCAGCAGGGGCAGCAGCAGGACACCCGGTGCCACGGCGAGCGCCGCTCTGCGGACACGTCTGGGACGCGGGGTGGGCCTGCGGTCGGTGGGGGATCTTCGCAAGGCGGCCTCCTCTAACGGTGGGGCGTTGGCGGGGCGGCGGACCAAGGGCTCCTCCCGCGGGCGAAACCGAGCGCGGGGGAGTGCGTCAGTGCTATCGGTCGGCCGACGATCCGTCAATCATGCCCCCAGGAGGGCGCTTCCCCGGTGATTGCCGGACGCACGGCAGGCCCCGGGTCATGACGAAGGTCCGCGGCGTGCGCCCTTGCGCAGGCACACCGCGGACCTTCGTATCCCCTCAGCGAGTGCCGACCGCCGCCCGTACCGCCTTGCGGGCCAGCTGGCAGTCGTCGTGCAGCCGCCTGAGCAGCAGCCGCTGTTCCTCGCCGGACGGCGCAGCACCCGGGTGGGCCTGACCCGGTGCCGCCGGGGTCGTGTCGTGCATCGAACGCTGCACGGCCGTCTCGTAGGTACGGATCTCGCGGGTCAGCACGAGCATCAGGTTCACCAGGAACGCGTCCCGGGAGGCCGGGCCCGCCGACTGCGCCAGCTGGCTGATCTGCCGCCGTGCCACCGGTGCGTCCCCGAGCACCGCCCACAGCGTCGCCAGGTCGTACCCCGGCAGATACCAGCCCGCGTGCTCCCAGTCCACCAGCACTGGACCGGCCGGTGAGAGCAGGATGTTCGACAGGAGGGCGTCGCCGTGACAGAACTGGCCCATGCCCTGACGGCCGGACGCGTGTGCGATGCCGTGCAGCAGCTTCTGCAGATCGCCCATGTCCCGGTCGGTGAGCAGACCCAGCTCATGGAAGCGGGAGATCCGCTCCGCGTAGTCCAGCGGGGCGTCGAACGTCCCCGCCGGCGGCCGCCACGCGTTCAGCCGGCAGATCGCGCCGAGCGCCGTCCGGATGTCGGCGCGCGGTGGCGCCTCCACCGGATGCCGCTGGAGGGCCGCCACCCGCCCCGGCATCCGCTCGATGACCAGGGTGCAGTTGTCCGGGTCCGCCGCGATCAGCCTCGGCGCCCGCACGGGGGGGCGGTGCCGGACGAACGAGCGGTATGCGGCTATTTCGTGCCGGAGCCGCTCCTCCCAGATCGAGGAATGATCCAGTAAACACTTGGCGACGGCCGTGCTGCGCCCTGTCGTACCGACGAGCAGCACCGAGCGGCCGCTGCGGCGCAGCACCTGGACCGGGGTGAACTCCGGACAGATGCGGTGCACCGACGCGATCGCCGTGCGTAGCTGCGCGCCCTGGGGGCCGGACAAGTCGAGTCTCCCGCTGAGCGGTTGGGTGCCGAGCCCCGGCACGCGCCGCGTCCGGCCGCCACCGAGCATGGGGGCCGCCGTACGCGTGGGGTCGAGGTAGGGGCCGCCGCTGCCCGGCTGACGGGGGTGCAGCGACCGGGGAGGAGCGGACACGGAGGACGATGCTGCGTACATGGGGGAAGACAGATCCCTTCGTGTGCCGGCGATGTCACGCGCTGCCCGCCCCGGCCGTACCGGGGACACCCTGGGGAGTGCCCGTCGGGGCGACCGGGTCGGGGTGGCGCTTTCCTACCTGACACCCGATGGGCCCTGGCACACCATCTAGCGCACCCTGGCGAAGCCTGGCGAATAGTCCCCGAGCAACTGACAGCGGGCTACATTCAACTCAGCCGAGAACCTGGGGGCTTGACGTGAGCGGACAACCCAATACCCGACTCGCAGACCTGTTCGGCCTGGCCGGCTGGTCCAAGGGAGAGCTCGCGAGGCTGGTCAACCGGCAGGCGGCGGCCATGGGCCACCCCCAGCTGGCGACCGACACCTCACGGGTACGGCGGTGGATCGACATGGGAGAGATCCCGCGCGATCCCGTGCCACGGGTGCTGGCAGCACTGTTCACCGAGCGTCTCGGCCGTGTCGTGACCATCGAGGACCTCGGTCTGGTCCGGCACGGGCGTACGGGGAAACGGCAGGGCGGCGGGAGTGTGGAACATCCCGACGGTGTGCCGTGGGCGCCCGAACGGACTGCCGCGGTCCTCACCGAATTCACGGGAATGGACCTCATGCTCAACCGACGCGGCTTGGTGGGTGCGGGCGTCGCGCTCACCGCGGGATCCGCACTCAGCAGCGCCATGCACGACTGGCTGCACACCGATCCGGCCCTCGCGGCCGACGCCCCCGACCTCGACGACCCCCTGCACGCCGACCCTGCTGGGTTCGACCGTTACGAGGCCGCCCCCATCGGGTCGCAGGAGATCGAGGAACTGGAGCGCTCGGTCGAGGTGTTCCGGGCCTGGGACGCGGCCCGTGGCGGCGGGCTGCAACGCAAGGCTGTCGTGGGACAGCTCAACGAGGTGGGAGGCATGCTCTCCTACCGCCACCCCGAACATCTCCAGCGGCGCCTGTGGGGCGTCGCCGCCAACCTCGCCGTCCTCGCCGGCTGGATGTCGCACGACATCGGCCTCGAACCCACCGCCCAGAAGTACTTCATCATCGCCGCCCACGCCGCCCGGGAGGGTGGTGACCGGCCCCGCGCCGGCGAGGCCCTCTCCCGGGCGGCCCGACAACTGGTGCACCTCGGCAAGCCCGACGAGGCGCTCGACCTGATGAAACTCGCCCAGTCCGGATCCGGCGACCAGGTCCTGCCGCGCACCAAGGCCATGCTCCACACGGTGGAGGCCTGGGCGCAGGCCTCCCTGGGCAAGGGCCAGGCCATGCGCCGCACCCTGGGCCAGGCCGAGGACCTGTTCGTCTCCGACCGTGGGGACGTACCGCCGCCGAGCTGGATGCAGATGTTCAACGAGGCGGATCTGTACGGCATGCAGGCCCTGGCCTACCGCACCCTCGCGGAGCATGAACCGGCCGCGGCCCAGCACGCCCGGCACTACGCGGAGAAGGCGCTGGACCTCAGGACGAACGCCCAGGGGAGGTCGCAGATCTTCGACTACCTGTCGATGGCCTCGGCCTGCTTCATCGGCGACGACCCGGAACAGGCCAGCGGGTACGCGCGGCTGGCGCTGGCGTCGATGGGCTCCAACTCCTCTCACCGCACCTGGGACCGGCTGCGTGAGATGTACCGGCTCACCGGTCAGTACTCCAGCTATCCGAAGATCCAGGATCTGCGGGAGGAGATCAAGCTCGCCCTGCCCAAGCCCCAGTCGAAGGCCCCGCTGCCGAAGAACAGCGGCGACATCGCGTCGGCGTGACCGCGCGGGGGCCCGCTCCCCAGGAGCTGACCAGCCTCAGGAGCTGACCCGGGCGACGAGTACGCACGCGTCGTCCGTACGCTCCCTCTCGCCGAACTCCTCCACCACTGCCCGTACGCATTCCTGCGCCGTCCGCGCCTCGCCGAACCGCGGGGCCAGGTCCAGCAGCCGCTGGACGGCTGCCTCTCCTCCGCGCCGGGGGACCAGCCCGTCGGTGTGCAGGAGCAGCAGATCGCCCCGTTCGAGGGTCACTTCGGCCTGCCCGTAGACGGCACCCGAGGTCGCTCCGAGCAGGACGCCGTCCGGCGCGGGCAGTACGCGCCCCGTCCCGCCGCGGAACAGCAGCGGGGCGGGGTGCCCGGCCTGCGCCCAGAGAAGGGTGCGGGTCGCCGGCCGGTAGCGGCAGCAGACGGCACTGCCGAGCGCCGGCTGCACCGTGGCGTCGAGTAACTGGTTGAGGCAGGCCATCAGCCGACCCGGATCGGTGCCCGACATCGCCATGCCGCGCAGCGCGCCGATCAGCATCGCCATGTCCGAGGTGACGGTGACGCCGTGCCCGGTGAGGTCACCGACACTCAACAGGCTCTCGCCGCCCGGAAGTTCGAGGGCGTCGTACCAGTCGCCGCCGATCAGCGCGCTGGTCGAGCAGGGCAGGTAGTGGGCGGCCAGGTCCAGCCGTGCGGGGCCCTGCTGCGGGAGCCGCAGAGGGCCGCGCCACGGCGGCAGCACGGCCTCCTGCAGCTCGACCGCGAGCCGGTGCTCGGTCTGCGCGATGTGCCGCTCACGGTGCAGCGAGTCACGGGTCTCGCTCACCGCCCGCTGGCTGCGCCGCAGTTCGCTGACGTCCCGCAGGACGGCCCACATGGAGGCCGTGCCGCCGTCGTCGTCGAGCACGGGCTCGCCCATCATGTGCACGGTGCGCACCCCGCCGTCGGGCAGCACGACGCGGAACTCCCCGTCGATGCGTTTCGCGTCGATGAGGCAGTCCGTGACCATCGCCGTCAGGTGCGGACGGTCCTCGTCGAGGACCAGCGACGGCAGTTCGTCCAGGGTGAGCGGCGGGGCGGCGGGGTCGCGGCCGAGGATCTGGAACAGCTCGCCGGACCAGCTCGCCTCGTCCGTCAGCAGGTTCCACTCGGCGCTGCCGACCCGGCTGAGCAGTGACTCGCGTCGGGGAGCCGGTGGCGGCGCGACCGGGATGCCGGCCGTGGCCGTGGCCGCGGGGGCGGGGGCGGGCGGCGGTGCCGGACCGTCCCGCAGCTGGGCCAAGTGGTCGTCCAGATCGCTCAGTTGATGCAGGGCCAGGTCGTAGAGCGCCCGCTGCCAGCGGATCTCGGGATCGGCCTCGTCGGCGGGGGCGTCGGGTCGTACGGCGTCCACATCGCCCCGCAGCCGTCGCGTCTGCGAGATGAGCGCGTCGACCTGGCCGCGTCGGGGCGGCTGGGCGGCGGGACGATCCGCAGAGAGAGGGGACGGCATCACGTACTCCGATGGGGGACGGTACGACCAACGCTGACGTAAGGGCCGATTACGACTCTGGCACAGCCCCCGACGCGCTGTAAGGGATTTGGCAAGACACGATGCGGTGGTGCTTCCGGCATATGCCACCGTCCTCGCGGTCGGGGTCGCCCACCGCGGGCCGATGTGTGTCCCGAGGGTTCAAGTCGTAGGAATCGTACGTGACTTGACGGGCCGTCGACCGCATTCACCTGTCTTTCATTCCCTTGTTCGAGGGGCATATGTGCGAGCGCCCTCGCGGGTCGGTGAGTGACATGGGTCACAGCGGTACATCCAGGAGGCCGCGCCCTGCGAAACCTCTCGGCAGGAAGAGCTTCATCCGAAACGGAGACCGTTCATGACCGTCACGCTGGAACAGCCCGCCCGCGCGCTCCTCGTCACCGACGAGGACCGGGAGGTCCCGGTGCCCGCGAGCCTGCGCTATTCCTCCGACGATCCGCTGGCCGTGCACCTCGACTTCCCGGCCGACATCTCGCTGAGCGGTTCCATGGTGACCTGGACCTTCTCCCGAGGGCTGCTGGAGGAGGGCGTGCGCGCCCCCGCGGGCGCCGGCGACGTGCACATCCGGCCCAGCGGCCGCCTCCGCACGGTGGTGGAGCTGCACTCCCCGTACGGCATGGCCCTGCTCCGGTTCGAGAAGGCGGCGCTCCAGCGCTTCCTGCTGCGCAGCTACGCCGTCGTCGCCGCCGGGAGCGAGGAGGTGGGCCCCGCGCTCGACCGGGGCCTGACGTCCCTCCTGCGGGGTGTCTGACCTCCCGACCGCGACGCGGGTGCGGGGCCGGGGCGGGGCTCAGTAGCGCAGGACGCCCGCGATGCCTTGGGCGTCGCCGAGCATGCCGTCGGGGACGAAACGGACCTCGGCGCCGGTGTCCAGGCACCGCTCGACGATCTCGTCCACGATGTCCTCGCGGACGTCGAGGTCGCCGCTCTCGGCCGGCACGAGATGCCCGCCGCCGTCACCGTCCGCGCGGACGGCCGTCCGGAAGTTCTCCTCGACGGCCAGCAGCTGGATCCGGCCCTGCTGGGCGTTCTGCCGGACCTCGTCGACGCCCGCGGCGAACGTCTTGTGACCGCGCGCCGCTTCGAGCCTGCGGGCCACGGTGTCGGCGTTCCTGCGGTCCTCGGCGGCGACCACGGGCCGGACCGCCTGCCACACGGACTCCGGGGTGCCGTGCGCGAGACCGCCGTGCGGGACGTGGGCGGCGTCCCTGGTGACCGTGCCGATCTCGTCCAGCAGGGACAGCGCCGCCGTCTCGCCGGTGACGTACAGGGGGCGCTGCCGGGTGCGCAGCACCCGGGCGAGCGCGGTGTCGGCGTCGCGCAGGAAGTGCCGGGTGTCCTCGTCGCGGAAGGCGGACGGCAGGTCGCCGATCCGTTCCTGGCGCTCGGCGTCGAAGTTGTCGCGGTCCCTGGTCATCGGGAACCCGCCGACGCGCGCCTCGGTGACGCGGTCGCCGCCCCCGCTCCACAGGGTGACCCGGTCGGGGGAGACCGCGAGCACCCAGAACGGCCGCTCGGCGGCCTGCGCGGCCACCAGGTTGCGGGTGAGGAAGGTGTCCGAGAGGACCACGCGCTCCGGCACCGGGCGGGCCAGCGACCAGACCTGGTGCTCACCGGGCGCGGCGAAGATCGCGAGGCCGTCCTCGGCGTGCGCCAGGTCCACCTCGGCCAGCGCCTGGTCCAGCTGTTCGACGACGTCGTGGCGCCGCTCCCGGCTGACGGCGGGGTCGTGCTCCAGCCGTCTCTTCGCCTCGGCCACGACATTGCGCAGCCGGACCGGGTCCTGGCTGTTCTCGGGCTCCCGGCGGTGGGTCGGCGTCAGTACCGAGACCGCGGGGTAGGGCCGCGGACGGCGCAGTTCGATGAGGGTCGCGGGGCTGAGGGCATGCTCCATTCCTTCACGATAGGACTGATTCACGTATCGGGCATTTGGGGTACCGGGCCGCCTGGTGCGGGCCTCCGCGCGGGACGGCCTGGGCCGCGGAAGAGCCCGCCGGCGCGCACCGGTGAGGGTGCGCGCCGACGGGCTCGGCGGAGCGGCGGCTGCCGTCGGGGTCAGCCGACTTCCTTCTTCAGCGCCTTGTCGGCGGCGGCCTTGGACGGCTTCCACCAGGTCGTCACCGGCTCCCAGACCTTGACCTTCTTGGTGGCGCCCAACTGCTTCAGGGTGAACGTGCGGCCGTAGAGGTTGGGGTTGGCCGACACCGTGACGGTGCCGACGCGACGTGCCTCGGGGTCCTTGAGGTCGGCGATCGTGCGGACCGCGGCGTACACCGTCTTCCCCGCGCCGACCTTGTACGGGCCGCTCTCGCCCGACGGCACCGGCTGGGCCGCCCCGTCGAGGTCGCCGAAGGTGACGATGGGGAGGCGGTCGATCGTGCAGGCGCGAGTGCCGGTGTTCTTGACGCTGATGTGCACGATCCGCGTGTCCTTCGCCTGCTTGGCCCCCAGCTTGAGGACCTTCGACTTGCAGACCGGGGCCTTCGCGGCGGGCTGGGCGGCGAGCCCCTGGGGGGCGGCGGTGAGCAGGAGCGCGGCACCGGCGGTGGCCACGGTGGAGACGGTGAGCAAGGAACGGATACGCATCGGTGGAATCCCCCAGTTTCAGTCACATACGGGTACGGCACGCGCAAACGTGACGTCTGCCCAGTGTGACGACCGAGATGCGTCCGGGGTTGTACCGGATGTGCCCGTGTTGCACGCCCGATGCTCAATCGTCGACTCCGCATGAACTTCCGTCGTCGGGCAGCGTCCCGAAGAGCAGGAAGTCGTCGACCTTCTCGTGCACGCACTTCGACGACCCGTACCCGGTGTGCCCCTTGCCCTTGTTGTCGAGGACGACCGCCGAGGAGCCGAGCCGCTTCGCCGTCTCCACGGTCCAGCGGTACGGGGTGGCCGGGTCGCCCCGGGTGCCCACGAGCAGCATCTTCGGGGTGTCGACGTCCCGCACCTCGTCGCGGATGAAGTCGGTGCCCGCGGGGCGGCCGTAGCACATCAGCACCTGGGTGAGCCGGTACCGGCCGAACACGGGGGAGGCGTCCTCGTAGGCGGCGCGCAGGTCCGCCAGATTGTCGGTGATCTTCTTGGCGGTGGGCCGGTCGGGGTCGTCGGCGCAGTTGATCGCCATGAGCGCGGCGGGCAGGTTGTCCAGCGGGATCTCCTCGATGTCGACCAGATCCTCGTGCGGGGTCGCGCTGCCGGACGGGGTGGGGTCGACGGGTTCGTGCGGGCGGGCCGGAGCCGTGGCACGGTACGGGATGCGGTGCGGGGCGCGGTACGGCGTGGCCGGTGGGGCGAAGCCGCCGCCGGTGAGCGCCATGACGCCTCGGGTGTCCCCGTCGTGGACGAGCATGTTGAGCGCCTGTGTGAGCATCGGCCACAGCTGTTCGCTGTAGAGGGCGTGGCCGATGGCGCCCACCAGGTCCTGGCCCGTGAAGTCCTGCCCGAAGTCCGACGGCACGGGGTGCTCGTCCAGCGAGTCGACCAGCGCCACGACCTGCTCACGGGCCGAACGGGAGTCCTGCCCGAACGGGCACGTCAGCTCCTCGGTACAGGCGTCGAGGTAGTTCTCCAGCGCGGTCTGCTGACCCTGGGCGGCCACCAGGTTCTGCTCGGTCAGCGGCTCGGTCAGGGTGTCCACCCCGTCGAGCGCCATCCGGCCGACCTTCCCGGGGAACTGCGCGGCGTACACCGCGCCCAGCCGGGTGCCGTAGGAGAAGCCGAGGTAGTTGAGCTTCTTGTCGCCGAGGGCGGCGCGCATCACGTCCAGGTCGCGGGCGGCGTCGAGGGTGCCTATGTGCGGCAGGACCGGGCCGGAGTTCTCCCGGCACTCGGCCGCCGCCCGCCGCAGCCGGTCGAGCGCGAGCTTCGGGTCGTCGGTGTCCTCGCCGCCGTCGGTCGCCTCCAGGGCCTCGTCGGTGCCCTCGCCGCAGCTGACCGGGGAGGAACGGCCCACCCCGCGCGGATCGAAGGTGACGACGTCGTAGCCCTTGGTGAGGTCCATGAAGTCCTCACCGCCGTAAGCGAGTTCGGGCACTCCAGGGCCGCCGGGGCCACCGAAGTTCAGCAGCAGCGAGCCGCGGGAGTCGCCGGTGGCCCGGTAGCGGGCCAGCGCCAGGTCGAGGGTGCCGGCCCCGGGCCGGGAGTAGTCGAGCGGCACCGTGACCTTGCCGCAGCGCAGATCACGGGGCATCTCCACGCCCTCGCACTTCGACCAGTTGATCTTCTGGTCGTAGAAGCGGCTCAGGTCGGCCCGGCCGTCGTCCTGTTCGTCGTCGGCGCCCGCCGTCAGCGCGGGGAGTCCGGCGCCCAGCAGGGCGAGCACCGTGACCGCGGCTCCGGTGAGAGGGCGCCGTCTGTGCGTGGACCGCATACGTGCCTCCAGGGAAGCCCGGCCAGGGCGACCGGGGACGACCCCCGGAACACCTTAGGCGGCCACCCGGGGCCACGCCTCCCGGCGGGCGGGGTGCCCGGAAGTGCCGTAACCTGCGGCGCTCCCGGGGCGTGGAGCCACGGACCGTGGGTGGCCCGTACGCGTGAACCCGGCCGTCGGACCGGCCCGACGCCCCGCGAGATCGGCTGTTTCCGGCGTCGCGGACGTGATCGGGATTCGGCGAGGATGCTGCGGGGCGCGGCCGACCACCGTGCCCGCGGCCGCTCGGCGGCCGCGCACTCGCGACCTCAGCGAAGGAGCGCACAGATGACCTCTTGGGGCCATCAGGACCTCGTCGTCACCCGGGCCACGCTCGACGACTGGGCGGTGGTCGCCCGATGGGCGGGGGACGAGGGCTGGAACCCGGGTCTGTCGGACCCGGCGTGCTTCTTCGCGCAGGACCCCGAGGGCTTCTTCATCGGCCGGCTCGACGGGGAACCGGTCTCCTCCGTCTCCGTCGTCACCTACGGCGACGACTACGCCTTCCTCGGCTTCTACCTGGTCCGGCCGGACCAGCGCGGCCGGGGCCACGGTCTCGCCACCTGGAAGACCGCGCTCGCCCACGCGGGCGAGCGCACCGTGGGCCTCGACGGCGTGGTCGCGCAGCAGGACAACTACCGGCAGTCCGGCTTCGCGCCTGCCCACCGCACCTTCCGGTACTCGGGCGTGGTGCCGGAGACCGACGTGGCCGCCGATGTCCGGCCCGTCGACGACGCCGGGCTCCTCGCGGCGTACGACAGGGCCTGCCACCCGGCCGACCGCCCCCGCTTCCTGGAGCACTGGCTGACCGCCGACGGGCACCGCGCCCTCGCGCGGATCGTCGACGGGCGCCTCACCGGCTACGGCGTGCTCCGGCCGGGCCGGGACGCCCTGCGCATCGGTCCGCTGTTCGCCGACACCGCGGCCGACGCCCGTGCGCTGCTCGCGGGACTGGCCGCCGAGGCGGCGGGCCGTGAGGTGGCCGTCGACGTGCCGGAGCCGAACACGGCGGCCGTGGCGCTGGTCGAGGAGTACGGGCTGACGCCCTCCTTCGAGACGGCCCGCATGTACACCGGCCCGATCCGGCCGTACGCGGCGGAGCGCGTCTTCGGGGTCACGACTCTGGAGCTCGGCTAGGGCCTGTCGTCACCTCGGGCGCCTTCCGGAAGGCCCACTCCATGCGCGGCTCGACGACACAGCGCAGCGCGGCCCGTACGGGGGAGGTGCACAGCAGGGTGATGCCGCCGATCGCCACGGCGGTGACCGCGAGTTCCCCGAGCGGGGTGTGCAGCCACTCGACGGCGTACCAGTCCCGGAAGCGCGCCCACTTGATCACGAAGCCGTGCAGCAGGTAGCCGTACATCGTGCCCGCGCCCAGCGTCGTGAACCACAGCTGCCGGCGTGGCACCCAGGCCAGGAAACAGGCCGTCAGCAGCACCGCCAGACAGAACAGGGCGGGCGTGGTCAGCAGGCCCGCCCAGCGGGTCACGCCCTGGCCGGTGACGCTGCCCCGGTGGTAGAACCAGCCCGCGTCGAACCACGGGGCCACCCGGTAGGCCACCACCAGTGCCCCGAGAGCGACCGGCAGCAGCCACAGGCGTACCCGGCGGGTGCGCAGCCGTTCGAAGTGCTCGGCGCGCAGGGTCAGTCCCAGGACGAAGAACGGCAGGAAGCCCAGCACCCGCTGGATGGAGACGTCGCCGCCGAGGTCCGGAGAGACCGCCGCCAGCATTGCCAGCCCCAGCGCGACCGGCAGCGGGTGACGCAGCATCAGCCACAGGGGCGTGGTCAGCCGCCAGATGAAGAGCGCGACGAGGAACCACATCACGTACCAGGGGTCCAGCAGGCTCAGCGGATAGCCCCAGTCGTCCTGCGCCCACCGGTAGAAGAACGTGTACGCCGTCTCGAACACGACGTACGGCAGCGCCACCCCCGTCAGCAGCCGCTTCAGCCGGCCGGGCGCCATGTCGAAACTCCGCGAGAAGTACCCGGAGACGAGGGCGAAGGCCGGCATGTGGAACGCGTAGACCGTCAGGTACGCCGCCGTCACGGTCCGGCTGCCGTACGTCAGCGGCTCCCACGCGTGCCCGCAGGCCACCAGGACGATGGTGAGGTACTTCGCGTTGTCGAAGTACGGGTCCCGCGAGGTCCGCCTCGCCCGGGGCCGCTCCCCGTCGGGCGGGGCGGCGGGGGTGGGGCGGGTGTGCTGCACCACGTCTTCGGGCATCGGTGGGAAGTCTCCGGACGACGACGACTGAACCCGGACCGCCTGCCCCGTCACCCCGGTCCCATGCGTCCTCGACGGCGTCCCCGACGCATGTGGCGCGGAACCGCCGCCGCGGCTCCCGCATCCGCCCCGACGGCCCCCCGATCCGCCCCGCCGGCTCCGGACTCCGGCACCGCCCTCGCTCGGCGCCGGGGTACGGCCGTGACGCTCCGGGCGGTGGGAAAGCGGTTGAATTCCGTTGCCAGGGTGAACGACTGATGATGGAGTGAGCACCATGGATCACGCTGCTGTGCTGGCACTGTTCGACCGGGACATGCGAGAGGGCGCCCGCCCCGACGGGCCCGGAGCCCGGGTCGAGCGCGTGGGCGGGGTGGTGCGCCAGGTCGGTTCCGAGCAGGGCTGGAGCGGTGTCGTCTGGTCCGACCTGGACGAGGCGGGCGTGGACGCGGCGATCACCGAACAGATCCGGTACTTCTCCGGGCTCGGACGCGACTTCGAGTGGAAGCTGTACGGCCACGATCTCCCCGTCGACCTGGGCCACCGGCTGCGCGCGGCCGGTTTCACGGCCGCCCCGGAGGAGACGCTGATGGTCGCCGAGGTCGCCGACCTGACGCTCGACGTCGAGCCGCCCGAGGGTGTCCGGATCCTGCCGGTCACCGACCGTGCGGGCGTGGACCTGGTGGCCGACGTCCACGAGAAGGCCTTCGGCACCGACAGCTCCCGGATGCGCCACCAGCTGCTGGCCCAGCTCACCGGCGACACCGAGACGGTCGTGGCCGTCGTGGCGCTCGCCGGGGACGTACCGGTGAGCGCCGCCCGGATGGAGCTGTTGCCCGGCGCCCGCTTCGCCGGACTGTGGGGCGGCGGCACCGTCGAGAGCTGGCGCGGCCGGGGCGTCTACCGGGCGCTGGTCGCTCACCGCGCCCGTGTCGCCGCGGACCGCGGCTACCGCTACGTCCAGGTCGACGCGCTGGCCCGCAGCCGCCCGATCCTGGCCCGCCTGGGGTTCGAGCCGCTCACGACGACCACGCCGTACGAGTACGCGGTGGGGAGCGTGGCGGCGGCCTGACCGCGGGTCACAGGTCGAGCTGGTACTCGATCGCCGTGTGCGTGGGCCGGTAGCCGAGCACGTCGTTGACCCGGCGCATGGGGAGGTTCTCCTCGGCGGTGTCGGTGAGCAGGGCCAGGTCCGGGGCCACGCCGTGGGCGTGGCGGATCGCCGCCGCCTTCATCCGCAGCCCCAGGCCGTGTCCCCGGTGCTCGGGCAGCACGGCTGTGCCGTAGTGCTGTCCTTCGCCCGTGCCGTCGCCCGGCAGGACCAGCTCCGAGAAGCCGACGACCGTGCCGCTCGTCGTGTGCACGGCGGCCACGGTGTGCAGTGTGTCGCCGCGCTTCGCGATCGCCTCGGCGGCCGCCACGACCCGCTCGACGTCCCAGACGACCGTGCCGTAGTCGGTGTCGCCCATCGGCATGTCGTCCATCGCGCGGCGCGAGGCGGCGTAGGTGCGGGCGAGTTCGGGCGGTACCACGCCCGTCCAGTGGGTCAAGTGGTAGCCCGGGCACGGCTGTTCGAGGATCCGGGTGACGTGGTCGGGGTCGACGGCGGCGAGGTCGAGCCGGGCGTGCGCCAGCGACAGCACCCGGCGGAAGCCGCGTGCCGCGAGGAACACGTCGCCGGGGGAGTCCCGCTCGGCCTGGGCGATGACGGCGCGGCGCCGCTCGTCCCGCGCGGCGGCGATCGCCGCGTCGAGCAGCGCGGTGCCGACGCCACGCCGCCGCTCGGCCGGGTGCACGGAGAGGTCCAGCTCCGCGAGATGGGTCTGCCCCTCCCTGGTGAACAGCCGCAGGAAGGCGGTTCCGAGGGGGCTGCCGTCCTCCCCGGACGCCAGCCAGGCAAGCCGGCGGCCGGCCGGGGTCACGGCGGGGTCGGTGAGGTGGGTGAGGCGAGGCGGCAACGGGGCTCCGGGGACGGTCGACGGGAGGACGGCGGCGCCCGGCGACGCTAGTCGCCGGGCGCGATCACCCGCAACGGGATTCCGGAGGCGCGTGGGCGCCCGCCGTCGCTCCCGGGCCGCTCAGCGGCGGGCCCTGCTGCGGTCCAGTGCCACGATGCCCAGGGCCGCGAGGGCGATCTGTATGAGCCATTCGATCCAGTCCAGGCCGCCGGTGTCGGCCACGCCGATCCCTGCGGCGATGGCGCTGCCGATCAGCGCGGCGACGATGCCCACGAGGATCGTCAGCAGGATGCCGATGCGCTGCCGGCCCGGTACGACGAGCCGGCCGAGCACGCCTATGACAATGCCGATGATGATGGCACTGATGATGCCGTCGATCTCCATCTGAACTCCGCCCCTTGTCGTCGGGATCCCTGCAAGCGAGCGAGTGCCCTTCGAACGCGAGTGCAGTCCGTTTCCGTTTCACCTTCTTCACGAGCCCGCCGGCTTCGCCGAGCCGAGGCTCGGATGCGTCTCCTGGTGCAGGGCCCGGCGGATCACCGATGCCGGGTCGCCCTCGTGGTACGGGCGTTCCGAGGGTTCGATGCCGTCCAGGAACTCCTGGTAGCGCACGGCGTACGCGAGGTGGGCCAGTGGCTCGGCCAGGGTGAGCGCCCGGGCGGGGTCGCTCGTCGGGGCGTGGGTCCGCCAGGCGTCGACCCAGACCCGGACGGCCGTGGACCGGAGCGCCTCGGGGAGGAAGTCGTACAGGCGCAGACAGTCCAGGACGGGGTCGCCCCAGTGGGCGTCGGCGAAGTCCACGACGACGGGCGGTCCGCCGTCGCTGCGCCAGTTGCCCGGATGGAAGTCGGCGTGCACCAGGGTGTCGGGGAGTCCGCACCGCGCGAGCAGGTCCCAGCGGCCCGCCAACTCGCGCGCCCTGTCCCGCTCCTGTGCGGTGAGGTCCAGGTCGGCGCGGTCGAGGAGGTCCCGCACCAGCCCGCCCAGGACCGGGGCCCGCCGGTCCGGCAGGGCGGGTGGCCGCCGGCCGGCCAGGGCGGCCTGCGCGGCGACCATCCGGCGTACCCCCGACTCGACCGTCGCGGCGTCGGCCGCCCAGCAGTCCTCGCCGGGGATGTGCTCCAGCAGCATCCGTCCCTCACCGGCGGCGAGAACGGTCGGGACGAGTCCCGGGTCCACCCGGGCGAACGCGGCGATGACGGCGGCCTCGTCGGTGGCGAAGCGCGGGGTCGCCTTGAGCCAGACCGGTCCTCGCCCGGTGGGCAGCCTGAACAGTCCCGCCAGGTTCCAGGTCCGCCGCTGCTCGACCGGGCCCGTCACCGGCCGCCCCAGCGCGGCCAGGGTCCTCGACGCCCAGTCGAGCAGTTCCCGCAGTCCGTCGGCGCGTGCCCAGGGGGAGCGGCGGGGGTGGTCGGTGTCCCACGACTCCCGCCGCGCGGTGTGCCGCTCCAGCTTCCCGGGGCCGGGATGCCGCGACGCCTCCACGTGGTACGTCACGTGCCCGTCGCGTCCGCTCTCGCCCCCGTCGACCTCCAGCAGCCGCACCACGTGGAGGGGCACCCCGAGTGCGCGCTCCAGCCGCTCCACGACGGGTGCGACCTCGGCCCACCAGGGGACGTCGACGGGGTACGGGCCGGTGACACCGAGGAAGTCCGCACCCGAGGTCACCCATGCGCTGAAGGTTCGACTCACGGCGACAGTGTGCGGCGGTCCTCCGGCGTTGACATGCAGGTAATCACCTGCATAACGTGGAGTGTGAGATCAGAGAGCGGCCCGGGAGTGGACAGGGTCTTCAAGGCGCTGGCCGACGGGACCCGCAGAGAGCTGCTGGACCGGCTGCACGAGCACAGCGGGCAGACACTGGGCGAGTTGTGCGCGCGGATCGACATGGCGCGGCAGTCGGTGACGCAGCACCTGGCCGTCCTGGAGGCCGCCAACCTGGTCAGCACGGTGCGGCGGGGGCGGGAGAAGCTGCACTACCTCAATCCGGTCCCGCTCCACGAGATGCAGGAGCGGTGGATCGACAAGTTCGAGCGCCCCCGGCTGAGAGCGCTCGGTGCCGTGCGACGACGAGCCGAGGAAGCCATGACCGACAAGCCCGCATTCGTGTACGTCACCTACATCGCGAGCACACCCGAGAAGGTCTGGGAAGCGCTGACCAGCGCCGATCTGACCGCCGACTACTGGGGCCACCGCAACGAGTCGGACTGGCGGGAGGGCTCGCGCTGGGCCCATGTCCGCATCGACGGCTCCGGCGTCGAGGACGTCGTCGGCACGGTCGTGGTGAGCGAACCCCCGACCCGGCTGGTCACCACCTGGGCCTCGCCGGAGAACGAGGGCAGGGAGGAGACCTGGTCACGGGTCACCTTCGACATCGAGCCGCACGCCGACATCGTCCGGCTCACCGTGACCCATGAGGACCTGGAGGACGAGGGGGCGCTCGCCGAGGTGTCCTTCGGCTGGCCCGCGGTGCTCTCCAACCTCAAGTCGCTGCTGGAGACCGGACGGGTCCTGCCGCAGGAGCCCTGGGGGGTGCCGCGCGGCGGCGACGGCCGGTCCGCCTGAGCGGGACCGGCCGCCGTTACCCCTCGCGGGCGTTCCTGGTCACACCTACGGTGTGAGGCCCCCACGGGTGCCGCCCTTGGCCGCGGCGCCGGCGCAGATCACGCCCAGCACCAGGGCCAGGCAGCCGATGATGATGTTGTTGACCACGACACCGGCGTCCGGGCTGTCGCCCACGATCCACGGCGCGATGATCATCCACGCGCCCAGTGCGCACATGGCCCAGCTCAGGCCGTACATCCTCGCCGGTGCGGCGGTGAAGCCGAGGGCCAGCAGACCGATCGCGATGCCCACGATGAGGTTGTGGGTCACCAGCGCGGGCTGGCTCGTCGTGTAGTGGAGTATCCACGGGGACACGGCGCAGTACAGACCGAGCAGGAACACCGGTCCATCCACGAGCGCCACGTCGCGACCACCAAGCATGCGGGCGTACCGGGCCTGCATTTCGGGTGCGTCGGGGTGACTGGAGATATCACTCCTGTGAGAGACGTTGGCCATGAGTCGACTCCTTTGAACTCCGCAGGCCTGACCGCGTCCGGTGGGGTTTGCGGTAAGTGCCGCTTACGTTCATTCTGCGCTTATTTTGTCTTTATGTGTAGGGGCTGGAGCGGAGCCGGCACCGGCGCTGGACCCCACGGGACGTGACGGTGGTCGAGACGATGTGTCGGCTCACCGCCGCGGGGGTGCCACCGGCGGAGGCGGCCCGCGCGGCCAGGGAAGGGACCGGAGGCCGGATCCCGGAGAGCGGCCCCGAAGCCCCCCGGCCACCGGACGGGGAACGGCCCCGGCCGTCACGCGCACCCGGCCCGCCCGCCCCGGAGGACGTCCGCAGGGAGTGCCGGGGCCTCGCCCGCGCCGCCGTACGCCTCGACGCCCCGGCAGTGGAGGACCGGCTGGCGGGGGCCGTCGAGCGGTACGGGATCATCACCGCCTGGCAGGAGGTGATGGCGCCGACCCTGCACGCGGTGGGCCGTAAGTGGGCCTCGTCCGGGGACCGCTACGTCGAGGTCGAGCACCTGCTGTCCTGGCACGTCTCGACCATCCTCCGCCGTCACACCCGGCCGCCCGCGCCCGGCCACGACACCACCGCACCCGGTCCCGTCGTCCTCGCCTGTGTGCCCGGCGAGCAGCACACCCTTCCGCTGGAGGCTCTCCACGCGGCCCTCGGTGAACTCGGCCTGCCCACACGGATGTTCGGCGCGGCCGTGCCCGCCGAGGCGCTCACCGCGGCGGTCGACCGGCTCGGCCCGGCCGCCGTCGTCCTGTGGGCCCAGGCCCGCTCCACGGCGAGCCTGCCCCTCGCCCGCCATCTCGCCGCCGTGCGCTGGGGCGTCAGGGGCGCCCGCCGGCAGCCGCTCGTCCTGCTCGGTGGCCCCGGCTGGCACGGACACCCCGCGCCCGGCACCGTCCGGCCGTCCTCGCTGGCCGACGCGGTGGAGCTGCTCTCGGGACCCTACGGACGCGCGGAGCGGCCGGACCCGCATTCCTCGCACACCGGCCGGGCCGATGCGGAACCTCAGGACTCGCGCCCCCGCAGGAACCGTTCCCGTCCCTCCGCCAACTCCACGATCGGCTCCGGATAGTCCAGCGCGGCACGGTCCAGCCCGCGCAGCTTCCACGGCTCGTGCACCGCCGGACCCGCGACGTCCGCCAACTCCGGTACCCAGCGCCGTACGTACGCGCCCTCCGGGTCGTACCGCTTCGCCTGGGTGACCGGGTTGAGGATCCGGTTGGGCCGGGTGTCGGTGCCGGTGCCCGCCACCCACTGCCAGTTGAGCTGGTTGTTGGCCACGTCGCCGTCGACGAGGAGGTCCAGGAAGTACCGGGCGCCCACACGCCAGTCGACGTACAGGGTCTTGGTCAGGAAGCTCGCGGTCAGCAGCCGGCCGCGATTGTGCATCCAGCCCTCGTGGCGCAGCTGGCGCATGGCCGCGTCGACCACCGGATAGCCGGTGCGGCCCTCCCGCCACGCCTCGACCTCGTCCGGGGCGGAGCGCCAACGGTCGTGCCGGGCGCGGTAGTCCACGGATGCTGCCGCCGGCCGCACGGCCAGCACCTGACGGTTGAAGTCCCGCCACGCGAGCTGCCGTACGAACGCCTCCGCGCCCGGACCGCCCGCCCGGCGCGCCACATGGACCAGCTCGACGGGGGAGAGGGTGCCGAAGTGCAGATGCGGCGAGAGCCGTGAGGTCGCGTCGCCCGCCAGGTCGTCGTGCCGCTCCTCGTACGCCTCGATACCGGACCGCAGCCACGCGGTGAGCCGTGCGCGGCCCTCCGTCTCACCGCCGGCCGCCAGCGCCGGCGACAGCCCGGACAGCCCGTCCCGCGAGGGCGGCTCCTCCGAGCCGATCCCGTCCGGCACCCGTACCGTCCGCGGAGCGGCCAGCGCGTCCCGCAGCCGCTGCCGGGACCAGTGGCCGAAGTACGGCGTGAACACCGAGAAGTGGTCCGACGAGGCCGGTGTCACCGTGCCGGGATCCACTGCCGTCGTCACCGTCTCGTGCACGTGCAGCCGTACGCCCTCGGCCTCCAGGGCGCGCCGCAGCCGCTCCTCGCGGCGCTGGGCGTACGCGCCGGCGTCGGCCGCCAGATGCACCTCGTCGGCGTCCGCCTCGGCGGCCACCTTGCACACCTCCGCGACGACGTCGCCGGAGCGCACCACCAGCCGGCCACCCCGCTCGCGCAGCCCCGCGTCGAGGTCGCGCAGACAGTCCGCGAGGAACGCGAGCCGGTTGGGCACGGCGAACCCGGCCGCCGCGACGGCCCGGTCACGTACGAACAGCGGGACCACCTGCCGCGATCCTTCGAGCGCCGCGCACAGCGGCGGATGGTCGTGCAGCCGAAGGTCGGAGGTGAACAGGACGACCGAGACGTTCATGGACGGACTCCGGGGAGGGGGAGACGGATCAGGTGCTCACGGACATCACTTCCTCCGGCAGGGCGCTCCCGGATGCGCCCGGGGCGCATCACCGCGCGTTCGGGTGGGGGCGGCGCCTCCGGGGCGCCGACCGACCTGCACGCCTTCGCCGTGGCGCCGCGCCGGATGGACGACGAGATCAGCCGCCTGGTGCACGCCTTCGCGGGCGACCACGCACTGCACGCGACGGCGGCGGCGACAGTGCCGCGACCGTCGCGCTCGGGCTGCTGGCCCTGCCGCGGCGTGCTGCTCCCGGGCCGTCGCCGCATCCGGCCGCCCCGGAGACACAGGGGCCGACCCGTCGGTCCCGCTCTACGGGTTCGCCTTCCTGGTGGCGCTCGGCGTCGACTACAACATCTTCCTGATGGCCGGGTCCGTGAGGAGTCGCTGCGGCACGGCGTTCGCCAGGGCGTGCTGCGCGGGCCGGTCATGATCAGGCCCGGGCGACCAGCTGCCGCGCCCGGCGGACGAACGCCTCGTGCAGATCCCGGGCGGCCCGCGGTACGGAGTCGGCCCTGCGCCGCTGGAGCATCAGCAGGACCCGGGTGGTGTCGTCGGCGAGCGGCCGGTGCACGAGGACGCCGCGCCGCTCCAGCGGGTCGCCGACCACGCTGAAGTCCGGCAGAACGGTCGCCCCGAGCCCTTCCGCGACCATCAGCTTGCCCATCTCGGCGCCGTCGGTGGAGTACGCGAAGGCCGGGTCACGGCCGGCGAGGAGCCGGTGCACGTAACGGTGCATGACATACCCGGAGCGCATACCGATCAGCGGTACGGCGAGCAGGTCGTCCACCGACACCGCCGCCCGGGCGGCCAGCGGGCTGTCCGGGCGGACCACCACCACCGGCCGTCCCCGCAGCAGTTCGGTGCCCTCGAACGCGGCCGGCACGTCGTCACCGTCGAGATGGTTGACGAGCCCCAGATCGAACGACCCCTCCAGCAGCGCCCGTTGGATCTCGCTCTGCTGCGCGCCGACCACCTCCACCCGGGTGAGCGGGTGGTCGGCGCGGAAGTCACGGATCACCGGGATCACCAGCGGCACGGTCGCCGCGTTGACCGTCCCCAGGCGGACCGTACGGCTGATGCGGTGCTGCTCGCCCGCCGCGGCCCGCAACCGGTCCACCGCGTCCAGCACCCCGACGATGTGCGGCAGCAGCTCCCGGCCCGCGGCGCTCATCGTCGCGCCCGACCGCTTGCGCTCCAGCAGATCGACCCCCAGCTCACGCTCCAGATTTCGTACGGTCTCGCTCAACGCGGGCTGCGAGAGCCGTAGTTCGTCGGCGGCCCGGCGCAACGAACCGAGCCTGGTCACCGCCGTGATGTATTCCAGCTGTTCCGTTCGCACGGCAGCAGAATGCGTGCCGATTTCCGGCGCGTTCAAGGGTTTCCCTGTCACACCTTCGTGAAATTCAATGGTCCGGGATACGAGACCGGTCGGGTTCTCCTTGACGGCCGTCGACGGCGGCTGCCACGATCGACGGCATGAACAAGCGACTGGACCTCACGCGGCGACGCCATGTCGACCTCGCGCGCGTCTCCAGCGCCTCCTGTCGCGCCGCGGCCTGATCACCCCTCCGCGATCCGCCGCGCCTTTCCGCTTCTCCCGGCCTTCCGCCTGAATTCACCCCTGCTCGCACCCCCGCGTGCCCGCTGAATTCGGCGTGCCCGAAAACATTTCGCAACAGGAGTTCCGCATGCCTGCCGCGCCCCTGAAATTCGCCTATTGGGTCCCCAACGTCAGCGGGGGACTCGTCACCAGCACGATCGAACAACGCACCGACTGGGGGTACGCGTACAACCGTGAACTCGCCGTGCTCGCCGAGAACAACGGTTTCGAGTACGCCCTCAGCCAGGTCCGCTACATGGCCAGCTACGGCGCCGAGTACCAGCACGAGTCCACCTCCTTCAGCCTCGCCCTGCTCCTCGCGACCGAGCGGCTGAAAGTGATCGCCGCCGTCCACCCCGGACTGTGGCACCCCGGTGTACTCGCCAAGTTCGGCGCCACCGCCGACCACCTGTCGAACGGCCGCTTCGCCGTCAACGTCGTCTCGGGCTGGTTCAAGGGCGAGTTCACCGCCCTCGGCGAGCCCTGGCTGGAGCACGACGAGCGCTACCGCCGCTCCGAGGAGTTCATCCGCGCCCTGCGCGGCATCTGGACCGAGGACCACACCGAACTCGCCGGTGACTTCTACCGGTTGCGTGACTTCACCCTCAAGCCCAAACCGCTCAACACCGCCGAACGCCCCCACCCGGAGATCTTCCAGGGTGGTAACTCCACCGCGGCCCGCGCCATGGCCGGCCGGGTCTCCGACTGGTACTTCTCCAACGGCAGGGACTTCGACGGAGTCGTCGAGCAGATCGAGGACGTCCGCAAGTCCGCCGCCGAGGCCGGCCGCGCCGCACCGAAGTTCGGCCTCAACGCCTTCCTCATCGCCCGCGACACCGAGGCCGAGGCCCACGAGACCCTGCGGGAGATCGTCGCGAAGGCCGACCGGGAGGCCGTCGAGGGATTCGGCTCCGCCGTCCGGCAGGCCGGGCAGTCGGCGGCCGACGGCAAGGGCATGTGGCAGGACTCCTCCTTCGAGGACCTCGTCCAGTACAACGACGGCTTCCGCACCGGCCTCATCGGCACCCCCGAGCAGATCGCCGAGCGGATCGTCGCCTACAAGCGGCTCGGCGTCGACCTCGTCCTCCTCGGCTTCCTGCACTACCACGAGGAGGTCGAGTACTTCGGTCGGCGGGTGCTGCCGCTGGTGCGTGAACTGGAGGCCCAGGTCCCCGAGTCCGTCCCCGCCCAGGTCTGAGGAGGCCATCGACATGAGCACCGCCACCCCCACCGACTGGAAGACCGGACCCGCTCCGCGCACCGCCCAGGAGTGGATCGCCCGCGCCGGCGAGGTCGCCGCCGTCCTCGCCACCGACGCCGCCGAGCGCGAGCGCGCCGGCGCCACCCCGTACGACGAGGTCCGCCTTCTCAAGGACTCCGGCCTCGTGACCCTGCTCGGCCCCACCGAACACGGCGGCGGAGGCCAGGACTGGACCACCGCCTACCGCGTCGTCCGCGAGGTCGCCAAGGCCGACGGGTCCATCGGCCAGCTCCTCGGCTACCACTACCTCTGGAACTGGGCCGCCCGGCTGGTCGGCACCCGCGAACAGTGGGAGCACGTCGAGGCCGAGGCCGCCCGGAACCGCTGGTTCTTCGGCGGGGCCGTCAACCCGCGCGACCAGGACGTCGTGGTCACCGAGGACGGCGACGACCTCGTCTTCACCGGCCGCAAGTCCTTCTCCACCGGCAGCAAGGTCTCCGACGTCACCGTCCTCGAAGGCGTCCTGGAGGGCACCGACAGCCACGTCTTCGCGATCGTCCCCTCCGACAGCGAGGGCCTCACCTTCCACGACGACTGGGACAACATCGGCCAGCGGCTCACCGAGAGCGGCGGTGTCACCCTCGACGGCGTCCGCACCCCGTGGTCCTCCGCCGCCGGGTACGTCGACAAGGAGTTCCGGCCCCGCACGTACAACACCCTGAACGTCCCCACCATCCAGCTCGTCTTCGTCAACTTCTACCTCGGCATCGCCGCCGGCGCGCTGGAGACGGCCGCGACCTACACCCGTACCAAGTCCCGGGCCTGGCTGCACGGCGGTCACGAGCGGGCGGTCGACGAGCCGTACGTCGTCGACGCCTACGGTGATCTGACCGCCAAGCTCTGGGCGGTCGAGGCCCTCGCCGACACCGTCGCTGCCGAGGGGCAGCGGCTGCACGACGACCCCGACGCCGTGACCGAGCGGACCCGCGGCGACTTCGAGGTCAGGGTGGCCGCCGTCAAGGCCCGCGCCACCGAGGTGGCCCTGGAGGTCGCGACGCGCGTCTTCGAGGTGACCGGCGCCCGCTCCACCGCCACCTCCGAGGGCCTCGACCGCTTCTGGCGCGACATCCGCACCCACACCCTGCACGACCCCGTCGCCTACAAGCGCCGCGAGGTCGGCCGCTGGGTCCTCGAAGGCGAACTGCCCGAACCCACCTGGTACTCCTGACCGCTCCCATCCGGGGTGCCCGCCCGCGCGGGCACCCCGGGCTCCCAGAAAGAGGACCCATGGCCACCGTTCTGTCCGTCTCCGGCAGCCCCTCCGTCTCCTCCCGCACCGCGAAGCTCGTCCGCCACCTGGACGCCCGTCTGATCGCCCAGGGGCACGAGGTCGTACCGCTCGACATCCGCACCATCCCCGCCGAGGCGCTCCTCGGCGCGGACTTCAAGCACCCCGCCATCGTCGAGGCCACCGCACTCTTCGAGCGGGCCGACGGCGTCGTCATCGGCACCCCCGTCTACAAGGCCGCCTACTCCGGAGTCCTCAAGGCCCTCCTCGACCTGCTCCCGCAGTACGCCCTCACCGGCAAGACGGTGCTGCCCCTGGCCACCGGCGGCACCACCGCCCACGTCCTCGCCCTCGACTACGCCCTGCGGCCGGTCCTCAGCTCCATGGGCGCCCGGCACATCGTCCCCGGCTGGTTCACCCTCGACAAGGACATCACCGTGGGGGACGACGGCAAGGTCACCATCGCCCCGGCCACCGCCGAGGCCCTCGGCCAGGTCGTCGACCAGTTCCTGGCCGCCCTCGGCCCGGCGCCCGTCCTGGCCGCCGCGAGCTGAACCATGACCGACCTCCCCACCCACACCCGCGGCGACACCCGCCCCGAGGCCCGCGGCGGCCTGCCCGACGACGTCCGCACCGACGCCCCGGCCGGTGCCCGGGCGGCGAAGGTCATCGCCGACGACGCCGAGGCCCTCGCCGTCGCCGCCGCGCTCGCCGAGGAGTTCCGGGCCGGGGCCTCGGAGCGCGACGCCGGCCGGCGCCTGCCGCGCGCGGAGCTGGACCGGCTCTCCGCCTGCGGGCTGCTGGCCGTCACCGTGCCCGCCGCGTACGGGGGAGCGGACGTGAGCCACGAGACCCTGGCGGAGATCTTCCGGCTCCTCGCCTCCGCGGACGCGAGCCTCGCCCAGATCCCGCAGAGCCACTTCGCCTACGTCAACGTGCTGCGCCGCCGGGGGACGCCGGAGCAACGGGAGTTCTTCTTCGGTGAACTCCTCGCCGGGCGCCGCTTCGGCAACGCCCAGTCCGAGGCGGGCACCCGGCACGTCCAGGACATCCGCACCCGCCTGGAACCGCTGCCGGACGGCTCCCATGTCCTCGACGGGGTCAAGCACTACGCGACGGGCGCCCTGTTCGCCGACTGGATCCCGGTGCTGGCCCGCGCCGGGAACGACGCGCTCCATGTCGCCTACGTGCCCCGGGACGCCCCGGGTGTCACGGTGATCGACGACTGGGACGGCCTCGGCCAGCGCACGACGGCCAGCGGCACGGTCCGCCTGGAGCGCGTACGGGTGCCGGGCGACCGGGTGCTGCCGCACCACCTCACCTTCGAGGGTCCCCAACTGCACGGCGCGGCAGCCCAGTTGCTGCACGCGGCCATCGACGCCGGTATCGCCGGGGGAGCCCTCGCGGAGGCGGCCGAGTTCGTGCGGACGAAGAGCCGGCCGTGGTTCGAGAGCGGAGTCGAGACGGCCGCCGAGGACCCGCTGCTCATCCAGCGGTTCGGTGAACTCGCCCTCCAGGTGCGGGCGTCGGACGCGCTGCTGCGGGAGGCCGCGCGGGTGGTGGACACGGCGAGCGACGCCCTGACCGACGACTCGGCGGCCGAGGCGTCCATCGCCGTGGCCGCAGCCAAGGTACAGGCGGCCCACGCCGCCCTGGAGGTGGCGAGCGCCCTGTTCGAGGTGTCCGGGACCCGGGCGGCACTCCACTCGCTCAATCTGCACCGGCACTGGCGGGACGCCCGCACCCACACCCTGCACGATCCGACCCGCTGGAAGCTGCAGCACATCGGCCGGTACACGCTCAACGGCACCCGGCCGCCCCGCCACGGCCTCCTCTAGCGCCGCCGCGCCTGCCGCGTCACTGGCACCCCCTCAGACAGGAGACCCCCGTGTCCCTCACCTTCCACTGGTTCCTGCCCACCAACGGCGACAGCCGCCATGTCGTCGGCGGCGGTCACGGCACGCCCGCCACCGAGTCCGGCCGAGACCGGCCGCCGACGGTCGGCTACCTCAGCCAGATCGCCCGCGCCGCCGAGGACCTCGGTTTCGCCGGCGCGCTGACCCCCACCGGTGCCTGGTGCGAGGACGCCTGGCTGACCACGGCGATGGTCAGCCGGCACACCGAACGCCTGAAGTTCCTGGTCGCGTTCCGCCCCGGCTTCGTCTCGCCGACGCTCGCCGCCCAGATGGCCGCCACCTTCCAGCGGCAGAGCGGCGGACGGCTCCTGCTCAACGTCGTCACCGGCGGCGAGAGCCACGAGCAGCGGGCCTACGGCGACTTCCTCGACAAGGACGACCGGTATCGCCGTACCGGCGAATTCCTGGAGGTCGTACGGGGACTGTGGGAGGGCCGGACCGTCGATCTGAAGGGCGAGCACCTTCAGGTCGAGGACGCGAGGCTCGCACGGTTGCCCGACCCGGTGCCCGAGGTGTACTTCGGCGGCTCCTCCGCGATCGCCGGGGAGATCGCCGCCCGGCACGTCGACGTCTACCTCACCTGGGGAGAGCCGCCGGCCGTGGTCGCCGAGAAGATCGCCTGGATCAGGGCGCTGGCGGCGAAGGAGGGCCGCACCCTCCGCTTCGGCATCCGGCTGCACGTCATCACCCGCGACACCGCCGAGCAGGCGTGGGCGGAGGCGAACCGGCTGCTCGACGGCTTCGACCCCGAGACCGTACGGTCCGTGCAGGCCGGCCTCGCCCGCAGCGAGTCCGAGGGCCAGCGGCGGATGCTCGCCCTGCACGGCGGCAGCCGCGACGGCCTGGAGATCCACCCCAACCTCTGGGCCGGCATCGGCCTGGTGCGCGGCGGGGCGGGCACCGCCCTGGTCGGCAGCCACGACGAGGTCGCCGAGCGCATCAGGGAGTACCACGCCCTCGGCATCGACGAGTTCGTCCTCTCCGGCTACCCGCACCTGGAGGAGGCGTACTGGTTCGGCGAGGGCGTCCTGCCCCGACTCGCCGCCCAGGGCCTGTGGCGTCACCCCTTCGCCGCGCCGGCCGCGCCCACGGCACTGGTGCCGTTCGCGAGCTGACGCGGACCGGCCGGGGCCGTTCAGTAGGCGGCCGACAGCGAGGCGAGGTGGGCCCGGCGGACCTCCGGGGTCTGGCCCTGCACCAGGAGGAACATCGCCTCCCGGGCCAGGCGTTGGGCACGGCTGTCCAGATCGATGGCGCGTCCGCCGCCGGCGACGACCGCGGCGGTCGTCGCCGTGCGCATCAGGTCGAACGCCTTCGTCTTCAGGGCCAGCCGCTCCTCCATGTGCTCGTGCGGCGCCGGGTGGTCGGCCAGGGCGTACGCCTGCCGCCGTACCTTGTCCAGCCGCAGGCGGAGCGCCTTGGTCGTGGGGTCGTCCTGCTCCAGCAGGCCGAGGGCCGACTCGGCGACCCCGAACACCGCGGGTGAGGCGTTCGTCGGCTTGGGGCGGTCGCTCGCGGCCCAGGACTCGTACGGCGCGTGCAGGGCCACGGCGTCGTCCGGGACCCACAGCCCGTCGAGCTGGAGCGAGACCGTACGGGCGGCCGTGAGCGCGGCGAGCCGCATGGGCGCCGAGGCCCGCAGCCCGGACTGCTGACGGGCCTCCGTGAACGCGAACACCACCTCGTCCGCGTCCGTGACCCCGGCCAGCAGCATCACATCGTTGAGGCCCCACCCGGTGTACCAGGGGACCGTGCCGTGGAACCGCCAGCCGCCCGGTCTGGGCACGGCCCGGACCGGGACCTGCGGGTAGCGCCGCAGATGCGCGTACGCCACGCCGGACAGCAGCTCGCCGGTGGCCAGCTTCCCCAACAGATTCTCCCGGGCCGGGAGTTCGCTCTTCGCCAGGGTCAGCACGGGGGTGTGGTGCTGGGTCTGCACGAACCAGGTGGAGCAGCAGGCCCCCGCCAGGATCTCGGCGGTCTCCCGCGCCACCGAGTGGGGCGCCCCCGAACCGCCGTACGCCACCGGCGCGCTCACCCCGAGCAGCCCGGACCGCTTGATCGCCTGGATGCTGCTCGCGGGCACCCCCTCCTGGTCGACGCGCTCCGCCTGGGGCGTGAGGACCTCGGCGGCGAGTCCGCGCGCCTGGACGACGAGAGGGTGCGGTGACGTGGTCATGGGGTGATTCTCCCCGGCCCGGACCCCAAAGATCACCTCTTCGGGGCCGGAAGATCACCTGTCCGCCCTTCCCTCGCACGGCGTGTGACCTGCGCCACGTCGGCCCGTTGTCAGGTTGCCGGTCGCAACCGGTCAGGCCGTTGCGCTTGCATGTGATCGTCGGGCCCGCGCCCCGCCGGGCCCCGTGCGCGACGGTTCGCTCCACCCCCACCGGGCCGCTCGGCCCGTAAGGAGAAGACCATGAAAGACCGGGCCAAGGTCGAGGAACTCCTCGTCACGTCGGACCTCCGGGTGCAGACCTCGAAGGTCGCGTGGCGGCACGTCGAGGCCGAGTACGTGGACGTGGTCGAGGACATCCGGGCCACGCTGGCGCCGAGCGGCCCCTACGCGTACACGGTCGTCCCCGCCCCCGAAGAGGGCAAGGAGATCCCGACACAGCGGATCGTCGGCTCCTACAAGGCCATCGAGAACAGCTACCGCACCATGCACCGGTACGCCGCCGTGATCGGGATCCGGCCTGTCACGGAGATCAACGCCTCCTGGTACACCTTCGTCAGCGGTTCGGGCCGCGGGCGCGACAAGAGCACCGGCGCCGAGAGCGAACGCCCCAAGCTGCGCTGGACGGTGGAGGTCCGCAAGGGGTCCGAGGCGGGCTCCGTCCTCCGTCACCACACCGCCGAGTACGCGGAGGTGTCCGGTGCCGGGCTGGTCGTGGCGCACATCGGACACGGGACGGACCAGTTGAAGCTCGGCTGAGGTGGAGCGCGACGCGCGACCTCCACGACATTGCTTGACTTAGGCAAATGCCTGCTACGGTGGTCGCATGTCCACACCGCACCCCGTCGAAGCAGCGCCCCTGGGGGACGTGACCGAGATCGAGCGGCTGCTCACCCGGCTCGCGTACCTGGCCGGGCGGAGCCGCCGGCACGAGCGACTGATGTCCGACAGCGGAGTCTCGCTGGACCGCTCGTCCGTCGCGATCCTGCGGCACATCGCCGAGAGCGAGCCGATGCGACCGGGCGTGCTCGCCGTCAGGCTGTCCGTGGAGGCCTCCCATGTCACCCGGCAGCTGCAGCAGTTGGAGAACGACGGCCATGTGATCCGGGTGCCCGACCCGGAGGACCGCCGGGCGCAGCGGGTCCAGATCACCGAGGCCGGGCTCGCTGCCTTCGCCCGTGTCAGGGAGGCGAGCCGCCGGGGGATCGGGGACGCGCTGGAGGACTGGTCCACCGAGGACCTGCGGCAACTCGCCGCACTCTTCAACCGGTTGGTCGACGACTTCGTCGAGCAGGCCGAGACGGTCGTCGGCCCGCGGCCCGTCGGCTGACCGCGCATGGCCCGATCCCCACACGAGCCCTCCTCGAACGGTCTGGTCATGCGCACTCGGCTCACCGGGAAACCCATGGCGCGGCGAGACGGCGCACAGCGCGTCCTGCTGGTGGCCGACGACCCCGGCGTCACCGAACTCCTCACCATCACCATGGAGTTGGCCGGATATCGCGTCGCGGCGGCGGACACCGGCACCGAGGGAACGGCACGGATCGCCCAGGGCGGGTACGACCTCGTCGTCTGGGACGCCGCCGTGCCGGACCCCGAGCGCCGCGACCGGGGCCGGCACGGCGCGCCCGTGGGCCAGCCCCCGCTGCTCTTCCTGGCCACCTGCGACACCCTGTACGACCTCGTTCCGGGTTTGCTCCCCGGCGACGAGGACTACGTCGTCAAGCCCCTTCGGGTCGCCGAAGTCCTGCACCGCGCACGGTCGTTGCTGCACGGGCGGGGAGGCCCCGAGCGGACCGAGGGGGTGCCCTTCTACGGCGACCTGGTCCTGGACGACGCCGTGTGCGAGGCGCGGCGCGGATCCAGACCGCTCGGCCTCACGCCCGCCGAGTACCGGCTGCTGCGCCATCTGCTGGCGAACGCGGAGCACGTGCTGTCCAAGGAGCGGATCAGCCGGCACGTCTGGGGCGAGTACCGCGCACGGCGCGATCGAGAAGCTCGTGGCCCGGCTCCGGCGCAAGACCGACCGGGAGGAACCCGCGCTGATCCACACCCGGCGCGGCTTCGGCTACTGGCTGGGCTGCCCCGACGTCTGACCGCATGGCCAGGTGCACCCGGGGGCGGCCTGACCTCCCGTCATGGGAGCCGACTGGTCTACACCCTTGACTGGTACAGACCAACGCGGTTGAGTGTGCCCCACACCCCCCACCACGGCCGCCCCCACGCCGTGGCCGGCCCCGCCGGCACGTGCGCGCGAGGTACGTCCCTGTCATGCCCTCGGGCCCCCGCCCGGGTGCGGCCGTGCTCCACGAAGGAGTTGGTCCCGTGTCCAGGCGTCGTACATCCGCTCTGCTGACCGCCCTGCTCATCGGTGGTTCCACACCCCTGCTGCTGCCCGCCCAGAGCGCGTCCGCCGCTCCCTGTTCGAGCTACGCGAGCTGGGTGGCCGGCCGGTCCTACGTCACCGGCGACATCGTGCGCCACACCGACGGCAGGGCGTACATCGCCGAGCACGACAACCCGGGGTACGACCCCACCATCAGCACCTGGTACTGGGAGCCGTACGGCTGCGAGAACGGCCCCGCCAACCCCTCCGGATTCGTGGTGAGCGAGGCGCAGTTCAACCAGATGTTCCCGAACCGGAACTCGTTCTACACGTACAGCGGGCTGCGGGCGGCCATGAGCGCCTACCCGGCCTTCGCCACCACCGGAAGCGACACCGTCAGGAAGCAGGAGGCGGCGGCGTTCCTCGCCAACGTCAACCACGAGACCGGCGGCCTCGTCCACATCGTCGAGCAGAACACCGCCAACTACCCCACCTACTGCGACTGGGGCCGGCCGTACGGCTGCCCGGCCGGGCAGGCGGCCTACTACGGGCGCGGCCCCATCCAGCTGAGCTGGAACTTCAACTACAAGGCGGCGGGCGACGCGCTCGGCCTGAACCTCCTGGGCAACCCCTGGCTGGTCCAGAACGACGCGGCCGTCGCCTGGAAGACCGCCCTGTGGTACTGGAACACCCAGACCGGCCCCGGCACCATGACCGGCCACAACGCCATGGTCAACGGCGCCGGATTCGGCCACACCATCCGCAGCATCAACGGCTCCGTGGAGTGCGACGGCAAGAACCCCGCGCAGGTGCAGAGCCGGGTCGGCGCGTACCAGCGGTTCGTCCAGATCCTCGGCACGTCGGCGGGCGGCAATCTGTACTGCTGACGGGGACGCCGGGTGCGGCGGTCGTCGTCCGGCGGCATGGGAGACTCGGTCGATGACCTCTGGGACGATCGACGCGGCCGCCGCGGGCAGTTGGACGCTCGGCGACCTGTCCGTCCGCCGCGTCGGCCTCGGCGCGATGCGGCTGACGGGCAGCGCCGCCTTCCACCTCGGGACGCCGAGGAACCGTGACGAATCGATCGCCGTGCTGCGGCGCGCGGTCGAGCTGGGCGTCAACCACATCGACACGGCGGCCTTCTACTTCTCCTCCCTGCGGTCCGCCAACGAGCTGATCAACAGCGCGCTGGGCGGGCCCTACCCGGACGACCTGGTCATCGTCACCAAGGTCGGACCGCACCGGGAGCACTCGGGGGAGTGGGGGACGGCCGCCCGCCCCGACCAACTGCGCGGCCAGGTCGAGGAGAACCTGCGGCAGTTGGGCCGCGACCACCTCGACGTCGTCAACCTCCGCCGGATGCGGCAGGACTCCATCGCCGAGCACTTCGGGGCCCTGGCCGAACTGCGCGAGGCCGGGCTCGTCCGCCATCTCGGCGTCTCCGCCGTCGAACCCCGGCACCTGGAGGAGGCCCGCGCGATCGCCCCCGTGGTCTGCGTGCAGAACCGGTACGGGCTCGACGGCCCCGACCCGTCCGCCGACGAGATGCTCCGGATCTGTGGCGAGCAGGGCCTCGCGTTCGTGCCGTTCTACGCGATCGCCGGCGAAGCCGGACCCGAGGGCGCGAGCACCGCGCACCACGACGCCCTGCACGCCGTCGCCCGCGCCCACGACGCCACCCCCGCCCAGGTCCGGCTCGCCTGGACCCTCCACCAGGGGCCGCACGTCCTCGCCATCCCCGGCACGGGGAATCCGGACCACCTGGCCGAGAACGTCGCCGCCGGCGCCCTCCGGCTCACGGAGGAGGAGCTGGCTCGGCTGGACGCGCTCCACCGAGGCGAGGCGTCCCGCCAAAGCGGCACCAACGGGTTCATATAGGCTGCCGGTTCTGTCCTTGCCGTTCGTCACCACCCGTTCGTCACCACCCGGGAGAGTCACCCGTGAGCGTAGCCACCGCCCACTCCGCATCGGCCGTACCGCCCGCCGACGAGACGCCCGCGACCGGCGGAACGCCGACGCGGGACGAGGGGTTCTGGGTCGAGCCCGGAGCGGCCGAGGCGCAGACCCCCGAGGCAGTGACCGAGGCCGCGCCCGCGGCCGAGGTACCGGCTCAGTCGTCCGGTGAGTCGGCTCCCGCGCAGCCGACGACCGACGGAGCCGGCTCGGAGTCGTCCGACCTCGACACCCTCGCGCAGGCCCACGAGGACGACACCCCGGGTGGCGTCGTGGACGAGCAGGTCGCGCTTGACGCAAGGGAGTTCGGGGTCTACGCGCGCACCGGCGGTTGGGCCTTCGCGCTGAAGGTGGCGCGCAGTGTGCGGCCCGGCGGCGAGACGCCGGGCGAGACGGCGAAGGTGTCGGCGAAGCACTTCGCCGAGCTGGCCGGATGCTCGCCGGAGCGGGTCATGCGGTACTACAAGGCCTGGGACAAGGCGGCCGACGACGGCATGGTCCCGCACTTCGAGGCCCTGGCCCCCGGCGAGGAGATCGACCTCCCGGACTCGGACGTGTGGCTGTCGTACTACAGCTCCCGGTCCAGCGCGACCTCCGACCGGGGCACCGCCATCGCGGCGGCGGCCGAGGCCGAGGGCATCCGCCCGACCAAGGCGCTGGAGGTCGCCGAGAACCCCACCGCGCTGCGCGCCGCGATCCTGGCCGACCCCTCCACCGCGCAGGCGGCCCGCGCGGCGCTGCTGGACCGTCTGAAGGAGGACCCCTCCCTCCAGACCGAGCTGGCCCGCGACATCGCCCGCACCGACGAGCTGAAGAAGGCCGTCGCCAGCGAGACCCAGGCGGCCAGCCGTATCGGGTACGTCCGGCAGATCGTCGAGAACGGGCAGGTCAAGACCCCGGCCGGCCAGGTGATCGACGCCACCGCCGAACTGCGCGCCGAAGCGGAGCGGCACCTGTCCCTCATCGACGAGCTCGACGACGACGAGGACACCGGCGAGTGGGCGACGGAGGCCTACGACACCGTCAAGGAGCTCGTCGTCCAGACCGTCCAGTCCGACCCCGAACTGCGGGTCCAGGAGCGGCGGACCAAGTTCTACAGCAGCCTCCAGAAGGCCACGAAGGTCTTCGAGGAGCTGACCCTCGACGACGCCGTCGACCTCGACGCCATCTACGAGGACGACATGCTGGAGCGCCTGGAGGAACTCCAGCAGGCCCTGAGCACCTGCATCGCCGCCCTGCGCAAGGCGTCGCCGGGCGAGTGATCACCGGCTGACACCCTTCCGACTCCCGGGACCCCCTGCCGCGCAGGGGGTCCCGGCCGTTCCGGGGGGCCTCGCGGGCGTACGGGAGGAATGCCAGTTGCGTCCGATGAGTGTTACGTATAACCTCCCGGGAACCCCGAGCGACCCTCGGACGGACACCGCACCCTCCCCGCGCGACCCGCGCACCCCTCCCGAGAGGCCCCGATGAGACGCATAGCCCTGGTCACCCTCGTGGTCGACGACTACGACGAGGCGATCCGCTTCTACACCGAGGCGCTCGGCTTCACGCTCGTCGAGGACGAGCCGAGGCCCGACGGCAGCCGCTGGGTCGTCGTCGAGCCCGGGAGCGGGGGACAGGGCGGCGGACTGCTGCTGGCGCGCGCCAAGGACGAGGCGCAGCGCGGCCGCATCGGCGACCAGACCGGCGGACGCGTGGGGTTCTTCCTGCACACCGACGACTTCGCCCGCGACCACGCCCGCATGCGGGCCGCGGGCGTCAGGTTCCTGGAGGAGCCGCGCCACGAGCCGTACGGCTCGGTCGCCGTCTTCGAGGACCTGTACGGCAACCGCTGGGACCTCCTCCAGCCCGCCACCGGCTGAACCGCCGCCTCCTCCCGACCCACCCCACCGCACCACCTGCCGAGGAACGAACGCCATGAGTGCTACGCGCATAGATGCCGAAGTGATCCGCCGCCTCCCCAAGGCCGTCCTGCACGACCACCTCGACGGCGGCCTGCGCCCCGCCACCCTCGTGGAACTCGCGGCGGAGGTCGGCCACACCCTTCCGGAGACCGACCCGGAGGGCCTCGCCGCCTGGTTCTACGAGGCGGCCAACTCCGGTGACCTGGTGCGGTACATAGCCACGTTCGAGCACACCCTCGCGGTGCTGCAGACCCGCGAGGGCCTGCTGCGCGCGGCCGAGGAGTACGTGCTCGACCTGGCCGCGGACGGTGTCGTCTACGGCGAGGTCCGCTACGCCCCCGAGCTGAACGTGGCCGGCGGGTTGACCCTGCCGGAGGTCGTCGAGACCGTGCAGGAGGGCCTGGCCGCCGGTATGGCCAAGGCGGCGGCCCAGGGCACCCCGGTCCGCGTCGGCACGCTGCTGTGCGGGATGCGCATGTTCGACCGCGTCGGTGAGGCCGCCGACCTGGCCGTGGCCTTCCGGGACGCCGGTGTCGTCGGCTTCGACATCGCGGGCGCCGAGGACGGCTTCCCGCCCGCCGACCACCTGGCCGCCTTCGAGCACCTGCGCCGGGAGAGCGTCCCCTTCACCATCCACGCCGGCGAGGCCCACGGCCTGCCCAGCATCCACCAGGCCCTCCAGGTCTGCGGTGCCCAGCGCATCGGTCACGGCGTCCGCATCACCGAGGACATCGTGGACGGCAAGCTCGGCCGCCTCGCCGCCTGGGTGCGCGACCGCCGGATCGCGCTGGAGATGTGCCCGACCTCCAACCTCCAGACCGGCGCGGCGACGTCCATCGCGGAGCACCCGATCACGGCCCTGCGGGACCTCGGCTTCCGCGTCACCCTGAACACCGACAACCGCCTCGTCTCGGGCACCACGATGACCCGCGAGATGTCCCTGCTCGTCGACGAGGCCGACTGGACCCTCGCCGACCTGCGCACGGTCACCGTCAACGCCCTCAAGAGCGCCTTCATCCCGTTCGACGAGCGCAACGCCCTCATCGAGAACGTGGTGCTCCCGGGCTACGCGGCGGCGTCCGACCACTGAACCACGCCCGCACGACGGCCGGCCCCGAACCACCGGACGCGCAGTCCCTCCGGGGCCGTCAGCTCCTCGTCACGAGTTCCTTGAGCGCGATGTCGAGTTCGAGGACGTTCACGCGGGGCTCGCCGATGAAGCCGAGGGTGCGGCTCTCGGTGTGGTCCTCGACGAGTTGCTCCCCCGGGCGGCGGCAAGGCCGTTCCGCTCGGCGACCCGGTGGACCTGGAGTTCGGCATGGGCCGGGGAGATGTCCGGGTCCAGGCCCGAGCCGTAGGACGTCACCGCGTCGGCGGGGACCTCGGACGCCTCGACCTGGCGGTCGGCGGTCGAGTTGTCCTTGACGACCGTGGCCTTGGCGCCCTTCACCCAGTCGATGAGGTCCTCGCTGTCGGCGGAGCGGTTGGTGGCGCCGGAGAGGATCAGCCTGTACCGGGTGTTGACGGTGTCGGTGCCGATTGTCGTCGAACAGCGCCTGGGCGAAGCCGGTGGCGGCCAGTGGGTAGAGGACGCCGGTCACCAGGGTGAGGACGAGGAGGGCGCGCAGGCCCGCGAAGGCCGAGCCGTTGTTGTTGGAGGCGGACGTCTAGGCGTAGAGGATCTCGGAGAAACCGTGCGCGCCGCTGTTCGTCATGGAGGCGCCGGGGGCGGGCAGGGCCATCGCGGCAGCCGTGAACTCGCAGACCGCACCCAGTCACCCACTGACGCCTCCCATGCGGCCACGCCCCCGGCCTTGACGGGATCCATACGGGCCGGCCCCGGCCGAGCGCCTCGACAAGGGCACAGAGGGGTGGGGAGAAGGAACCGAGTGATGGCTCGGAACCACCCCTGAGCCGGACGCAGGAGAGCACACCCATGGCCACCAACGAGCACCCGCCGCCCCCGCGTCCCCACCGGCTGACCACGGCGCGCACCCGTCCGCCCGTCCCGTACAGACGCACCTACCAGGCCACCGGAACTGAGATCCGGCTTATGCGATGTGACAGGAGACTTTCACCTTGCATCTGCGCACGTATCATCAGCGTGTGCCCGCCTACCGGATCGGGACGCTCGAGTCGACCGACGTGGTCGTCGAGAGCCGTGGTCGAGTCCGTCCAGGACCTTGAGAGAGTGGATCGTGATGAGCCCTTCCGTGCGCACCCGTCGGCCTGTGCGGGTGGCCGGCCTGGGAGCCGCCGCGCTGTTGGCCCTGAGCGCCTGCTCGTCCTCCGACGACTCCGGCTCCCCGAAGTCGGACTCCCCGGCGTCGGCCTCCGCCTCGGCCCGGATCTCCGGTGACATCACCGTGTTCGCCGCGGCCTCCCTCAAGGAGAGCTTCGAGACGCTGGGCAAGCAGTTCGAGGAGGCCCACCCGGGCACGAAGGTGACCTTCAGTTTCGGCGGCAGCGACGCGCTCGCCGCGAGCATCACCGGCGGGGCCCCGGCGGACGTGTTCGCCTCGGCCAGCCCGAAGACGATGAAGATCGTGACGGACGCGGGGGACAGCTCCGGCACACCCGCGACCTTCGTCCGCAACCAGCTGGAGATCGCCACCCTGCCGGGCAACCCCGACAAGGTCGACTCCCTCGAGGACCTGACGGACTCGGACCTGAAGGTCGTGCTGTGCGACAGGACGGTGCCGTGCGGCGCCGCCGCGGAGAAGGCCCTGACGGCGAGCAGGCTGAAGCTCACCCCGGTCTCCTACGAGGAGGACGTCAAGTCCGCCCTCAACAAGGTCGTCCTGAAGGAGGCCGACGCCGCCGTCGTGTACAAGACCGATGTGCGGGCGGCCGGTGACAAGGTGGAAGGCGTGGAGTTCCCCGAGTCCGCCGACGCCGTCAACGACTACCCGATCACCCTTCTGAAGGAGTCGGAGAACACCGCGACCGCCGAGGCGTTCATCGCGCTGGTGCGATCCGCCGAGGGCCAGAAGGTGCTGACCGAGGCAGGGTTCCTCAAGCCGTGACCCCCCTCTCCCCGGACAGAGCCGACGCGGCGGACACCCTGACCGGTGGCCCGCGGCGCCGCCGCCTCCGCACGAGCGGCCGGGGCGGCCGTCGCGTCCGGGGTGGCGCTCCGCTGCCGTTGCTCCTTCCCGCCCTCGTCGGCCTGGCGTTCCTGGTTCTGCCGCTGATCGCTCTGCTGGTCAGGGCGCCCTGGCGGAGCATGCCGGATCTGCTGACCAGTTCCGAGGTGTGGCAGGCGCTCCAGCTGTCGCTGCTCTGCGCGACGGCGGCGACCGCGGTGAGCCTGGTGATCGGGGTGCCGCTGGCGTGGCTGCTGGCGAGGGTCGAGTTCCCGGGGCGGGGCCTGGTCCGAGCCCTGGTCACCCTTCCCCTGGTCCTGCCTCCGGTGGTCGGTGGTGTGGCGCTGTTGATGGCGCTGGGCCGCAACGGGGTCGTCGGCAAGTGGCTGGACGCCTGGTTCGGGGTCACGCTTCCCTTCACCACCACGGGAGTCGTGGTCGCCGAGGCGTTCGTGGCGATGCCGTTCCTCGTGATCAGCGTGGAGGGCACCCTGCGGGCCGCCGATCCGCGCTACGAGGAGGCGGCCACCACACTCGGCGCCTCCCGCTTCACCGCCTTCCGCCGGGTCACGCTGCCGCTGATCGCCCCCGGTGTCGCGGCGGGCGCCGTCCTGGCCTGGGCCCGCGCGCTGGGCGAGTTCGGCGCGACCATCACCTTCGCCGGCAACTTCCCCGGCCGCACCCAGACCATGCCTCTCGCCGTCTACCTCGCCCTCCAGAACGACCCGGAGACCGCCATCGCCCTCAGCCTGGTCCTGCTCGCCGTGTCGGTCGCGGTGCTGGCAGGGCTGCGCGACCGCTGGATGACCGCTTCATGAACCCCGACATGGCCCCCGAGGCGACTCCGGACCTGGGTGCCGACACGACCCCCGACGCGACTCCGGACACGCCCCCCGACGTGAGCGTCGACATGGGTTCCGGCACGGCCCACGGCGTCCCATCCGGGCCCTCCATGGACGGAGGACTGGACGCCCGGCTCGTGGTCGAGCGCGGCGCCTTCCAGCTCGACGTGGCTCTCACGGCGGCGCCCGGTGACGTGGTCGCGCTGCTCGGCCCCAACGGCGCCGGAAAGACCACCGCGCTGCGCGCCCTCGCCGGACTCGTCCCGCTCACCGATGGCCATCTGCTCCTGGACGGCGCCGAGTTGGACCGTACGCCACCCGAGAAACGGCCCGTCGGGGTCGTGTTCCAGGACTATCTGCTCTTCCCTCACCTGTCCGCGCTGGACAATGTGGCCTTCGGACCGCGCTGCCACGGGGCGAGCAAGGCGGAGGCCCGCGCCGAGGCGGCCGTATGGCTGGACCGCATGGGCCTGACGCGGCACGCGTCCGCCAAGCCCCGCCGACTCTCCGGCGGCCAGGCGCAGCGGGTCGCCCTCGCCCGTGCCCTCGCCACCCGCCCGCGTCTGCTGCTGCTCGACGAGCCGCTGGCGGCGCTGGACGCCCGTACCCGCCTGGAGGTGCGCTCCCAGCTCCGCCGTCACCTGGCCGAGTTCGAGGCGGTCGCGGTGCTCGTCACGCACGATCCGCTGGACGCCATGGTGCTGGCCGACCGGCTCGTGGTCGTCGAGGACGGTCAGGTCGTCCAGGAGGGCGGTCCCGCCGACATCGCCCGTCACCCCCGTACGGACTACATCGCCCACCTCGTCGGCCTCAACCTCTACCGGGGCACGGCCGAGGGGCACACGGTCCGCGTCGACGAGGGAGCCGAGGTGACGACCACGGAGGACCTCACCGGCCCGGTCTTCGTCGCCTTCCCGCCCAGCGCGGTCACCCTTCACCGCGTTCGCCCGACCGGCTCCAGCGCCCGCAACCTCTGGCGGTGCGAGGTGGCCGGCCTGGAGACCCACGGCGACCAGATCCGCGCCGACCTCACCGGCGAGCTGCCGCTGGCGGCCGACCTCACCACGATCGCCACCGCCGAACTCGACCTGCACCCGGGAGTCGAGGTCTGGGCGACGGTGAAGGCGACCCAGACCCACGCCTACCCCGCCTGACCAGCCGCCCGGCCGGGTCCGCGAGGTGTCGTACACCCTTCGCCCCGCGGTCGCGACCGAGATCGCACGGGGGCGGCCCTCGCCGGACTACGGTGGTCCGCACAGCACCCCAAAGGGGCACAGCACCCCAAAGGGGCACAGAACTCCTGATCCTGTGAGGCGACCCACCATGAGCCTGAGCATCCGCAACCAGCTCCCCGGCACCGTCACCGCCGTCACCCCCGGCGAGGCCATGGCCACGGTCAAGGTTCGCCTCGACGGCGGCCAGTACGTCACCGCCGCCATCACGCTGGACGCCGTCAGGGACCTCGGCCTCGCCGAGGGTTCCGCCGTGCGCACCCTGGTCAAGGCCACCGAGGTCGCGCTGGCCACCGGCCCGGTCGCGGGGCTGTCGATCCGCAACCAACTCCCCGGTACGGTGCGCGAGGTGGCGACGGGCACCGCCATGGCCTCGGTCAGGGTGGCGGTGGACGGCGCCGAACTGACCGCCGCGATCACCACGGACGCGGTCACCGATCTCGGTCTGGCCGAGGGTTCCGCCGTCACCGCGCTGATCAAGTCGACCGAGGTCTCCCTCGCGACCGGATGAGCCGGTCGCGGTCCGGGGTCGGAGCAGGGGCGGGATCAGGGGCGGGCAGGATCAGGGGCGGGAGAGCCTCCGCAGCGCGGCGTCCTGCGCCATGGCGGTGGGGAGCAGGGCCGCGCCCACGCCGGACAGCGTCGCGCGGGTACCAGGGGCCGGGGGTCGGAGCGCCTCGCCGTCCTACTGGCCGAGCAGCCCCCGTACGTACGCCGCCTGGCCTACGTGCTGGAGATCGTCGGCCAGGACACTGACCAGGCGTACGCCGAGGGTCACGGCCGGGGTCCACCGCTCGTCCACGACCCGGTCCAGGTCGTCGGGGCCGAGCCCGCGCACATACTCCAGGGTCCGCGCGTGCACGGCGTCGAAGTAGCCGGTCAGCAGGTCACCCGAGGCGACCCGCACCGCGGCGACCTGCGCCGCGCCGTGCCCGTAGCCCGTGTCCCGGGACGGCAGCGCGAGTCCGAAGCGCTTCTCCCAGCCCTGGGACAGCCAGACCTGGTCGAGCCCGGCCGCGTCGGCCACATGGTCGTCCTGAATGCGGGTGAGATGCCAGACCAGCCAGGCGATGGAGTTGGCCTCGGGCGCGGGGCGGGCGTGGAGCTGCTCCGGGGACAGCCCGTCCACGGCGGAGTGGACCTCCTCACTGATCCGGCCGAACGCGTCGCTGAGAACGTCCTTCACATCCATACGTCCACCATCGAGCATCGGGGCCGCGCCCGCAGCGCCCCCGCCCCGCAGCGCCGGTCCCCCGATCCGGCGCTGCGGGGTTGCCGCGGGGTTGCCGCGGGGCTCAGGTCAGCTCCGGGTGATCGGGGCGGTCGGCCTGCCGGTGTCGGTGCGTGGGCCGCCGGTCCTGGTCAGTGGAGCTTGTTGACGGCGGTGGTCGTCGTCTTCCTGAAGGCCTTGACCGGCGCGTCCTTGAAGCCGCCCATCTGCCCCCAGTCCACGACGGTCACGGTTCGGCCGTCCCGGCCCACGGACAGCAGCCGGATGTCCATGGCCCCCCAGGAGGTGACCGTGGCCACGCCGTGGACGCGGGCGCCCTCCTCGACGGGCAGCGTCCCGAGATTCCGGTACTCCGCCTCGACGTCCGGGTCGGAGGAGCCGCTCACGCAGTCGCGGAAGTCCTTGTTCAGCCGCGCGGCCAGCGCCTTGGCCTTGCTGTCGCTGCCGGTGACGACGACCGTCTGCCTGGCACTGGTCTCCAGATCCGTCCGGAAGGAGCGGTGGTTGACGTCGTACGCCAGGAACGCGTCGCCCAGGCAGTACTGGAGCTCCTCGGGGACGCCGTCCTCGATCCCGCCCGCCGTCCAGGCGGACGAGGGGTGCGGCGGGAGCTGGGAGGCCGACAGGTACTTCGGCGCGGCGCTCCCTTTCGCGGCGGCGGCCGGGACGGCGCCGGCGGCGAGCGCGGAGAGCGCGGTGAGGCCCGCCACGGCGAGTGTGGTGAGCGTGCGGGCTCTGGTGTGCTTGGGCATGGAACGTCCCCCGTGAACGAGTACTGGCGAGTACGTGGAATGAGTGGCGCCGCTTCGCCGACGACGCCGGATGGTCCGTCCGGAGCCCTGGTCGGTGCGACACCCAGAGCTTCTGCCGTCACCGGACGTGAGCGCAACGGCTGCCTCCCGATCGACGGTCCTGGAACCATCCCAGCCCATCTGACGTGCATCTCTGTGGAGTACCTGGGACGCCGTCCCGGGACGGGGAGGGACGTGGAGAACAGTGTCGGCAGCACCGGACGACGTACGGGCCTTCGCGGCGGCGCTCACGCGTCTCAAGGAACGTACGGACCGCAGTTACGGGCAGCTGGCCCGTCGCCTCAACATGAACACCTCGACGCTGCACCGCTACTGCGCGGGCGACACCGTCCCGCTCGACTTCGCGCCCGTCGAACGCTTCGCGGCGCTCTGCGGAGCGACCGGCGCGGAACGGCTCGAACTGCACCGCCTGTGGCTCCCGGCGGTCGCGGCACGGCAGCGGGCGCGGACGGGCGGGGGAGGGGCCGCGGAGGCTACGGCAGCGGAGTCGGCAGAGTCGACCGAGTCGACCGAGCGGGCTGAGTCGACCGAGCGGGCCGAGCTGCCCGAGACGGGCGAGCAGCACTCCCAGCCGGCCGATTCGCCCCTGTCAGCCGCGCCGGTCCAACCCGTCGAGTCAGGTGAACCCGTGGGGTCCGGCGAATCGATCAGGGCCGGTGAGCCTGTGAAGTCGGTCGAGACCGCCGAGCCGTCCGCCGAGGCGACCGACCCCGCTGAGCCGGTCGCGCCGTCCGCCGATGCGACTGAGCCCTCCGCCGGGTCGGCCGACCCCGCCGAGCCGGTTCGGTCGGCCGAGCCGTCCGAGCCTGTCGTTGTGTCGGCGTCGGTGCCCTCGGCCCGGCGCCCCTGGCATCGTCGTCGGCACAGTCTCGTCGGCGCGGCCGTCGGCGCCGTGCTGATCGCCACCCTGGGCAGCCTCGCCGCGCTGCCGGGCGGCGGCAGCCGTTCGACGGACGGCGGTGCCGGGGGTGGCGAGCCGACATCGTCCCGGACGACCTCGGCGGCCCAGCGGCCCTCGACCGCTCCCACGAGCCCGTCGCCTTCCCCGTCCCCGGACACCGACGGCACGAAGAGACCTTCGGGCACGCCCTCGACCTCGCCCACCGAGCCCGACAGCGGTCCCACGAAGGCCGACGACACCGCGGAGCGGAAGCCGCCGGCCACCGGGGTGCCCCTCACCTGGACGACGAACTCCCAGCTCTGGGCCCTCGGCTGCGGTCATGACTACGTTGTCGCCAAATCCCCCAAGGAGGTGCCCCCGCCGCCGGCGCCGCAGGACGCGGAGGTCTGGGCCGCGACGCAGCGGGGGGTGCACGGTCGGAACACGATCGTGGAGATCACGGTCCAGGGGCGCAAGTCCACGGCCGTCGTCCTGACCGCGCTGCGGGTCCGCGTCGTCGGGCGCACGACTCCCGTCGAGGGCAACGCCTACGCGATGGGCGGGGGCTGCGGCGGACGGGTCACGCCCCGGTACTTCGACGTGGACCTGGACAAGGACCGGCCGATCGCCCGCCCGGTGGACGGAGCCGACCTGGACGTACGGATCCCCGCCGTGCGCTTTCCGTACAGTGTGTCGGCCGAGGGCCCGGAGGTGCTGAAGGTGTCCGCCGAGACCGAGACCTGTGACTGCAGCTGGTACCTGGAACTGGACTGGTCCTCCGAGGGCCGTACCGGCACGGTCCGGATCGACGAGGGCGGCAGCCCGTTCCGCACGACCGCGGTCAAGGGACTGCCGCGCTACGAGTACGACACCGTGAACCGCGGGTGGGTGCCCGTCACCGGCTGACCTCAGGACACCCCGCCGGCGGTTCGAGGAGTTCCATCAGGGCGCGTGCCGCCGGGCTCATGGCCCGCGGCGGCGGCAGCAGCGCGACCGTCTCGTAGACGGTCGCGTCGGTGTCCTTGACGGCGAGCGGGACCAGCGTGTCGCGCTTGTGCCGGAAGTGCCGTGGGACGACGGCGACGCAGAGGTTCTCCTCGACGAGTTCCAGCAGACTGTGCACGTCGTTGACCTCCAGGGCGACCGAGCGGCGGACGCCGGCGGCGGCGAACACCGCGTCGGTGGTCCGGCGCGGGCCCCAGTCCGGGTGGAAGTCGACGAAGACCTCGCCGCCCAGTTCCTCGGGGGTCACCGCGGCGCCGGCGGCGGCGAGGCGATGGCTGGGATGGCACAGGACCGTCATCGGCTCGCCGGCCAGCGGTACGACCCGCAGCTGGTCGGTGTCCTTCTGCGCCGCCCGCACGGCGAACGCCAGATCGAGGCGGCCGCTCGCGACCTCCTCGGCCAGCGCGCCCGAGCCCGCCTGCCGCAGACAGATCTCCACATCCGGATGACGGCGGCGGAACGAGGCCAGCAGCCCCGCGACATTCAGCCCGGCCACACACTGCTCGAACCCCACCGCCAGCATGCCCCGCAGCACTCCCTGCACGGCGGCCACCGCCTCCCGCGCCGACCGCACCTGCGCGAGGATCCGCTCCGCCTCTGTCAGCAGCGCCCGCCCGGCGGGGGTCAGCATCACCCGGCGGGTCGTCCGCACGAACAGCGGCGTCTGAAGCTCGCGCTCCAGGGCCCGCACGGAGGCGGACAGGCCCGACTGGGAGACCAGCAGCCGCTCGGCGGCCCGGGTGAAGTGCTCCTCCTCGGCGACCGCGACGAAGTGCTGGAGATGACGGAGTTCCATGACTGAGAAGCGTAGGCGCTGAATCCCATCGGATTCTTCTGTTGGACCAATGCCCCCAGGTCGCGAAAGAGTGGACACCGGTTCTCAGGGACCCCGGTCCCCCCGTGCCCACCTCTCTGGAGTCGCGTTGTACACCGCACACCCCGACCGCTACGCGGACATGCCCTACCGGCGCACCGGACGCAGCGGCCTGAAACTTCCCGCGCTGTCGCTCGGCCTGTGGCACAACTTCGGCCCCGACCGCTCCGTCGAGACGCAGCGCGCGATCCTGCGCCGCGCCTTCGACCTGGGGGTCACCCACTTCGACCTGGCCAACAACTACGGGCCGCCGCCCGGTTCCGCCGAGTCCGCCCTCGGCGAGGCCCTCAAGGACGACTTCGCCCCGTACCGCGACGAGCTGGTCATCTCCACCAAGGCCGGCTACCTGATGTGGCCCGGCCCGTACGGCGAGTGGGGCTCCCGCAAGTACCTGCTCTCCTCGCTCGACCGGAGCCTGGAGCGCATGGGCCTGGACTACGTCGACATCTTCTACTCGCACCGCCCCGACCCGGAGACTCCGCTGGAGGAGACGATGGGCGCGCTGCACTCGGCGGTCCAGCAGGGCAAGGCGCTGTACGTCGGTGTCTCCAACTACTCCGCCGAGCAGACCCGCGAGGCCGCCCGCATCCTGGGCGAGCTGGGCACCCCGCTCCTGATCCACCAGCCGCGCTACTCGATGCTCGACCGGCGTCCCGAGAGCGAGGGCCTGCTCGACGCCCTCGACGAGCTGGAGGTCGGCTCCATCGTCTTCTCCCCGCTGGAGCAGGGGCTGCTGACCTCCCGCTACCTCGACGGCATCCCGGAGGGTTCCCGTGCGGCGAGCGACAGCCCGTTCCTGAACTCCGAGGCCGTCACCGAGGATCTGGTCGGCAGGCTGCGCGCGCTGGACGAGGTCGCCAAGTCCCGCGGCCAGACCCTCGCCCAGCTCGCCCTGGCGTGGACGCTGCGCGGCGGCCGGGTCACCTCCGCCCTCGTCGGCGCGAGCAGCGCCCGCCAGATCGAGGACAGCGTCGGCGCCATCGCCCGCCTCGACTTCGCGGCGGAGGAGCTGGCCCGCATCGACGCCATCATCGAGGGCAAGGGCTAGGGGCCCCTAGCCACCGACAGTCAGGGCACTCACAGCAGCCGTCGGCATCGAGGGCATGTGGCCCTTTGGTGCGGGCCCCGACTCGCCTCGGGGCTCGCACGGACCGGGCCGCGACCGGTTTCTAGCCCTCGATCCGCTCCTCCAGCCGGACGGTCACCGACTCGCCCGCCTCCTTCCCGATCGCCCTGCGCACATCGGCCTTGACGGGCAGCTTGTGGGTGCCGTCGCCCAGGGCCATGAAGGAACTGCGGAAGGGGTGCCCGTCGATCGTCCCGCGCACCTTGACCAGGCCGCGGGTGCCGAAGAACGCCGCGGAACCGGGCCACACGAGGTAGGTCCAGCCGCCCTTGGCGGGGCTCTTCCGCAGCTCCGCCGTGAACTGCTCGTCGAGCGCGCTCATGATGTCTCCTCCGCTTCCCGGTGGTCCGCCACGAACGGGAGACCGCCGGGAGCGCCGAAACTCATCGGGCCGGTCGTTGAACGCTCCGTCGGGTGCGTCCGTAGAAGACGGGGACCGGCCCGGAGGCCTCCCGCACGCATGCCGTGGCCCGGGAAAGCCCCGGTCGCAGTGGCCGGCGTGCCGTTTCGGCCAATCGCACCCTCGCATATGCCAGGAGACTGGCTGAATTGGCATGGTGACAGAGGGTCAGGAGTGGCGATACTCGACTGACAGGGCGATTGAGTCATGAACGAACGCGCACCCATGCGCGCTCTTCACGTCACTCTGCGTGACGTTCTTGTCGCCGGATGCGCACGACCAGCAAGTCTGCGAGGCGAGAGCAAGTCCGCGCGGCGCGTCGGGCCGGGCGGGGACGGCGGTGCGATCGGGGGAGCGAAGCGTGCACGACGAATTCCTGTGCCATGTCACCGCGTACGGCTGGTGCGGCGGTCAGCGCGTCGGTGTGCCCCTCGGTACCTATCGCGCCCCCACCCTGGCCCTGGCGTTGTGGTGGATGCGCGACCGCGCGTTATGGATCGCCGAACGCCTCGATCCGCGGCCCGAGAACCCGAAATTCCCCCCGAACGCGGTGGTTCCGGTCGCCGACACCGTACCGGACGTACCGAGCCAGCTGCGCGCGTGGTCCGCCGACGATGCTCAACAGGTCCTGGTCGCCGAGGAGTTGGCCGCCGGTAACCTCGTCCGGATCGCCACGAACGACGACACCACGGAGTACGAACTGCTCGCCGAGTCCGTCGACGCCGTACGCATGCAGCGCATCGCCCAGAGAATCGCGGCCCCCGCCGCCTGAGCGGGGCGCGCCCGCGCTCGTGGGCCTCGCCGTCGCCGTCGGGCGCGCATATCGGGACCGATCGGTAGAATTTTCCGCATGGCAGAGCGGTCGATCGCCTCCACCGCGCCCGCACTCGTGCTGGAGACCGAGTCGGGCTCCACCGTGCTGGCCCCGTCCCACGCCTACCACGTCGGGCGCGACCCCCTCAGCGACGTCGTCCTCGACGACGACCGGGTCTCGTGGCACCACGCCGTGCTCCGGGCCGAGGCCGACCACTGGACCATCGAGGACGAGCACAGCACCAACGGCACGTACGCCGACGGCCACCGCATCCACGAGTGGGACGTCGGCCCCGGCACGGTCATCCACTTCGGGAGCCTCCCCGACGGCCCCCGCGCGGTGCTCACCGGTCTCGCCCCCGAGCGGCCCTCCGGCATCCACCGCCCCGCCTCCACCGGCACCTTCCGGCAGCCCACCAGCGTCCACCCGCTGCCCGAACGGACCGTCCACATCGGCCGCGCCGCCGACAACGACCTGGTCATCGACGACCTCATCGTCTCCCGCCGGCACGCCGAGCTACGGGCGCGGCCGGAGGGCACGTACGAGATCGTCGACCTCGGCAGCCACAACGGCACCTACCTCAACGGCACCCCCGTCGACCGGGCCCCGGTCACTCCCGGTGACATCGTCGGCATCGGTCACTCCGCGTTCTGTCTGGTCGGCGACGAACTCCAGGAGTACGTCGACACCGGTGAGGTCTCCCTCGACGTCCAGGAACTCACGGTCGCCGTCGACCGCGGCCGGAAGACGCTTCTGGACGGCGTGTCGTTTCCGGTCGGCGAGAAATGCCTCCTCGCCGTCGTCGGCCCGAGCGGCGCCGGCAAGTCCACCCTGCTGAACGCCCTCACCGGCCAGCGCCCCGCCGACAGCGGCAGCGTCCTCTACGACGGCCGCGACCTCTACCGCGACTACGCCGAACTGCGCCAGCGCATCGGCCTGGTCCCGCAGGACGACATCCTGCACGCCCAGCTGACCGTGCGCAGAGCCCTGTCCTACGCCGCCGAACTCCGCTTCCCCCAGGACACCGCGAAGGCCGAACGGCACGCCCGCGTCGACGAGGTGATCCGCGAACTGGGCCTGGAACAGCGCGCCGGGCAGCCCATCCACAGCCTCTCCGGCGGCCAGCGCAAACGCGTCAGCGTCGCCCTGGAACTCCTGACCAAGCCCTCCCTGCTCTTCCTCGACGAACCGACCTCCGGGCTCGATCCCGGCATGGACCGCTCCGTGATGCACATGCTGCGCGGCCTCGCCGACGACGGCCGCACCGTCATCGTCGTCACCCACAGCGTCCTCAGCCTCGACGTCTGCGACCGCCTCCTCGTCCTCGCGCCCGGCGGCAAGGTCGCCTACTACGGGCCGCCGGACGACACCCTCGCGTTCTTCGGGTTCGAACAGTGGCCGGAGGCGTTCGAGGCCTTCGAACGGGATCAGGAGCGGGACTGGGCGGGGGAGTACCGCGACTCGCCCTTCCGGCGCCGGTACGTCACCGCCGCCATGGGACAGCCGTATCAGCCCGACGGCGAGCCGATCGCCGTGGCGCCGCCGCCCAAGCCGCAGAGCTGGGGCGCCCAACTGGGCACCCTGGTCCGCCGGTACGCGGCCGCGCTCGGCGCCGACCGCACCTTCCTCGCCATCATGATCGCGCTGCCGTTCGTGATGGGCGCGATGGCCAGAGCCCTCGCGGGCGGCACCCTGGACCGGGAGACGGCGATGAACGCGCTGCTCATCCTGTGTGTGGGCGGCGTGCTGACGGGTGCGGCGAACGCCGTGCGCGAACTGGTCAAGGAGCGGGTGATCTACCAGCGCGAACGGGCCGTGGGGCTGTCCAGATCCGCCTATCTGATGTCCAAGGTCGTCGTCCTCGGCACGGTCACCGTCCTCCAGGCGATCGTCCTCACCCTGGTCGCGCTGCTCGGCGTCGACCTCGGGGCCCCTGGCGGCGAAGGGGTGCTGATGCCACCGCTGGTCGAGATCACGATCGCGGTGGCCCTGCTCGCCTTCACCGCGATGATGCTGGGCCTGGTCGTCTCCGCGCTGGTCCGCAAGGAGGAGGTCACCATGCCGTTGCTGGTGCTCCTCGCGATCGTCCAGGTCGTGTTCTGCGGCGCCCTGCTGGATGTGCGGGGCACGATCGTCCTCGAACAGCTGGCCTGGCTGGTGCCGTCGCGGTGGGCGTTCGCCGCGATGGCCGGCACGATCGACCTGGAACGGATCGTCCCCGACACCTCGGACCCGCTGTTCGCGCACTCGGCGGGCGTGTGGCTGCTCGACCTGGGGATGCTCGTCGTCCTGTCGCTGCTCTGCGGCTGGGCCGTCGCCCGGCTGCTGCGCCGCCGTGAGCCCGCGGTGATGCGGAAGTAGCCGCCATGACGACCACCGGCTTCCTGCCCACCCATGTCGTCCCGCCGGGGGGCCTGTCCGCCTGGGAGAGCCCCGACCCGGACCGCCCGACCGTCCCCCTCGACGCGCTGCTGCCGGTACAGCTGCTGGAGCGGAGCGGCGACTGGGGGCATGTCCTGTGCGCCAACGGATGGTCCGCGTGGGTCGACGGTCGCCTCCTCGTCGCCGTCCCGCAGGATCCGCCCGTCGCCGGCGCGGCACCCGCCCGCACGGCCGACCCGCGTCCGCTGCTGGCCCGGGCCGAGGAGGCCCTGACGCGCTACCGCACCGAGGCGGAGGCGCTGGCCGCCGGGCACCGCGACGGGGAGGCGTTCCACGAGCGTACGAAGGGGCTGCGGGTCGGGGTCGTCGTCGACGGCGAGTCGCTGTGGCTGTTCGACGCGGCGCACGAGCGGTGGGTGTACTGCGACGGGGCGCGGCTGAGCACGTTCGCCGCGGTCGAGGAACCACGCGAGACCCCGGCCGCCGCGCGTGAGACCCCGGCCGCTCCACGCTCCTCTCCGGCCGCCGCCCCCGCCTCGACGCCGCGGGAACCGACGAGGATCGTGGCCGGACCGCCACACGAACCCCCGGACCGGCCACCGGCCGAGGACGAACCCACGCGACTGGTCCCGCCGGTGACCCCCGATGAGTGAGACACAGCCGTACGCGGGGCGCCCCTCCGAGCTGGTCGGGCGGCGGATCGCCGGATACCGCGTCGAGCGCGAGATCGGCCGGGGCGGTATGGCCGTCGTCTACCAGGCGACGGACCTGCGGCTGGAGCGGACGGTCGCGCTGAAGCTGCTCGCCCCGGAACTGGCCCGCAACGACACCTTCCGGCGCCGCTTCACCCACGAGTCCCGGGTCGCCGCCGCGATCGACCACCCCCACATCGTGCCGGTCTTCGAGGCGGGCGAGACCGACGGCGTCCTCTACATCGCGATGCGGTACGTCGCCGGCAGCGACCTGCGGCACCTGCTGGACCGGGAGGGCCCGCTGCCGGTCACGACCGCGACCCGGATCGCCGCCCAGGTCGCCTCCGCGCTCGACGCGGCGCACGACCACGGCCTGGTGCACCGGGACGTGAAGCCCGGCAACGTCCTGGTCGCGCAGGGCACGGACAGCGACCACCCCGAGCACGTCTACCTCACCGACTTCGGTCTGACGAAGAAGTCGCTGTCCCTGACGGGCTTCACCACCGTCGGCCAGTTCGTCGGGACGCTCGACTACGTGGCGCCGGAGCAGATCTCGGGCAAGCCGGTCGACGGCCGCTGCGACGTCTACAGCCTCGCCTGTGTCGTCCACGAGACACTCGCCGGCCGGCCCCCGTTCCAACGGGACGACGACATGGCCCTGTTGTGGGCCCACCAGTACGACCAGCCGCCCCCGCTGACCGGCCTGCGACCCGATCTGCCGCCCGCGGTGGACCAGGTGATGGCGACGGCGCTGGCCAAGTCCCCGGACGACCGGTACGACTCCTGCCTCTCCTTCGTGGCGGCGCTCCGGGCGGCCGGCACGGCGCGGGGCTTCACGCCGCCGGGGCACGCGCCGACGCGGCCGGTCCCGCCGACCGCGTCCGGGCCGCCCGACGCCCCGCCCGAGCCGCCCCGGTGGGCCGCGCCCGTGTTCATCCGGGCCGGCCGTCACCCCGACTGACGTCGAGCCGCTCGACGTGGGCCACGTTCTCCCGGTCGTCGGCGTCCGTGCCGGCCTCGGCGGCGAACCAGGCGTCCAGGATCTCCTTGAGCAGCGGCTCGGAGGTCAGCCGCAGCCCGATCGCGAGGACGTTGGCGTCGTTCCACCGGCGCGCGCCGTCGGCCGTGTAGGCGTCCGTGCACAGGGCCGCCCGCACCCCGGGCACCTTGTTCGCGGCGATCGACGCGCCGGTGCCCGTCCAGCAGCACACGACGGCCTGGTCGGACGCGCCGGAGGCGACCTCGCGCGCCGCCGCCGCCGAACAGACGGCCCACCGGGGGTCGTCCCCGTCGCGCAGCGCGCCGTGCGTCACGACTTCGTGGCCCCGGCCGCGCAGCTCCGCGAGGAGGAGACGCGCGACGGGCTCGTCCATGTCAGAGGAGACGGAGATCCGCATGCCCCCGAGGCTACCCGGGGCCAGGGGCCTCGCTACGGGCGCGGCCAGGGCTTTCCGGCCAGCCGCTCGATGTTCGTGTTGAAGCGCTCCAGATAGTCGGCGAACCCGGCGATGTCCTCCTCCGACCAGCCCTCCAGGACCATGGCGAGCGTACGGACATTGCCCTCCCGCTCCTCGTCCAGCCGGCGCTCGCCCTCCTCGGTGATGCGGAACTTCCGCGCCACCCCGCCCTCCGGGTCGAGGGTGTGCTCGACCAGCCCCGCCCGCAGCGCGGCGGCGGTCTGCCGGCGCAGGGTGGAGGCGTCGAGGCCGAAGGCGTCGCTCAGCTCGCTGATCGACATCGGCCCCTCGATCCGGATGCGGCTGAGGACGATGTAGGCGCTGCGCTCCAGCGTGGAGTCCTTGCGGCGCCCCTTGCTCTTGCTCAGATGCTGGTAGCGCCCGAGCAGCATGTTCTCGTACTCGACCCGGCGCGTCGGCTCTTCCACGGTCGCCTACCTCCTCGTTGCGGACACGGCCAGGGCGATCTTTCCATCCCGCCCGGCCCGTACGACCCGGCCGGAAGGCGCAGCGCCGCCGCCCTGTGCATCATGCATGGAATGTGTGCCATGCACTCCTCGTGTGCCATGCATTTCACGTGTGTGATGCATTCCATGTGTGTCATGCATGGGACAGGTATGCAGCACGCCGGACGCATGAGGACCAGGACACCACCGGCGGCCCAGCGGACGGGCCGGTCGCGGAACTCGGTGAACACCCTCCCGCCCCCCGCCCGCCTGCCGGGGGAAACCCCGCCGTGCCTCGAACGCGTCACGGAACACCTGGAGCGGGACCGCGCCGCCGCGCACGGCATGGGCCCGGGCGACCGGGAGGCGCCGGTGGGCCGCCAGGGCCGCCGCGAGACGGGTCCTGCCGATGCCAGGCTCGCCGGTGATCTCCACCACCGACCCCCGGCCGTTCCCCTGGCGTGACCAGGGGAGGTGGGGGTCAGGGCGAGGCGGGCGGGTCCAGGAGGCGGACGGTGATCGACCACGGTCCGTCGGAGCGGGCGTAGAGGAGACAGGGGCCGGGGAGAGGGGTTTCGCCGTGCCAGGGGCCCACGTGGTTGGCCAGCTCGTCGAGGAAGCCGGTGCCGTCCGGTTCGAAGGTGTCGACGAGGAAGTACCCGCCGTCGTCGGAGCGCGGATCACCCTCGTACCGGAGCGTCGCGATCCCGGGCCCGCCGGTGTGGCGCAGCACGTCCGAGGCGGGACGCCGGGTGGGGCCCGCACAGGGCAGCGCGCTCGACAGCGGGCTCACGTCGACCGTCCACGGCCCGTCCGCCTGGACGCGCACCGCCCGCACCGGCCGGTCGTCGGCGTTCACCAGGGCGCGGCACGAGAAGGGGCCGTCGGTGTAGACGAGTTGGCTCTGCGAGTGCAGCCTCCCGTCGAGGGCGTCCACGACGAAGTGACCGTTCCCCGCGTGGGTGATGTCGAGGATGACCGGCCCCGTCCCGGTGGTCAGCCGGGTGACCGCGTCGCCGTCGCCGTCGATCCGCTGGAGCGCCGGGCCGCCCGCGGTCAGCAGCGGGGGTGCCTGCCGGGGCGGCTCGTCGCTCTTGCCGAGCCCGGAGGGCGGCACCACAGGGGCCTGTCGCTGCGCGCGGTCGCGTCGGAACCACTTCATGGAGCCCCCTGGTGACGTCTGCGCACAGTATTGGGCGTCCTGGTCTCCGCGTACACATCGAGGACCGCACTTCGCCAACCGCCTTCGCAGCGCGGGGGATTGTGGCGTTCATCATGGTTTGCGGGGGAGTGGTCCGGCCGGGCATCGTCCTCGGTCCGGCCGGGCATGGTGAGGAGGGCGGAACATGCCCGGGGCAGACGGCGTGCGACGACGGGGTCGTGCGACTGCCCACGGAGCCGCCCGAGCCGTCCTGAGCGAATGTCGTCCACACGTGGTGCGCACGTGTGGTGCGTGAAGAGGGGGAGCCATGGTGCCGCCGGTCGTGCCCGAGGACGTGTCGTCGCAGCCGATGCTGAGCCCGCTGACGCCCGCCGCCGTCTTCCTGGTCGTCGGCGTCGTCCCCGGCGGTGAGCCGACGGCCCGCGGAGTGCTGGCCCAACTCGCCGCTCTGGAACGGGCGGTGGGCTTCTCCAGCCCCGACGGCGCACTCGGCTGTGTGGCGGGGATCGGCGCCGAGGCCTGGGACCGCCTCTTCGGCTCGCCCCGGCCCGCCGCCCTGCACCCCTTCCCCCGGCTGGACGGCCCCCGGCACCGGGCCGTGTCCACGCCGGGCGACCTGCTCTTCCACATCCGGGCGACACGCGTGGACCTCTGCTTCGCGCTGGCCGCCGAGATCATGCGGCAACTGCGCGGCGCGGTCACCCTGGAGGACGAGGTCCAGGCCTTCGCGTACTTCGACTCCCGCAACCTCCTCGGCTTCGTCGACGGCACCGAGAACCCGGTCGGGCGCCTCGCCGCCGACGCCGTGCTCGTCGGTGACGAGGACCCCGGCTTCCGTGGTGGCAGCTATGTGCTCGTGCAGAAGTACCTGCACGACGTGGAGTCCTGGGAGAAGCTCCCCGTCGAGGCCCAGGAGAAGGTCATCGGCCGGACCAAGCTCACCAACCTCGAACTCGACGTGGAGGGTTCGCACGTCGACGTCAACACCCTCCTCGGCCCGGACGGCACGGAACAGCGCATACTGCGCGCCGCCATGCCGTTCGGCAGGCCCGGACAGGGCGAGTTCGGCACGTACTTCATCGCCTACGCCCGTGACCCCTCGGTCCCCGAGGCGATGCTGCGGAGGATGTTCCTCGGCGAACCGCCCAACGGCCACGACCCGATCCTGGACTTCTCCCGGGCCGTGACCGGAACCATGTTCTTCGTGCCCTCGGCCGACTTCCTGCGCACCGCCCCGGCCCGGCGCCCGCCCGTCTGACCGTCAGAACTCGTCCTCGCCCTCGACGAAGGTCCGCACCACCTCGATGTCCCCGATCCGGGACACGTCCACCCGGCGCGGGTCGTCCCCCAGCACGACGAGATCGGCCCGCCTGCCGGGGGTGAGGCTGCCGGCGTCGCCGTCCCAGTGGCAGGCGCGGGCGGCCTCGACGGTGTACGCGCGCAGCGCCTCCTCGACGGTGATCGCCTCGGCGGGGCCGATGAGGCGGCCGGACTCCGAGGCCCGCTCCACCATGAACTGGATCGCCCGCAGCGGGGCGCCGTTCGCGACCGGGCGGTCCGAGCTGCCGGCCACCCGCACCCCGTGGTCGAGGAAACCCCGGCCCCGGTACAGCCAGCCGGCCCGCTCCTCGCCCATGATCGTGGCGTAGTCGTCGCCGTAGTACCGCAGGAAGCTCGGCTGGACGACGACGGTGACACCGAGCGCGGCCAGCCGGGGCAGTTGGTCGGGGCGGACCAGGCCCGCGTGTTCGACACGGTGGCGTGCCTCCGGGCGGGGACTCAGCTTCCGGGCCTTCTCCAGCGCGTCCAGGGCGACGTCCAGGGCCCGGTCGCCGATCGCGTGCACCGCGAGCTGCCAGCCCGCGAGGTGCCCCTCGACGATCGTGCTCTCCAGGACCTCGGGCTCGTGCATGAGTTGACCGGAACCGCCACTGCCCAGATAGGGGCTGGTGAGGGCCGCCGTACGGGCCATCATGCCGCCGTCGGTGAAGACCTTGAGCGAGCCGAGGGAGAGGGCGCCCTCGCCGAAGCCCGTGCGCAGGCCGAGGTCGATCGCCCGGCTCGTGGTGTCGTCGGCGTCGGCGCGCACCGGGCGCAGCGCGTCGGCGGCCACCATCAGCCGTACCCGCAGCGGCAGCCGGCCCGACTCGTGGGCGAGCTGGTAGGCGGCGCCCTCGATGGGGCTGTGCCCGAACAGCCGGGCCCCGACGCCCGCTTCGGCGCACCCCGTGATGCCCTCGGACCGGCAGACCCGGGCGGCGTGCTCGATCGCCGAGGCCAGCTCGGTGAGCGAGTGCGGCGGCCGGGACTGCAGTGCGGCCCCCATGGCGCCCTCCGCGAGGAAACCGTCCGGCCGGGCCACGTCCGCCGGAAGTCCTGCGAGCACCGCCGAGTTGACGAGGCAGGCGTGCCCGGAGAGATGGCCCAGGTACACCTTGCGTCCGGCGCTGACGGTGTCGAGGTCGCTCGCCGTGAGCGGGCGGTCGAGGGTGCGCTGGTCGTAGCCGCCGAAGTCCACCCAGCCGCCGACGGGCGCCTGCGCCACCGCGTCGGCGACCACGCGGAGCACGTCGTCCGCGCTGCGGCTCGGCGCCACACTGGGCGCCTTCGCCTTCAAGCCCGCCCACGCCAGGTGCACATGGGCGTCGACGAACCCCGGCAGCACGGTGGCCCCGCCCAGGTCGAGCGTCCGCCGTGCCGGAAGGCCCGCCACGTCCTCGTCCAGGCCGACGATCCGGCCGCCCCAGATGCCGAGTTCCCGGGCGCTCGGGCGGTCCGGATCCATGGTGACGATGTGGGCGTTGGTGATCCTGGTGCTGAGCACGGACAGGTCCTTCCGGTCGGGGCGGAGCGCCCGGTGGGTTCTCGTATCGGTGAAGTCGCTTGGTCCGTAAGCCAGTTGACGGTCGGCTCGACTAATGTCCCGCGTTCGGGGAGGTCGCTCAGGTCTCGAAGACGTCTCGGGGCTGGTCCAGGAAGACAAATGTAGTTAGCCTTACCTAAGTTTCCTTGTACGTTTCCTGTGTTGGCGAAACCGGTCCGGAGTGTTGCGTGAGAAAAGCGGACCCACCGGGACGGAACGTCCTGTGGCGCGCGGTCGGCGGACAGCGTCGGGACGTCGTGCTCGGCGCGGTTCTGGGGATGGGTCACCAGACGGGTGAGGCCCTGGTGCCGGTGCTCCTCGGAGTGGCCATCGAGCGCGGCGTCGTCGACGGCGACATCCCCGGACTGCTGCTGTGGCTGCTCGTCCTGGCCGCCGTGTACGTCGGGCTCTCCTTCAGCTTCCGGTTCAGCGCGCGGGCGGGGGAACGCGCCGCCGTCACCGCCGCGCACCACCTCAGGACCGCCCTCGTCGGCCGTGTCCTCGCACCCGAGGGCGGCGCCGAAGAGGGAAGGCTGCCGGGCGAGTTGACGAACATCGCCACCGAGGACGCCAAGCGGGTCGGCGCCGTGGCCATGGCGCTCATCGTCGCCTTCGCGGCCACCGCCGGGCTCGTCGTCAGCGCGGTCGCCCTGCTGCGCGTCTCGATCGTGCTGGGCCTCCTGGTGCTCCTGGGCACCCCACTGCTGCTGTGGCTGGGACACCTGCTGAGCAAGCCCCTGGAACGGCGCAGCGAGACCGAACAGGACCGCGCCGCCCAGGCCTCAGGCGTCGCCGCCGACCTGGTGGCCGGACTGCGCGTCCTCAAGGGCATCGGCGCCGAACAGGCGGCCGTCGCCCGCTACCGGCGCGTCAGCCAGGACTCCCTCGCCGCCACGCTGCGCGCCGCCCGCGCCGAGGCCTGGCAGAACGGCGTCGTCACCATCCTCACCGGCGCCTTCATCGCCCTGGTCGCCCTCGTCGGCGGCCGCCTCGCCGCCCGCGGCGACATCGGCCTCGGCGAACTCGTCTCCTCCGTGGGGCTCGCCCTGTTCATCGTCGGCCCGCTCTCCGAGTTCGCCTGGATCAACGCCGAACTCGCCCAGGGCCGCGCCTCCGCCGCCCGGATCGCCGAGGTGCTGGACACGCCCGGCGCCGTGGCCGCGAAGGGGTCCGCCGAGACCGTCCCGCCGGCCGGCGTCCAGGGCCGGCTGACGCTGCGCGCCCTGACCCACGGCCCCCTGCGCGGGGTCGACCTCGACATCGCTCCCGGCGAGACCGTCGGTGTCGCCACCACCGACCCCGCCGACGCCACCGCGCTGCTGCGCTGCCTCGGCCGCCACACCGACCCCGACGACGGCACCGTGGAACTGGACGGCACCGCGCTGACCGCGCTCGGACCGGACGACGTCCGTACGGCGATGCTGGTCGTCGAGCACGACGCCGACCTGTTCGAGGGGACGGTCCTGGACAACGTCACGGCGGCGATCGCCACCGGCGCGCCCTCGGGAGCGTCGGCGGGCGCCGCCGACACGGGGGCGGCGGGCACGGCCGTACCGGCGCACGTCACCGCCGCGATGGTCGCCTCCGGAACCGACGAGGTCGCCCGCGCGCTGCCCGACGGAGTCCACACCACCGTCACCGCGCGCGGCCGTTCCCTCTCCGGCGGCCAGCGTCAGCGCGTGGCCCTGGCCCGCGCCCTGGCCGCCGCCGCGCCGGTCCTCGTCCTGCACGAACCGGCCACCGCCGTCGACGCCGTCACCGAGTCCCGCATCGCCGACGGCATCCGGGACGTCCGCGGCGGACGCACCACCCTCCTGGTGACCAACAGCCCCGCCCTCCTCGCCGTCGCCGACCGCGTCGTCCTCCTCCACGAAGGCCGCGTCCTCGCGACCGGCGACCACGAACGCCTCGTCCACGAGCGCGCCGACTACCGGACGGCGGTCCTCGCATGACCGATCAGGTGAAATCCACCGAGGCGGAAGCCGAGGCCGAGGTCGAGGCCGAAGCCGAGGTCGAGGCCGAAGCCGGGGGCGCCGAAACCCCCGAGCGCTCAGAGGCATCCGTGGCCTCCGTGGCGTCCCGAGCCGACGAGGCCGAGCCCCTGCGCGGTGGGCGTGCCGCACCTGTGCTGCTGCCCGTCGCCAGTGCCGCCCGTACGCGGGCCGCGGTCGTCGAGCTGGTGCGGCCGCAGCGGCGGCTGGCCGTGTCCGCGTTCGCCGTCATGGTCGCGTCCACCGCCGTCGGGCTGCTGGTGCAGCCGCTGCTGGGCCGGATCGTCGACCTGGCCGCCGACCGGGGGTCCGCCGACGCCATCACCGCCACCGCGGTGCTCCTCGTGGCCGTGGCCGTGGCCCAGGGCGTCACCGCCGGGTTCGGTCTGTCGCAGATCGCCCGGCTCGGCGAGACGACCCTGGCCCGGCTGCGCGAACGCTTCGTCGAGCGCGCCCTCGCACTCCCCCTGGACCGCGTGGAGAAGGCCGGCGCCGGCGACCTGACCGCCCGGGTCACCGCCGACGTCTCCCTCATCGCCGACGCCGTGCGCAACGCGCTGCCCGCCCTCGGACGGTCGGTGCTCATCATCGTCCTCACCTTCGGCGCCCTCGCCCTGCTCGACTGGCGGTTCCTGCTGGCCGCGCTGCTCGCGGTCCCCGTGCAGGTGGCCACCGCCCGCTGGTACGTCGCCCGCGCCATCCCGCTCTACGCCGAGCAGCGGGTGGCCGCCGGCGCCCAGCAGCAGCAGATGCTCGACACCATCGGCGGCAGCTCCACCGTGCGGGCGTTCCGGCTGGGTCGCGAGCACACCGAGCGGGTCACCGAGCGGTCGTGGTCCTTGGTGGCGCTGACCATGCGGGGCGTGCGCCTCGTCCTCGGCTTCTACAGCCGGCTGCACATCGCCGAGTACATCGGGCTCGCCGCCGTTCTCGTCACCGGCTACTGGCTGGTCCGCGACGGCTCCGCCAGCATCGGTACGGCGACCGCCGCCGCCCTGTACTTCCACAGCCTCTTCGGCCCCGTCAACGCCGCCCTCGCCCTCCTCGACGACGCCCAGTCCGCCACGGCGGGCCTCGCCCGGCTGGTCGGCGTCACCGACGAACCCGTGGCGCCGCCGCCGACGCGCACCGTCGGCGCCGGCGGTGTCGACGTCACCGTGCGCGGCCTCGGCCACGCCTACCGGCCGGGCCACCCCGTCCTGCACGACATCGACCTGACGATCCGCCACGGCGAACGGGTGGCCCTCGTCGGCGCCAGCGGAGCCGGCAAGACCACCCTGGCGCGACTCGTCGCGGGCATCCAGCCGCCCACCTCCGGCGACGTCCTGGTGGGCGGTGTCCCGCCCACCGAACTGGGCGCCGCCGCCTCCCGCACGATCGCCCTGATCACCCAGGAGACCCATGTCTTCGCGGGCCCCCTCGCCGACGACCTGAGGCTCGCCAAGCCCGACGCCACCGACGACGAACTGCGTGCCGCCCTCGACCGGGTCGACGCCCTCGCCTGGGCCGAGGCCCTGCCCGAGGGGCTCGCCACGGTCGTCGGCGACGGCGGCCACCGGCTCAGCGGCGAGCGGACCCAGGCCCTCGCACTGGCCCGGCTGATCCTCGCCGACCCGCCCCTGGTGATCCTCGACGAGGCCACCGCGGAGGCGGGCAGCGCCGGCGCGCGCACCCTGGAGAAGGCCGTCGCCCGCGCCGTCGACGGCCGGACCGCGCTGATCGTCGCCCACCGCCTCAGCCAGGCCGCCACCGCCGACCGCGTCGTCGTGATGGAGGCCGGCCGCGTCGTCGAGAGCGGCACCCACGACGAACTCCACGCCGCGGGAGGCCCCTACGCCGCCCTCTGGTCGGCGTGGTCGGACGCCCGCGACACCGGCCCCAGGCCGGCCCCCGAGACCCCCACACGCACCGCTCCGCAGAAACCCGAACCGAAGGACCGCTGATGTTCCGCTCCCGCAGAGCGCCACGGCTCGCCGTCGTGCTCGCCTCCGCCACCCTGCTCCTCGCCACCGCGTGCGGTGGGGGCTCCGACTCCGACGACGCGTCGGGCGCCGGCGCGGAGGCGAGCACCTCCGGCGACTCCGCCTTCCCGGTCTCCGTCGACCACAAGTACGGCAGCACCACGATCAAGGCCGAACCCAAGCGGATCGTCACCGTCGGCCTCACCGACCAGGACTCGGTCCTCGCCCTCGGCAAGGTTCCCGTCGGCACCACCGAGTGGCTCGGCGGCTACAAGGGCGCCATCGGCCCCTGGGCCGAGGACAAGCTCGGCTCCGCCGAGGCGCCGACCGTCCTCAAGGACACCGGCACCGGCCCGCAGGTGGAGAAGATCGCCGCCCTCAAGCCCGACCTGATCCTCGCGGTGTACGGCGGACTCACCAAGGAGCAGTACGAGTCGCTGTCCAAGTTCGCGCCCGTGGTCGCCCAGCCGAAGGCGTACAACGACTACGGCGTCCCGTGGCAGGAGCAGACCGAGACGATCGGCAAGGCGCTCGGCAAGTCCGACGAGGCCGCGAAGGCGGTCGCCGACACCGAGGCGAAGATCAAGGCCGCCGCCGACGACAACCCCGGCTTCAAGGGCGCCACGGCCGTCATGGCCACCCCGTACGAGGGCATGTTCGTCTTCGGCAGCCAGGACCCGCGCTCGCGCCTGCTGACCGGCCTGGGCTTCACCCTGCCCAAGGACCTCGACAAGGTGATCGGCGATCAGTTCGGCGCGAACATCAGCAAGGAGCGCACAGACCTGCTCGACCAGGGCGCCATCGTCTGGCAGGTCGGCGACGTCACGAAGGATGCCGCCAAGCTGCACAAGGACGCCTCCTACAAGGACCTGAAGGTCGTGAAGGAGGGCCGTGAGGTCTACGTCAACGAGACCAGCGACTACGGCAACGCCCTGTCCATGGGCACCGTCCTCAGCCTGCCGTACGTGATCGAGCGCCTGGCGCCGCAGCTGGCGGCGGCCGTCGACGGCAAGACGGACACCAAGGTGGAGCAGCCCGCGTCCTGACGCGATCAGGGGCGATCCCCCGGGACGAGAGAGGGGGGCCGGTCACCGACCGGCCCCCCTCTCGTGTCTCTCCCGTGTCAGCCGTCCATCGACTCGGCCAGACTGCGCGGCCGCATGTCCGTCCAGTTGGTCTCGACGTGCTCCAGGCAGGCCTGTCGGGAGTCGGGTCCGTGGACCACCCGCCAGCCGGCCGGCACGTCCACGAAGTCCGGCCACAGGCTGTGCTGGTTCTCGTCGTTGACCAGCACCAGGTAGGTGCCTTCGGGGTCCTCGAACGGGTTGCTCATGCCACTCCTCTTTCCGACTGCACTCGCTGCTTCTGTCACTTCGGGTTTCGCTCCGCCCACACGACGAGCCCACGGAGGGCCCGGAACCAGGTCTCGGCGAGATCCCGGACCGTGTCGCGCGGCAGCAGTCCTTCCAGATACGACCAGTGCGCGGCCAGCACCGGCCCGTCAGCACGGTCCTCGGTCACCACGTTGATCTCCAACGCGTGGCCCTCCCGCATCGAGCCCTCCGACCCGATGTCCGCGGCGTCCTCCTCCGGCGCGTACGACCAGTCCGTCTCCTCGGGGATGCCGAACCGGCCCAGGTAGTTGAACTCGACGCGCGGCGGCTCGTAGACCGCCAGCACCTCTCGGGTGCGGGGGTTGAGGTGCCGCAGCATCCCGTACCCGACGCCGTTCGCGGGCAGTGCCGCGAGGTGCTCCCGCACCCGGCGCACGGCCTCGGCCGCCGCCGGGCCCCCGGCGAAGGCCTCGTCGGGGTCGGCCGGTCCCGCGTCCAGCCGGACCGGGTAGACGCTGGTGAACCAGCCGACCGTACGCGACAGATCGATCCCGTCCCCGCCCAACTCCTCCTCGCGGCCGTGGCCTTCGAGGTCGACGAGGACGGAGGTGTCCGCACCGCCGTCCCGGCGCCGCCGGTCCGCGAAGGCGAGCGCGAGCCCCGCCAGCAGCACGTCGTTGACGGCGGCGCCGAACGCGGCCGGCACCGCCGACAGCAGGGGACCGGTGTGCTCGGCAGGCAGCCGGAGCACGACCTCGCGCCGGGTGGCGCTGGTGTCGCGGTCGGGATCCCGGTCCCGCGTGAGCGGCAGGGACGCCGCGCCGCCGGCGAGAATCGCCTCCCACACGGGCAGTTCGGCCTCCCGCTCCGGCCGCCCGGCCAGCTCCGTGAGCAGCCTCGACCAGCGGGCGAACGACGTCTCGACGGGCAGCAGCCCGACGGGCCGCCCGGCGGACGCGTCCTGCCAGGCCGCCGCGAGGTCCGGCAGCAGCACCCGCCACGACACACCGTCCACGACGAGATGGTGCCCCATCAGCAGCAGCCGCCCGGGGGCGTCGCCGGCGTCGAACCACACGGCCCTGACCATGACTCCGGCATCCGGGTCGAGCGACGCCCGTGCCGCGACGGTGTGCTCCCGTACGGCCTCGCCCAGCGCGGCCGTGTGCAGCCCGCGGACGTCGACCCGCTCGATCCACCCGGCCGGGTCGACCGTGCCGACGGGCGGCACATGCAGCGACCACCCGTCGCTGTCCTCGGCGGAGGGCCGTACCAATCGGGCGCGCAGCAGGTCGTGACGATCGACGAGGGCCCGCAGGACGGCGGTCAGACCGGGCAGGTCCAGGGCCGCCGGAGTGCGGACCAGCGCCGCCTGGTGGTAGGAGGCGAAGGGGCCGCCCAGTTCACGCAGCCAGTGCATGACCGGAGTGAGCGGCACCGTGCCGGTGCCGTCGTCCGCCGGGCGCGGCGCGGACACGTCGGCCGCCTCGGCCACCATGCCCAGCGCGGCGACCGTACGGTGCCGGAACACCAGCCTCGGGCTGATCCGCAGGCCCGCCGCACGGGCCCGCCCCACGAGCTGCATGGCGACGATGCTGTCACCGCCGAGGGCGAAGAAGTCGTCGTCCACACCCAACCGTTCGAGGCCCAGCACCTCCGCGAAGACCGCGCACAGCAGCTCCTCCACGACGGTCGCCGGTGCCCGTCCCGAGGACAGCGCGGCGAAGTCGGGCGCGGGCAGGGCGGACCGGTCCAGCTTGCCGTTGGCCAGCTGCGGGAACCGCTCCAGCGTGACCACGGCCGCCGGGACCATGTGGTCGGGGAGCAGCCCGGCGACATGGGCACGCAGCGCCGCCGGGTCGGGCGCGGTGTCCGGGACCGGCACCACATGGGCCACGAGCAGCTTGCGCGGACCTTCCTGATGAACCGTCACCAGCGCCTGGCCGACCTCCGGGTGGGCGGTGAGCGCGGCCTCGATCTCGGCGGGCTCGATGCGGAACCCGCGGATCTTGACCTGGTCGTCGGCGCGGCCGAGGTAGTCGATCCGCCCGTCGGTGGTCCAGCGCGCCAGGTCGCCCGTACGGTACAGCCGCGATCCGGCCGGACCGAACGGATCGGCCACGAACCGCTCGGCCGTCAGACCGGGGCTGCCCAGATAGCCGCGGGCGAGACCGCCGCCCGCGAGGTACAACTCACCGGGGACACCGGGCGGCACCGGCCGCAGCCGGTCGTCGAGGACGTACGCCCGGGTGCCGGCCACCGGCCGCCCCACGAGCGGCCGTTCGCTGTCGCGGACGCGTCCCACGAGGGCGTCCACGGTCGACTCGGTCGGCCCGTACAGGTTGAACGCCTCGGTGCCGGGCAGTTCGGACAGCCGCTTCCACAGGGCGACCGGTACGGCCTCGCCGCCGACACCGACCACCGCGAGCGGGCAGTCGCCGTCGCGCAGCAGTCCGCTGTCGGCCATCTGCGCGAAGAACGACGGGGTGACCTCCAGGAAGTCGAAGCGGTGCCGGAGCACGGCCTCGGTGACCAGCTCCGGGTCGCGCCGGACCTCCTCCGACAGCACATGGACACAGTGCCCGTCCAGCAGCCACAGCTGCGGCTGCCAGGACGCGTCGAAGAAGAACGACCAGGCGTGACCGACCCGCAGATGCCGCCGCCCGGCCGCCTCGATCGCGGGCGCGTACAGCGTCTCGCGGTGGCTGTGGAAGAGGTTGCCGAGCGTCTCGTGGGTGATGACCACGCCCTTGGGCCGGCCGGTGGAACCCGAGGTGTAGATGACGTACGCCGGGTGGCGGGGCGTCAGCGGGGCGAGCCGGTCGGCGTCGGTGAGGTCGGCCGGGTCCTGGGCCGCGATCCGCTCCCGGGTGCCGGGGTCGTCCAGCGGCAGGGAGGCGATGCCGGACGGCAGGGTGCCGGCGAACTCCCGGGTCGTCAGGGTGAGGACCGGTCCGGCGTCGGCGAGGACGTCGGCCGTGCGCTCCGCCGGGGCGTCCGGGTCGAGGGGCAGATACGCGGCGCCCGCCTTGTGGACGGCGAGGACCGCCGTGAGGAAGTGCGCGGTGCGCGGCAGCGCGAGCGCGACGAACCGCTCGGGCCCGGCACCGGCCTCCACCAGCAGCCGGGCCAGCCGGTTGGCGTCCGCGTTGAGTTCGGCGAAGGACAGCTCGACCCCGTCGGAGGCCGCGGCGGGCAGCTCGCCGTGCCGGTGCGCCCGCTCCTCGAAGAGCGCCGGCACCGTGGTGGGTCCGCCGGCGACCGGACGGCTGTGCCAGCCGGCGAGCAGCCGGTCCCGCTCCTCCGGGGCGAGGATGTCGACGAGACCGAGACGGGTGTCCGGATCGGCGGTCACCGCGCGCAGGACGCGCCGCAGCCGGTCCGCGAAGGACTGGGCCGTGGCCGCGTCGAACAGGTCGGCGCTGTACTCCAGGACGCCGTCCACGCCGGTGCCGTCGCCGCGCTCGACGAAGTCGAAGGACAGGTCGAACTTGGCGGTCGTCTGCGCCACCTCGTCCCGCCGGGCGACCAGACCGGGCAGCCCGGTGTCCTCGCCGTCGGACGCGAGGTACACCACCATCACCTGGAACAGCGGGTGACGGGCGAGGGAGCGGGCCGGGTTGAGCACCTCCACCAGCCGCTCGAAGGGCACGTCCTGGTGGTCGAACGCGGCGAGGTCCGTCTCCCGGACGCGGCCGAGCAGCTCCCGGAACGTCGGGTCCCCGGAGGTGTCGGTGCGCAGCACCAGCGTGTTGAGGAAGAACCCGACCAGGTCGTCCAGCCCGGCGTCGGTGCGCCCGGAGATCGGGCTGCCGATCGGGATGTCGTCACCCGCGCCGAGCCGGGACAGGAGCGTGGCCACGGCCGCCTGGAGCACCATGAACACACTGACCCCGTTGTCGCGGGCCAACGTGTCGAGGGCGGCGGCGAGTTCGGCGTCCAGCGAGAGGTCGGCGGCGCCGCCCCGGTAGGTCGCCTCCAGCGGGCGGGCCCGGTCCACGGGCAGCGCCAGCTCCTCCGGCAGCCCGGCCAGCGCTTGCTTCCAGTACGCGACCTGGCGTGCCGCGAGGCTGCCCTCGTCCTTCTCGTCGCCGAGGACGTCCCGCTGCCACAGGGTGTAGTCGGCGTACTGGACGGGCAGCGGCTCCCACGCGGGCGCGCGTCCGGTCGTCCGGGCGGCGTAGGCGAGGGCGAGGTCCCGGTTCAGCGGGCCCTGCGACCACTCGTCCCCGGCGATGTGGTGCAGGAGCAGCAGGACCGTCCACTCATGCTCGCCCGTGCGGAACACATGGACCCGCAGCGGGAGTTCACGGTCCAGCGCGAAGCCGTACGCCCCGGCCTCCGCCAGCAGCTCGGGCAGCAGCTCGTCGTCGGTGTCGACGACCTCGAACGGGACGTTCACCTCGTCGTGCGCCAGGACCAGCTGGTGGGCCCGGCCCTCGTCGTCGGGGAAGACCGTGCGCAACGTCTCGTGGCGGACGACCAGATCGTGCACGGCCGCCCGCAGCGCCTCGACGTCCAGCGCTCCCGTCAGCCGCCAGGCCGAGGGGATGTTGTACGTCGCGCTGGGGCCCTCCACCTGGTACAGCACCCACAGGCGCTGCTGGGCGGAGGACAGCGGCAGCCGCTCGGGACGCGGCCGCACGGCGAGCGTCGGCCGGGCGGTGGTGTCGGCCGAGGAGCCCTCCGCCAGCCGCCGCGCGAGCCGGGCGACCGTCGGCGCGTCGAACACCGTGCGCAGCGACACCTCCGACCCGAACGCGGCCCGGACCCCGGCGACCAGCCGCATGGCCAGCAGCGAGTGGCCGCCCAGGGCGAAGAAGTCGTCGTCGACGCCGACCCGGTCCACCCCCAGCACCTCGGCGAACAGGCCACGGAGGATCTCCTCGCGCGGACCCGTCGCCCGGCCGCCCGCGCCGCCGCCCGCCGCGAAGTCGGGCGCGGGCAGCGCCCGGCGGTCCAGCTTGCCGTTGGACGTCAGCGGCAGCGCGTCGAGGGCGACGACGGCCGCGGGCACCATGTGGTCCGGCAGGGCGCCGGCGGTGTGGGCCCGCAGGACCGCCGGGTCGGCCGTCCGCCCGGCGGCGGGGACCACGTACGCCACGAGCCGCTGGTCGTGGGGGACGACGACCGCGTGCGCGACGGACTCGTGCCGGGCGAGCACCGCCTCGATCTCGCCGGGCTCGACGCGCACACCACGGATCTTGACCTGGTGGTCGGTGCGGCCGAGGAAGTCGAGCGTGCCGTCCGGCCGCCAGCGGGCCAGGTCGCCCGTGCGGTACATCCGTGCGCCCGGCCCGCCGTACGGGTCCGCGACGAAGCGCTCGGCGGTGAGGCCGGGGCGGTCGAGGTAGCCACGGGCGAGCTGGACGCCCGCGAGGTAGAGCTCTCCCGCCACACCGGGCGGCACCGGCCGCAGCGCCGCGTCGAGGACGTAGGTCCGGGTGTTCCACACGGGACGCCCGATCACCACCCGGTCGGTGCCCGGCACCACCGGCCCGGCCGTGACGTCGACCGAGGCCTCCGTCGGCCCGTACAGGTTGTGCAGCTCGGCCGGGAGCACCTCGTGGAAGCGTGCCGCCACCGACGCCGGCAGCGCCTCACCACTGCACAGCACCCGGCGCAGACCCGTGCACCGCGCGGCGGCCGGCTCCTCCAGGAACACCTGGAGCATCGACGGCACGAAGTGCGTGGTCGTGACGGCCTGTTCACGGATCACCCGCGCGAGATACGCCGGGTCGCGGTGGCCCTCAGGCCGGGCGACCACCAGCGCGGCGCCGGTGATCAGCGGCCAGAAGAACTCCCACACCGACACGTCGAAGCCGGCCGGGGTCTTCTGCAGCACCCGGTCGTCGGGGCCGAGCCCGTAGGCGTCCTGCATCCACAGCAGTCGGTTGACGATGCCCTCCTGCGGCACGACGACGCCCTTCGGGCGGCCCGTCGAACCGGAGGTGTAGATCACGTAGGCAGGGCTCGCCGGGTCGTACGCGGCGGGCAGCTCCCCTTCCGGTCCCTCCGGCAGGGCGCCCTCGACGACGCACACCGGCCGGGCCTCCTCCAGCATGAGCGCCCGCCGCTCCCGGGGCTGGTCGGCCTCCAGGGGCAGATAGGCACCGCCGGCCCGGTGCACCGCCAGCAGGGCGACCACCAGCTCCACCGAACGCGGCAGCGCCACCGCCACCGTGCGCTCCGGACCCACGCCCATCCCGGCGAGGACCCGTGCGGTCCGCTCGACCCGCGCGTCCAGCTCGGCGTAGGTCAGACGCTGTTCGTCGTGGACGAGGGCGAGCGCGTCCGGTGTCCGCGCCACCTGTGCCCGGAACAGCTCCGGCAGGGTGGTCGCGGGCGCGTCGTGCGCCGTGTCGTTCCACCGGACGAGCACCGACTCCCGCTCGGCCTCCTCCAGGACCGCCAGATCCCGCACCGGTGTGTCCGGCGCGTCGGCGACCTGCTCCAGCAGCCGGGCCAGCCGCCCGGCCGTACGCCGGGCCGTCTCGTCGTCGTACAGGTCGAGCGCGTACTCCAGCAGCAGGGTGAGCCGGTCCTGACCCACCTCGTCGACGAAGGTGAAGTGCAGGTCGAACTTGGCCATGCCGGTGTCCATGTCGAACCACTCGGTCGGCATGCCCAGCACGTCCGGGTCGCCGTCGGGCCGGTAGTGGTAGCCCAGCATGACCTGGAAGAGCGGGTTGCGACCGGCGACCCGGGGCGGGTTCACGGCCTCCACGACCTGGTCGAAGGGCAGGTCCTGGTGCTCGAACGCCTGGAGGGCCGACTCCCGCACCCGTCCCAGCAGTTGAGTGAACGTCAGGTCCGAGGGACCGCTCCCCGGGCCCGACAGATCGGTGCGCAGCACCAGCGTGTTCACGAAGAAACCGACCAGGTCGTCGAGCGCGTCGTCCGTCCGCCCCGCGATGGGCGCCCCCAGCGGGATGTCGTCACCGGCGCCCAGCCGGTGCAGCAACGCCGCCGTGGCCGCCTGGAACAGCATGAACATACTGGTGTTCGTGGCGGCGGACAGCTCGCGCAGCGCCCGGCCGGTGGCGGGGGACAGCTCCAGACGCACCTTGCCGCCCCGCCCGGTGGGCGAGTCCGGCCGCGGCCGGTCCTGGGGCAGGGACAACTCCTCGGGCAGGTCGCGCAACGCCTCGGTCCAGTGCGCGAGTTGGTCAGCGCCGACCTGCCCGAGCAGTGAGTCCTGCCAGAGCGTGTAGTCGGCGTACTGCACCGGCAGCGGCGCCCACATCGGCGCACGGCCCTCGATCCGGGCCCGGTAGGCGGTGGTGAGATCGGCGAGGAACGGGCGGTCCGACCACTCGTCGGTGGTGATGTGGTGCAGCACCAGCGCCACCACGTGGTCGGCCGCACCGAGACGCAACACCTCGGCGCGCACCGGCAGTTCGGTGCCCAGGTCGAAGGGCCGACGCTGCGCCGCCTCGATCCGCGCGGCCAGGTCGTCCTCGGTGACCTCGACGACCCGGAAGGAGGGCTCGGCCCCGCCCGGCGGCACGATCCACTGGTAGGGCTCGCCGTCCTCCTCCAGGAAACGCGTCCGCAACGCCTCATGACGGCCCGTCACGTCGAGCAGCGCGGCCCGCAGCGCGTCGAGGTCCAGCTCGCCGCGCAGCCGGAACACCAGCGGGAAGTTGTACGCCACCCCGCCGCCGACGAGCCGCTCCACCAGCCACAGCCGCCGCTGCGCCGCCGACAGCGGGACGCGCGCCGGCCGTTCGGCGACCGTCCGCAGAGCGGGCCGCGCGGGACGCCCGGTGCCCGCCCGCAGCGCCAGCGCCTCGGGGGTGGGCGCCTCGAAGAGGTCACGGATGGCCAGCTCCGCGCCCAGCTCGGTGCGGGCGCGGCTGATCAGCCGGGTCGCGAGCAGCGAATGACCGCCCAGGTCGAAGAAGTTGTCCTCCGCGCCGGTGCGGGGCAGCCCCAGCACCTCGGCGAAGAGCCGGCACAGCACCTCCTCGACGGGGGTGCGCGGGCCGCGCCCCGCCGACAGGGCGACCGCGGGCTCGGCGTCCGGCAGGGCGCGCACGTCCAGCTTGCCGTTGTCGTTCATCGGCAGCCCGGGCAGCACCACGAACGCGGCGGGCACCATGTAGCCGGGCAGCCGCTGTCCGAGGTCGTCGCGCAGCCGCCGCACGAGCGCGGTGTGGCCGCGTCCGGCCGCCGGGGTGTTGGCGAACGGAGCGGTGGCGTCGCGGTCGGCGCGCGGCCGGTACAGACCCGCCGTGCGGGAGGTGTCGGTACCGGGCACGAACACGGCCTCGTAGGCGCCGGGTTCGACGGACCACGTGGTGAGCAGCCGGTAGCCGCGGGCCTCGGCGGTCTCCCGCAGGTCCTCTGGCTCCACGCCCGTCGCCGCGACCGGCGAGGGACGGCCGGTGTCCAGGGCGCGCAGCCCGGCGAGGTCGCCGGCCGTACGGGCGTCCGGGACACCCCGCACCCGGAGCGCTCCGGTGCCGTCGAGCCGGGCGAGCAGCGCGTCCCGCCCGGTCCAGTCGACGGCCGGGACACCGTCCAGCGCGAGGCCGGCGTCCCCCTCGTAGAGCACCACGTCGTACCGGTAGCGGGTCAGCTCGTTGTGGTGGCGGCCCGCCTTGGTGCGCAGGTCGACACCGACACCGAGGGTGGTGAACCAGTCCGGGTCGACGAGGAGTTCCTTCTCCAGCGCGAGTCCCCGCTCCACGGCCCGGCGCAGGGCCTCGGGCTCGCTGTCCGCGTCGGCGCGGGCGGTCTGGATGCCGGACTGGAACACCCGGGCCTGGCGCAGGTCGCGGATGTCGCCGAGGAAGAGGGCGCCGCCGGGCGCGAGCAGGCCGAGCGCGCCCCGGATCACCTGGTGGAGGTGGTCCAGGCTCGGGAAGTACTGGACGACGGAGTTGATGACGACCGTGTCGAACCAGCCGGTGGGCAGGCCGTCGGTCACCTCGGCCGCCTGGCAGCGGAGTTCGACCTTGTCGGCCAGCGCCGGGTCGCTCCGCACGCCTTCGGTGAGCTTGCGGATCACGGGGGCGGCGAAGTCGGTCGCCCAGTACGCCTCCGCGTCCGGAGCGAGCTTCGACAGCAGCAGGCCCGAGCCGACGCCGATCTCCAGGATCCGGCGGGGCCGCAGTTCACGGATGCGTTCCACGGTGGCCTCGCGCCACTCCCGCATGTGCTCCACGGGGATCGGCGTGCCGTCGTAGGAGCTGTCCCAGCCCGCGAAGTCCTCGGTGAACAGGGCGGTGCCGATCTCGGTGTACTCGGCGGAGTAGATCTCCCGCCACTCACCGATCTGCTCCCGCTCGGCCGAGTCCCGCGCCTCCTGGTCGGGTTCGGCGGGCACCACATAACCCACGAGGCGCTTGGTGCCCGGCGCCGAGGCGTCGTCGCGGGCGATCACGGCGGCCTGCGACACCTCGGGGTGCTGGGCGAGCGCGGTCTCGATCTCGCCCAGCTCCACCCGGTAGCCCCGGATCTTGACCTGGTCGTCGGTACGGCCGAGGAAGTCCAGGTTGCCGTCCGCGCGGCGCCGCACCAGGTCGCCGGTGCGGTACATGCGCTCGCCCGGCTGCCCGAACGGGTCGGCCACGAACCGTTCGGCGGTCAGGCCCGGCCGGTCGAGATAGCCGCGCGCCAGCCCGACACCGGCGATGTACAGCTCGCCCGCCACACCGTCCGGCACCGGACGCATCCACGCGTCGAGGACGCGGGCCCGGGTGGCGCGGATCGGCCTGCCCACGGTCGGGGTGGCGCTGTCCTCCGTACCCCCGCCGAGCGTGTTGATCGTGTACTCGGTCGGGCCGTACAGGTTGTAGCCGTAGGTGCCCTCGGTGTCCCGCAGGGTGTTCCACACCGTCTCGGTGACGGCCTCGCCGCCGAGCAGCACCAGCGGCGGCCGGTGCCCCTCCAACAGGCCCTCCTCGATCAGGAGATGGGCGTAGGTCGGGGTCACGTTGACGACGTCGACGCGGTGCTCCTCGCAGTACGCGACCAGCGCGGTCGCGTCCCGCCTGAGCTCCTCGTCGCAGACGTGCACCTCGTGCCCCTCGACGAGCCACAGCAGCTCCTCCCAGGACATGTCGAACGCGAACGACACGGTGTGCGCGATGCGCAGCCGCCGCCCGCCCGCCGACGCGATCGCCGGGGCGAAGATCTCCTTCTGGTGGTTGAGCTGCATGTTCGTCAGGCCGACGTACGGGGTGACGACGCCCTTGGGGCGGCCCGTGGAGCCCGAGGTGTAGATGACGTAGGCGGGGTGGTCCAGGCTGAAGGACACCGACACCGGGCCGGCCGGGAAGGCCGCCAGTTCGTCCGCCACCGACGGGTCGTCGAGCAGGACACGCGGCGTGTCGCCCGTCAGCTTCCGCGACACGGCCGCCGTGGACAGCAGGAGCAGCGGGCGCGCGTCCGCCAGCATCAGCGAGAGCCGGTCGGCGGGGTGGTCCAGCTCCAGCGGCAGATACGCCGACCCCGTGCGCAGCACCGCGAACAGCGCCACCACCATGTCGATCGAGCGCGGCAGCCCGAGCGCGATCACCTTCTCCGGTCCGGCGCCCCGCGCGATCATCAGCCGGGCCATCCGGTCGCAGCGCGCGTCGAGTTCGGCGTACGTCAGGGTCTGCGCGCCGAAGACCAGGGCGGTCGCGTCCGGGGTGCGGGCAGCCTGCGCGGCCAGCATGTCCGCGACCGTCTCGTGCGGCACGGGCTGGCGCTGCGCGGCCTCCTCGCGGGCGAGAGAGGCGGCCTCGGCCGGCAGCAGCGCGTCCAGCGAGCCGACCGGGGCGGCCGGGTCGGCCACCAGCCGGTCGACCAGCAGCACGAAACGGTCCAACAGGGCCCGCGCGTAGGCGTCTTCCAGCAGATCGGGCCGGTAGGCCAGGGTCACCCGCACCCGCTCGCCCGGTGTCACCACCAGGTTCGCCGGATAGTGCGTGGCGTCCACGTTGGCCGCGGCCGTCGCGCCGTGCCGTTCGCGCAGCTCGGCGAGCCGCTCGTCCGTGTCGGCGTTGCGCAGCACGAACAGCGTGTCGAACAGCCGCCGGTGGCCCGTCTCGGCCTGGAGGACACCGAGCCCCAGGTACTCGTACGGCATGACCTCGAGACGCTCGCCCTGGATACGGCGCAGCAGATCCAGGACCGGCTCACGCGGGTCGAACGCGATGCGCGCGGGCACGGTGTTGAGGAACATGCCGATGACGTTCTCGACGTCCGGCACCTCACTCGGCCGCCCGGCGACCGTCGTACCGAACGCGATGTCCGTGCGGCCGGTCACGCCGGCCAGGACCAGACCCCAGGCCGCGTTGAGCACGGTGTTGAGCGTCAGACCGTGGAAACGGGCGGTGTCGCGCAGCCGCTCCCCGACCGCCGCGTCGAGCACGGCCTCCAGGTGTTCCGGGATCACCGGCTCCTGGCCCCGCTCGGAGGCGGCGGGCACGAGGAGCGTCGGCTCCTCGAAACCGGACAGGGCCGCCCGCCACGCGCGGGTCGCCTCGGTGTCGTCCTGACGCTCCAGCCAGGTCAGATAGTCGCGGTAGGAGCCCGGGCGGTCCAGGCCCGCCGGGTCGCCCCCGCTCTCGTACAGGGCGAACAGCTGGTCCAGGAACAGCCAGGCCGACCAGCCGTCCCACAGGATCAGATGACGGCCGACGATCAGCCGGTCACCGCGCTCCGCACCGAGCCGCACGAGCAGCATCCGGAACAGCAGCGGGCGGGTGAGGTCGAACCGCTGCGCCCGCGACTCCTCCAGCAACTCCCGCATACGCAGGTCCTGTTCGGCCGCCGGGAGTCCCGCCAGATCCACTTCCCTGAGCGGGACGTCGGCGTCGCGGACGATGAACTGCACCGGCTGGCGCAGCCCCTCACTGGTGAAACCGGCACGCAGGCTGGGGTTGCGGCCCAGCAGCGTCCGCACGGCGTCCGACAGCCGCTCGGCGTCGACGCGTTCGGCGAAGTCGAAGGACTCGTGGACCGTGTAGACGTCCAGGGAGCTGTCGTCGAAGTTCGAGTGGAAGAACAGGCCCTCCTGGAGCGGGGCGAGAGGCCAGACGTCCTCGATCCGGCCCGGGGCGAGCCCTTCGACCCGCTCCCGTTCCTCCTCGGTCAGCGTGAACGCGGACGCGACCGGGCTGTCCTCGGCGGTCGGCTCGTCGAGGGCCGCCGTCGCCGCGAGCGCCGCCGGCGTGCGGTGCTCGAACACCTCCCGCGGGCCGATCACCAGACCCGCGCGGCGGGCCCGGCTGGAGACGGCGATCGAGGAGATGCTGTCACCGCCGAGCAGGAAGAAGTCGTCGTCGACGCCGACCTCGTCGAGCTTCAGCACGGCCGCGAAGATCTCGACGAGCACCTGCTCCCGGGGGCCGGCCGGGGCGCGGGTGACGGTCGCGCGCACGGCCTGCGGCGCGGGCAGCGCGGCCCGGTCCAGCTTGCCGCTCGGGGTGAGCGGCAGCGCGTCCAGGACGACCCAGGCGCTCGGGACCATGGGGGAGGGGAGGGACCCGGTCAGGGCCTCGCGGAGGTCGCCCACCTCGGTGGCGCCTCCGACGGGCACGACGTAGGCGACCAGCGCGTCGTCGCGTACCGTCACGGCGGCCTGCGCCACCTCCGGCAGCCGCGCCAGCGCGGCCTCGATCTCGCCGAGCTCGATCCGGTTGCCGCGCAGCTTGACCTGCCGGTCCGTGCGGCCCAGGTACTCGATCACCCCGTCCGCGCGGCGCCGGACCAGGTCGCCGGTGCGGTACATCCGGCTGCCGGGCGGCCCGTACGGGTCGGCGGTGAACCGCTCGGCGGTCAGGGCCGGCCGGGCGTGGTAGCCGCGGGCGAGCTGGACGCCGGTCAGGTACAGCTCGCCGGGGACACTGTCCGGGACGGGCCGCAGACAGGTGTCCAGCACACGCAGCCCGGTGTTCCACACGGGGCGCCCGATGGGCACGGACGCGCCGGTCGGCTCCTCCTCGGGGGTGTACGGGTGGTACGTGACGTCGACGGCCGCTTCGGTCGGGCCGTACAGGTTGTGCAGCGGAACGCCCGTCAGCGCGTGCCAGCGGCTCGCGGCGGTGACCGGGAGCGCCTCGCCGCTGCTGAGGACGCGGCGCAGCGAGGCCGACCAGGTGGGGTCGCCGGTGACGGCGTCGTGCTGGAGGAAGGCCTCCAGCATCGACGGCACGAAGTGCATGGTCGTGACGGCCCGCGCACGCACGAGTTCCGCCAGGTAGGCGGGGTCGCGGTGGCCGTCCGGGCGGGCGAGCACCACGGTCGCGCCTTCGAGGAGCGGCCAGAAGAACTCCCAGACGGACACGTCGAAGCTGGACGGCGTCTTCTGTAGCACCCGGTCGTCGGGACCGAGCCCGTACGCGCCCTGCGTCCACGCCAACCGGTTGACGATGGCCCGGTGGGTGACGACGACGCCCTTGGGCAGACCGGTCGACCCGGAGGTGTAGATCAGGTAGGCGGGGTCGTCGGGGCGTGCGGGTGTGGGGGCGGGGCCGGCGGCGGCCTCGGCCGGCAGGGCGTCGGCGGCGTCCAGCAGCAGTACGGAGGGCGCGTTCCCCCCGGCGGACCGGCTCGGCCCGGGCAGTCGGTCCCCCGTCGCGGCGAGGGTGACCACCGTCGTGGCGCCCGAGTCGGCCAGCATGTGGGCCACCCGGTCCGCCGGGTAGTCGAGGTCTACCGGCAGATAGGCGGCGCCCGACTTCAGGACACCCAGCAGCGCCACCATCAGCTCCGCCGAACGCGGCACGGCGACCGCCACGAACGCCCCGGGGCCCGCGCTCCGGCCGCGCAGCCGTACGGCCAACTCCTCGGCGCGGGCGTCCAGTTCGGCATAGGTCAGCTGCTCGTCCTCGAAGACGACGGCTGTCGCGTCGGGCGTCCGGGCGACCTGTGCGGCGAACCCTTCCGCCAGGGTGGACCCCGGTACGACGCGCTCCTCGCCGGCGAGGAGCGCGTGCAGGGCCTCGTCGGGGGCGAGCAGTTCGACGGAGGCGGCCGCGCCCTCCGGTGCCTCGGCCACGGCCTCCAGGACACGGGCGAGCCGGTCGCCGAGGGCGCGTACGGTGTCGCCGTCGAGACGCTCCGCGTGGTGCTTGAGCCGCAGGTCGAGCCGCCGGCCGGGCTTGACGACGAGGGCGAGGGGATAGTGCACGGCGTCGTGGAAGGCGTCGCCGGTGATGCGTACGGTGCCCGAGGCGTCCCGCAGGTCCGACTCGGCGGGGTAGTTCTCGAACACCACGAGGGTGTCGAAGAGTTCACCGGAGCCCGCGTGGCCGGTGAGCCGCTGGATCTCCGCGAGGCCCAGGTGCTGGTGGTCCAGGAGCCGGGCCTGTTCCTCCTGGAGGCGGACGAGCAGGGTTCCGAGAGACTCGCGCGGTGCCCAACGGAAGCGTGTCGGCAGGGTGTTGATGAACAGGCCCACCATGGAGGCGATGCCGTCGACCTCGCCGTCGCGCCCGGAGACCGTGGTGCCGAACACCACGTCGTCCCGGCCGGTCAGCCGGCCCAGCAGCAGACCCCAGGCGCCCTGCACCACGGTCCCGAGGGTGACACCGAGTTCACGGGCCCGCTCGGCGAGCCGCGCGGTGGTCCGCTCGGACAGCTCCACCCGCACGTGCTCCGGCCGTACGGGTGCCCCCCCGTCGCCCGGGGCGCCGACCAGCCGGGTCGGCTCGTCCAGCCCGGCGAGCGCGTCGCGCCAGACCTCGCGCGCCGTGTCCCGGTCCTGCTCGGCGAGGCGGCGCAGGAAGCCGCGGTAGGGGGCGACCTCGGGCAGCGCGGGCGCGTCGGTGCCGTAGTACGCCATCAGTTCGCGGTGCAGCACCGGCAACGACCAGCCGTCCGCGACGATGTGATGGAACGTCAGCACCAGGCGGCTGCGCTCCTCGCCGAGCCGGACCAGGGCGCAGCGCAGCAGCGGCGGCGCGGCCAGGTCGAAGCCGCGGGATCGCTCGTCCGCGGCCACGGCGTCGCCCAGCGACTCACGGACCTCGCCGTCCTGGGACGAGAGGTCGACCTCCCGCCAGGGCAGTTCGGCGTCCCGCGTGATGATCTGCACCGGGGTGCCGTCGGGGCGCTGGCGGAACGCGGCCCGCAGCGGCGCGTGCCGGTCCAGCAGGCACTGTGCGGCACGGCGCAGCACCGCGGCGTCGACCGGTCCGGCGAGGTCCAGGACCTGCTGGACGACATAGGTGTCCCCGTCGGCGCCGCCGGTGAGGGAGTGGAAGAAGAAGCCCTGCTGGAGCGGGGTGAGCGGCAGCAGTTCGGCGACCGGCAGCGGGTGGGTGCCCTGGATCTCGGCGAGTTCGGCCGGGTCGACCTCGATCAGGGGCTCGTCGGCGGTGTGTTCGGCGACCCGCTCGACGGCGGCCTGCGCCAGTGCCTCGACCGTGCGGTGCCGGAAGACGTCGCGGGTGGTCAGCCTCAGGCCCGCCTCCCGGGCCCGGATGAGCAGCTGGATGGCGCTGATGCTGTCGCCGCCGAGCGCGAGGAAGTCGTCCTCGGCCGTCACCGCGTCCACGCCGAGCACCTCGGCGTACAGCGCGCACAGCAGCTTCTCGCGCGGGGTGCGCGGGGCCCGGCCGGAGCTCATGGTGGCGTAGTCCGGGGCCGGCAGCGCTCTGGCGTCGATCTTGCCGCTGGGGGTGACCGGCAGGGCGTGCAGCGGGACGAACGCCGAGGGGACCATGTAGTCGGGCAGCCACTCGGCGGCGTGCCCGCGCAGGGTCCGCATCAGCGCGTTCACGTCACGGAAGGGCGCGGGCCGGTTGGCGTGCGGACGGGTCCCGGTCGTCCGGTACAGCGGGCCGAAGGGTCCGTCGAGGACGAGCACGGCGTCGAACGCGCCGTCGTCGGCGTTCCCGTTCCAGGTCAGTGCCGCCCGGTAGCCGTGCTCGGCCGCCAGCGCGTGCAGGTCCTCGGGGTCGGTGGCGTCGGCCGCCTGCCGGCTGCTGTCCTCCAGCCGCCGCAGGTCCGCCAGGTCGTCCGCGAGGCGCGCGTTGGGCACACCGGTGACGCGGAGCCCCTCCGGGCGCCCGGCCAGCAGCTCCGCCAGTCCGCCGAGTCCGCCGACCGCCGACCAGTCGGCCTCCGGCAGCTCCCGGGCGGCCACCGGCGCCGCCGGACGCAGCACGACGTCGTAGCGGTACCGGCTCAGCTCGTTGTGGTGCGCGGCCCGCTTGAGACGGATCTCCGCGTCGAAGCCGTCGAGGGCGGCGAAGAAGTCCGGGTCGAGCAGGAGTTCGCCCTCCCAGCGCACCGAGCGCTCGACGGCGGCCCGCAGCGCGCTCTTGTCGCCCTCGTCGCCGCCGGCGGACCGCCGGGTCTCCACGGCCGCGCGCAGCGTCCGCAGCAGACGCAGATTGCGGACGTCGCCGACGAAGATCCGGCCACCGGGGGCGAGCAGCCCCGCCGCCTTGCGGAGCACGTCGGCGAGGTACTCCCCGCTGGGGAAGTACTGCGCGACGGAGTTGACGACGACGGTGTCGAAGTACCCCTCGGGCAGGCCCTCGGTGTCGTGCGCGGGCATCGCCCGCAGCTCGACCTTGGCGGCCAGCTCCGGATCGGTGTCGACCTGCGCCGCGAGTGCCGCGACGGCCTCGGCCGAGAGGTCGGTGCCCCAGTAGGCCTCGCTGTCGGGCGCGATCGCGGACAGGATCAGGCCGCTGCCGACGCCGATCTCCAGCACCCGCCGGGCGGGGCCGAGTTCACGGATGCGGTCGATGGTCGCCGTCCGCCACTCGCGCATCTCCTCGACGGGGATCGGCGTGCCGTCGTACATGCTGTTCCAGCCCGCGAAGTTCTCGCGCAGGCCGGAGCCGTCGGTGTCCGCCGCGCGCGAGTCCTCGGCGCCGGCCGCCCCGTAGAGGAGTTCGTGCAGTTCCTTCCACTCCTCGACCCGCGCGTCCGCGTCCGCGGCACGCGGCGCGTCGAGGGCCGGGACGACATAGGCGGCGAGGCGGCGGTCGCCCGGCCGGTCCTCGCGGACGACGACCGTGACCTGGTCGACGGCCGGATGGCCGCGCAGCACCGACTCGATCTCGCCCGGCTCGATGCGGAACCCGCGGATCTTGACCTGGGCGTCGGCGCGCCCCAGGAACTCCAGTCGTCCGTCCGCCCGCCAGCGCACCAGGTCGCCGGTGCGGTAGAGCCGCTCGCCGGGCTCCCCGAAGGGGTCGGCGACGAACCGCTCGGCGGTCAGGTCCGGCCGTCCGAGATAGCCCCGGGCCAGGCCCGCGCCGCCCAGGTACAGCTCGCCGGTGACTCCGGCGGGCACCGGCCGCAGGAACGCGTCCAGGACGTACGCCCGGGTCCCCGGGTCGGGCACACCGATCGGCACGATCGCCCCGGCCGGGATGTCGGGATCGCACAGGCCGAGCGTGGAGTTGGTGGTGGCCTCGGTCGGGCCGTAGGCGTTGAACATCATCCGGCCGCGCGCGTACCGGCCCACCAGCTCGGGGGAGACCCGCTCGGTGCCGGCCAACAGCGTTGCGGTCGGGGGCAGTTCGACGTCGTCGGGCATGGCGGCGAGCAGCGCCGGCGGCAGGATCATGAAGGTGATGCCGTGCGCGTTCGCGTAGTCGGCGAGCGGCGCCCCGGGCACCCGGCGCTCGGCGGGGACGACGACGAGCCGGCCGCCGGACAGCAGTCCGAGGCACAGGTCCCAGAAGGCGACGTCGAAGCTGGGCGAGGCGAACTGCAGCACCCGGCTGTGCGGTCCGATGCCGAACCGCTCGCTCTGCGTGGCCACCAGCTTCGCCACACCGCCGTGGGCGAGGACGACGCCCTTGGGGCGGCCGGTGGAACCCGAGGTGTAGATCACATAGGCGGCGTTGAGGACGCTCAGAGGCGCCCCGCGGTCCGCCTCGGTCGGGTCGTGGACCGGCCGCCCCGCCAACTCGGCGGCCGTGGCGGGCGCGTCCAGTTCCAGGAGAGTCATCCCCTCGGCCGGTTCGGGGAGATCACGCGCGGTCTCGCCGGTGGTCACCATGCAGACGGGCCGTGCGTCGCCCAGCATGTACGCGACGCGGTCCGCCGGATAGTCGTGGTCGATCGGCAGATAGGCCGCGCCCGACTTCAGGACGGCCACCTCGGCGACGATCAGCTCGACGGAACGCGGCAGCGCCAGGGCGACGATCCGCTCTGGCCCGGCACCCCGCGCGATCAGCGCGTGCGCCAGGCGGTTGGCGCGTTCGTCCAGCTTGGCGTAGGTGAGTTCCTCGTCCTCGAAGACCAGCGCCACGGCCTCGGGCCGCTGTCGCACCTGCGCGGCGAACATCGCCGGCCAGGTGTCCGACGGCACCGTGTGCGTGGTGTCGTTCCAGTCGAGGACGACCTGCCCGTACTCCTCCCGGGACATCAGGTCCAGCCGGGCCACCGCCGTCCCGGGGCGGTCCACGGCGTCGGCGAGCAGCGTGCGGTAGTGACCGAGCAGCCGCTCGATCGTCGTGCCGTCGAACAGGGCGGGGGAGTACGACGCCCGCGCCGAGTCCCCGTCCACCTCCAGCAACACGTCGACCGGGGCCGGGAGTTCACCGGCCGGGCGGGAGGCCGTGGCGAACGCCGTGTTGAAGAACAGTCCGCCGCCGCGCGCCGGCCGGGGCCGCAGCTCCTCGACCAGGAGGCCCACGGGCACCCGATGGGTCTGCGCCTCCTCCCACGCCTGCGTCACCCGCCGCGTCAACTCGGCGAACGTCGGCTCGTGTTCGACGGAGACCCGCAGCGGGAGCCCGTCATGGCCGACGGTGAGGTCCGTCGCCCCGGTGTAGCGGTGCAACAGCGCGACGAACGCGGCGAGTCGGACGGCGTCGGGGGCGTCCGGAACGTCCGACAGCACCCGTGAGTCCCGCTCGGGCAGCGGTTGTGGCGGATGCGGCCGGTCGGCGGGCAGCGCGATCTCGAGCGGAAGCGGTGTCAGCAACCGCCGCCAATGGGACAGAACTTCCTCGGAACCGCACACAGCCGTGAGCCTCCCCAGCGGGTCGGGGTCCCGGACCTGGGGCCGGGGTCGCCGACATACTAAGGTAAGGGTTACCTAATTCACAGAGTGCTCCCAGAGAGGTACCCGCCGGGACGGTGCGGCATTCGACGGAAGACCTACAGTTCACCCCGTGCTCGCCCTACAGTTAAGGCAAGCCTCATCAAAGAAAGTTGAAGACGTGGGGACCTCGACGGTCCGGGCGGCGAAAGGCCCCCGCGCGGTACTGCTGCTGACGCTCTCGGGCGTACTCCTGCTCACGCTGTGCGCCCTGTCGATGGCGTTCGGCGCCCTGGGCGTCCCGCTCGACCAGGTGTGGCACACCCTGGTCGGCGACGCCCCCAGCACCCGCGTCGACAACGTGATCTGGGCGGTGCGCCTGCCGCGCACCGCCCTCGCCCTCGCCACCGGCGCCGCCCTCGGTCTGTCGGGCTCGCTGATGCAGGCGCTGACCCGTAATCCGCTGGCCGATCCCGGCATCCTCGGAGTGAGCGCGGGCGCGGCCTTCGCCGTGGTCCTGTCGGTCGGGGTGCTGGGCATCGGATCGGTGTACGGATACATCTGGTTCGCCTTCGGCGGCGCGTTCGCCGCCAGCGTCCTCGTGTACCTCCTCGGCGGACTGGGTCGCTCCGGCTCCACCCCGGTCAAACTCGCGCTGGCCGGTGTGGCGGTGACCTCCCTGCTGTTCTCGCTCACCAGCGCCATCGCCCTGACCGACCCGGACGCGCTCAACCGCTACCGCTTCTGGAGTGCCGGCTCCCTCGCCAACCAGGACGAGGCCGTGCTCCTGCGCGTCCTGCCGTTCCTGGTCGTCGGCGCGATCCTCGCCCTCGCCTGCGCCCCCGCCCTCAACAGCCTCGCCCTCGGCGACGACGTCGCGAAGTCGCTCGGCCTCAAGCTCGGCCTGGTCCGCGTCCAGGGCGTCGTCGCCGTCACCCTGCTCACCGGGGGAGCGGTCGCCGTCATCGGGCCCGTGGTCTTCGTCGGCCTGGTCGTCCCGCACATCGCCCGCGTCCTCGCCCAACTCGCCGGGATCGGCCCGGACCACCGCTGGCTGCTCCCGCTGTCGGCCCTCCTCGCCCCCTGCCTCCTGCTGGCCGCCGACATCGCCGGCCGCCTGCTCGCCCGCCCGACCGAGATCCAGGCCGGCGTCCTCGTCGCCTTCGTCGGCGGCCCCTTCTTCATCGCGCTGGTCCGCCGCCGACGCCTCGCGGAGCTGTGAACCATGACCTCACGACCGGGCGTACGCGGGCCCGTCGCGACCGATTCCGTGGAGCTGTGAGCCGATGACCACCGAACTCGCGCCCGTACCGCCTCCGAAGGGCGCCGGGGACCCCACACCCGCACGGCGTACGGCCGACCGCATCGCCTTCCGGCTGCCCGCCCCGCCCGTCTCCGGAGTCGTACGGCCCCGGCTGCTGGTGGTCTGTCTGCTGCTCGCGGCGGCCGCGTTCCTGGCGTTCGCGGTGGTGACCTCCGTCGGGGACATCGCCCTCCCGCTCGGCGACGTGCTGAAGGCCCTGGTGGGCACGGGCGACCCCGGCACCGAGCTGATCGTCCACGAACTGCGGCTGCCGCGTGCCCTCGCCGGACTGCTCGTCGGCATCGCCTTCGGCGTCTCCGGAGCCCTCCTCCAGACGGTGACCCTGAACCCGCTGGCCAGCCCCGACATGATCGGCATCACCCAGGGCGCCGGCACGGCGGTCGTCGCCGGGATCGTCCTCGGCTGGGACGCGGGCCTGGGCACCCAGGCCCTGGGCCTGCTCGGCGCGACGGTCACCGGGCTGCTGGTCTACACGCTGGCCTGGAAACGCGGCACCACCGGCTACCGCATCGTCCTCGTCGGCATCGGCGTCGCCTGGATCTGCACCAGCCTCACCGACTACCTCATGGCGCGCGGCCAGCGCTTCCAGGCCCAGGCCGCCCTCGGCTGGCTCGTCGGCAACCTCAACGGCCGTACCTGGGACCAGATCGGCCCGCTCGCCGTCACCCTGGCCGTCCTCGTGCCGCCGGCGATCCTGCTCGGCCGGCAGATCCGCGTCATGCAGCTCGGCGACGACGTCGCGAAGGGCCTCGGCACCCGGGTGCAGGTCGTCCGGGTGGCCGTCCTGCTCATCGCCGTCGGCCTCGTGGCCTTCGGCACGGCCACCGCCGGACCCATCGCCTTCGTGGCGCTCGCCGCGCCCCAGGTCGCCCAGCGCCTGGCCGGCACCCCGTTCCCACCGCCCGTAGCCGCGGGGCTCACCGGCGCCGTGATGGTCCTCGTGTCGGACCTCGCCGCCCGCAAGCTCGTCCCGGACACCGAGCTGCCGGTCGGGGTCGTCACCGGGGTGCTCGGGGCCCCCGTACTGCTGTGGCTGCTCATCCGCGCCAACCGCGCCGGTTCAGGAGGCTGAAGACGTGTCATCGAAGGACGAGCCGACGACGAAGCGCGACACCCGCGCCGACGCCCACGTCGCCGATCCCCGGGCCGGCGGTCCCGCCGACGGCCCCGAACTGCGCGCCGAGGGCCTGCGCCTGGCCTACGACGACCGGATCGTCGTCGAGGACCTCGACCTGGTGATTCCGACCGGCCGGGTCACCGCGATCGTCGGCGCCAACGCCTGTGGCAAGTCGACCCTGCTCCGCGCCCTGGCCCGCCTGCTGACCCCCAAGGCGGGCACCGTCCACCTCGACGGTCGCTCGGTGCACTCCATCCCGACCCGGGTCCTCGCCCAGCGGCTCGGCATCCTCCCCCAGACGCCCGTCGCACCCGAGGGCCTGACCGTCATCGACCTGGTGGGGCGCGGACGTTCCCCGCACCAGACCTGGTGGCGGCAGTGGTCCCAGAGCGACGAGGAGGCCGTGCACGAGGCGCTCAGGGCCACCGCCATGAGCGACCTCGCCCACCGTCCCGTCGACGAACTCTCCGGCGGACAGCGGCAACGCGCCTGGATCGCCATGGCCGTCGCCCAGGGCACCCCCGTGATGCTGCTGGACGAGCCGACGACCTATCTGGACCTCGCCCACCAGATCGACGTCCTGGACCTGGTCACCGATCTCAACCGACACCAGGGCCGAACCGTCGTGATGGTCCTGCACGACCTCAACCAGGCCTGCCGGTACGCCGACCACATCGTCGCCATGAAGGGCGGGCGCATCGCGGGCCAGGGCGCCCCGGCCGACGTCATCACCGCCAGGACGGTCGAGGACGTCTTCGGACTGCGCTGTGTGGTCGGAGAGGACCCCGTCAGCCGCACACCGCTCGTGATCCCGATGGGCCGTCACCACGAGGGCGAGGGCGACGGCGTGGACGCCGACGCGGTGCCCGTGGCGGGCACCGCCGGCTGACACGGGCGCCAGGTCGGGCGCCGCCGGCCGCCACGGCCGACGGCGCCCGATCTCACGGACGGGCCGTCAGATAACCACCCATCGTGCGGAAGTAGTCCGTGGCCGCGAGTTCCGTGCCGTCCTCCGTCCGCACCCGCTTGACCACCAGCCCCGGCAGCCGCCCGGAGCGGGCCTCGGCACCGGCGACGATGACGACACCGTCGCCCTCCCGGATGAAGATCCGCCCCGGCGTGCCGCCGTAGCGGCCCTCGGACACGGCGGCCGAGACGATCCGGATGCGCTGCCCCCGGTGGTGGGTGAAGGCGTTCGGGTACGGGTCGGACTGGGCCCGTACGAACCGTTCCAGGTCCTCGGCGGGCCAGGTCCAGTCGATCCGGCTGTCCTCCAGGGACCGCTTGTGGAAGAAGCTCGACCGGGAGCGGTCCTGAGGCGTCCACACGGCCTCGCCGGAGGCGATGAGGTCCAGCGACTCGGTGACCAGCGGGCCGATCAGATCGACCGTGCGGTGGAACAGGTCCGTCGCCGTGTCCTGCGGTCCGACCCGCACCGAACGCTGCAACAGCACGTCGCCCATGTCGAGTTCGGCGTCCATGCGGTGGGCCGTGACACCGACCTCCGGCTCGCCGTTGATGAGCGCCCAGATGAGCGGCGAGAAGCCCGCGTAGGTGGGGAGCAGCGAGTCATGGATGTTCAGGGTGCCATGCGGCGGAAGGTCGAAGATCTCCGGCGGCAGCCAGGTGCGCCAGTTGTTCGCCACGATGAGATCCGGCTCGGCCTCCTTGAGCACGCGCAGCAACTCGTCGTCGTCCGGCCGGTTGCGCAACAGCACCGGTACGCCGTGCTGTTCGGCCAGGTCGGCGACCGAGTCGTTCCAGATCTTCTCGTACGCGTGGTCGCTCTTCGGATGGGAGACCGCCAGCACCACCTCGTGGTCGGATTTCAGCAGTGCCTGCAGCGTCCGGTGTCCCCAGGTCTGGTACCCGAACATGACGACCCGCATATGAGCCCTCCTCAGCCGTTGCTAGGTAAGGCTTACCTTATCTAACATGGCTCTGCTGGGGGAGGCTGTGTTCCGGCTTGGGAGACTCTGTGACCCCTTCTATGAAAGGCAGATGACGCGGTGACGACGCTGCACACCGGGGCGGATTCCATCTACGACGTACTGGGGATCGGGTTCGGCCCCTCCAATCTCGCACTCGCCATCGCATTGCACGAACACTCCGTGGCGTCCGGCACCGAGGACGGACTGCGGGTCGGGTTCCTGGAGAGACAACCCCGGTTCGGATGGCACCGGGGCATGCTCATCGACGACGCCACCATGCAAGTGTCCTTCCTGAAAGACCTGGTGACGATGCGTGACCCCACCAGCGACTTCAGCTTTCTGTGCTACCTGCGCGACCGCGGACGTCTGGTCGACTTCCTCAACCTGAAGACGCTCTTCCCGCTGCGCATCGAGTTCCACGACTACTTCGAGTGGGCGGCCGCCCGCGTCGCGCACCTCGTCGAGTACTCCGCCGAGGTCGTCTCCGTGCGCCCCGTCACCCGGGACGGCGAGATCCGCTACTTCGACGTCACCAGCCGCACACCCGGCGACCCGGACAGCCTGACCGTCCGCCGGACCCGTAGCATCTGCGTGGCCACCGGCCTGGAACCCCACCTCCCGCCCGGCGCGGCCCTCTCCGAACGGGTCTGGCACAACAGCCAGTTGCTGCCCCGCGTCGACCAGGTCGTAAGCTCCGGACAGCCGGTGCGCCGCGCGGTCGTCCTCGGCGCCGGACAGAGCGCGGCGGAGGCCGTGGACTACCTCCACCGCAGCTTTCCCGAGGCCGAGATCTGCTCCGTCTTCGCCAAGTACGGCTACACGCCCGCCGACGACAGCCCCTTCGCCAACAAGATCTTCGACCCCGAGGCCGTCGACCTGTACTACGGCGCGCCCCGCGAGGTGAAGCAGTCGCTGTTCGACTACCACCGCAGCACCAACTACTCCGTCGTCGACATGGACCTGATCGAGTCCCTGTCCCGGTCCATGTACCAGGAGAAGGTCCAGGGCCGGGAGCGGCTGCGGATGATGAACGTCTCCCGGCTGCGCGAGGTCGAGGCCGGCACCGAGGACGTCAAGGTGACGGTGGAGTTCCTGCCGACGGGGGAGCGCGAGATCCTCTCCGCCGACCTCCTCGTCTACGCCACCGGCTACCGGCCCCAGGGCGTCGGCGACAACCTCGGCGAGATCGGCAAACTCTGCCTGCGCGACGACGAGGACGCCCTCATGGTCGGCCGCGACCACCGGGTCACCACCAACCCCAACGTCACCGCCGACATCTATCTGCAGGGCGGCACCGAACACACCCACGGCCTCACCTCGACCCTCCTGTCGACGACCGCCGTACGCGCGGGCGAGATCTGTGCCTCCCTCCTCGCCCGCCGGGCCACGGCCCTGGCGGCGCGCGGGTGACCGACCGCTGAGGTGCGCCCCCGGAGAGCCGGACGACCGGACTCCGGGGCGGGCCGGCACCGCGGGGTGATGTTCTCCGTCGCGCCGGCACACGGCGCGACTCCGCACAGCGCCGGTGCACACGGGACGACCGGTGCCGTGACACACGCGACTGGCTCGTCCGAACTCCCCCTCCACCGCGGTGACATACCGCCCACAGCCTCCCTGTCGGTCGGGGGCCTGCGCCGCACGGGCCGACGCGCGGCCCCCACGCCGCAGCCGGTGCCCGTCCGACGGGCCTGATCGGCCGGCGAGGGCGGACGCCGTGCCGTGTCCGCCCCCGTCGTGGCCGGCGGTCGATGCCGGCCCCCGCTACCGGTGGCCGGGGTGCGCGTCGACCTCGCCCCTTCGACGTACGCCCTTCGCCAGCGCGCCGCCCAGGGCACCGGTCACGAGTCCCCACAGCACGGCGAGTCCGAGCGCGGACCACAGGTGGGGGCGCAGGTACAGTTCCCCGCCCAGATCGCCACCGAGGTCGCCGATGCCGAGGACCGACAGTCCGTAGTGCGCGGAGATGCGGCCCACCAGACAGATCGTCAGGACGGTGAGGGCGAGCGCGGCCGCCATGTGCACCCCGTGCTGCCACCACCGCACCCGGGCCGGGGAGCGGGCCGCCATCACGAACGCGGCGAGCGTCAGCAGCACGGCGTTCACGAGCAGCAGCCACCAGACCCGGCCGTCGTACTCGGCGAGGGAGTCCAGGTTCAGGGTCGACACGTCGGGGCCGCGCACCACCTCGTCCAGGATCTTCGGCATCGGCAGCCCGAAGGGCCCCTCGACCTGGCTGTCCCAGGTCGCGCCCAGCCCGATCGTGAGGACCAGCCACATCACGTTCGGCAGCCCCAGCAGGATCACCGCGGCCGTCTCGGCGGCGTGCCCCCGGGTCAGCGCCACCACCACCGCGATCACCAGCCCGATGCCGACGTACGCCAGCAGCAGGCCCACCATCGCGTACGCGGCGGGCCGCACCGACTCCTGGAACCGCAGCAGCCGCGCCGGGAGCGGCGCGCCGCGCGACACCAGCAGCGCCAGGACCAGCACACCGGCGAGCCACAGCAGCCCGAAGTACACGGTCGGTGCCATGGCCGTCTCGAAGCCCACCTCGGCGGAGGTGCCGAAGAAGTCGCCCACGTCGCCGAGGGAGATGTCGAAGTCCTGGCGGGCCGTGAGCGCGAGGCCGACCAGCGCCGCAAGCCACAGGACGGCGACGCGGGCGGCCCAGCCCGCGAGTTCGCCCGCCCCCGCGACCGCCCGGTGCCGCAGCGGCCGCAGGAATCCGGCGGCGATCACCAGCGCGCCGACGAGGGTCACCGACAGCGGGACCACGGTCAGGCCCGCCCGTGTATCGGCGAGGGGCCCGGCGTCGCCGGAGAGTTCGATGGTGCCGCCCACCGCCGTCACCACGGTGGCCGCGACGACCCGGGGGAACGCCCCGTCCGGGAGGTCCGTCGCACCCGCCGCCCAGAGCCCGAGGGCCGCCGTCACGACCATCGCGACCAGCCCGGCCAGCACGGTCGCGAGGGCGTGGAGCCAGCCGTGGCGGGCGGGCACCCGCTCGGGTGAGGTCGTCCGCCGCGGACGCAGGGTCTGGGGACTCACTCTTGCCACGCTAAGCACGGCCGAGGCACTCCGCGCGCCGAGGCCGGGTCCGACGGGCGCGCGGGCCGGCGGGGCGACCGCCTTCGGTCCGCCGACGCCCCTCGGCTTGCGGGCGGCACGGGACCAGAGCACACAATGGGCCTGTTGTGGAGCAGAACGCCGTCATCGGTGTGAATCGCCGCAGAATCCCTACGGCGGGAGAAGCCCTGTGAGCGCCGACCAACCGTCCTCCGGCCGCCCGACCGGCCCGCCCTCCGGCCCCCTGTCGGGACCGTCCCAGCCCGGCCCCACCCCGCACGACCCGACCCGGCCGAGCGTCGGGCGCCCGCCGGAACCCCCGAGCGGGCCCTCGGGCCCGGGCGGAACGGGCGACACCGGCGGCGGGAGCGGCGGACCCGGCGGTCCTGGAGGGCCCGAGGGGCCTGGAGGCCCCGGCGGGCCCGAGGAGCCCGGCGGTCCCTCCGGCGGCTCCGGGGCAGGGCCCGCGGGCCCCGGACGCCCGTGGTGGCGGTCCGCGCCCCGCATCGCGCTCATGGTCCTCGCGGCCGTCGTCGCCGTGGTCCTGGTCGTCGTCCTCACCCGCTCCGACGACCCGGGCGGCTCGGCGGACGGCGAGGTCTTCCTCCAGGCCGCCGGCAAGTCCGGACCCGACCCGTTCACCGAGTCGACCGCGAAGGACAGCTCCACCCCACCGGAGACCCCCACGGCGACACCGACCCGGTCGGATCCCGCCCACGTGACCCGCGCCGTGGACGGCGCCGCCGCCGGCCTCTACGGCGGCACCCGCGACGTCGCCAGCTGCGACGTCGAGAAGCAGGTCGAGGTGTTGCGGGCGAACCCCGCCAAGAACGACGCCTTCGCCTCCGTCGCAGGCGTCGACTCCTCCGACGTACCCGCCTATCTGCGCGCGCTCACCCCGGTGCAACTGCGCATGGACACCCGCGTCACCAACCACGGCTACCGCGACGGAGCCGCCACCAGCTACCAGGCCGTCCTCCAGTCCGGCACCGCCGTCCTCGTCGACGACCGCGGGGTGCCCCGGGTGCGCTGTGCCTGCGGCAACCCCCTCAAGCCACCGGTCGCCCTGAAGACCACACCGGAGCCGAAGGGCGACTCCTGGGCGTCGTACCGGCCCCAGAACGTGGTGGTGGTCGAGCCCGCGACGGTGATCATCAACGTGTTCGTCCTCTACGACCCGGAACACGACGACTGGTTCACCCGTCCCGCCGGCGACACCGGAGGCACGGACAAGAAGACCACCCCGCCCGTCGACCAGCCCTCCCCGTCGGCGTCCACGTCGTTCTCCGAGGAACCGCCCACCGAGTCGCCCGAACCGTGTCCCTCGACCCCGGGCGGAGCCGCGGACGACGAGACCGCCACTCCGTGCCCCTCGTCGTCCTCGGTGACACCCTCCACCTCCGCACCGACCGAGACGAAGACCTCCGCGCCCGAGCCGGAGCCGGAGAGCCCCGAGACGGCCGACTCTCCGCAGGACGACACCGGGACGACCGGGTCGGCGCCCCTCCAGGGCAGCAGCCGGGAGCCGGTCACCCCGACCTCGTGACCGGCCCGGCGAGCGGCCCGGGGGACTGCCGGCCTTTTCGATCCGGCAGTCCCCGGGCCGTCCTGCTCATTCGTCGATCGCCGACCCGAACAGCGCGTCCACGGCCGGCGCCCCGAGCGAGGCGGCGTCGAAGGTCCACGACCCCGACGCCGTGATGCCGCCCGCGCCCGCCGACAGCACCCAGACATGCCCGTCGTCGGTGTTCTCGCCCGGCGCGGCGGCGAGCAGCCCGAAGCGGCCGTCGCCGTTCGGGTCGGTCAACCGGACCTGGGCGCCCCACTTGTCGCCCTTCTCGGCCGCGCCCGGCACGTCCGCCGAGTTCTGGTCCCAGGACCTGGCGCCGGCCGAGGTCAGCCCGGAGGCCGAGCCGCGCAGCACCCACACGGCACCGGCGTCCCGCACCGTGCCGATGTCCTCGCCCGCGGCGCCGATCGCCACGTCCGCGTAGCCGTCCCCGTCGGTGTCCGCGACCGACAGGTCCGAGCCCCAGCCGTCACCGGCCTCGGCGACCCCGGGCACGCCGTCGGAGTCCTGCACCCACCAGTCGGGCTCGGCCGCCGGCCCGTCCGGACCGCCGAGCCGTACGCCGACCAGGCCGCCCGTCGTGGTCTCGCCGGGCTGGTCGTCCGGGGAGTTGGGCTCACCGGTCACCAGGTCGTCGTACCCGTCACCGTTGATGTCGCCGGACGCCGCCACCGGACCGCCACGCAGATCACGCTCGTACGTCAGCCCGTCGGCGTTCCCCGACAGATAGGTCGACCAGCCGTAGCCGGGTTCGTCACCGACGCTGAGTCCCGACACGACGAGGTCGGCGAAGCCGTTCTTGTCGTAGTCGCCCGTGGTCAGGGACTTGGCGGCGATCTGGCGGGCCTCGGCGGACTTCGGTGCGACCCGCCGGGTGGCCTCGTGGCGCATCGAGGCGCGGGCCGCCTCGTCGTACGCGAACAGCTCCACGTCGTACCCGTCGAGGACGGCGAGGAGGTCGCCCTCCGTCTCGGCGGTGAAGCGCGCGGCGGCGAGGCCGAGGCCGAACCGCTCGCCGGCGGCGGGTTCCTGGGTCTCCAGCCAGTCGCTCGCGGCGCCCGTGAGCCCGGCCTTCGAGCCCCACAGGACGGCGACGCCGCCCGCGTCCTTCAGGGTGCCGAGGTCCTCGCCGGGGATGCCGACCACCGCGTCGTCGAACCCGTCGCCGTCCAGGTCGCCGGTGGCGACCGCCCGGCCGAAGCCGTCGCCCGCCTCGGCCGCCCCCGCGACCCCCGAGGTCGACTGGCTGAACCGGGCCACGTCGCCGGTGCCGATGCCTCTGGCCGAGCCGTACTGCACGGTCACCAGCCCCGCGCCCTTGCTCCCGCTGACGGTGGCACCGGGCGCGCCGACCAGCACGTCCTCGTAGCCGTCGCCGTCGAAGTCGCTGTTGCGGTCACTGGCTTGCGTACTGCCGGGCACCCCCGCGTAGGCCGACGGCGCGGCGACGATCGCCGCGCCGGAGACGAGAAGAAAGGTGGCTGCCGCGAGGGCAGCCGAACGGATCTTGCGCATGTACGGCTCCAAAGAGTAAGAACGGCCGGGCAGCGCGGGGGTGTCCGGAAAGGGCCCGTTCCTTGTCCGGCGCCCTGTTCGACCGCGGAGGAGAGGGAAGGGTTGCACGGCCGGGAGCGAAGGAAGCAGAGGGAAAAGAGGTGGCGCGCCGCCCTGGTGGACGCCGATGCTCCTTCGCATGACCGACCGAGGCGCAACACGCCAAGACGCACAGCCGCGACACGCACCGCACCACGAACAGGCTGAACACGAACAGGCTGAACACGAAGAGGTTCGACCGGCACATCCTCAGCACGAACAGCCGCTGCCCGAGCGTCGGCCCGGGTGGGGTGACCGCTTCGTCGGCCCCGAGGGGGACCCGCGCGCCGAGGGCGGCTTCGAGGGGGAACGGGCCACCCTCGTCGGCTACCTCCGCAACCAGCGCCTCACCCTGGAGTTGAAGTGCGCGGGCCTCGACGCCGAGGCACTGGCCCGCCGTTCGGTGCCGCCGTCCAACATGTCGCTGCTGGGGCTCGTACGCCACCTGGCCGGCGTCGAACAGTACTGGTTCCGCGAGGCGTTGGCGGGCCGGCCGGAGCCTCGCCACTACCGCGCCGGCGAGGACCCCGACGGGGACTTCAACGGCGCCGTGGCCGACCCCGAGGCCGTGGCCGAAGCCTGGCGGACCTGGCGCGCGGAGGTCGACTTCGCCGAGCGCTTCGTGGCCGCCGCCCCCGACCTGGCCGTCACCGGACAGCACGACGGCGAGCCCGTGGCCCTGCGCGAGGTGCTGGTCCACCTGATCGAGGAGTACGCGCGCCACAACGGCCACGCCGACTTCCTGCGCGAACGGATCGACGGCCGCATCGGTCAGTGACGCCCGGCGCGGAACCGGATTTCCCTCAGGGCGGAACGCCACCCCCTTCCCCTCCCGCCCGCCGTTCCTAGGCTGGAGAAGTGAGCCCACACGCCTCGAACCAAGCCCGAGTCATCCCCCTGCGTCCGGCCGCGGCCCCGCCTCCCGGCCCGCCCGCCAAGGAACCCCTGTGGCGGGACCTCGTCGGCGACGTGCTGCGCCGCGAGCGCCTGGCCCAGGAACGCACCCTGAAGGACGTCGCGGACGCGGCCCGTATCTCGATGCCGTACCTCTCCGAGGTGGAACGCGGCCGCAAGGAGGCCTCGTCGGAGGTCCTCGCGGCAGCCGCCCAGGCCCTGGGCCTCGGCCTGGGCGACCTGCTCTCCCTGGCCCAGACCGAACTGACCCGCAGCACGCCCCGGGCGTCTTACGACGGTCTGTGCCTCGTGGCCTGACGAGGGTTCACCGTCCCGCGCCCCGTCAGGGGCGCGGGGAACTGCGCGAGCAACCACGGACGACCCGCAGCCGCACGACAGGCGAAGCCCCCACCCCCGCAGGCGACACTCAGACCTCCACCAGCCGCCGGCTCAACACCTCGTCGGCCAGCCCGTACCCGACCGCCTCCTCCGCCGTGAACACCTTGTCCCGGTCCATGTCGGCCCGCAGTTCGGCCACTTCGCGCCCCGTGTGCCGCGCGAGCACCTTCTCGACCTGTGCCCGGATCCGCACCATCTCCTTGGCCTGGAGGGTGAGATCGGAGACCGTGCCCTGACGGCCTCCGCTCGCCGGCTGTCCCAGCAGCACCCGCGCGTGCTCCAGCACGAAGCGCCGCCCGGGATCCCCGCCCGCCAGCAGCACCGCCGCCGTCGAGGCCGCCTGACCCACACAGAGGGTCGAGATCGGCGCGCGGACGTACGACATCGTGTCGTAGATCGCCATCAGCGAAGTGAACGAGCCGCCGGGGGAGTTGATGTAGACGGAGATCTCGCGGTCCGGCATCGCCGCCTCCAGATGGAGGAGCTGGGCGATGACGACGTTCGCCACCCCGTCGTCGATCTCCGTGCCGAGGAAGACGATCCGCTCGGAGAGCAGGCGGCTGAAGACGTCGTAGGACCGCTCGCCCTGTGCGGTCCGCTCGACCACGTTCGGAATGGTGTACGTCCCCATCACTGCAGTCCCATCCGTCGACGCGAGGAGGCCGGCCGGACGTCGTCGAGCGACTCGACGACACGGTCGACCATCCCGTACTCCCGGGCCTGTTCGGCCGTGAACCAGCGGTCGCGGTCGCCGTCCCGGGAGACCGTCTCCTCGGTCTGCCCGGTGTGCTCCGCGGTGATCCGCTCGATGGCCCGCTTGGTGAACTCCAGGTTCTCCGCCTGGATCTCGATGTCCGCGGTGGTGCCGCCGATGCCGGCCGACGGCTGGTGCATCATGATCCGCGCGTTGGGCAGCGCGAACCGCTTGCCGCGGGCGCCGACGCTCAGCAGGAACTGGCCCATGCTCGCCGCGAAGCCCATCGCCAGCGTGGACACGTCGTTCGGGATCAGCCGCATCGTGTCGTAGATGGCGAGGCCGGCCGTCACCGAACCGCCGGGGCTGTTGATGTAGAGGCTGATGTCGGTGCGCGGGTCCTCCGCCGACAGCACCAGCAACTGGGCGCACACCCGGTTGGCGGAGACCTCGTCGACCTGGGTGCCGAGGAAGACGATCCGCTGGGCGAGGAGCTGCGCGGCGAGATGGTCGTCGAAGCGCGACGGCGGGGTGTCGCCCTCCTCCGCGCGCGGGGCGAGCATCGGGGCCCGGCCGGTGATCAGTGGAGCCACGGTTCCTCCCTGGGGGTGAACGCGACCGCGGTGGCCGCTGTCTCCACCCTTCCCGAGAACCCCCTCTCACCTGGCCTTTCTCTGCCCTGGGCAGATTCGCCGACAGCAGAGCGGAGCACGGCCCGCCCCCACCCGGCAGATCTCGTGGCCGCGCCACCGATGAGTTTTGGGACCAGCGTCGGTCGACACAGGAGACGACCCACCCCGCCGGAGGAGGCGCACATGTCCAGCGAAGGTTTCACCACCTGCCTGTGGTTCGACGGCCAGGCCGAGGAGGCGGCCGCCCACTACGTCTCGGTCTTCAAGAACTCCCGGCTCGGCCGGGTCACCCACTACGGCGAGGGCGCCCGGCAGCCGGCCGGCTCCGTGCTCACGGTGGAGTTCACGGCCAACGGCCAGCAGTTCGTGGCGCTGAACGGGGGCCCGGAGTTCAAGTTCACCGAGGCCGTCTCCTTCCAGATCCTCTGCGCCGACCAGGACGAGATCGACTACTACTGGAACAGGCTCACCGAGGGCGGCGAGCCGGGCCCGTGCGGCTGGCTCAAGGACCGGTTCGGGGTCTCCTGGCAGGTCGTGCCCGCCGAACTCGTCGACATGATCAGCGACTCCGATCCGCAGAAGGCGGCCCGGGCGACCGCGGCGTTCATGGCGATGGGGAAGTTCGACCTCGCCGCCCTGCGCAAGGCGTACGCGGGCGAGTAGCCGTCCCCGCGCCCCCTCCCGCCCTGGTGGGAGGCCTCCGCGACGGGGCCCCACCAGGGCGCGCACGACGATTTCCACGATTCTTTACCTGAGCCGGGTAGCGGCCGCAAAGGACTGCGGTGAGGCTTTCCAGTGCACCAGCTGTTACCCGGAGGAACCTTGAACGTCACCCTGACCACCTGGCTGTTCACCGTCGTCGCCCTGTGCGTCCTGGTGGGGGTGGACTTCTTCATCGGCCGAAAACCCCACGACGTGTCGCTCAAGGAGGCCGGCATCTGGTCGGCCGTCTGGATCGCCCTGGCCATCGCGTTCGGCCTGGGCGTGCTCGCCGTCGGCGGGGGCAAGCCCGCGGGCGAGTTCTTCGCGGGCTTCATCACCGAGAAGTCCCTGAGCGTCGACAACCTCTTCGTCTTCGTGCTGATCATGGCGAAGTTCGCGGTGCCCTCGCAGTACCAGCAGCGGGTGCTGATGGTCGGCGTCCTCATGGCCCTGGTGCTCCGCGCGATCTTCATCGCGGCGGGCGCGGCGATCATCTCCAGCTTCTCCTGGGTCTTCTACATCTTCGGCGCGTTCCTGATCTACACCGCCTGGAAGCTGGTCGAGGACGCCCGCAAGGGCAGCCACGAGGAGGAGTACGAGGAGAACAAGCTCCTCAAGGCGGTGGAGAAGCGCTTCGGGGTCGCCGACCGGTACCACGGCACCAAGCTGTGGATCGAGGAGAACGGCAAGCGCGTCATGACGCCGATGCTGGTCGTGATGCTCGCCATCGGCTCCACGGACGTCCTCTTCGCCCTCGACTCCATCCCCGCGATCTACGGCCTCACCCAGGACCCGTACATCGTCTTCACCGCCAACGCGTTCGCCCTGATGGGCCTGCGCCAGCTGTACTTCCTCATCGGCGGCCTGCTGAAGAAGCTCGTCCACCTCTCCTACGGCCTGTCGATCATCCTCGGCTTCATCGGCGTCAAGCTCGTCCTGCACGCGCTGCACGAGTCCGGTGTCCACGTCCCGGAGATCTCCATCCCCTTCTCCCTCGGCTTCATCGTCCTGGTCCTCGCGGTGACGACGGTGACGAGCCTGTGGGCGTCGAAGCGGCAGCAGGAGGCGGAGGCGGCCGCCACGTCGGAGGCGGAAGCGGCGAACGCCGAGGGCTCGGGCGACGACGAGCCCACGTCCCAGCGGGTCTGAGCGGCCGCCCGGGGCACGACCCCTAGTGCCGGTCGGTACGCGCGTCGGCGATGGCCCGGGTGATCTCCCGGGCCATCCGCGTGATCCCCGGGGACCGGACCGGGCACGGCCTGGGCTTGGACGTCGTCGGAGCCAGACAGAAGTGCAGGTAGTCCTGGTCGTGGTGGAGCGCGGTGCGGTCCCGGCCGGGCTGGGTGCAGTAGCCGTCGTGCTCGCGTTCGTAGGCGGTGCAGGGCAGGTACTGGGCCCAGGTGTAGCGGCCGGTGGCCGGGCTGACGGCCTTTCCGGCGTCCGCGACCAGATCCCCGGAGGCCTCGGCCTGCTTGGTGTACAGGGCGTTCACCCGGCGCACCCGCTCCGGCGTCATCGGGTCCGGGCCCTGGAGCACCCACACGATCCTCGGCCGGTGCTCACCACCCGCGTTCGCGATCTGCTCGGTGAGCTGCTCGGCGGCGGCCGTGTACCGCCGGAAGTACTCGGCGCGGGCCTTGCCGTAGGTCACGCCGTCCATGCAGGGCGTGTAGTCCCAGGCGTTCCCCCAGAACTGCAGGACCACATAGTCCGGGCGCAGCCGCCGCACCAGCGCGGCCGCCTTGTCCCGCGGCGGGACGAGCGACCGGTCGGCGGTGCCCTCCAGGTAGTCGCACAGGGTGGTGCCCGAGTAGGGGGCGCTGGTGTAGCGGGCGCCGAGGTCGTCCTTCAGCAGGTCGCCGAGCACGTTCTGGTTCTCCGTGGCGAGGGAGTCCCCGAGGTAGAGCACCTCGGGCGCGGGCTTCGCCGCCCCGGTGCCGCCCGTGCCGGCGCCGTCGCCGGGAGGTGCCGTGGCCGCGCGCCGGTGCGTGGTCGACGACGGGCCCGGTGCGGCGGCCGACGGCGGCACCTGGTCCGGCGCGGACTCCGGATCCCCGCACGCGCCGAGCAGCAGCCCGGCGAGCACCGCCCCCGCCACTCCCACGATCCACGGCTTGCCCATACGGCGACTCCCGCCCCGATCACCGAAACGGCTCCCCAGGCAAGCACAGCCCGCCCCGGGGCGGAAGACCCGTGTCGGCCATGAGGGCGCCCGGTCCGGCCGGACGCCCTCGCTCCGTCAGGTCACGGGGTCACGGGGTCATGCCACCCGTGCACGCGGCACCCGGCTCCGGTGTCTGCTCACCCTGCACGTACTTGTCGAGGAACTTCCGCACGCGCGGGTCGGACGCCTTGTCCACCTTCAACTGGTGCTCCCAGGCGCTCAGCACGATGGGCGAGGACTGGTCCTCGTAGGGGCTCATGAAGGTGTACGTCGTCTTGTTCACGAGGCCGGTCAGCGACTCGACGTCCGCCTTGGCCGCCTTGTCGTTGTAGGTGATCCAGACGGCGCCGTGCTCCAGCGCGTGCACCGCGTTCTCGTTCGGCACGGCCTTGGTGTACACCTGCTTGTCGCAGTTGACCCACACCTGGTTGTGGTCGCCGCCCACGGGCGGGCTCATCTTGTAGTCGACCTTCTCGGTGACGTGGTTCTGGGTGAGCTTCGACCAGCTCTTCACGCCCTCGACCGGCGCGGCCTTCGCCTCCTCCTTCTCCTGCGCGGCGTCGATCAGGAACCAGCCGCCGCCGACGAGCCCGGCGAGGATCACACCGGTGACGCCGAGGGTGAGCAGCCGCATGCGCCGCTCACGGGCCTGCTCCGCCTTGCGTATCTCCTCGACGCGGGCACGCCGCGCCGCCTCCCTGGCCTTGGGGCTGCTGTTCTTGCCCTTCGGCGCGCTGTTCCTGGACTTGGATGAAGCCATGGGGTGCCCTTCTCCCGGCCCTGCCCGCACGGGGCACGGCGGTCCTGCGAGTCGTCTGAGGTGGTGTCGTCGGGGCCGGCGGCCGGCCTAGACGCGGAGCAACTGCAGTTCGTGGAGATCGGGAGGGCGGGCCCGTCCCGGCTCCCGTGAGCCGTCCGGCGCGACCGCGGCCGGAGCCGGGGCGGGCTGCCAGGGCGCGGCGGTGTGATCGGCGCCCGGCAACGGCATCTGGCCCAGCACCGCGGCCGGGTCGGGGGAGTGGCAGTCGTGCTCACCGGGACTGTGGCCGCAGGGGTCGCGCTCCACCTGACGCGTGTGCGCCGTGACCGACCGGCCCGCGGCCGGCCGTCCCTCCACCGCCTTCTCCTGCGCCGGTCCCGCCGAGGCCGCCTGCGGACGCCGCTCGGGCGCCTCGCCGGGGGGCGAGCCCGCGCAGAACAACAGGAACGTGGCCAGGGCGATCGCGGCCACGAGCGACAGGTGCGCCGTCCGGCCCGGGGCGCACGGCAGCGCCGTACGTCGGAACGGTCGGCCGGACATGGCGGCACCTCACGCGGAGAGGCGAACGGGAGTGCGAGCGCCGCTGAAATTATCAGACGAGGCACGGCCGTGGCCCCGCCCCACGGAACTCGTGCCGGTTTCACGCGGTCCGTCCTGTTCGGCGCGCGACCGGGACCCGTCCTGGCTAGCGTGAGAGCCGGTGAACCACCTGTCGAACCGAGGAGAGTGGCAGTCATGGCCGCACACCCCGAGGGAACGCCCTGCTGGGTCGACGCGATGTTCAGCGACGTCGAGGGCGCCAAGAACTTCTACGGCGAGGTCCTGGGCTGGACGTTCGGCGAGTCGTCCTCCGAGTACGGCAACTACACCCAGGCGTACGCGGACGGCAAGGCGGTGGCCGCGGTCGTCCCGCCCATGCCCGGCCAGGAGGGCCAGTCCGCCTGGTGCCTGTACTTCGCCACGTCCGACGTGGACGCCACCGCCGCGAAGATCCGCGACAACGGCGGCGACGTGCTGATGGAACCGATGCGCGTCGGCGACTTCGGCTCCATGCTGCTGGCCCGCTCCCCGGACGGCGTCGTCTTCGGCGGCTGGCAGGCCGGCGCGCACCAGGGCTTCGAGTCGATGGGGGTGCCCGGCGCGTACACCTGGGCCGAGATCTTCACCCGGGAGCCGGAGAAGTCCGACGCGTTCTTCCCGGCGGTCTTCTCCTACCGTTCCAAGCAGATGGACGACCCCGACAACCCGCACATGGACTTCCGCGTCTTCGACCTCGGCCAGAACCCGCTGCTCGGCCGGATGAAGATGACGGCGGAGGACTTCCCGCCCGAGGTGCCCTCGTACATCAACGTGTACTTCGCCGTCCCCGACTGCGACGACGCGGTCGCCAAGGCCACCAAGCTCGGCGGTGTCCTGCGCTTCGGTCCGATGGACACCCCCTTCGGCCGCTTCGCCGCGCTCAGCGACCCGCAGGGCGCGTCGTTCTCGGTCATCGACGTCACCAACACACAGGGCGAGATGCCCGAGCTGAAGGACGTCGGCTGAGCGGACGGGCACGGACGGGAACGCGCGCATGGCATGATCGAGCGCATGTCGGAACGTGTTGTGGCCGCCTGCGACGGAGCCTGCAAGGGAAACCCCGGGCCGGCGGGCTGGGCCTGGGTGGTGGCCGAGGACGATGAGATCCCTGCGCGCTGGGAGGCCGGGCCGTTGGGCCGGGCCACCAACAACGTCGCCGAACTCACCGCGCTGGAGCGGCTGCTGGCGGCCACCGACCCGGCCGTCCCGATCGAGATCCGGATGGACTCCCAGTACGCGATGAAGGCGGTCACCACCTGGCTGCCCGGCTGGAAGCGCAACGGCTGGCGCACGGCCGCGGGCAAGCCGGTCGCCAACCAGGAACTCGTGGTCCGTATCGACGAGTTGCTCGCCGGCCGCTCCGTGGAGTTCCGCTACGTCCCCGCTCACCAGGTCGACGGCGACCGCCTCAACGACTTCGCCGACCGCGCGGCGAGCCAGGCGGCCACCGTCCAGGAGCCCGCCGGTACCGAGCTGGGCTCCCCGGAACCGCCGGCCGCGCCGGACACCGTCCCGGCCCGCCGCGCACCGGCGAAGAGGTCCGGGAAGCCGGGCGGGACCGGCGGCCGTGGCGGCTCCTCCGGCTCCTCGTCCCGCTCCGGCTCCTCGTCCCGCACCATCAAGGCGAAGTTCCCCGGCCGCTGTCTGTGCGGCCGCCCGTACGCCGCGGGTGAGCCCATCGCCAAGAACGACCAGGGCTGGGGCCACCCGGAGTGCCGTACGGGGGCGACCGCCGGGGCCGAGTAGGCCGCCGGGCGGGAGACCACCAGGGCGTGCGCGTCACACGACAGTGCCGCGCCACTCCCCGGTCTCCCGGCCGCGCTCCTCGATGAACTTCTTGAAGCGCTGCAGGTCGCCCTTGGTCTGCCGCTTCACCACGCCCAGCTTGTCGGCCACCTTCTCGGCGGTGCCCTCCGGCTGGAACTCCATCTGCAGCATCACCTTGGTGCGCCCCTCGGCGAGATGGTGGAAGGTGACGACACCGGCCTGCCGGGCGTCACCGGAGACGGTCGTCCACGCGACCCGCTCGTCCGGGACCTGCTCGGTGATCTCCGCGTCGAACTCCCGGTGCACACCGTCCACCTCGGTCACCCAGTGCGTGAGCGTGTCCGACCGCTGCTCGATCCGCTCGACCCCGCTCATGAACTCGGGGAACGTCTCGAACTGCGTCCACTGGTTGTAGGCGGTCCGTACAGGGACCTGGACCTCGACGGACTCCTCGATCTGGGTCATCGGGCGCCTCCCTCACATCGGTTCTCGTTGCGGTCGCGACCGGGTCGCCCCGGCCGCGTCCGGCGCGAGTACCCAGGTCCCCGGCGGATCAACGTCCTCAGGCCGCGTCGAACGTGTAGTGCGGGGTGTGGTCGAGCAGCGCCGCAGGGGTCGTGTCGTTCCACGGCTTCATGGTCTCGTTCAGGTCGACCACGTTCGGCGTCCCGGCCGCAGGTGCGTACGCCGAGCCCGGGTGCAGCCGCTGCCAGTCGGCCCACAGCTTGTCGACGAACGCGTGGTGCAGCCAGAACACCGGGTCGTTGGGGGAGACCCCGGTGCCCATCTGGCCGCCCACCCAGACGTGCACCCGGTTGTGGAGGTTCACGCCCCGCCACCCCTCCAGGTGGTTGCGGAAGCCGTCCGAGGCGCTGTTCCAGGGAGCCATGTCGTACGTGGACATCGCGAGCACCGAGTCCACCTCGGCCCGCGTCGGCAACTGCCGCACCGCGCCGCCGAGGGAGCGTCGCAGATAGGTGCGGCCGTCGATGCGCACATTGATCGGCCAGTTCCCGGTGGACGCCGCGAACGGCCCGTCCATCACCCGACCGTCGCGGCTGCGCCCGGTGCCGCCCAGGAAGTCGGGCGCCCAGAGGGAGGAGCGTGCCGTGCGATCGGCCGTCCAGTCCCAGTAGGGCAGGGCGACGGTGGGATCCACGGACTGCAGGGCCCGTTCGAACTCCAGCAGGAATCTGCGGTGCCAGGGCAGGAAGGAGGGCGAACGGTGGCCGGTGCGCTCGCCGTTGTCCGTGTCGCCGAGGATGAACGCGTTGTGCGTCGTGACGAACTCGTCGTAGCGGCCGGAGCGCTTCAGCGCGATCAGCGCGTCGACGAAGCGCCGTTTCTCGTCGGCGGTCAGGGTCGCCTGGTTCTTGCGTGTGGTCATGGCTCTGCGGCTCCTTGCGGTGTTTCCGGTGGTGCGTGTGCGTGTGCGTGTGCGTGCTGCGGTTGCCGGCGCGGTCGCGGGCGGCGGGTCAGTTGAAGGGGACGAGGCGGGCGCCCTGGAGTTCGTCGACCGCCGCGCGGGCCGCCGCGCGCGGTGTCGGCACGGGGGAGTAGTGGCTGACGACGCTGATCCAGCTGCCGTCGGCGTTCCGCATCACATGCAGCTCCGCCTCGTCGACGAACACCGCGTACCCGGTGCCGTGGTGGTGGCCGCCGCCCTCGGTCGGGCGCCCCTGTATCCGGCGGCCCCGGTAGACCTCGTCGAAGGGCTGGAGGCCCTGGTGACCGTCGTGGTCGCCGTGACCCCCGTGGCTGCCGTGGTCGTCCGCGGCCGCCGCGGTGAGCGGGGCTCCGACCGTCACGGCGAGGGCCGCCGCGGCCCCGAGAGCGTGGCGTCGGGTGATGTCGGGCATGCGAAAACCTCCTGGGAAAGGGGTGATTGATGACCCGTCATACCTATCCACCCGCTGTGCGGCGGGAGAAATCCCAGAAAACCGGTTGGCCGTGATCAGGACAATCGCGGATATGTCGTGCAAGGTTGAACAAAGATGATCTTGCTGTGGCGGCCTCGCGGGTGCGGGCGGAGGGAGATATTCCGCCCGGTGGCGGCGACGGTGCCGATGATCTTGCGGTGCGGGCGCAGGGGGCGTGGCCGGCGTCACGCGGGCAAAGTGGCGCGATTCCGGAGCGGTCGTACGCTGCTACTCTTCGTGGTCAATTGATCGCTTTGCGCAGCGAAATGGGAGTGTGCGTGAAGATCGCATGCGTCGGCGGCGGACCCGCAAGCCTGTACTTCTCGATCCTGATGAAGCGGCAGGACCCGTCCCACGACATCACCGTCCATGAACGGAACCCGGCCGGGTCGACCTACGGCTGGGGCGTCACCTACTGGTCCGAACTGCTGGACAAGCTCCGCGAGAAGGACCCCGAGACGGCCCTCGCCATCAGCGAGAACTCCGTCACCTGGAACAGGGGGGTCGCGCACGTCCGCGACCGCAGGACCGTCCAGCCCGGCGACGACGGCTTCGGCATCGGCAGGCGTCGCCTGCTCGAACTGCTCGCGGACCGGGCCCGCGCCCTCGGCGTCCGGGTGGAGTACGAGGACGAGATCACGGCCGACGCCCTGCCGGACGCCGACCTCGTCGTCGCGGGCGACGGAGTCAACAGCGCCGTGCGCGAGCGGTACGCCGACCGCTTCGGCAGCGACATCGTCCTCGGCCGCAACGCTTACATCTGGCTGGGCACGACCAAGGTCCACGACGCCTTCACCTTCTCCTTCCAGGAGACCGACCACGGCTGGATCTGGGCCTACGCCTATCCGTTCAGCGACGAGCAGAGCACCTGTGTCATCGAGTGCTCCCCCAGGACCCTGAGCGGCCTGGGCCTGGACCGCCTGGGCGCGGCCGACGGCCTGGCCCTGCTGGAGAAGCTCTTCGCCGACATCCTCGACGGCCACCCGCTGCTCGGCCGCGACCAGGGCGACGGCACCGCCCGATGGCTCACCTTCCGCACCCTGACCAACCGGGCCTGGCACCACGGCAACCTGGTCCTGCTCGGCGACGCCGCCCACACCACGCACTACTCCATCGGCGCGGGCACCACCCTCGCCCTGGAGGACGCCATCTGCCTGGCCGAGGCCCTCGGCGCCCACCCGGAGACGGAGGTCGCGCTCGCCGCGTACGAACGGCGACGCAAGTCCGACCTCCTGCGGCTGCAGAGCGCGGCCCGGTACAGCGCCCGGTGGTACGAGAACATCCAGCGGTACATCGACCTCCCGCCGGAGCAGATGTTCGCGCTCCTCGGCCAGCGGCACTCCCCGCTGCTGCCGTACGTGCCGCCGCAGCTCTACTACCGCCTCGACCGCGCGGCCGGCCGACTGGAGGCCCTGCGCCGCCTCAAGCGCTGGCTGGGCCCGAAGCTGGCCCGGACGTCCCAGTCGCGGGCCCTCGCCGGACGGAAGTAGCCGGCGGCGGCCGGCCCCGGGACGGCCGGGACGGGCCGCTAGCGGACGCCGTGCGGCCGGAACTGGATGCTGATGCGCGGCCCCACCGCCCGTGTCGACTTGGGCACCGCGTGGTCCCAGGTGCGCTGGCAGGAGCCGCCCATCACGATCAGATCGCCGTGGCCCTGCGGAAAGCGCCGGGTCTGACCGCCCCCGCCGTGCGGACGCAGGGCGAGGTCACGGGGGTCGCCCACGGACAGGATGGCCACCATCGTGTCCTCCCGGGCGCCCCGCCCGATCCGGTCGCCGTGCCAGGCCACACTGTCCCGCCCGTCGCGGTAGAAACAGAGCCCGGCCGTGGCGAACGGCTCGCCCAGCTCGGCGCCGTAGTGCGCGGACAGAGCCTCCCGGGCCTCGTCCAGGACGGGGTGCGGGAGGCGGTCCTCCGGGCCGTAATAGGCGAGCAGGCGTGGTACGTCCACGACCTGCTCGTACATCTGCCGGCGCTCCGCCTTCCACGGCACGTCCTCGGCGAGCTGTGTGAACAGCGCGTCGGCGCCCCCTAGCCACCCGGGCAGTACGTCGACCCACGCCCCGGCACCCAGCTCACGTCGGTGCAGCCCGTCGAGGGGGCCGAGGCGGAGGTCGTCGGACTGGTCGAAGAGGGAGCCCTGGAGGTGCGCGGCCATACCTGCAGCGTACACCCGTATTCGAAAATATGTTCGCTCGACGTATGGGCAGGCCCGCGAGGCCCCGCCGACACCTCGCGGGCCCGGCTCCTCTCCTCGCCCGCCCGCTCAGTGCTGCTGGGCCTGCGGAGTCACCTCGCTCGGCCGGACGACCACGAAGCCCTCGCCCTCCAGCTTCAGCTGCACGGCCTCCCCGGAGCCGCCGCGGATCATCGACCCGAAGGACTGCGAGCGGTGCAGCGAGGTGGAGAGGTGGGCCGTCCAGCCCACCACCGCGTCCGTGTCGACGAACACCGGCAGCTGCGGAGAGACCGGGATGACCAGCGGATTGCCGTCACAGACGAGACCCAGCCTGCCCTGTCCCGTGAAGACGCTGTTGAACAGCCCGCCACCGGTCATGCCGGCGCCCTTCACCGTCTTGATCTCGTACGACAGCGACGAGTCGAAGCAGAGCACGTTGCGGCCGTTGACGGTGAACACGTCGCCCGGCTCGATGTCGACGATGAAACAGTTCTGCGCCTCGTGCGCGAACCAGGCCTCACCCTGACCGCGCACCGCCATCAGGGCCAGCCCCTCCCCGGTGACCGCGCGCTTGAGCATGCCGCCCACGCCCTGGCCCTTGCGTTCGAACTGCAGATTCCCCCGGAAGGCGATCATCGCGCCCTGCCGGGCGAGCATCTCGCCGTTGACCGCGTACTTGATCGACTTGGCGTTCTGGACGCTCATCCCCGGCGCGTACGCCGGCTGGACCATGTTCTCGTTGGAGAAAAGATCGCTCTTCATACGGGCATGCTGTCCCGGACTGCCCGATTCCGCCAAGCGACGCGCGCGGCAAGCGAATTGAGGAGCATGACAACATCTCGACCGGACTGGTAGAAGCGGACGCATGACCGACAAGACCGCCGGTGTCGACCTCCCGGACCGCCGGGGCCGCACCGGGCTCGACCGCACCGGCCGCGACCTGACCGGCAACCCGCGCGTCAAGGTGCGCGACGTGCGCCTGCTCTCCAGTCACTGGTACGTGGAGCGCACGACGACCTTCGACTTCCAGCACGCCGACGGCACCTGGAGCACGCAGGAGCGTGAGACGCACGACCGCGGCAACGGCGCCACCGTCCTGCTCTACGACACCGACCGCGAAACCGTGCTGCTCACCCGGCAGTTCCGCTACCCGGTGTACGTCAACGGCCATCCCGACGGGATGCTCGTCGAGACGCCGGGCGGCCTGCTCGACGACGAGGACGAGCACCCCGAGGTCGCCGTGCGGCGCGAGGTCGTGGAGGAGACCGGCCACACCATCGGCGAGATCCAGCACGTCTTCGACATCTACATGAGCCCCGGCTCGGTCACCGAACGCGTCAGCTTCTACGCCGCCCCGTACGGACCGTCGACCCGCACCCACGAGGGCGGCGGGCTGGAGGAGGAGGGCGAGGACATCGAACTCGTCGAACTGCCCTTCCGCCGGGCCCTGGAGATGATCCGCAGCGGGGAGATCGCCGACGCCAAGACCATCATGCTGCTCCAATGGGCGGCGCTGGACGGGCCGTTCGGCGCCGGTCGCGAGTCCTGACGGCAGCGCTCAGGGGTCGAGCGCCTCGGCGGCCTCGGCGGCGACCGCCTCCGCCACCGCCGTCAGCGCGGGAGAGTCCAGCTTCCACTGCTGCCAGAACAGCTGGGCGTCCATGGACCGCTCGGGCGCCAGGTCGACGAGCCGGCCGCTGTCGAGCAGCCGTCCGGCCTGGGCGGCGGGCACCATGCCCCAGCCCATGCCGGCGGCCACGGCGTCCACGAAACCCTCCGAGGTCGGCACGTAGTGCCGGCGGGGACCGGCCGGGCGGCCCCGCGTCAGCCGCCGGACGAAGGCGTCCTGGAACTCGTCCCGCCGGTCGAAGAACACCACCGGCGCGTCGGCGATCAGGTCCCTCAGCGGTGTGCCCGATCCGGCGCCGAGCCACCGCTCCGCGAAGGCGGGCGCGGCACACGGCCGGTACCTCATCCGGCCGAGCGGCCGGACCGAACAGCCGGCCACCGCGTCCGGCGCCGAGGTGACCGCGGCCATCACGAGCCCCTCACGCAGCAGCCGTGCCGTGTGCTGCTCGTCCTCCCGGAGCAGTTCGTAACAGGGACGCAGTTCCTCCGGCACCCGGGTCAGGGCGGGCAGGAACCAGGTGGCCAGCGAGTCGGCGTTCACCGCGATCGACACCCGCGTGCTCTCCCCGGCGCCCGTCATCCCGAGCGCGGCGTGCGCGTCGTGTTCGAGACGGGCCAGCTGACGCGCGAACCGGACGATCACCTCACCGGACTCCGTCGGACGCACCGGCTTCTCCCGGATCAGCAGGACCCGGCCGACCCGCTGCTCCAGCGCCTTGACCCGCTGGCTGACCGCCGACGGCGTCACATGCAGGGCACCCGCCGCCGCGTCGAAGGTGCCCTCGTCCACCACGACGAGCAGGGTGCGCACCAGGTCGAGCGGAAGCTGAGACATCACGAGCGCTAATGATACGTAAGAATCTTTAGCTGTACGCATGGCGGTGGGTTTCCTACCGTCGTGGGGGTGTTCAGCGAAATGACAGCCCTCGCGGCCGGCTTCGGCACCGGCCTCTCCCTCATCGTCGCCATCGGCGCCCAGAACGCCTTCGTCCTCCGCCAAGGCCTGCACCGCGACGCCGTGCTCCCGGTCGTGGCCATCTGCGCCCTCTCCGACGCGGTGCTGATCGCCCTCGGCGTCGCCGGGGTCGGCGCGGTGGTCGTCGCCTGGCCCGGCGCGCTGACGGCCATCGCCCTGGTCGGCGGCGGCTTCCTCCTGGTCTACGGCGCGCTGGCCGCCCGCCGCGTCCTGCGGCCCGGCGACGACGCGCTGCGCGCGGAGAGCGGGAGCGGGGCGGCGGGCTCACGGCGCCGGGCCGTCCTCACCTGTCTGGCGCTGACCTGGCTCAACCCGCACGTCTACCTGGACACCGTGTTCCTGCTCGGCTCCATCGCCTCCGACCGCGGCCCCCTGCGGTGGACCTTCGGCCTCGGCGCCGGCCTCGCCAGCCTCTGCTGGTTCGCCGCCCTGGGCTTCGGCGCCCGGCTGCTCAGCCGCTTCCTGGCCCGCCCGTCGGCCTGGCGGGTCCTCGACGGTCTGGTCGCGGTGACCATGCTCGTCCTCGGCGGGATGCTGATCGCCGGAGCCTGAGCCACGGCGGACGCGGACGGGTCCAAGGGCCCGCGGGGGTTCGGCGACAGCATGTGAGACGGCGGCGAAATCGCCTGTCCCGGCGGCGGTGATCTCCGCGATAGTGGTGCCCGTATCGAAAGATGTATCGAGCATCAGGATGCCCGTGGACACCACCCAGAGCAGCGCCGACGACGACACCGCACCGGAGGACGACAGCGCGGCGGACGACGCCCCGACGGCGCCGGCCCGCAGGGGCCGGCGCCACTGGGCGATGGACACCCGCCCGCTGCGCCGCCCGGCCTACCGGCGCCTGTGGTCCTCGACCATCGTCACCGCCGTCGGCAGCCAGCTGACCGCCGTCGCCGTCCCCAAGCAGATCTACGACATCACCGGCTCCTCCGCCTGGGTCGGCTACGCGAGCCTCGCCGGCCTGCTGCCCCTGGTCGTCTTCGCGCTCTGGGGCGGCGCGGTCGCCGACAGCGTCGACCGCCGCACGCTGCTGCTCGTCACCAACACCGGCATCGCCGTCACCTCGGTGCTGTTCTGGGTACAGGCCGTCACCGGCCTCGAATCCGTGTGGACGCTGATGGCCCTGCTCGCCCTCCAGCAGGCGTTCTTCGGCCTCAACTCACCCGCCCGCAACGCCTCCGTGGCCCGCCTGGTCCCCGCCGAGGAACTTCCGGCGGCCGCCGCGCTCGGCTCGACCGTGATGCAACTCGGCCTGGTGGCGGGACCGTTGCTCGCCGGCGCCCTCATCCCGGTGATCGGCCTGGCCGAGCTGTATCTCCTCGACGCGCTGGCCCTCTGCGTCACGCTCTGGGCCGTGCACCGGCTGCCCTCCCTGCCGCCCCTGGACGCCACCACGAAGGGGCGTGCCGGCCTGCGGGAGGTGCTCGCGGGCTTCCGCTACATCGCCCTGCACAAGGTGCTGCTGCTGTCCTTCCTCGCCGACATCATCGCGATGGTCCTGGGCATGCCCCGCGCCCTCTTCCCGCAGCTGGCCGCCACCACGTACGCGCCCTACGGCGAGGGTCTCGCCCTCGGCCTGCTGTTCGCCGCGATCCCCGTCGGGGCCGTCGTCGGCGGACTGATGTCGGGCACCTTCTCCCGCTCCCACCGCCACGGACTGATGGTGATCGCCGCCGTCATGGCCTGGGGCGCGGCCATCACGGGCTTCGGGCTGAGCACCAGCCTGTGGTTCGCGGTGGTGTTCCTCGTCGTCGCCGGAGTCGCCGACATGGTCTCGATGGTCTTCCGGGGCGCCATCCTGCTCTCCGCCGCGACCGACGAGATGCGCGGCCGGATGCAGGGCGTCTTCACCGTGGTCGTCGCCGGCGGCCCCCGCCTCGCCGACGTCCTGCACGGCACGGCGGGCGCCGCCTTCGGCACCCGTACGGCCGTCGCCGGCGGCGGACTGCTCGTCGTCGCGGCGGTCCTGATCCTGGCGACGGCCACACCGGCACTGCGGCGGTACCGGATCTGACCGTTCGGCACACCGCTCTTTCGTACGCTTGTCAGCCCACCCCTCACCGGCAGGAGTTGCGACGATGCAGTACGTGAAGCTCGGCTCGACGGGTCTGGACGTGTCCCGGATCTGTGTGGGATGCATGAGTTTCGGCCTCCCCGACCGAGGCACGCACGAATGGACCCTGGACGCGGAGGCGTCCCGCCCGCTGATCCGGCAGGCACTGGACGCCGGGATCAACTTCTTCGACACCGCGAACGTCTACTCCGACGGCACCAGCGAGGAGATCGTCGGCCGCGCGCTCGCCGAGTTCGCGCGCCGCGAGGAGGTCGTCGTCGCGACCAAGGTGAACGGCGCCATGCACCAGGGCCCCAACGCCTGGGGCCTGTCCCGCAAGGCGATCATGACGGAGATCGACAACAGCCTGCGGCGCCTCGGCACCGACTACGTGGACCTCTACCAGATCCACCGCTTCGACCCCCACACCCCGGTCGAGGAGACGATGGAGGCCCTGCACGACGTGGTCAAGGCGGGCAAGGCCCGCTATCTCGGGGCGAGTTCGATGTACGCCTGGCAGTTCGCGAAGATGCAGCACACCGCCCGGCTGAACGGCTGGACACGGTTCGTGTCCATGCAGAACCACTACAACCTCCTCTACCGCGAGGAGGAGCGCGAGATGCTCCCGCTGTGCGAGGACCAGAGCGTCGCCACGCTGCCCTGGAGCCCGCTCGCGCGCGGCCGCCTCACCCGGGACTGGAACACCGTCACCGCGCGCGCCGAGACCGACGAGTTCGGCAAGACCCTCTACCAGGAGGGCGACCGGGAGATCGTCGACGCCGTCACCCGGATCGCCGGTGAGCGCGGCGTGCCCCGCGCGCAGGTCGCCCTCGCCTGGCTGCTGAGCCGGCCCACGGTCACCGCCCCCATCGTCGGCGCCACCAAGCCCCACCATCTCGCCGACGCCGTGGCCTCACTCGACGTCACCCTGACGGAGAAGGAGACCGAGGAACTGGAGCGGCCCTACACCCCGCGCGCGATCAGCGGCCACTGAGCGGCCGCGGGGCCGTAGGTCTCACAGCCGGGAGTACTCCAGGCGCACGGTCGTGGCGAGCCGGGCCAGGGCTTCCTCGGCGCCCTCGCGGTCGGTCTTGTCCAGGAGCGCGAGGGCGTCCGCGGCGGCCAGGCGCACCCGTTGGGGCACCTCGTCGAGGGCGGCCATGCGGTAGGCGATGGTGCGGCGGGCCTCGCGCTCCTCGGTACTGACCCCGCTCGGCCCGGTGCGGGGGAAGACGGCGGCCTCGTAGGCCGTCACATGGATGAGCACGCCGTGTGCGATGCCCTCCGCGTAGCCCCGCTGCCCGGCCTGCCGCTGGGCCATGGCGAAGTGCGCCATGGCCCGTCGCCGCACGATGAGCGAGCCCACCATGCCGACCAGCCCGGCGCACACCGCCGCCCCCAGGGCCACGGGGCCGCCGCCGATCAGCGCGCCGATGAGGGCGCCGCCCGCCATCAGCAGACAGGTGAGCCCGGTGGTCAGCATCAGCAACGCGCGCGCGGGAGTGAAGGAGGCCATGACGTGCAGTGTCTCAGCCTCGCCCGGGTGCGCGAGCGGTGGGCCGGTGGGGGAGCGGCGAGACGGTTCGTGCCGCCTCGTCGGTCGACGCCCGCGACGCCGGGCGGGCGCCCGCGCGGGCCCGGGGGGATCGCGGCGGGACGGTTCACCCCCTGAGCACCGTTTCGAGTGACCCGGCGACCGGGCCGCGCTTCCTCGGACGTCCGTCAACTACCCAGCGCGGTACGAAGATCAGGTGACTGCATAGGGTGGGGCCCGTGAGAAAGAGCGACACCGGTGCGGCAGTCGCGTGTCCGAGCGCGACCGAGGGGGAGACCACCGTCCGATGAACCAGATCCTGTACGCCGGGGCCATCGGCCTGTTCCTGACGCTGATCGGCACTCCGCTGCTGATCAAGCTGCTGGCCCGAAAGGGATACGGCCAGTTCATCCGCGACGACGGCCCGCGCGGCCACGCCGGCAAGCGCGGTACGCCCACCATGGGCGGTATCGCCTTCATCCTGGCCACCCTCGTCGCCTACGCCGCGACCAAGGTCATCACCGGGGAGAGTCCGACCTACCCCGGTTTCCTGGTGCTCTTCCTCATGGCGGGCATGGGCGTGGTCGGTTTCCTGGACGACTACATCAAGATCGTGAAGCGGCGGTCGCTGGGGCTGCGGGCCGGGGCCAAGATGGCCGGGCAGCTGATCGTCGGCATCGTGTTCGCCCTGCTCGCCATCCGGTTCGCTGACGAACGGGGCCAGACGGCGGCCTCCCTGAAGGTGTCGTTCGTCACCGACTTCGGCTGGACCATCGGGCCGGTGCTGTTCGTCGTCTGGGCCCTGTTCATGATCCTCGCCATGTCGAACGGGGTGAACCTGACCGACGGTCTGGACGGCCTCGCCACCGGCGCGTCGGTCATGGTCTTCGGCGGGTACACCTTCATCGGCCTGTGGCAGTTCCAGAACTCGTGCGCCAACGCCCTCGAACTCACCGACCCCGCCTCCTGCATAGAGGTGCGCGACCCGCTCGACCTCGCCGTCGTCGCGGCCGCGCTGATGGGTGCCTGCTTCGGGTTCCTGTGGTGGAACACCTCGCCCGCCAAGATCTTCATGGGCGACACCGGGTCCCTGGCACTCGGCGGCGCGCTCGCCGGTCTCGCCATCTGCTCCCGCACCGAACTGCTCATGGCCGTCCTCGGCGGGCTGTTCGTCCTGATCACCATGTCGGTGGTCATCCAGGTCGGCTCGTTCAAGCTGACCGGCAAGCGCGTCTTCCGGATGGCCCCGCTCCAGCACCACTTCGAACTCAAGGGCTGGTCCGAGGTTCTGGTCGTGGTCCGCTTCTGGACCATCCAGGGCATCTGCGTGATCGCCGGCCTCGGCTTGTTCTACGCGGGCTGGGCCGCGAGCTGACCGACCGACCCGGGGGGCCCGGCGGGCGCCAGCCGGAACACCACGTTGTGGCACGGCGGCCCCTCCGGGACGGGGTGGTCGTCGAAGTCGTCGCTCGGGTTCCGGGTCATGCCGAGGCGTCGCATCACGGCCTGGGAGCGGAGGTTGCCGGCCGTGGTCACCGCGAGGATCTCCGGGAGCCTCAGCTCCTCGAAGCCGAAGTCCACGACCGCCCGCCCGGCCTCGGTGGCGTAGCCGTGGCCCCACGCCGTACGCGCGAGCCGCCAGCCGGCCTCCACCCCGGAGAACGGCATGTCGTCCTCCACCGGATCGAGCCCGGCGAAGCCGATGAACCGTCCCGTGGACCGCACCTCCAGGGCCCACCACCCCCAGCCCCGCCGGCCGAGGTCCGCCTGGAAGCGGGCGGCGGACGCGTCGCTCTGCTCCCTGGTGAGGAGACCCGGGAAGTGTTCGCGGACTTCCGGGTCGGCGTTCATGGCCGCCCAGGGAGCGAGGTCGGACTCCCGCCAGTCGCGCAGGAGGAGGCGTTCGGTTCGTAGGTCGGGCATGGGGCGAACGTAACGCGACCGCGAGGCGGGGGGCGATCGAATATCCGGGGCGAGGACGCCGACCCGGACCCGGCGTGTACCGCGGGCACACCGTGGTTCACAGTCCGCCGCTCGCCCCCAGGTCGAGGCGTACCGCTCGCAGGTGGTCGGTCAGGGGGCCGAGGCCCACGTCCCTGCGGCGTTCGTCGACGGACTCGGGGTGGCGGATCGGGTAGGGGAAGAGGGTGCCGGGGTCGATGCGGGTGCCGTAGAACTGCGGCTGGCTCAGGGCGACGGCGCAGTGGTCGGCGATGTACGCGTGGTGCACGGCCGGGCAGCGGCCGTCCGCGACCGCCTCGGCGATCAGGTCGCGGCAGGCGAGCTGGAAGCCGAGGTCGGGGGAGTGCAGCAGGAGCATCAGGGCGGCCGTCGACGCGGGTTCACCGACCGACTCGGCGGTGGGCCACCCGTGGCGGGCGACGATCGCGCGCAGGGCCTCGCCGTTGCCGCTGTGGCACGCGGCGATACGCTCCCGGGCCCGTGCGGTGGGCGCGGACCGGGCCTCCCGGGCGAGCCGCCGTTCGTCCTCGGCCCGGCGGATCAGCTCGGCGGCGAGGACCCGCTCGCGGGGCGACCCGGTGCCGGGCGTGGGTTCCGAGACGGGTTCCATGGCCGGGGCGCCCTTCACACCGGCTCCCGGACGGCGAGCGAGAACCACACCTTCTTGCCCACGTCCCCCGTGTCCGGCGGCTCGGTGCCCCAGTCGTCGGCCAGCGCGGAGACGATGGACAGCCCTCGCCCGGACTCGGCGAACGAGGTCACCGCGCGAGCCCGGGGCGGCACGGGCGAGGGGTCGGCCAGTGTGACGCGCAGTTCGCGCCCGGAGCACTCGAGGACCACGGCGATGGTGTCGGCGGGGTCGGCGCTCGCGTGCCGGACCGCGTTGGCGAAGAGTTCGTCGGTGGCGAGGACCGCGTCGTCGACGATCGCGGACAGTTCCCAACGGGCGAGGTGCGCCGCCACCGTACGGCGCACTCCGGCGGCGCACGACGGGTGCGCGGGTACCGCCATCCGGAAGAGGCGGGGCCTCTCGACGGAGATCAAGGCAACCTCACCGCACCCGGGGGTCGTCCGGCCCCGCCGGACGGGGTGTCGTGGACGCTCCATCCGGGGTCGTGCGCAGTCGCGGCTGGGATCCGTCGGCGGGACCTGCCGACACTGACCGCCGTCATCGAGTTCCTCCACATCCTCGAAGGTGGTTCTCCTGGGGGTGCTGTTGTCGAAGACAACAGCACCGGGCACACAAAACACCAGGTGGTGGAGGGGTTGTGCAGGTGCGGGCGGGTAGTGGCGCCCGCTGTATAGGTTCCCCACCATGGTGAACGTCGACGAGAGCCCGGCCCCGCGGGAGCGGTACGTCCCCGCCGGGTGGCCCGGTATGCGGGGCAAGAGGGTGGTGGTCACCGGGGGCACCCGGGGGCTGGGCGAGGGGGTCGTACGGCTCCTGCTCGCCGAGGGGGCCGAGGTGGCGACCTGTGCGCGCCGGACGGCGGGGCTGACGGCATTGGGCGACTCCTTGACGGCGGAGGAACGGGCCAGGCTGTTCACCGACGCGCTCGACGTCACCGAGCTCGGACGGCTGGAGGACTTCGTCACTGCTGTGGCGAAACGCTTCGTCCCGGCGGGCCGCACAGGCGGTCTCGACGGGCTCGTCGCCTGTGTCGGCGGTTCCCGGGGCGGCGACGCGTTCGAGCAGGCGGACGGCGCCGACTGGGCGGCCACCTGGGAACTGAACGTCGGGCACGCCACCCGTCTCGTCCGCGCCGCGCTGCCGCACCTGCGCGCGGCCGGCGGCGGCTCGGTCGTGCTGATCGGTTCGGTCTCGGGCTGGAAGCCCGGTCCGCCCGCCCAGTACGGGGTCGCGAAGAGCGCCCTGGTCCAGCTGGCCGCCTCCCTGGCCCGTGAGCTGGGCCCGGACCGCGTCCGCGTCAACACCGTCTCGCCGGGTTCGATGCTGGTCCCGGGGCGCCGCTGGGACCGGATGCGCCGGGAGGAGCCGCGGGCGTACGAGGCGTTCGTCGGGGCGGAGTTGCCGACCGGTGCGCCCGTCACCCCGCACGAGGTGGCCCGTACGGTGGTGTTCCTGCTCTCCGACTGGGCGACCGGTGTCTCCGGCGCCCACCTGCCGGTGGACCGGGCCCAGAACGCGCCCTCGCCGGACGGCTACTGAGGCGGCTGTCCGCCGCGGCACTGCCACCTCAGGCGGCCGCCCCCAGCACCACACGCGACCGGCGTTCGAAGTCCTGTACGAGGGGTTCGTGGCGGCGGGACGCCAGTCGGCCCCGGAAGTCGCGGAGGGCCTGGATGGACCGCTCGCTGTGCACACCGCTGAGCGCTTCGAGCGCGTCCGAGGCAGTGGCGACGGCCTCGTCGAGGCGGTTCTGCTGGAGGTGGGCCGTCGCGAGCACGGAACGGCTGATGGCCTGGCGTCGGCGGCGGTCGGCGTGGGCCCGCACCGACGCGCCGGCCGTGTGCTCGGCCTGCGCGGCGAGGCCCAGGTCACGGAAGCAGAGCGCGGACTCGGCCTGGAGGTAGTGGTGGTCGAGGAACCGCACCCAGGGCGACTCCTCGGCGGCACCCCGGCTCGCGTCGAGCTGCTTCTCGGCGGCGCGCAGTGCCTCGGCGGTCTCGCGGGGCCGGCCCAGCGCCGCGTGGCCGCGCGCGGACATGGCGTGCAGCCGCATCAGACCGAGGGGGCTGCCCGAGTCCTTCGCGGTGGCGACCCCGGCCCGGGCCAGCGCCACACCCTCGTCGGGGCGGCCCAGACTGGTCGCCAGATGGGACAGCCCCGCCAGGATCTGCCCGCCCAGCACATGGTCGCGGCCCTCCGCACAGAGCCTGAGCCCCTGCGTCATGTACCGCTGGGCCAGGCCGTACTCCCCGGCGTCGTACGAGCTCCAGCCCGCCATGGCGGCCAGCCGGGCGGCGGCGGCGAACAGCTCGCGGCGGTGGTGCGGGGTGAGACCGCGCTGCTGGAGCAGGGGGATCACCTCGGTGGTGAGGTACTGCACGATGCTCGTGCGGATCCCGCCTCCCCCGTAGTGATTGTCCATCTCGTCGAACATGCGGAGCATCGCGTGGACCTGCTCCACCGGCCCGCCCCCCGACACCGCCGCGAGCCGGGGCGCGTCACGGCTCTCCACCAGCCAGAGCAGCCAGGCGCGTTGGGGGTTCGTCAGGGCACCCGGCACGAACGGCACCGCACCGAGCAGACTGCGGCGCGCGATGTCGGTGGAGCCCAGCTCGGCCAGGGTGTGGAGGGTCTCGGCCACGTTCTCGACGTACATCAGCGCCCGTCCCGTCACCGGCCGTCCGCGGTCGAGCGGAAAACCGAGGTCGGCCGGAGTGAGCGCGCGGCCCAGCCGTTCGCCGAGGACCGCGGCGATCAACTCCGGTGTGTTTCCGCGTGGTTGCTGGCCCTGGAGCCAACGGGTGACGGAGGCCTTGTCGTAGTTGGTGTCCGCGCCCTGACAGCGGCCCAGTTCATTGACCCGCAGGGCGAGGGACGCGTACGAGCAGCCCGCCTCCTTCAGAGCTGTGGCCAGCGGCTTGTTGGGCCCGCCGGCCCCTTTGACCGGGCTCCTTGGTAATCCGTTCGTCACGGCGGCCATCCAGGTGTCGCATCGTGTCGGCGCGCGGCTTGACCCCTGCCCGCCGTGGCGCCAACTCCTGGGCGGGCCGGAGGAGTTCGAAAGGACCTCGCGCAGCGTGTGCGGTAGGTCACTCGATCACTATGGTGGCCGAACGGCTCAGCCCGCAACCTGCGTTCTGATAATTTCAGAATGAACCGCGAGGACCTGTCCGTGTCAACGGATCGCGTGGCACACTGCACGCTGTGAATCCCGCCCCGGGAGGTTGCCCGTGAGTGAGACCCGCGTCGGAGGGAGCGCTCCCGCGGCGCCCACCGTCCTGCGCATGGTCCTCGGCAGACGGCTCCGCCAGCTGCGGGAGCGGGCCGGCGTCTCCTTCGAGGAAGCCGCCCGCGCCATCGAGGTCACCGCACTGACGGTCCGCCGTATGGAGAAGGCCGAGGTCGGCCTCCGCATCCCCTACGTGAAGGAGCTGCTGCGCACCTACGGGGTCTCAGGCAAGGAGATCGAGGACTTCCTCTCCCTCGCCCGCGAGGCCAACCAGCCCGGCTGGTGGCACAAGTTCCGCGACGTGCTGCCCGAGTGGTTCAGCGCATACGTGAGCCTGGAGAGCGAAGCCGCTGTCATCCGGCTCTACGAACCCCAGTACGTGCCGGGCCTGTTGCAGACCCACGACTACGCGGCCGCCCTCATCCGGGTCGGCTTCCCCAACGCGAGCCCCGAGGAGGTGGATCGGCACGTCGCCCTGCGCCTGAGACGCCAGGACCTGCTGGTCAAACCCGAGGCACCGGCCATCTGGGCCATCCTCGACGAGACCGTGCTGCGCCGGCCGGTGGGCGGCCCGGAGGTCATGCGGGAGCAGATCGACCGGCTCGTCGAGGCGACGGAACGGCCCAAGGTCAGGATCCAGATCATGCGGTTCGCGGCCGGACCCCACCCCGGGGCGTACGGCCCCTTCCACTACTTCCGGTTCGGCTTCTCCGAACTCCCCGACATCGTCTACACCGAGGGTCTCGCGGGCGCCCAGTACGTCGACCAGCCCGTGGACGTCGTGACCTATCTGGAGGTCCTGGACCGGATGTCCGTGCAGGCGGAACCGGTGGCTCGGACCAGGGACATCCTGGCGGCACTACGCAAGGAGTTGTGACACATGGCAAGGACACCCGACGGCCCCGTCCCGAGCGGCCTGCCCGCTCCCGAACTAGGCGCCGAGGGCTGGCGCAAGCCCTGGAGCGGTACGAACGGCGGTTCCTGTGTGGAGGCCAAGCGGCTGCCCGACGGCCGGGTCGCGTTCCGGCAGTCCACCGATCCGGAGGGGCCGGCCCTCATCTACTCGCGGGAGGAGATGGTGGCGTTCCTGGAGGGGGCGAAGGCGGGGGAGGCGGACTTTCTGATCGCCTGAGGGCTCGGGAGTTCGGGTGCGTCGGCGGGTGCGGGTGTGTGGGGGCTTCTCGCGCCCACGCGGCGGAGCCGCATGTCGACACAGCCCCGCGCCCCTGAAAAGCGGGGCTGCGCCCCTGCTTTTCACGGCCGACCGGCAGGCGCCGCCCGGACCACTACGCCCGCACAACCGGACAACCCCCGCGCGCACTCCCGTCACCTCCCGGCCCCGCCCAGACTGGGGGCACCTCCGGGCCGGGAGTCGGTCCCGGGAGGCCGACACCCGCCGCGTACCCCCGAAGGGAAGGGATGACAGCGTCCCCCGCCCCCGCCCTCACCCGGTACCGCACCCTGATCGTCGAGGGACACGAGGGGCACGGCCGGACCCGTCTGGTCGCCGAGCTGGCCCATCTCGGGTTCGCGGTCCGGCGGCTGCCGTCCGCCCTGCACCACCTGGACCCCGCCCTGCCCTGCCGTGAACTCCTCGCCGGGCCCGGACGCCTGGCCGTCGACGGCAACCTCATCGCGGAACTCGTCCACGGCCCGCTGCGCCGGGGCCGCTCCCGGATCACCTGGATCCAGGCCCTGGACCTCGCCGACGCCGTGGCCGAACGCGACGGAGCGATGCTCCACCTGACCACGTCCTCGGTCACCGAGGCGGCCACCGCCTACGCCCGGGTGTTCCGTACCCTCGCCCAGCACGTACCCGTGCTGACTCTCGATGTCGGCGAGCCTGGCGGCCCCATCCGTGCGCCCGCTGCTCGCTCGCACCAACTCTGGGGTGAAGCAGGTCAGTTGACGATAGGTTAGCGACGACCACGCGATGTGAGGCAGGAGAGTCCCCATGGCAGAAGGCCACCCCACCCCCGATCAGGAAGCCCTGTCGAAGATCGACACCACGGTGCCCCACTCGGCCCGTATCTGGAACTACTGGATGGGCGGCAAGGACAACTACGAGGTGGACCGTGAGGCGGGCGACGCCTACCGCGAGATCGCCCCCAACATCGAGACGATGGCCCGCGCCTCCCGCGTCTACCTCATCCGCACGGTCACCTTCGTGGCCCGCGAGCGCGGGATCCGCCAGTTCCTCGACATCGGCACCGGCCTCCCGACGTACGACAACACCCATCAGGTCGCCCAGAAGGTGGCCCCCGAGTCCCGCATCGTCTACGTCGACAACGACCCGCTCGTCCTGCGGCACGCGCAGGCCCTGCTCACCAGCACCCCCGAAGGGGTCACCGACTACGTCGACGCCGACCTGCACGATCCGGACACCATCCTCGAGGCCGCCGGCAAGATCCTCGACTTCGACAAGCCGGTCGCCCTGATGCTGATGGGCATCCTCGGCCACATCCAGGACTACGAGGAGGCCAAGGAGATCGTCCGCCGCCTCCAGGCCGCCCTGCCGTCCGGCAGCTACTTCGTCCACTACGACAGCACGGACACCGACGCCGAACTCAAGCGCGCCCAGGACGGCTACGACGACACCGGCGCCGTCCCCTACGTCCTGCGCAGCCCCCGCCAGCTCCACGCCTACTACGAGGGCCTGGAACTGCTGGAGCCGGGCATCGTCTCCTGCCCGCTGTGGCGCCCCGAACCGGGCACCGCTCCGGAGCCGACGGACGTGTACGGGGGAGTGGCCTACAAGGCGTAGCGGCACCGGTCGGCGCGCTCGGGGACGGGCGGCCGGGCCGGGCGACACCGGAGGGCGCGGAAACGGTCGTGTAGTCCGGGGCACTTCGGGTAGGCCCCCCGCATGACCGGCCCCGCCGACTTCGACCGGCAGGTTCTCGACGCGGTGGAGAACCTGGTGCCGCTCTGGTTCTCGGCAGTGGAGGAGGTCGTCCCGAGACTGTCCCCGAGACAGATACTGGCGCTCCGCGCGGCGCGCGGCGTGCCCGAGCTGAACCTGACCGGTCTGGCGGAGCGGCTCGGGGTCGGTCTGCCCACCGCCAGCCGGCTCTGCGACCGCCTCGAAGCGGCCGACCTGCTGCGCAGGAGCGTCCGGCTCGACGACCGGCGCGAGGTCCGCCTGGTGGTGACCGAACGCGGACACCGGCTCCTCGCGGACGTCACCGAACGCCTGTCGGCACGGCTCGGCGACGCCCTGGCGGCGCTGTCACCCGCCGAACGGGCCCGGGTGGAGCAGGTGTTGCGGACCCTGGGGGGAAGCGTCAGTTGAGGTGCGCCGTGACGCGTCCCGCGGCACTGTGCACATGGCAGAGCAGCAGACAGACGTCGTCCTCGTGCTCCTCGTCCAGCAAGGGGGCGAGCAACTGGTCGGCCGACTCCTGGAGATCCCCGTCCAGCGTCGCGGGCGGCAGTCCGCCGAGCGCCGTGGCCAGCTGTTCGATGCCCGGGTCGATCCCCAGGGCACGTCGCTCCACCAGCCCGTCGGTGTAGAGCGCCAGGGTCGAGCCGGGCGGCAGCGGTTCGGTGTGGTCGGCGATCTCCTGGTGCAGCGGGATGCCGAGCATCGCGCCGGGCTTGGCGTCCAGGATCCGCACACCCCCGTCGGGCGAGCGCAGCACCGGCGGCGGATGGCCGGCGGCGGCCCAGGTGAGGGTGGGTTCGTGCGGATGGAACCGGGCGATGACGGCCGTGGCGTACAGGTCGGGCTGGAGATGGTGCAGGAACAGATGGAGATGGGTGAGGAGCTGGCCGGGGGTCTTGCCGTCGACCGCGTACGCGCGCAGCGCGGTCCGTAGCTGGCTCATCATCACCGCCGCGTGCAGACCGTGTCCGGTGACGTCGCCGATCACGGTGATCAGGCTGCCGTCGGGCTGCCGGAAGGCGTCGTACCAGTCGCCGCCGATGTTCAGGCCCCGGGTGGCCGGCAGATAGCGCGCGGCCAGCCGTAGCCCCGGCGTGGTGGGCAGCTCGGTGAGCAGGGCCCGTTGCAGGGTCTCGGCGATGTCGCGGTTGTGCTCGAAACGCCGGGCGTTCTCCAGCGCCACCCCCGCCCGTCGGGCCAGCTCGATCAGCATGAAGACGTCGTCGGCGTCCCAGCGCTCGTCGTCGGGCGGCGACAGCGTCAGTACGCCCAGGGGCGCGCCCCGCGTCACCAGGGGCACGCACAGCAGCGGCCGGGTGGGGTCGAGCGCCGAGGGCGGATGGTCGTCGACCCCGGGCAGCTCGCCGGGATGGTCGGCGGCGTACTGGGGCCGCCCGCGGCGCGCCGCGACGACGGCGGCGGCCGGACGCGGACCGCCACCGGCCACCTCGCCCTCCCCGTCGAACAGCCATACGTCGGCGCTGCCGGCGTACCGGGGCACCAGCAGGGACGGCAGCAGCCGCACGATCGCGTCCGGGTTGAGCGACGCGGTCAGGGCGGCGCTGGCGTCGGCGAGCAGGGTGAGCCGGCCGCGCGCGTTCTCGGCCTCCTTGCGGGCCTGCTGCTCGGCGGCGAACAGCTCGCGCTGCGCCCGCCCGGCCGCGTCCAGCTCGGCGTGCAGGGCGAGGACGCCCTGGTTGGTCTGGTGCAGTTCCTCGCGGTGGAAGGCGACCAGCGCCTCCTGCTCGTCGAGCTTCTCCAGCAGCAGTGCCGCGTCCTCGTCGGCTCCGAACAGGGCCTCCGCGAGCGTCGTCGGATCACCGGCCACATGCTCGCTGTCCGGCAGCCGCGCCTCCTCCGAGCAGGCGACCGTCAGCCGCCACGGCTGCCGGTACTCGCCCGGCCGCCCGTGGGCCGACGTCACCTCGACCAGGAACCGGCAGCCACCTGGCCGCGCCGTGACGGCCCGCGCGGTCAGCAGCCACGCGCCGCCCTTGGTCAGACACTGCCGCAGCTGAGCCGAGAGCGTGGACACCAGCCGCGCCCGGTCGGTCGGCGACACACCGTGCGCGGTGGCCAGCCGCGCGGTGGCGATACGCGCCCGGGCGGCGTCGGTGACGGAACGGACGGTCCAGGTACGGGTCATGGGAGGCGGTCCGGCGGGGAGGGGCTCAGTACGGCGACGGTGGTGTCGTCGCGGACCGGCCGGGCGGGGCTGCTCGCGTCGCGCACGATCACGGCGGCGATCACAGCGGGGTCGAGGGAGGGGCTGTGGGCGGCGGGACCCGGGCTCCAACGGCTGGGCAGACCGTCGCTGTGCAGCACGAGCAGACGGTCGTCCCCCCAGTCCACCTCGTGCTGCGGAAGACGCGCGGCCCGGTGGGCGCCGACTATGCCCGGCCGGGACAGCAACGGCTGCCAGTCCGCCCCGGTGCGTAGCCTGGCCCCGATGTTGCCGACCCCCGAGAACAGCAACCGACCTGCGGCGACGTCGAGTTGGGCGACGGCGACGGCCGCGCCCCGGGTGTCGCGCAGTGCGCCCTCCAGCCGACGCAGCAACTGGGCCGGGGGCAGCTCGGGAGCCCGGTACAGCTGCTCCACGGCCGCCGAGGAGGCCCGGGCCGCCGCCGGGCCGTGGCCCAGCCCGTCGGCCAGCATCAGCGTGGTGAGGTCGCCCGCCCGCACCCAGGCCCAGGCGTCGCCGGAGAACTCCGCGCCGGCGAAGGGGACGTTGACACCGCCTGCCCGCACGCCCGGGACGGGGGAGGCCTGAGCAGGCCGGCGCACCCGCCGGGAGCCGAGCCGGGCCAGGGCGATGGTGCCCCGGCCGACCGTGCTGTGCAGGTCGAAGTCGTCGGCGACCCGGCGGCAGGTGCCGAGGCCCGCGCCGAGCGACGACGTCGTCGAGAAACCGTCGCGCAGCGCGCCCGCGACGTCGCGCACCCCCGGTCCGTGGTCGATCGCCACGATCTGCACCATGGGGGCCGCGCCGTCCGCCCGGCCCGGGTCGGGGCGGGAGACGACGTCCAGCAGTATCAGCCCGCCGCCGGCGTGCTTGAGCAGGTTGGTCGCCAGCTCGGTGGCCACCAGCGCGCAGCCCGCGGCGCGGCCCGCGTCCAGCCCGGCCCGCGCCGCGGCCGCCTCGGCGGCCACCCGGGCGTCGCGCACCCGGGTGGAGTCGTGCACCGGCACCTCCCAGACCCGTGGCATCAGCGCTCCTCGCGGGGGCGCGGCGCGCCCGACAGCCAGGACGTGACCGTCACCGTGGTGCCCGACCCCGCCCGGCTGTCGATGCTGAACTCGTGGACGAGTCGCCGGGCGCCGCCCAGCCCCATCCCCAGCCCCTCGCCGGAGGTGTAGCCGTCGAGGAGGGCCTGGTCGAGGTCGGCGATACCGGGCCCCTCGTCGCTGAACGTCAGCCGCAGTCCTCGTGCGCCGCCCCGGTCCACCGGGGCGCACTCCATCTGGCCCCCGCCGCCGTGGACCAGGGTGTTGCGGGCCAGCTCGCTGGCCGCGGTGACCAGTTTGGTCTGGTCGACCAGACCGAAACCGAGCTGGGCGGCCGCCTGCCGCACATGCTGACGTACCCACACCAGATCGAGATCCGAGTGGATCGGCAGGCAGGCGGAGATGCCGCCGGCGGTCTGCATCACGGACTCTCCTGGCGGGCGTGGACGCGGCGGGGGAAGGTCGGGTCCGGTTCGCCGAGGAGGCGCAGCGCGTCCTCGGTGCTGAGCGCGGTGCGCAGTCCCGGCAGGGTCAGACCGAGCTCCACCAGCGTGATCGCCACGGCCGGACGCATCCCGGCGACGACCGTCCCGGCGGCGAGCAGGCTCGTCTGGGCGGCGATGTCGCCGAGCACCCTGCCGAGGAAGGAGTCGACCATCTCCACTCCGGAGAGGTCGATCACCACACCCGTGGCGCCACTGCGCGCGACCGTGTCGCTGATGTCCTGCTGGAGCTGCTCCGCCGCCCCGTCGTGCAGATCGCCCTGGAGCGACACCAGGAGGACCTGGCCGAGTTTGAGCACGGGGACGGGCGCCCCGTACGAGGACGGGCCGCCGTGTGCGGCGAAGAGATCGCCGCTCACCTGTGCCCCGAACCGGCGCCGTCGCGGGACACGATGTCCGTGCCCAGCTGCCCGAGCGCGTAGGCCAGGGCGTCCGCCAGACCCGTGCGGGTCAGCACCGAGCTGAGGTCGATGCCCAGATGGACGATGGTCTGCGCGATCGGCGGCCGGATGCCGGAGACGATGCACTCGGCGCCCATCAGCCGGGCCGCCGCCACGGTCTTCATCAGGTGCTGCGCCACCAGCGAGTCGACGGTCGGCACGCCGGTGATGTCCAGGATGGCGAAGCGGGCGTGCTGCTCGACGATGGAGTCCAGGAGCCGCTCCATCACCACCTGGCTGCGGGCGCTGTCCAGCGTGCCGATGAGCGGGACGGCGACGATGCCCTCCCACAGTTTGATCACCGGGGTGGCGACCTCCATCAGCTGCAGCCGCTGCCGGTGGATGAGCTCCTCGCCCTCGTTGAGCGCCGTCTCCAGCACCACCAGGCGCAGGGTGCCCATCAGCACCGTCAGGGTCGTGGTGCACTCCCGCAGATGCGCCGCGGGCGCCGCGGCGAACTCGGCCAGCAGCAGCTCGGTCACGGGCGGCCGCAGCGCGTCCACCTCAGCGGAGATCTGGGTGACCGTGGAGCCGGCCCGCGCCCGGGCGGCGGCTGTCCGCGCCAGCTGCTCCCGGACGACGTGAAAGCCGCCGGCCTCCGCGTCCTCCACGCTCTCCGCGGCGGCCACGGCGGCGAGCGCGTCCACCACGGCCCGGCCCGCCTCCACCGCCTCGTCGCGGGAGTGGGTGAAGACGGTGCGGAACAGCGCGGCGTCGGCCCAGCGCTGTGCGATCTGTTCCTGGCGGTCGCGCAGGAAGCGCGCCACCTCCTGCGTCGGTGTCAACTGCTGGTCTGCCGTGTCCTGTTCCGGCACGGGTCTCTCCTCACTCGCTGGTGCGCCTCCCCGCTCCGGGGAACGACTGCTGGGCTGGTTCATCGGTGCGACCGGTCGGCACCCCCTCGGCCGAACCAGTCGAGACAGACCACGAGCGCGTCGTCGTCCGCCACGGGTGTGCCGCGGTGACCGGAGAGCTCCCTGAGCACCGCGCCGGGGACGTCGGCGGCGGGCAGCAGCCGGGTGGCGTTGATCGCCCGGGCCAGTGCCCGTTCCCCGTACGTCTCCCCGCCGGGTGTGGCGACGGAGTACACCCCGTCGCTGACGAAGACCAGCCGGTCGCCCGGTTCGAGCCGCAACTCCTGGGCGAGGTAGTCGGTCTCCTCGAACATGCCCAGCGGCAGCTGTGCCTCCAGGTCGACGGCGGTGACGCTCCGGTCGCGCAGCAGCAGCATCCGGGGCGAGCCCGCGTCGACGATCTCCAGGTGTCCGGTGGCCAGGTCCAGATCCAGCAGCAGCACCGACAGGTGCTGGGCCCCGCCGTACTGGGCGTGCACGGCCTGGTCGGCGAGGGCGGCCTGCTCGGCGATGGGGACGCCGGCCCGGCGGGCGTTGCGCAGCGCGTTGATCCCCAGCTGGGTCAGCAGGGAGGCCTCGATGCCCTCGCCCATGCCGTTGGTGACGTACAGCATCAGGTGGTCGGCGTCGGCGGACCAGTCGAAGTTGTCGCCGAAGATGGCGTAGGCGGGCTCCAGTTGGCCGCCGAGCGCGTAGTCGGCGCGGGTGGAGGAGCGGCCCGGCAGCAGCTGCCACTGCATCTCCGCCGCCAGGGTCAGCCGGCTGGAGCGGCGCGCCCGGAGGTACACGTCGGTGTCCCGCTCCGCGACGATCAGCTCGTGTCCCAGCACCTGGGCGAGCTCGGTCAGCTCGGCGAGGCATTCCTCGGCGTGCGCGGCGGACGGCAGCGTCAGCCGCAGCACGCCCAGCCGGTCACCGCGCACGGTGACCGGCAGATGGAGCCGTACCCGGTCGTCACCGCGTTTCTCCACGTACGGCTCCTGCGCCCCGAACGCCCGGCCGGCCGGGCCGTCGTGCATGGGCAGGGAGTCCGGCGGGGCCGGGCGCGTGGACGCCGGCCGGAGCGCGGTGAGCGAGTAGTCGGCCAGGTAGAGCTCGACGTCACGGGCCGACCAGTCGTCGGCCAGTACGTCGCTCAGAGCGTCCACCAGGTGGTGCGGAGCAGCGGAGCGAAGGGCTCGCTCGGCTGCCACGAATCTGTTCACGATGTCGGATACGCCATTCTTGCCAGAGCTGACAGTGTTCGAGATGCCTGGAAGAGTGGTCCCGTGACTTCCTCCTCCAACCCGCGGCCGGTCGAGGTGGCGCGTGCGACCTCCGAGGCGGCAGAGCTGCTGGAAGTCGTGTGGGGACGCGCCTCGACGGCACCGGTGTCCGCCTCCCAGCTCCGTGTGCTGTTCATCCTGGAGCACAACGACGGGATCAACCTGCGGATGCTCGCCGACGCCCTCGGCTCCACACCGCCCTCCACCAGTCGGCTCTGTGACCGGCTGGAGGCCGTGGGCTTCGTCGAGCGCCACGCCAGCGAGGCCAGCAGGCGCGAGCTGTGTCTGCGGCTGAGCCGACGCGGGCGGTCGTACCTCGTGGACCTGCGTGCCCGGCGCGAACGCGCCCTGCGGTCCGTGCTGGAGCAGATGCCGGCCGCGAAGCGGACCGCGCTGGTGGAAGGGCTGGAGGCGTTCTGCGACGCCGCGGCGTCGCAGCTCCACGGTGGCGACGCCAACGACGCGCGGAGCGCCTGACCGCCGCCGACCCGGTTCCGGTCCGACAGCCTCATTCCAACCCTTTCCACACTCTCGGCCCCCGCCTTCACTCTGTTGCCTTCCGGCCATAGTTGTCAAACGACAACCATTGGCCATGGGTGTGTGCCGCCATGCCGGCGGATGATGCCAAGCGGCAGTGCCCGTCGGTGCGTTGGGGGCGACGGCTATTCCTGCGCGGGCGGTTGGTCCGGAAGCGGGGCGACCTGCCCGGAGTCCACGGCGGCCAGTGCCTCGTCCACGCTGTCCACCGTGGTCACGGTGAGGCTCACGCCGGTGAGGTCGAGTATCCGTCGTACGGCCGGAGCCGGAGCGATCACATACACACCGCCCGGAATCTTCCGCACCTCCTGATATGTCCGCAGGATGATGTTCATGCCGGACGAGTCCATGAAGGGAACGGCCGACACGTCCAGCAGGAAATGCCGTCGGCCGTGCCGCAGTTGGTTCGCCAGATGATGCTGCAGCTCGGTCGCCGTGTCGATGTCCAGTTCCCCTTCGATCGTGAGCAGCACGGCGTCGGCCCGGGGCAGATCGACCTTGATCGACAGGGGGTTGTGGGCAACGGACACGAGAGCCTCCCAAGGAGTGGCCGACCGGGGCGGGTGCCCCGGTTCAGGGATTCGACGCATCGCCCGGCGATGCGCCCGTGCGCATACCCGCGAATCGCGCGGGCACACGGGCCCCGATCAGGCCACTCCGGGTTCCAGCAGGCCCGCCCGCAGCCGCTTGATGATGCGGCTGATCAGCCGGGACACATGCATCTGGGACACCCCGAGCTGCTCGGCGATCTGCGACTGGGTCTGTTCCTCCACGAACCGCAGATGCAGGATCCGTCGCTCACGGTCGTCGAGTTCGGCGATCAGCGGCGCCAGCGAGTGGAAGTCCTCCACGAGCTGCATCGCGTGGTCCTCCTCGCCGATGAGGTCGCCGAGCACGGTGTCGCCGTCCTCGCCGCTGTCGGAGGTGAGCGCGGCGTCGAGGGAGGAGGTGTTGTAGCCGTTGGACGCCTTGCGCGCCTCGATGACCTCCTCCTCGGACAGCGACATCAGCTCCGACAGCTCACGGGTCGTCGGCATCCGGCCCAGCCGGGACTGCAACTCGTCCGTCGCCCGGGCCAGCTCCACCCGCGCCTCCTGCAACCGCCGCGGCACATGCACCGCCCAGCTGGTGTCCCGGAAGAACCGCTTGATCTCGCCGACGATGTACGGCACGGCGAACGTGGTGAACTCCACCTCCCGGGACAGCTCGAACCGGTCGATGGCCTTGATCAGCCCGATGGTCCCGACCTGGACGATGTCCTCCAGGGAGTCCTCGCGCCCGCGGAAGCGCGAGGCCGCGTACCGCACCAGCGAGAGATTCATCTCGATGAGCGTGTTGCGCACGTACTGATAGGTGTGGGTGCCCTCGTCCAACATGGCCAGCCGGTCGAAGAACTGCCGGGACATCTCCCGCGCATCCTTGGGCCTCACCTGCGACGGGTCCTCGATCAGGGGCAGGTTCACCCCGTCCGCCATGACCCTCCCCCGTGCCGTGGCCGTTGTACCTGCCGTCACGGCTGCCATGCTGTCCACCCCTCTCGCCCGAAGCCTTGTTGCCATCCCACGCTTGCCCCGCGAACGGCGAGTCAGTCCCCCGGATTCGGGAAAGGGACCGTGTCGCTCCCCACTCTGGCCGGAAGTCGCCACCGACCCGGGTGACGCGGATCACGGAACTGGCGATCCGTCACGGGGAATGCGCGCACGGTTGTTTGCCTCCCGGGTCGCGGGGCAATCGGAGTTCCACGCCTCCGTGCAGGAGGCCCGTCGGCGGAAGCGGTGTTCCGCGCAAGGGCCCTGGTCGCCCGCCACCGTTTCCCGCCGCAAGTCCCTGAAAGCGTCGTTCAGGAGCGATTTCCCATGCTGGTCAATGTGTCCGCAAACGGCTCAGCCGCCTCCGTCCGTCCCGGTACCCCCGACAGGAGGACGCACGACGACGCCCCCGACACCGCCACCGACTTCGCCCGCCTCGCGGCGATGGACGCGGGCCCCGAACGCGACCACGTCCGCGACGAACTCGTCCGGGCCTGGCTGCCCATGGCGCACCGTATCGCCGGCCGCTTCCGCAACCGCGGCGAGTCGCTGGAGGACCTGCGCCAGGTCGCCGCGATGGGCCTGGTCAAGGCGGTGGACCGCTACGAGCCCGAGCGGGGGGCGTTCGAGAGCTACGCCGTGCCCACCATCACCGGAGAGATCAAGAGGCACTTCCGCGACCGGATGTGGACGCTGCGCGTCCCCCGGCGGGTGCAGGACCTCCGCAACAAGGTGCGGGTGGCGCGGCGCGAACTCAGCCAGACCTCCGGAGGCGCCGCCGAGCCCTCCGTCGCCGACATCGCCGCCCTCGCGGGCCTCACCGAGGAAGAGGTCCACGCCGGGATGGAGGCGCTCGACAGCTTCAGCGCGCTCTCGCTGGACGCCGAGATGGCCTCCGGTGACGACGGCTACAGCCTCGCCGACACCCTCGGCGCCCCCGACGCGGCCTACGACACCGTCGTGGACCGTGAGTCGGTCAAGGAAGGGCTGCGCCGTCTGCCCGAACGCGAGCGGGCCATCCTCTACATGCGCTTCTTCGAGGACATGACCCAGAACCGCATCGCCGACCGCCTCGGCATCTCCCAGATGCATGTCTCCCGTCTCATCAGCCGCAGCTGCGCGCGCGTCCGCGACGAGGCCCTCGGCCGCACCACCCCCTCCGTCTGACAACCCCCCAGGAGCGAAACAGATGCTGATGCCCCACCCCGCGACCCTGCGCCGGCTCGTCGAGGAGTACGAGTCGGTCGTCGCCCACGAGGGCGAGCGAGGCGACCCGCAGAGCGCTCGCCGCGCGCAGGACCTGGCGTACACGTTGTGCGTGTCCACGGGCACCCGCGACGTCCGCCGGGCCCTGGACGCGGCCCGCGCCCAGCTCGCCGCCGCGCAGGCGACCGCGACCGCCGAGCTGTGCGGGAACGGGACGACACTCCCGGGAGATCTCGGCGGCCATGGTCCGGGCGGGAGCGGGTATGCGGCGCTTCATGAACAGTGATGACCCCAGCTGTCCCGAGCCGTCGACCCTGTGCCTGACATGACATCGATGGAACGCCAACCGCTCGTGCACCACGACACCGCTCCCGCGGACGGGCCCGCCGCCCGGCCGCCGGGACCGCCGGTCGCGATCACCACCGCCGCGGCGGCCCGCCGTCATGTGCGGGCGTTCGTGGGGGAGCGATGGCGTTCCCCGGCCGGGCCCCCGACCGATCAGTCGATGATCGATCTCATTCTCGTCGTCTCCGAACTGGTCACCAACGCGGTCCGGCACGGGGGCGGCATCGCCGGATTCGACGTCGCCCTCACCCCCGAGGGCGTGCGGCTCAGCGTGCGCGACCACAGCGCAGCCGTGCCCGTGGGGCTCCACGGGCCCGGCGCGCTGCCCCGCGCCCACGAGGGCAACGGCTACGGATGGCCGCTGATCAACCGGCTCTCCAGCAAGGTCGACGTCGTGCGCCGCGCGTCCGGCGGCAAGACCATCAGCGTGCTGGTGCCCCTGGCCTGAGGCCCCACCGGGGCCTCAGGCCAGAGCCGTCGCACGAGCTCTCCCGAGCGTTCTCACCAGGGCAGGAAGACGTGGACGTCCTTGCCGTGGTCGTGCACCACCACGCTCACCTCTTCGCACAGCGTCTGGATCAGATACCAGCCGATACCGCCGCCGCCCTTGCTGGGATGGAAGGGGCGCGGCGCGGGCGACATCGTGCTCGTGTCCCCCAGCGTCACATGCACCCCGTCCAGGGTGCGGCGCATCGTCAGCTCGAACCGCCCGGGGGCGTACTGCACCGCGTTGGCGGCCAGTTCCGTGACCACCAGCAGGATGTCGTCCCAGTGCTCGACAGCGGCCGGCGGCGAGGTGCGCGAGAGGACGCCCAGGAACCCCTCCGCGGCCGTACGCGCCCCCGTCACGTCGCCGAGTTCTCCGTCGAAGGCGGCGTGGCTGTCGTAAATCTCCTCGGCAGGCAGTTTGTCGTCCCTACGTGGCTCTGTTGACATCTCGTCGTCCCCGGCTCGGCTGCTTGAGGCGGACGCGATGGCGCGTTCCCCTCCGACGCTCGTGTTTCCCGTGCGGAGAGCCGTTACGCGTGCGAAAGCGTAGGGAAGTGTGGGGCCTTGGAGAAGACGGTGCCCTTCCCGGCCTCCCGGGCCGCGCCGGCGCTCTACCGTTCACCCGCCTCACCGTCCTCGGAGGGCGTGCGGAAGACCAACAGGGCGACGTCGTCGTCGTTGTCGACGGGACGGGCCCGCTCCAGCAGCAGGTCGCAGAACACGTGCAGGGGCCGGTGGACGAGGGCCGCCGCGTGCTGGCGCAGCCGGGCCAGGCCCCGGTCGAGGGGGTGCGCCGGGGACTCGATCAGACCGTCCGTGTACAGCACCAGCGTGGACTTCGGCGGCAACGGGGTGAGCGTGTCCGTGCGGGCCCGGATCAGCCCCGTGCCGAGCAGGTGGTCGTGCTCCTCGTCCAGGAAGCGGGACCTGCCGTCGTGGGTGATCAGCAGCGGCGGCGGATGCCCCGCATTGGTCCACCGCAGGGCCCATGTGTCGTCGGCGCGCTCGACGCGGCCGAAGATCAGCGTCGCCATGGACGCCTCGGTCACGTTCACCACGGCCCGGTCCAGCCGCTCCACGATCGAGCTCGGCGGCTCCTCCAACGCCCAGGCGTAGGCCCGGAGCATGTTGCGGACCTGCGCCATCCCGGCCGCCGCGTCGATGTTGTGTCCGACGACGTCGCCGATGGCCACCGCCGTGGCCCCGTCGGCGAGCGTGAACGCGTCGTACCAGTCGCCGCCGACCTGCGAGGACTTCGACGCCGACTCGTAGCGCGCGGCCATCCGCAGCCCCGGCACCTCCGGCATCTGGGGCAGCAGGTGGCGCTGCATGGTCTCCGCGATGTGCCGCTGCCGCTGGTACAGGCGCGCGTTCTCCAGCGCCAGCCCGGCCCGGCGGGCGATGTCGTCCAACAGGGACAGCTCGGCCTCGGTGAAGGCCCCCGGACGCTCGCTCAGGCCCAGCGTGAGCGCGCCGAGCACCGCGCGCGGCCCCCGGATGGGCGCGATGGCCGCCGAGCGCAGCCCCGCCTCCTTGAACAGTCGCTGCTGGGCGACCGTGATCCCCGAGTCCGCCGGCCCCTGATAGGTCTCCGGCCCGGCCAGCGTCGAGGCCGCCCCGCGCAGCGCCCGGGACAGCGGCATCAGCGACTCCTCGTGCACCGGCGGGAGCGGACCCTCCAACTCCTCGCGCCGCACCACCACGCCGTCGCGGTGGGTCGCCACCGTGGCCCGCCAGACGTCGTCGCTCTCGGTGATCAGGTCCACGATCGCCCAGTCCGCGAGCCGTGGCACCACCAGCCGCACCAGGCGGGCGACCGCCTCCTCGGCGTCCAGGGTCGAGCTCAGCCGGGTCGTCGTCTCGGCGAGCAGCGCCAGCCGGTCCAGCTGCGACAGCGCCGGCGACCCGCCGTCCGGGACGGCCAAGGTCTTCGGGGCGCACTCGTGGAAGAGCACCATCGCGCCGGCCGCGGTCCCGTCGAGCCGGCACGGGGTTACCAGCCAGGACACCGACAGCAGCGTGCTGTCGCCGCGCAGGAACCACTCCCGGTCCCCGCCGCCCGTACGGCCGCTGAGGAACACCTGCATCATCGCGCACGCCGCCCGCGGCACGGAGTGCCCGAGCTCGTCCCGGTGCAGCAGCTCGTGGGCGTCCTGCCCGAGGAGTCCGTCCGCCGGGCGGCCGAGCAGCTCGGCCGCCCGGGGATTCACCGCGACGACCAGGCCGTTGTCGTCCACCACGTACATACCGGCGTGCACGAGATCGGGCAGCCCGTCCGCAAGGCGCACCGTCCGGCCCGGCGACCGCCGTTCGGTGTGATCCGGACTCCACGCGCTCATGTTCGGTTTCCTCCGGCTCCGGCTTCGGTGCGGACAGGACGGCCGTCGACGTCGACGGACCGCTCCGCCGCGTGTGCTGCACGCATTACCCCGTCCCCGACGACCTACGCGCACGATGTCCCCGGCCGCAGGTGGGAGCGGGTGCCCGTGCCCCGGGCGCCGCCCCGTGCGAAGCACGGACCGCGACGCCCCGGACACGCTTCGCCCGCAGCGCGCCCGTCACGTCGCGGGCCGCGCGGGCGGACTGGCCTCCGGGGTCAGGCCTGGGTGTGCCGTACGCAGGCCGCGACGACCTCGCGCAGGCTACCCGTCCGGGCCATCACCTCGCGCTGCACCCGGGCCCCGTTGCCGCGCCCCGTCAGCTCGGCGACGGCGTCCCGGGCGAGGTCGGCGTCCCCGTGGTCGACCAGGGCGTCCTCGACGTGGTGGAGCAGCGAGCGGATCACGTCGAGCGCGGGCCGGGGGCGCATCGTGACGGGGTCCAGGAGGTTCTCCGACATCCCGGAGCGGGCGGCCCGCCAGGTGGCCAGCCGGAGCAGCCCCGCACTGTGGCCGAGCGGCTCCACACCGGCTCGCCACTCGCGGGCCGCGGTCTCCACGAGCCCCCGGGCGAGGGCCGCGACGAGGACCGCGGTGTCGGGGTGCAGACAGACGTCCGCGACCCGGATCTCCACGGTCGGATACCGCTGGGACAGCCGCGCGTCGAAGTAGATCATGCCCTCGTCGCGGACGACCCCCGTGGCGATCAGGTCCCTGACGCTTCGGTGGTACCGCTCCGCCGAGCCGAAGACGTCCGTCGGCCCGGCCATCGGCCACATGTCCCACACCTGGCTGCGATAGCTGGCGTACCGGCTGTCATGTCCCTGCCAGAAGGGGGAGTTCGCGCTCAGCGCCGTCAGCACGGAGAGCCACGGACGCATCCGGTCCAGGACGGCCACGCCCTCGTCGTCGGACTCGACGGACACATGAACATGGCAGCCGCAGACCAGCTGCACCTGCGTGTGCAGGCCGAACTCCCGCGCCATCCACCGGTACCGGCTGTTCACGGTGATCGTCGGACTCACCGGCAGCGGCGACGTCGCCAGCGCCACGACCGCGCTGCCGAGCCCCTCGGCGTGCCGGGCCGCGTCCTTGCGGCAGCGGACGATCTCGGCCCCCAGATCGGTCATCGAGGACTGCGGGTGCGTGGCGAACTCCACCTGCTCGTCGTGCAGCTCCTTCTCGAACACGTCCTGGTCCGTGCCCTCCAGCGCGGCCCGCGCGAGCACCGCCGCGGCCCGTGCCTGCGGCTCTCCGGTCTCCGGATCTACCAGGAGGAGTTCTTCTTCCACTCCGACCGTACGCACGTCATCGGGCCCTTCTGCCTAGGTGGTGAGAGCCGTGTGCCCGCGGACGGCGCCGGGACACCTCACCGGCCGGAGCGCCGACCGTGTCCGTGTACGCGGCGGCGGCCCGGGTACCCGTGCGGCGCCCCGGGAGCCGCGTCGGACAGGCGCGGACCCCCAGTCCGCGACACGGAGGAGGAGAACGTGACCAGCACGACCGAGGCGGGCCGCGTGACCGGCACCGCCGACAAGGACTACAACCTGATCTGGTACGTGGAGGCCTGCCTGAACAACGCGCTGCGCCTCGAGTCGTACATCGAGGACGCGGAGCGGGAGAAGGACACCGAGGTGGTCGAGCTGTTCCGCAAGGCACAGGCCGACAGCCGCAAGGGGGCCGACCTCGGCAAGGAACTCCTGCGCCGGCGTCTGAGCGACTGACGGCGCCCCCGGGCCGCGCGCGGTCCGGGAGAACATCGCACGCTCCGTTCCCGGCACAGCGCCATTGTGGGCACGGTCCGGGCCGTCACGCGAACCGGAGGACGGGCCCCGGGCGCGCCGGGGACGACAAGGGTGTGGGCACACACGGACGAGAACGACGAAGGCAAGGAGGACCAGTCCTCCTTGCCTGTCTCAACGTATAGCGCACCGGGGGGCTTGCGGCAAGACCCTCCCCGTGCCGCAGAATCGCCGACCGAAGCGAGAAGCAGCGGCAGAAACGCGCACATGGGGGTTGAGATGATCGACGTGATCGTCGTCGGAGGCGGACCGACCGGCTTGATGCTGGCGAGCGAACTGCGGCTGGCCGGAGTGGACACGGTCGTGCTGGAGAAGCTCACGGAGCCCACCGGGGAGTCCCGGGGACAGGGCCTGCACGCCCGCAGCGTCGAGGTGATGGACCAGCGCGGCCTGCTGGACCGGTTCCTCGCGGTCAGCGAGAAATTCCAGGTCGGCGGACTCTTCGGCGGCATCATGAAACCGTGGCCGGACAGCCTGGACACGGCACACGCGTACGGCGTCGCCACCCCGCAGCCGGTCACCGAGCGCATCCTCCAGGAGCGCGCGCTGGAACTCGGCACCGACATCCGGCGCGGCGGCGAACTGGTCGGGCTCGACCAGGACGAGGACGGCGTGAGCGCGGAACTGGCGGACGGCACCCGGCTGCGCGCCCGGTACCTCGTCGGCTGCGACGGCGGCCGCAGCGTGGTGCGCAAGCTGATCGGCGTCGGGTTCCCCGGCGAGCCCGCCACCGTCGAGACACTGCTGGGCGAGATGGCGGCGACCGAGGATCCGGCGACGATCACCGCCGTCGTCGAGAAGGTCCGCAGGACCGAACTCCGCTTCGGTCTCGCCCCGTTGGAGGGCGGGAACTACCGCGTCCTCGTACCCGCCGACGGTGTGGCGGAGGACCGCACGACCCCGCCGACCCTGGACGAGTTCAAACGGCAACTACGGGCCTTCGCGGGCACCGACTTCGGTGTCCACTCACCGCGCTGGCTCTCCCGGTTCGGCGACGCCACCCGGCAGGCCGAGCAGTACCGGGTCGGCCGGGTGCTGCTGGCCGGCGACGCGGCGCACATCCACCCGCCGACCGGCGGCCAGGGCCTCAACCTCGGTGTGCAGGACGCCTTCAACCTGGGCTGGAAGCTGGCCGCCGAGGTCGACGGCCGGGCGCCGGAAGGGCTGTTGGACACCTACCACGCCGAACGGCACCCCGTGGCCGCCCGCGTGCTGGCCAACACCCGCGCCCAGATGACCCTGCTGGGGTCCGAGCCGGGCCCGACCGCGCTGCGGGAGCTGCTCTCGACGCTGATGGACTTCGAGGAGGTCAACCGGTACGTGACCGGGATGATCACCGGGGTCGACGTCCGCTACGACCTCGGCGACGGTCACGACCTGCTCGGCCGCCGGATGCGGGACCTGCGGCTGAAGCGAGGGCGCCTGTACGAGCTGATGCACGAGGGCCGCGGCCTGCTGCTCGACGGGAGCGGCGCGCTCTCGGTGGAGGGCTGGGCGGACCGGGTCGACCATGTGGTCGACACCACCGAGGAGCTGGACGTGTCCGCGGTCCTCCTGCGGCCCGACGGCCACGTCGCATGGGCCGGCGAGGACCGGCGGGAACTGCGTGAGGCGCTCGCCCTCTGGTTCGGCGCCGCGACGGCCTGACAGGATGCCGCGATGACCCCGCCTCCCGCGGTCCGCCCGTACCGGCCCGAGGACCTCGACGCCGTCCACGACATCTGCGTCCGTACCGCTCACAACGGTGGCGACAGCCGTCCCCACTACACGGACCCCGACGTCTTCCCGGCGACCTTCGCCACCCCGTACACCGCGCTGGAGCCGGAGCTGGCCTTCGTGCTGGACGACGGCCGCGGGCGGGCGGTCGGCTACATCCTCGGCACCGCGGACACTCCCGCGTTCGTCGAGGCCTTCCGTACGCGATGGTTGCCCCGGGTCAGCGAGCGCTTCCCGCCGCCGGTCGGCCCGGCGACCACGCCCGACGCGGAGATCGTCCGGCTGCTGCACCACCCCGAGCGCATGGTCCTGCCCGAACTCGCCCCCTATCCCGCCCACTTGCACATCGACCTGCTCCCCGACCGGCAGGGCCGGGGCCACGGCCGGGACCTCATGCGCACCTTCCTGCACGCCCTGCGCACCCGAGGCGTCCCGGCCGTCCACCTCTCCATGCTCACCACCAACACACCGGCCCGCGCCTTCTACGACCGCCTGGGCTTCCACGAGATCGAGGTACCGGATCCCGGCCCGGTGACCTACCTCGGCCGTACGACAGCGGATCGGTGAGGACCGTCCGCTGCCGGTGACCGCGCCCCTGGGACCGTGGGGGACACTTCGGCCGCTTGCTGGTACCCGGGGTACCAGCGGCATGTCATCCCCCGGTGTCCACCGGGCGGACGACCGCTGTGCGGCTGCCGTGCCTCTCGCGTGTCCGACGGCGACCGCGCAGCAGCACGCGCAGGGTGCCCGGCATCGGCGGGGACACGGGACCGCGCAGCAGACGGGCGCCACGGGCGTACGCCGCGTCCGCGGTCAGCAGCTCGATCCCGACGACCGAGTCCAGGAGCACCCCGCCGGGACCCTCCCCGAGGACGGGCAGGTCGCGGGCGGCTCGCAGGCGGACGCGGGCCGCCTCGACCTGGTCCTCCACCAACTCCCGTACGCCCGCCGACTCCCGGCCCGCCGCGAGGTCCTCGGCCGTCACCGAGAAGCGCGCCAGCGTCTCGGCCGGGATGCCCAGCCGGCCTTCCGGCAGGTCCTCGGCCAGGTCGTTGACGAAGTCCAGCCGCTGACTGCCCTCCATCAGCGTCCGGCACGCCGCCCGGAACCCTCCGTCGTCGTCGGACTCCGGGCCCAGCAGCGAGGCGACCAGCATGAACGCGGGCAGCGAATAGGCGTCCACATAGGCCTGGTAGTCGGCCTCGGTGGCGAAGCCGGTGAACTCCAGATCGGTGGTGGCGGTGGACAGATACTCCTCGACCGTCGCCCGCAGCCGCGGGTACGCCTGCGCGGTGTGCAGCAGCGTCCGGATCAGCGGGTCGTCGCTCGTCCCGGAGTCCAGCCCCTCGCGCACCCGCCGCTCCCACGACGCCCACGCCGCGATCCGCTGCGGCTTCGGGCCGGTGTCCAGCAGGTCGTCCCCGTGGTGCATCACCGCCGTCGCCGCCACGGCATGGGGCAACAACCGCCGGGGCAGCAGCAGCCGGGCCGCGAGGTACGAGGTGCGCCGGGCACGCGCCACCAGGTCCCGCTGTTCGCCGTAGTCCTTCCGCAACCCCGGCTCCCGGACGCCCGCCGCGTCCAGACTCCGTCTCCACACGCTCATGCGCCGATCGTAGATGCGGTCCGTCCGACGGTGCACATGGCGAGGGAGCCGCCCGACATCGATGTCGGGCGGCTCCCCGGCCTGTCGTGCGTGGTGCCCTACTTCTGCTTCCACGCCCAGTGCAGCCGGTCGAGGCCGCTCTGGTTGTTTACCTTCAGGCTCAGGCGGGTGCCCGTGCCCTGGAGGGTGGTGAGGGAGTAGGTGTCACCGTTGCGCAGACCCGGCCAGTAGACCGAGCCCAGGCCCAGCTCCCGGATGACGTCGGTCGCGGCCTGGATGTAGGCGACCTCGTTGGAGCCGTTGACCGGGCCGTTGTAGTCCAGGCCGGTCGTCATGGAGGCGCCGAACTCGTCGAGGATCGTGCGCGAGGCACAGGTGCCGATGCGCTCCTTGAAGTCGGCCTTCCACTGGTCGACGCTGGTCCAGTCGGTGTGCCAGAAGCCGTAGTTGTGCAGGGCGATCCGGGTGCCGTCGAGCCGCTTGTCGGCGCAGACCGGCTTGACGTCCTCGCTGTACTTGTAGCCGCCGATGAGAACCCGGTCGCGGGGGACGGAGCGGTGCTTGCCCAGCCAGCGGGCGGCCACGTCGCGCCATTCCTGCGAGGTGTAGCCGAACGGCTCGTTCATCGGCTCGAAGTACACCTTGCCGTTGCGGCCGTACGCGGAGGTGATGCGCGCCCACATCCGGTCCCAGGAGGCCTGGTCGTCGATCTTGCCGTCCTTGGCGTTGTCGGCCTCCCAGTAGCCCAGGATGACCTTGAAGCCCTTGGCGGTGGCGGCGTCGATCGCGGCCCGGTACGACTTCCAGAACGGGCCGTTCACGGAGGTGGGGTTCACCGGCAGGCGGACCGTGTTGGCGCCCAGCTCGGCGAACCCGCCGACGATCGCCCGGGACTTGGCGTACGTCGTGGCGTAGTCGTCGGTGGTGGACAGCCCCGAGGGCACGACCGCGTCGTCGGCGTAGTTGTCGCGCGGGTCGGCCCAGTTGACTCCGCGGAATGCACTGACCGGCGGCGGCGAGGCGTGGCGGGCGGCGGCTGCGGGAGCGGCGGACGCGGGGGAGGCGAGGACTCCGCCGAATGCCGTGACGCCGGCCAGCGATGCCGCGAGGCAGGCTGTCCCGCGATGGTTCTTTCGTGGCACCAGATCCCTTTCTGACAGTTGCGTCCGCGAAACCCGGCTGTGCAGGTCGGCGGCTCTGTGGCTCCCGCAACGTAGAAGAGATCTCGAACAGAGGTCAACACATCTGCACACCAAATTTCATCAAGAACACAGAATCACTGGCTGCCGAAGGCCAGTTGGGAGCCCGTGAGCCGGACCCGGATGCCGTCCTCCTCCACGCGAACGTCGCGCAGCCGCACATGTCCGCGCTCGGGTTCCGGCAGTTCGAAGGAGAGGGAGAGCCGGTCGGCGAGCACCGGCCGGGTGAGCCGGGACAGGGCGTCGAGGAGGTCGGCGTCGAGGCCCAGATCGCGCAGGACGGCGGGGTTGTCCAGGGCCAGGTCGATGAGGTTGAGCCCCCTGGCCTGGCGCGCGAAGTTCGGGGATCCGGTCAGCTCGGCGAGTTTGCCCTCGTCGGCCAGGGCCTCGCGGGCGGTGGCGTCCGACATGCCGAGCCGCCTGACGATCGCCGGCACCGACAGCAGCGCCTTCGCCCTGCGGGTCTCCCGGGCGAGGTCGGCGGAGGCCTTCGGCGTCAGATGCAGTCCGTCCGAGGCGCGCGTGCCGGGGCGGTACGTGGCCAGGTCCCCGATGTCCAGGCGCATGCCGCCGATCTCCGTGGCGATGCCCCGCTCGCCCTGCCGCCGGATCGTGGCCTCGGCGCGCAGCCGCAGATCCCGCCCGGCGACCGGCAGGGTGCCACGGGCCCGGACCCGGTCACGGCCCTCGCCGGTGAACGTCACCTGGGAGGCGCCGAGTTCGCGGTTGAGATCGGCGAACGACAGCAGCACGTCACCGTCGAGTCGCGGCACCCGCGCGCCGCGCACGGACGTCAGCCCCTCGGCGTCCAGCCGTATGTCATGGGCCGTCGCCGACACCTTCGCCAGCGACACCCGGTCGGCCGCCACGTCCGGCACGGTCAGCCGTACCGAGTCCAGCCGCCGGTCGGCGAGTTGGGTGAGGAAGGGGAAACCGCCGATCTCCACCTCGGGCGCCGCGGCCAGGTCCAGCCGGTCCTCCAGGGCGTCGGCCGCCCTGTGTTCCGCGTACAGCACCGCCCACCGGTCCGCGAGGCCGGCGAACGCGGCGAGAACCACCAGTCCCACGACCGCCTTCGCCGCCAGCGGGAGCCCGGCGAACCGTCCCCTGCGCCGCCGTCCGCCCCGCCGGTGCACCGGTGGAGTCCACTCCGGCTCCTGCTCCTCCTCCTCGCCGCGTCCGGTGGTGTCCTCGTCGAAGAACTCCTCCAGGGACGTCACTTCGAGTGGCCCGTCGTCGAGGGTGCCGAGTTCCTCGTAGGGGTCGCGCAGGGCGGCGGGACGATCGTCGGAGAACTGATGCGGATCTGTGCGGTGGGGGGAGCGCATCGACTCATCCGAACATGTCCACCACCCCCGCCCGCAACCTGAACCCCGGGGATGCGATGTAGTTCACGATCGCGACGGGGTCGCGCGAGAGGCCCGCCATGGCGGACGCGGCCGCTGACCGACTGTCACCGATGGTGCGCGTTCCCGTACAGTCCGTGCTGCGCCCTTCAGGGGATCGATGGATCAGTGGATCAGGGGGAAGACAGATGGACACCGAAGCCGGTCCCGAGCTGATCGATCTGCTGACGCAGGTCCGCGAACGGCTCGGCGGGGTCGCGGCGTTCCGCCTCGGGCCGAAGCCCACCGTCCTCGTCACCGACCCGCAGGCGGTCCGCGAGGTCCTCGTCGTGCGGCCGGAGCGCTACGTCAAACGCTCGCACCGTGCCCGCCTGCTGATCGGCGACGGTCTCCTGGCCGCCGACGGCGCGGCATGGAAGCGGCAACGCCGGACGCTGCAGTCCCAGTTCACCGGCACCGGGATGCGCCGCTACGAACAGCGGATCACCGCCGCCGCCCGCACCACCGCGGCACGCTGGGACGCGTACGCCCGCACCGGCGAGACCTTCGACCTCGGCCAGGAGATGCGCCGCTTCGCCCTGGACACCATCTGGCGCTCCCTCACCGGCCACGCCCTCGACGACGAGACCGAGCGCGAACTGGCGGCCGTGGAGGCCGTGGGGGCCGCCCTGCCGGCCCTGCCCGCCGACGCCGACGAGGCCCGGGACGCCATCGCCGCCGAACTCGCCCGCATCGACGCGGTCGCCCGGCGCGCCATCGACGCCGCCCGCGGCGGTGCGGCGGGTCCGCACGGTCCGGGACTGCTGCATGTGCTGACCGAGGCCTCCGCCGAGCACCCCGAGTACACCGACCGGCTGATCCGCGACGAGTTCGTCACCCTGCTGGCGGCCGGACACGAGACCACCGCCACCACCCTGACCTGGCTCCACCTGCTCCTCGACCGGCACCCGGAAGCCCGCGCACAGGCGCTCGCCGCCGGCGACGAGGGCTCCACGCAGCGCCGACAGGCCGTCCAGGCCCTCGTCCACGAGACGCTCCGCCTCTACCCGTCCGCCTGGATCCTGGCCCGGCACGCCGCCGAGGACGACGTCCTCGGCGGTCACACCGTCGAGGCGGGCTCCGACCTCCTGGTCTGCCCCTACCTCACCCATCGCGATCCCGACCTGTGGCCCGACCCCGAACGCTTCGACCCCCGGCGCTTCACCTCCCCGGGCGGCCGCCCCACCCACCCGGGCGCCTACTTCCCCTTCGGCATCGGTCCCCGCGCCTGTCTCGGCCTCCAGTTCGCGCTGCGTGAGTCGACCGTCCTTCTCGAACACCTGCTGCCGGCCCATCTCCCGGTCTTCCACTCGGACCCCCCGAAGGCCGTCCACGGCATCACCGTCCGCCCCGACGGCCCCACACCCGTGAGCCTGAAACCGCCCCGGGGCTGAGCAGGCGCGCACCGGCCCGAGCCGGGCACCGGCCTGCCCCGGCGACCTGCCCGGTCCGGCTCAGGCGCCGGCCGGGCCGTAGCGGGCCGCCGGCGCCCCGGTGTTCAGGGCCCAGTACCGGTCGCCGTAGGACCAGTGCCACCACTGCGAGGGGTGGTTGGTGAGACCGGCCGTGCTCAGGGCGGCGGACAGGGTACGGCGGTTGCGGCGGGCGGCGGCGGTGATGTTCGCGGCGGCCGTGCGGCAGGCGCCGTCGCTCTCCTCCGGGGTCGCGTTCACCGCGGTGCCGAGGTCGAGTTCGTCACCCGCGGCCGAGCACAGCGTCACATCGACGGCGGCGCCCGTGACATGCGGGTCCAGCCCGGCCGCGCACCGGTCGACGTACCGCTGTTGCGGGGCGAGCGGGCGGTAGCCCTCCGTGACCAGCAGGCACAGTCCCTCGGGCAGCAGCCGGGCGGCGCGGGCCAGCCGCCACGCGACCCCCTCACGCAGCAGGGCGTATGACCCCGCCGGATCGGCGAGCCGGGCGTCGACCCGGAGGAACGACAACTCCCGCATGTCCACCAGGGGTTCATGGGACTCGTGCACCGGGACATCGGCCACGCGGGGGTCGCTCATGAGGATGATCTCCGACATCTCGGTCCTGTGGGAGGTGGCGCGGCGCGCCGAGACGCCCCCGGGACCGGTCCGACGACCGCCCCGGGGGCTCCCCCGTGGGTGTGGCTCTCGTGGCGCGACGCCGGCTACTTCTTGGGCGTCACGTAGCCGACGACGTCACCGGCCTTGGTGTTGTACCGGGTGCGCTGGTAGACGCCCTCGGTGCCGCCCTTGCCGTTCTTGGTGGTGTTCCCCTCGATGGTCGTCAGCGCCTTGGTCTTGGGGTTGTAGCCGATGACGATGCCGATGTGGTCGACGTCCCAACCGTTGTTCCCGAGGCTCGGCGTGCCGCCGTCCCAGTCGTAGAGCACCGCGTCCCCGACCTTCGGGACGTAGGAGCCCCGGGCGTGCCAGGTGCCGATGGACTTGCGGGCCCGGTAGAAGGAACCGGCGAAGGCGTCGGTGCCCTTCTGCCGGGCGCCGGAGTTCTTCCAGACGTAGCGGACGAAGTCGGCGCACCAGTTGTTGGTGCGCCACTGCAGCCCGCCGACCTTCTTGCACTTGCCGACCGACCCGCTCTTCGGGGCGGTGGCGACAGCGCTGTAGTAGTTGCAGTTGCCGGTCATCTCGCGGTTGCGCGGCGACAGCTTCACCTGCTGCTGTGCCTTGGCCTTGATGGCCGTCTGGAGCGAGGCCGCCGCGGCGGCGGAGGACGACCGCGGTGACGCCGTCGCGGCCGAGGCCGCCTCCGCGGTGAGCGCTCCGCCCGCGAGGGCCGAGATCAGCAGCAGAGCGGCGGCGCGCCGCGCGGGCCTGCCGGCCCTGCCGGGCGCGACGGTGTCGGTCCCGGTGGTGTCGAGTTCGGTGGTGTGGAGCTTGCTCGTGCTGGACATCGGAAGTCCTTTCCCCGTGGAATCCCCGTTGGCGCCGGGGGAGTCCGGGTGGCTCCCGTTCCCCTCCGACACCAAGAAGCTTCGCGGGGCCTTCTACAACTTCCCTTCAGGTCTTCTTGACGTCCTCGCGGGCCCTTCTTGAAGCGGCTCCCGCGCCTCGTGCACCTCGTACGCGGTGAACACCTCCGCGGCCTCCTCCCGCAGGGCGTCGGCCCCCTTCCCGTCGCCGAGGCGGTCCCGCAGCTCCGCGAGGGAGCGCAGGGTACGGGCCCGGGGCAGCGGAAGCCGGAGGATGTCCCAGAGCGCGACGGACTCGGTGAGATGGGCCTCAGCCTCGGAAAGCCGCCCGTCGGCCAAGGCGCATTCACCGAGGGTGCGCCGGACGAGCGCCTCACCCCACCGGTCGCCGTACGCCCGGCACACGTCGAGCAGTCCGGCCAGGTCCGCCGCCGCCTCCCGGGTGCGCCCGAGCCGCAGACGTGCCTTCGCGCGCGCCTGCGCGGCGTACGCGCTCATCAGACGGTCGCCGAACCGCTGGAGGATCGCCAGGGCCCGGCCGGAGAGCTCCTCGGCCGCCTCGTACTCGCCGAGCGCGCGGTGCAGCAGCCCGTACGTCCGCAGCGCGAGCGCCTCGCCGCGCCGGCTGCCGAGACGGCGGTAGGCCGCCAGGGACTCGTCGACGAGGGCACGGGCGGCCGTGTACTCGCCGAGTTCGAGATGGACCGACCCGGCGAGACGGCAGGCCAGACCGAGCCCGGCGGTGTCGTCGAGCCGTCTGAAGTCGTCGATGGCGCGGCTGAGTTCGCGCGCGGAGTCCCGCAGCCGGCCCTGTTCGCGGTAGGTGCCGCCCAGTCCGGCGAGGGCCGCCGCGTGTCCCCGGGTGTCGCCGAGCTCGGCGCACAACCGGACGGCCTGCCGGTAGTGGTCCACGGACTCGGTGAAGTCATCCTGCTCGTAACGGAGTTGGCCGAGCCCGATGAGCAGCAGGGCCTCCCCGGCGCGGTCCTCCGCGCGACGTACGGCGGCCAGCGCGGCCTCATGGGTGCGCGACCACGAGTCGAAGCGGTTGTTGACGATGTAGGCGGACGAACAGAGGGTCACCGCGGCCTCGCGGGCGAGGGCGTGCAGGTCCATGGCGGCGGCCCGCTCGACGGCGGCGGCGATCGCCCCGGCCTCCGAGGCGAACCACGCGGCCGGGTCGGCCAGCACCTGCTCGGCGGCCCGTTCGCCGACCGGCCACAGCGTGCTCGGGTCCTGGAGCACCACCTCCCCGGAGGGACCCGCGGCCGTCGCCCGTGCGGTGAGCCACAGCCAGGCGCCCAGCGCACGCCCGAGGGCGGCGGCCCGTTCGGCACGCGGCTCCTCCGCCTCGGCCCGCTCGGCCGCGTACACCCGCACCAGGTCGTGCAGCCCGAAACGCGACTGCCCGGCCCGGTCGACGCCGGTGAAGTGCAGCAACTGCGCGTCGATGAGCCGGTCCACGACGTTCTCGGCGTCCTCGGCGTCCGGCAGGTCCAGCAGCGCGGCCACCGTCCAGGCGGCCACGTCGGGCGCGCCGAGCAGACCGAGCCGACGCAGGGCGGTACGGCCGAGGGGATCGAGCGCGTCGTAGCTGAGCCCGAGACCGGTGCGCACCTCCAGGTCGCCGACGGTGAGTTCGTCGAGGCGGCGGCGCTCGTCGGCGAGCCGGTCGGCGAGCATACGAGGCGTCCAGTGGCGGCGGGTGGCGAGGCGGGCCCCGGCGATGCGCAGGGCCAGGGGCAGTCCGCCGCAGAGGGCGACGATCCGGCGTGCCGCGTCGGTGTCGCTGCGGACGTGGTCGCTCCCGGCGATCCTGGCGAGCAGCTCGCAGCCCAACTCGTCGTCCAGCACGTCGAGTCCGGTACGGGCCGCGCCGTCGAGGCCCGCCAGTCGGGCGCGCGAGGTGATCAGCACGCCGCAGCTCGCACTGCCGGGCAGCAGGGGGCGCACCTGCGCCTCGCTGCCCGCGTCGTCGAGGACCAGCAGCACCCGGCGGCGGGCGAGCAGACTGCGGAACAGGTCCCCGCGTTCGGCCGGGTCCTCGGGCGGCTCGGTGCCCAGCGCGCGCAGCAGCCGGGCCAGCACCTCGGCGGGCGGCACCGGATCGCTGAAGCCGTGCAGCTCGGCGTAGAGCTGGCCGTCGGGGTAGTCGGCGGCGACCCGGTGCGCGACCTGTACGGCGAACGCGGACTTCCCGACGCCACCGGGCCCGGAGACGACCGCGACCGGCATCGCCTCCCGTGGCCCGGTCAACAGGGCGGACATGTCGTCGAGTTGCCCCTCCCGGCCGGTGAAGTCACCGATGGCGGGTGGCAGGAGGGCGGCACGCACGAGAGCACCGGACCGGTCCGGAGCCGGGTGGACGGTGGGGCCGGCCTCACGGTGGGAGCCGTCGGTGTGCTGGGCCGACCCGGGGCGGTCGGGTGAAGCCGCTCCGTCGTGATCGGTGGTCTCGGTGTGTCGTGCGGAGTCCTGGCGGCCCGCCGAACGCGGACGGCGTGTGCGGTCCTCTCCGTCGGGGCGAGCCGGGTGGCGCGGTGTGTCCGTCCGGTGGGGCCGGCCCTGCGCCGGGGCGGTGGGCGGCATCAGTCCCGGGTCGGACCGCAGGATCGCCTCGTGCAGCCGGCGTAACCCCGGGCCCGGGTCGATGCCCAGTTCGTCGGCGAGCACGGCGCGTCCCTCCGCGTACGCGGCGAGCGCGTCGGCCTGCCGGCCCAGCCGGTAGAGCGTGAGCATCAGATGCCCGCGCAGCCGTTCGCGTGTGGGGTGCGTGCCGACCAGCGCCGTCAGCTCGGCGACCAGGTGCTGTTCGTGGCCGGGGGAGGCGAGGTCGGCGGATATCCGGTCCTCCAGGGCGGCCTGCCGCGCCTCCTCCAACCGCTCGGCCTCGACACGTAACGCTCGCCCCACTCCGCCGAGCGCCGACCCACGCCACAACTCCAGTGCCTGACCCAGGAGTTCGGAGGCACCCGGATGATCGCCGGTGGCCGCCCGGTCGCGCCCCGCCGCCGTGAGCCGCTCGAAGTCCCGCAGGTCGAGCCGGTCCCGGTCGCCGTCCACCCGCAGCAGATAGCCGGGCGGGCGGGTCTCGATCCCCTCGGCTCCGGTCGGCAGCGCGCGCCGCAGTCCGGAGACGTACGTCTGGACGAGGGCGCGTGCGGAGTCCGGCGGCTCGTCGCCCCAGACCGTGTCGATCAGCGCTCCGGCGGAGACCACCCGCCCCGGTCGCAGCAGCAACGCGGCCAGCAGCGCGCGGGGTTTCGGCCCGCCGAGCGGGATGCGGCGGCCGCCGGTCCAGACCTCGACCGGGCCGAGCAGTCGGTACTCAAGGCTCACGTCGCCCCCGTTTCCGCAGCATTGCGCGTGCATGCCAAGTGTTGGCAAGCTCGGCATCGTACGCATCCGGTATAGGGCGGGTCACGGACGACATGCGAGCCTCTTCCGGACCTGTTGCCATTCCGTCGCTTCCCGCGGGCTCGTCCGACACGTCGGCAAGGGCCCTGATGCGCGAATTCGGCACGGACTCGCCTCCGGTTTCGGCCCGTGGCCCCGGTCGACGGCGTAGCGTTCGGCGGGCCGACGCCTGACGAGGAGCCGCTCGTGACCACCCCTGAAGCGACGACCCCGCACCCCCGCAACTCGGGCCTGCGGGTCGACCTCAACCCGGCCGCCGCCGTCGCGCGCAACGCCCGCCACCAGGGCGCCTCCGTCGTCATCCGCTATCCGGGCGGTGACCTCACCTACGCCGAACTCGACGACCGGGCCGCCCGCCTGGCCACCGTCCTGGCCCGCGGCGGGGTCGGCGACGGGGACCGGGTCGCCCACCTCGGCCTCAACAGCAGTTCCTTCCTCGTCGTCCTGCTGGCCGCCCACCGGCTGGGGGCCGTCTTCGTCCCGGTCAACTTCCGTCTGGAGAAGGCCGAGTTGGAGGCCGTCCTCGTGCGCAGCGGCGCCACCGCCCTCGTCTGCGAGGAGGGGCACCGGGCCGGCGTCGACGAGATCCGTGACCGGACCGCTCTCACCCGGTTCCTCCTGGTGGACGACGACCCCGAGGCGCCGACCGGGGGCGCGCCCGGCTGGGAGCCCTGGGCGCCCCTCCTCGCGGACGCCCCGCCCACGGCCTCCGTGGTCGCGAAGACCGCCGACGACCCGGCGATCCTGATGTTCACCTCGGGCACCACCGGGACGCCCAAGGGCGTCCTCCTCACCCACGGGAACGTCTGGTGGAACGGGGTGAACGTGGATCTCCGGCTCGACACCCGCCGCGGCGACGTCACCTATGCCGTCGCCCCGCTGTTCCACATCGGCACCCTGAACAGCTTCGTGCTCCGGACCCTGGTGCGCGGGGGCACGGTGGTCGTCAGCCGGGGGTTCGACCCGGGGCGGTGCCTCGACGACCTGGTCACCCACCGGGTCAACTCCATGTTCGGGGTCCCCCAGATGTTCGCCGCCATGGCGAGACAACCCGGGATGTTCGACCGGGACCTGAGCCGTCTGCGGTCGGTCGTGGTCGCGGGCGCGCCGGTGCCGCCCTCGCTCATCGAGCTCTACGCCCGGCACGGCGTCCTGCTCCAGCAGGCCTGGGGCCTGACCGAGACCGCGCCGTTCGCCACGCACCTGCCGGTGGAGCGCACCCTGGAGAAGATCGGTTCCGCGGGCATCGCCATGCCGTTCACCGAGGTCCGGGTCGTCGACGTGGTCACCAACGCCCCGCTCGGCCCTGGGGAACCGGGCGAGGTCGTCGTGCGCGGCCCCAACGTCACCGCCGGCTACTGGAACGACCCCGGCGCCACCCGCGTCGCCTTCGACGACGAGGGCTGGTTCCACTCGGGCGATGTCGGCCATCTGGACGAGGACGGCTGTCTCCACATCGTCGACCGGCTCAAGGACATGATCATCAGCGGCGGCGAGAACGTCTATCCCGCCGAGGTCGAGCGGGTCCTCGCCGCCATGCCGGGTGTCGTGGACGTCGCCGTCGTCGGCATCCCCGACGAGGAGTGGGGCGAGACCGTGCAGGCCGTCATGAGCCTGGACGGCACGTCGGAGATCACCCTGGAAACCGTCCACGCCTACGCGGCGGGCCGGCTGGCCCGGTACAAGCTGCCCACGCGCCTGACCGTCGTACCGGGCGTCCCGAGGAACGCCTCCGGAAAGCTGGACAAGGCCGGCGTCCGGCGCCTGGTCGAAGAGGCGGACTGAGGGCCCGACGCTCCCTCGTCGGACCCGACGTTCCCTCGTCGGACCCGACGTTCCCTCGTCGGACCCGACGTTCCCTCGTCGGACCCGACGCCCCCTCGTCCGGTCTTCCTTCTCGTGCCGACACGACGGAAGCCGCCGGGGCCGGTGTGCGGCGCCCGGCGTGCGGCGCGCGCAGGGACCCGGGTGCGGCTCCCGTCGTGGCGTCGGTCGGCGGTCAGAAGTCGTCCGGTGTCCTGACGCGCTCGCGGATCCAGACGCCCGCGGGCTTGAGGGAGGACGTGCCGGCCCACGGGCCGTTGCCGGCGCAGGTGCCCTGCTTGAAGACGGCACCGCTGCGGTGGTCGTCGGAGAAGTTCCAGTTGACCCAGCTGATCTTCTTGGCCGCCAGGAGATCGAGATAGCGCTGCGACATGGCGAAGTCGTTCGCGCCCTCACCCGCGTAGTTCTGGGTGCCGAACTCGGTGACGAAGACCGGTATCCGGTCGGCCGCGCGGGAGAGGGTCCGCAGGTACTCGTCCCGGTGCGAGTACGCGTAGAAGTGGAACGTGTACATGATGTTGGCCGCGTTCACCGGGTCGGCGACGATCTCGGACTCGTCCGCCCCGTCCGACACACCGAGCGAGGACCAGGCGCGGGTGCCGACCAGGATCGGGGTGTCCGGGTCCTTGGCCCGGATGACGGGGATGAGCTGCTCGGCGTAGCTCTTCACGCGGGACCAGCTCACGCCGCTCGGCTCGTTCGCGATCTCGTACAGCAGGTTGTTCTTGTCGCGGTGGCGCTGGGCGATCTCGGAGAAGAAGGTCTTGGCGCGGGCGAGGTTGTGGTGCGGGTCGCCCGGGTCGAGCATGTGCCAGTCGACGATGGCGTACATGCCACGGGCCGTGGCCTGCTCGACGGCCGAGTGGACCAGGTCGGTGAACCGGCGCGGATCGGTCTCGTAGCCGTCCTCCTGGATGTACATGGAGATGCGCAGGACGTCCGCTCGCCAGTCGGTGGCGAGGGCGTCGAGCGAGCCGCCGGTGACGCACTGGCTGTACCACTGGAGCCCGTGCGTGCTCATCCCACGGAGCTGGATCGTTTTTCCTCGCTGGTTGCAGAGCTTGGTGCCGCACACCCTGAGCTGTCCGTTGGCGGCGACAGGGGTCGTGGCGGACGGGGCCGCAGACGTGGTGGGGGGCGTGGTGGGACCGGACCGCGCGGACGCGGGGGTGAGGACGAGGCCGAAGAGCAGCAGCGCGGCGACGAGCAGAACGGATCGTGCCGGTCTCATGGGGGACTCCTGCCAACTGGTAGGAAACTTTCCTAACAGAAGGGGAATTAGCAGTTGGTCCGGACCTTTGCAAGAGATGTGGCAGCCCGCCGCCCCGTCAGCTCTCGGGGGCGTCCAGGCCGTTCACCAGTCCGCGCAGGACGGGGCCGTACTGCGGGTGGGCGAGGGCGAAGGCCATCTGGGCGACCAGGTAGTCGGCCGGGTTGCCGGTGTCGTACCAGCGGCCCTTGATGACCTGCCCGTACACCGCGCGGGTCGCGGCGTAGGCGTTGATGGCGTCGGTCAGATAGACCTCGCCCGTCCGGTGCTCGTACCAGCGGCGGGTCTGCTCGCGCAGCTCGTCGATGATGCCGGGGGTGACGACATAACCGCCGATGGCCGCGTACGCCGAGGGCGCGGCCGCGGGCTCGGGCTTCTCCACCAGGCCGGTGATGCGCAGCTGGCCGTCGCCGAGGTCCTCCTTGACGATGGGGACGCCGTAGCGCTGGGACTCGGTGGGGTCCATCGGGAGGAGGGCCAGCACCGGGCAGCCGGTCTGCTCGTAGGCGCGGATCAGCTGCTGGGCGCGGGGGACCTCGGCCACGAAGACGTCGTCGGGCCAGAGCACCAGCACCGGCTCGTCGCCGAAGGCGCGGGCGGCGTTCAGCACCGGGGTGCCGTTGCCGTACGGGCCGTACTGGTCGAGATAGGTGATGTGGCCCTGCCGGGCCAACTCCGCGACCTCCTCGACCGCGTCCGCGTAGGCCGTCTTGCCGTCCTCGCGGAGCTGCTCGACGAGGGCGGGGTTGGGCCGGAAGTGGTCCTGGATGAGGCTCTTGCCGCCGGAGACGACGATGGTGATGTCGGTGATGCCCGAGTTCACCAGCTCCCGCACGGTGTGCTCGACGACCGGCTTGTCGCCGACCGGCAGCATCTCCTTCGGGATCGCCTTGGTGAGGGGCAGCAGACGGGAACCGAGGCCGGCGGCGGGGATGACAGCCCTGCGAATCGTCGGGGACATCTCGTCTCTCTTGGTCGAGCGGCACACCGGACCGGTTGGCACGGCGACCGGGCCCACACCGTCGAGCGGCCCGTCGAAAGCCTACCCAGCCGGGCTCCCGCCCGTGCGCCGGGCCGGTGCCCACGGCCCGCCCGCCGCTCCGCCCGCCGACCTTGGTGATCGTTTATTCGATTGCCGTCGGTCCGTTCGGGCGTATAGGAACCTCGCATGCTGAGAGGTGCCAAGGTCGGGCTGAGGGCCCGGCACGAGGAAGACATCCCGACTCTGCGGGCCGAGCTGTACAACGACGTGGTCAACGCCTCGCGGGCCGAGGGCGGACCGTGGCGTCCGATGGGCCCCGCCTCGAAGGACTCGCGGCTCCTGGTGGACGACTCGGCGCAGGACCGCGTCCCGTTCTCCGTGGTGGAGTCGGAGGGCGGGACGCTGGTCGGTACCGCGGCGCTCTGGGGCATCGACACCCACAACCGGATCGCGCACATCGGGCTGGGGCTGCTGCCTGCCTCCCGCGGCAAGGGCTACGGCACGGACGTCGTCGCGGTCCTGTGCCACTACGGCTTCGTCGTCCGCGGCCTGCACCGGCTGCAGATCGAGACACTGGCGGACAACGCCGCGATGCTGGGCGCCGCCGAGCGCAACGGCTTCGTCCGTGAGGGCGTGCTGCGCGCCCATGCCTGGGTGATGGGCGAGTACCTGGACGAGGTGGTGCTGGGACTCCTCGCCCAGGAGTGGAAGCCGGACCCGACGGACCGGTGACCGGCCGGGCGCGGGCCTGGGGTCTGTTGTGAAAGTGCTGGTCACAGCTCTTCGTTGATGGTTGCGACCAGCACGGTCGCTTCGAAGCGGAGGGCGAGTTTGTCGTAACGAGTGGCGACGGCCCGGTGGCGCCTGAGGCGGTTGATCCCGCACTCGA